>NZ_JADEYR010000004.1 GCF_015209585.1 Brachybacterium epidermidis
GCGACGTCGTGGACACCGAGGACTCTCAGCCGTTCCTGGGTGTGAGCACGCTCGTGGATCTCGATGACATCACTGGCGTACTCGCTGCTCCCGTACGAGTGCCGATCGTCCCTGACCTCGGCGAGCACGACCGGCGATGCCATCACGGCGACCCGGGACGGACCCCCGCTGTGCCACCACCGGCTGAACAGCCTCTCCAGTGTAGCGGAAGGGCTCCGGCGCGACCTCACCGGGGAGGTGTGGGACACAGTCGGCGGTGCCCGGCGGGTGCGCCCCGTCCCACACGGGCAGGCGCGAGCGTCCGGGATCAGGCCGCGCCCGAGGAGTCGGGGCCGATGTCGATCTTCCAACCGGTGAGCTTCGCGGCGAGGCGGGCGTTCTGGCCGTCCTTGCCGATGGCGAGGGAGAACTGGTTCTCCGGCACCAGGGCACGTACCTCCCTGCCCACCTCGTCCACCACGGTCACGGAGGTCACACGGGCGGGCGAGAGGGCGTTGGCCACATAGGCAACCGGATCCTCGTCGAAGTCGACGATGTCGATCTTCTCGCCGCCCAGCTCGTTCATCACCGCGCGCACCCGGGCGCCCATGGGTCCGATGCAGGCGCCCTTGGCGTTGACGCCCGGGACCGCGGCGTGCACCGCCATCTTGGTGCGGTGGCCGGCCTCCCGGGCCAGGCCCGCGATCTCGACGGTGCCGTCGGCGACCTCGGGCACCTCCAGGGCGAACAGGCGCCGCACCAGGTTGGGGTGGGAGCGGGACAGCGTGATCTGCGGACCCTTCGGGCCGCGGCGCGCCTCGATCACGTACGCGCGCAGCCGCCTGCCATGGGGGTACTCCTCACCGGGCACCCGCTCGTGCGGGGGCAGGACCGCTTCGACGTCGCCCAGGTCCACCATCACCATGCGCGGGTCCCGGCCCTGCTGGATGATTCCGGAGACAATGTCCTCGGTGCGATCGGCGAACTCCCCCAGCACCGCTTCGTCCTCGAGGTCGCGGATGCGCTGGAAGATCACCTGGCGGGCGGTCGAGGCGGCGACGCGACCGAAGTTCTCCGGGGTGTCGTCCCATTCCTCGACCACGGTGCCGTCCTCGGCGAACTCCCGGGCGATCACCGAGACCTGGCCGGTCTTCTCGTCGATGACCACCTCGGAGGTGCGCACCGGGTGGTCGGTGTGCATGTAGGCGGCGTGCAGCGCCTGGCGGATCGCGTCCAGCAGGACGGGCAGGCGGATGTCCCTCTCACGTTCGAGCGCGCGCAGGGCGCCCATGTCGATGTCCATCTCAGCTCTCCTTCGGTGCGGCGGCCGGATCGACGTCGACCTCGTCGACGCCCTCCGAGCCGGTGGTGATCGTGTCGGCCTCCGCGATCAGCTGGTCGAGGTCCGCCGGTGGGTCGAACTCGATCTGCACCCGGGCGGAGGCCACCTCGGCCAGGGGGATCAGCAGCTGTGCGGGCGTGCCCGCGGGCAGCCGGCGCGGGCGGCCACGGTCGTCGGTGCCGGGCTCGGGACGCAGCACGATCACGGGCTCGCCCTCAGCGGTGCCGGAGCTCGGCGCGGAAGCGGAGCTCTGCTCCCGCACGGCGAGCACCCGGGCTCGATGCTCCGTGCCGTCGGCGGTGCGCAGCAGGACCAGCCTGCCGCGGGCGCGGCGGAAGTGACGTGCGGTGGTGAGGGCCCGGTCCACGCCGGGGGTGGTGACCTCGAGCACGGACGGTCCTGATCCGATCAGGGAGCCGTCGGCGTCGATCAGCTCGCTGAGGGCGCTGGAGGCCTCGGCCACGGTGTCGAGATCGGCGCTGCCGGTGCGGTCCTCGGGCAGGTCCACCACCAGGCGCACCTGGGTGGTGCCGCTGCGGGGCCGTACCACCAGGTCCTCCAGCACGAGATCGAAGCGCTCCAGGACCTCGGTGGCGGCCTGCCGCAGTGCGGAGTGCTCCTCGGACGTGCTCATCGCTCGATCCCCCTCCTCCACGCACACCACGGCCGCGGCTCGATTGTCAGTCCCCACCGCCGGTGGCCGGGGTGGGCACGATCCAGGATAGTGCGCCGGGCCGGGTTCCGCTCCCTCGCGGCCCCTGTGCTGCGGCCCTCAGGCGTGACTGGCGGGCTCGATGCGAGAATCAGCTGGTGCCCAACACGTCCCGTCCTGCCTCCGCCGCCTCTCGCCCCTTTCCAGCGATGAGTCGGCGCACGGTGTTCGCGCTGGCAGCAGGGAGCGTCCTGGGGATCACGGCCTGCGGTCCCGTGCGCGTGGGAGGCCCAGCCGAGTACACGCCTCCCCCGCCCGGCATCGATGACCTGTACCGGGTCGACCTGCTCGCGCTGCTGGACCGCACGGTCGCCTCGACGGAGGCGCTGCGGGATCGGGCCGGGGCCGGGACCGGCGCGAGCGACGGAGGTGGCGAGCCGGCCCCGGTGCCCCCGGACGTCGGGGTCACCGATGCCCTGGCGGCGCTGTCCCGCGCACTGCCGGTGCAGCGCGAGGCGCTGCTGACCGGCGCACAGGCCGAGCGGGAGTCGGAGCAGGCGGAGGACCCGGATCCCCACGCCACTACAGCGCCCGCTCCCACCGCCACGGCCACCGACCTGGCGGGTCTGATCGCACTGCTGGTGGAGCTGAGGGAGCTGTGCGTGGACGCGGCTCGTCAGGTCTCCGGATCCCTGGCCCGCCCCGTGTGCGCACTCGGCGCCCACACCACGTGGGCGGCGGCGCGACTGCACCGGACCAGCGGGCAGGGCGAGGTCCCCGGGCCGCGGGCGGCGGAGGACATCGCGCCCACGCGTGCGGTCCCGCAGCAGGATCCGCCCTCGATCGGTGCCGAGAGCGACTACCACCAGTACATCGAGGCGGCCCAGGAGCAGGAGTGGTACACCGCCTACGTCCACGAGGTGCTCGCGGCGAGCGCCGAGGGGACCGCGCGCGAGGACCACCTGACAGCGGTGGAGGAGCATCGCGCCCGGGCCGATGCGCTGCTGACCATCGCGACGGAGGATGGGGCCCCGCCGGTGGAGCGGCAGGCGGTGTACCCGCTGCCGGGCGGCACGCTCTCCGGCCGCAGCGCAGCACAGTTGCCGAGTCTCCTCTCGGAGGCTCTGCTGGTGGGGCACGTCTCGCTGGTGGGCGCAGCGCCGTTCGAGCGGCGCGCCGTCTCGATCGAGGCGGCGATGGCGGAGGCGGGTGTGCTCGCGTCCCTGGTGGGCAGGCTGGAGCCGCTGCCGTCCATGGCCCCGGAGGGGGCTGCCGAGGAGTGAGGACGGGCCCCGAGAGCGGGGCCCGTCCGTGCCCGAGGGCTCAGGCGGGACGTGCCTGCTCCACCACGGCCTGGACCACGTCCAGCGGGGAGACCTCGCGGATCTCCCCGGAGGCACGATCCCGCACCTCCACCACGCCCTGAGCCAGGCCCTTGCCGACCACCACGATGGTGGGCATGCCCAGCAGTTCGGCATCCTTGAACTTCACCCCGGGAGAGACCCTGGGGCGATCGTCGTAGATCACGGTGAGGCCGCGGTCCTCGAGCTGGGTCGCGATGCGCTCGGCCTCCTCGAACGCCGCCTGGTCCTTGCCGGTGGCGACCAGATGGACATCCACCGGGGCGACCTCGCGCGGCCAGGCGAGGCCCTTGTCATCGTGGTAGAGCTCCGCGATGGCGGCCACGGCGCGGGTCACGCCGATCCCGTAGGAGCCCATGGTGACCACCTGGGCCTTGCCGTTCTCGTCGAGCACCTTCAGGTCCAGCGCCTCCGCGTACTTGCGGCCCAGCTGGAAGATGTGGCCCATCTCCATGCCTCGGGTCAGGCGCAGGGGGCCCGAGCCGTCGGGGGCGGGGTCCCCGTCGCGCACCTCGGCGGCCTCGATGGTGCCGTCGGCGGTGAAGTCGCGGCCGTACACCAGGTCGTAGACGTGCTTGTCCTTCTCACCGGCACCGGCCACCCATGCGCTGCCGGGCACCACGCGGGGGTCCACCAGGTAGCGGATACCGCTGGCACCCTCCAGGCCCAGACCCTCGGGGCCGATGAAGCCCTTCTTCAGCACCGGGTGCGCGGCGAAGTCCTCGTCGGTGAAGGGCGCGGCCACCGCCGGGGCCAGGGCAGCCTCCAAGCGCTTCTCGTCCACCTCACGGTCGCCCGGGATCGCGATCACCAGCGGCTCGGTGGAGCCGTCGGGATGGGTGAGCAGGTACACCAGGTGCTTGAGCATCTCGTAGCGGGTCCACTCCCCCGACTCCGCGATCGGTCCCCGGCCGGGGAACGCCTGGTTGGAGAAGTCGGTGAGCGCCGCGATGGTGCTGGCACCGGGGGTGTCCTCGACGTGCATCGCGGGTAGAGCCGCGATCTGCTCCTCCGTGAGGGCCTGCGGGGGCAGCGTGGTGACGGCCTCGACGTTGGCCGCGTAGCCGCCGTCGGAGACCACGAAGGTGTCCTCCCCGATCGGGGTGGGATGCAGGAACTCCTCGGAACGGGATCCTCCCATGGCGCCGGCATCGGCCTGGCAGATCACGGTGGGCAGCCCCAGGCGGTCGAAGGTGCGCTGATAGGCGCCGCGCTGCTTCTCGTAGGAGACGTCCAGGCCGACATCGTCGATGTCGAAGGAGTAGGCGTCCTTCATGATGAACTCGCGCACCCGCAGCAGGCCCGCACGGGGGCGAGCCTCGTCGCGGAACTTGGTCTGGATCTGGTACAGCATCGAGGGCAGGTCCTTGTACGAGGAGAACAGGTCCTTCACCGCGAGGGTGAACATCTCCTCGTGCGTGGGGGCCAGCAGGTAGTCGGCCTGCTTGCGGTCCTGCAGCCGGAACAGGGTGGGACCGTACTCGTCCCAGCGGCCGGTGGCCTGGTAGGGCTCGCGGGGCTGCAGGGCGGAGAACAGCAGCTCCTGACCGCCGATGGCGTCCTGCTCCTCCCGCACGATCTGCTCCACCTTGCGCATCACCTTCAGTCCCAGCGGCAGCCAGGTGTACACGCCCGGGGCGCTGCGGCGGATGTAGCCGGCGCGCACCAGCAGGCGGTGGCTGGCGACCTCGGCATCCGCCGGGTCCTCGCGCAGGGTGCGGATGAACGAGGAGGACAGACGGATCATGGGGCAGGCCTTTCGGTGCGGCGGACGGAGCCGGGTCCATGCTAGCCGCGCCGCCGCACGGATCCGTCCGTCTCATGCGACCATGGGCGCAGGCACCGATTCACGCATCGCACCCGCAACGGAGGATGCTCTGAGCCCCGACGCTCTTCGCCACGGCCCGCTCGGCCGTTCCAGCGCCCCGGCCAACGGCGGCGCCGGTCGCACTCTCCCTGACCGGCGTCGGCTTCTGCGCGGCGCGGGACTGCTGGGGGCGATGGGCGTGCTGGGCACCGGTGGTGTCGCGGCGGTCTCGCGCCCGGGCACTGATTCCCGCACTGTGATCTCCCTGTGGTCCCAGACCGTGGCCTTCGACGGCGCCGGTGAACGGGTGCTGGTGGGGGCGCGAGGATCAGCCGCGGCACCCGGGGCCGGGGCGATGCCGGGCACGCCGGTGGCCCGTGGCGCGAGCGGGATGCCCGTCTCCGCACTGCAGCCGGGCACCCGCCTGGTGCGCGGACTGGGCGCCACCCACCCGATCGTCCTCGCCTCCGATGCGTTCACGAAGGCCGCACGGCCATGGCTGACCGCTGTGCCCGAGGACCTGCGCGACCTCGCCCGTTCCGCCCTGCAGGACCTGTGGGTGCTCTCGGAGGGAATGCCGGCCCCGGTCGCGGCATGGAGTCCCTCCTGGCGGTACGTCTGGCCGCGGGACGCCGCCTTCTGCGCGGTCGCCCTGGCACGGGTGGGGCATGCGGAACGGGCCGCCCAGATCCTGCTGCACCTGCAGTCCCTGCAGGCGCGCGACGGATGGTTCGAGGCACGGTACGAGCCGTCCACGGGAGCCCGGCCGGACTCCCGGCCCCGCCAGCTCGACGGGACGGGACTGCTGCTCTGGGCGGTGGAGGAGGTGCTGGAGGCCGTGGGGCCGAGGGACCGCGTCGACCTGGCCGGGTCCCTGTCGGACCTCGTCGATCGCTCCACCTCCCTGCTGGTGGAGCTGACCGAGGCCGGGACCGCCCTGCCGCCCGCCACCCCCGACTACTGGGAGGTGCGGGAGAAGCACGTCACCCTGTGGACCATGGCGGCGACGCTGCGGGGCCTGCGTGCGGCGGCCGCGCTCACCGCGGAGTCCCCCGTCTCCCGCGCGGCCGAGAGCTTCGAGGCGCTCCTGCACGGCAGCTTCGGCGCGGCCGGGTACCAGCGGTACCGCACCGGCGGGGGCGAGGACTCGGCGCTGGCACTGTTCGACGCCTCCGGCATGCCGGGCGTCGTGCCCGCCCGGCAGCTGCGGTCCCTGCGCTCACGGCTCTCGCGTCCCGGAGGAGGCATCGCCCCCGGTGAGTCCTGGCGGCAGGACGGGGTCAGCTGGACACCGTCCACCAGCCTGCTGGGTCTCGCACTGGCACGAGCCGGCGATCACGCCGATGCTCACGAGGTGCTCCGCTGGCTGGCGGGCCATCGCACCCAGGTGGGGTCGCTGCCCGAGAAGGTGCTGTTCGACGGCCGACCCGCGGAGGTGGCTCCGCTGGCGTGGACGGCAGCGAACGTGCTGCTCGCGATCGACGCGCTCTGACCGGGGCCGCAGCACCTCCCAGGTGACGGGCATCGACCTCCCGGCGGCACCGCCCGGTCGGGCCGTTCAGCGCAGTGACTCGAGGATCTGCGTCACCGCCTGCGCGGGTGCGATCTTCGTGGTGTCGATCGTGAGGCCATCCTCGGGCGCCGCCAGCAGGGGGACCTCGAGCAGGTCCTGAAGGACGGCGGCATCGGTGAGCTTGCTGCGCTGGGCGCGCTCCGGGGCGTCCACCCGTGAGAGCAGAGCGCCCGCATCGGCCGTGAGCCAGACCGGGACGAACCGTGCCCCGCGGCGATGGGCGAGATCGCGCAGCCGCTCGACGTAGGCGGCGTTGCCCGGTCCCTCCGGCAGCCAGATCGTGAAGACGTGGCTGAAACGGGCCGGGGCCGCCTCGGTGGCCTCGAGCACCACGTCGAGCACCCGGGCGCGGAGGGCATCGGTGTCCGCGAGGGACACCTCCTCGCCGCGGTTCAGCCCGAGGGGCACGAACACGGCATTGTTGACGAGGTGGTTGTCCACCACGATCGCGCCGCAGCGGGAGGCGAGCTCGCGAGCGATGGTCAGCTTGCCGACAGCCGGCGGGCCCACCAGCAGGTACAGGCAGGCGGGGGCACCCTCGCCGGTGGGGGGGCGGAGTCGCGGCGCGAGGACGTCATGGATGCAGTGTAGGGACGCCGAGGATCATCAGTACGGTGGGCGGCATGGACGGACGTGAGAGCTGGATCGAGCAGAACCGTGCCAACTGGGATGACCGAGCGGCGCTGCGGGAGAGCACCGCGGACCACCACCGATCGGCCCAGACCAGAACAGAACAGAGCAGACCAGAACCGAGAAGATCAGAACAGGATCGTGGAGAGCTCTGCCACCTGCTCGAAGCCAGCGGCGGCGTAGGCACGCCGGGCGGGCTCGTTGTAGTCGTTGACGTACAGGGACACGTGGGGCGCGTGGTCGCGGCGCACCAGCGGGACCAGTTCCGCCATGGCGGCGCGGCCCAGGCCCCGGGAGCGGTGCGAGGGCTTCACCCACACCCCGTGGATCTGCGCGACGTCCTCGAACAGCGCCCCCACATCGGCTTTGAACACGACCTCGGTGCCCTCGAGGACCACGTAGGTGCGCTGCTGGTGGAGCAGCTCGGTGACCCGCGCGCGGTAGCCGCGGCCGCCGTCACCGCGCAGCGGGTCCGCCCCCACCTCCTCGCGGAACATGGCCACGGAGGCGGGGAACACGCGGTCGATCTGGGACGGGACCGCTGCACGGAGACCTGCGCCCGTCGGCGCGCCCGCCTCTCCCCTGGCCATCAGCAGGGGCTGACTCCAGCGGTGCTCGCGCACCTCCGCTCCCCACAGCGGCTCCAGGTGGGGCCACAGCTGCTCGACGGCCGCCCGCGGGCCCACCACGGAGCTGGCGCGGCGCGGGCGGGCGACGACGTAGCGGCCGAAGAGGTCGATCGCCTCCTCCGAGGCGCTCATCGGGGACAGGTTCACGCCGTCCCACAGGATGCCCTCGGGATCATGGTCCTCCCCGGCGATCTGGAACTCCCGCCCCAGTGCTCCGGCACGGGCGAGCTCCACCAGGCGTGCGCCGCCCAGGGCGTTGACCACGCGGTCGCGCCGGGCGAGGGCGAGGGAGGGGTTCCAAGCGGACGGGCGCAGGGGCCGCACGCGCGCACCGCGCCGGAACATGACCTGGATCAGCCCACCGAGACCGACGGGGCCCCGCCCGCCTCGGCGGACTCCATCTCGGCCGCGATGCGGTTGGCCTCGGCCAGCAGGGTCTCCACGATCTCGGCCTCGGGCACCGTCTTGATGACCTCGCCCTTGACGAAGATCTGCCCCTTGCCGTTGCCGGAGGCGACGCCCAGATCGGCCTCACGGGCCTCCCCGGGGCCGTTGACCACGCAGCCCATGACGGCCACACGCAGCGGGACCTCGAGGTGCTTGAGCCCCTCGGTGACCTTGTCGGCGAGGGTGTACACGTCCACCTGGGCGCGACCGCAGGAGGGGCAGGAGACGATGTCCAGCTTGCGCGGCTTGAGGTTGAGCGACTGCAGGATCTGGTTCCCGACCTTGACCTCCTCCACGGGAGGGGCGGAGAGGGACACGCGGATGGTGTCACCGATGCCCTCGCTCAGCAGGATGCCGAAGGCGACGGAGGACTTGATGGTGCCCTGGAAGGCGGGGCCGGCCTCGGTGACGCCGAGGTGCAGGGGCCAGTCGCCCTTCTCGGAGAGCTGGCGGTAGGCCTCCACCATGATCACTGGGTCGTTGTGCTTCACGGAGATGCCGAACTCGTGGAAGTCGTGCTCCTCGAACAGGCCGGCCTCCCACACGGCGGAGGCCACCAGGGCCTCCGGGGTGACACGGTCGCCCTTCATCATGCGCTGGTCGATGGAGCCGGCGTTCACGCCGATCCGCAGGGCGGTGCCGTGGTCCTTCGCGGCCTGGGCGATGTCCCCCACCTGGTCGTCGAAACGGCGGATGTTGCCGGGGTTCACCCGCACGCCCGCACAGCCCGCCTCGATCGCGGCGAACACGTACTTGGGCTGGAAGTGGATGTCGGCGATCACCGGGATGGGGGACTTCGCGGCGATCGCCTTGAGGGCGTCGGCATCCTCCTGGCGCGGGCAGGCCACGCGCACGATGTCGCAGCCTGCAGCGGTGAGCTCCGCGATCTGCTGCAGGGTCGCGTTGATGTCGTGCGTGGGGGTGGTGGTCATCGACTGCACGGTGATCGGTGCGTCGCCGCCCACGGCGATGTCGCCGAGGCGCACCTTGCGGGTCTGCCGACGCGGCGCGAGGACGGGCGGCGGCTGCTTGACGGACGGGATGCCGAGGCTCACTGAAGTCACCGTCCCATTATGACCGCGGGCACCTGGGTGCGGGTGGCGAGCTTCGACACCTCCACCGCACCTGCACAGCGGCAGGCCGCAGCGCAGAGGCAGGTCCAGCACCGCGGTGGCGGGCCCAGCTGCGGGGCAGGCACGCGCCTAGGGGAACAGGCGGATGGGCTTGACGATGTCCGCGTACAGCAGCAGCACCGTCATCACCAGGAGCACGATCGCCACGGCATTGGTCAGCGGCAGCATGCGGGAGATGTCCACCGGCCCGGGATCGGGCCTGCCGCGCAGCCGCGCGATCCAGCGTCGCACCCCCTCCACCAGGGCGCCGGCCACGTGCCCGCCGTCCAGGGGCAGCAGTGGCAGCAGGTTGAACACGAACAGGGCCATGTTCAGCGAGGCCAGCATGGAGATCATGGTGCCGGTCTTCTCCCGCAGCTCGAATCCCGGCTGGTCCGCGGCGGCCACCTCCCCGGCCAGACGGGTCACCCCCACCACGCCGATGGGGCCGTTGGGGTCTCGCTCCGCCGGGCCGAACGCGGCCTTGGCGACGTCCACCAGACGAGCCGGCAGGGCGATCACCAGTCGGGCGGTCTGGGAGAGGGTGGACCAGGCCAGCTCCGGCACCGCCGCCGGGGACTGCCGCACCAGGTCCGGGGTGCCGGAGACACCGAGGAAGCCCACCTGCTCGGTGAGCATCGCACCGCTGTCATCGCGCACCACCGCACCGTTCTCGTCCAGCACCGGGCGGGCATCGACGATGGGCGTGGCCTGGAGAGTGAGCTCCTCGCCGTCCCGCTCCACGACCACGGGCACGGTGCGATCGCCCGCGGCGCGCACTGCCGCGGTGACATCCTCCCAGCGGCGGATCTGGTGGCCGTCGATCTCGATCAGGGTGTCACCGGGCCGGATCCCGGCGGCGAGTGCGGGCGCTGCGGGGCGGCCCTCGCAGGAGGTGCCTTCAGGGGCGTCGGCCGGCAGCACGCACTCCGAGACCGCCTGCACCGCGGGGGTCACCGCGGGCAGGCCGATGCCGCAGGCCAGCACCCCGATCAGCAGGACCGACAGCAGCAGGTTCATCGCCGGCCCGCCCAGCATCACGACGATCTTGCGGGGCACGGAGAGGGACACGAAGGTGCGGTGCACCTCGGCCGGGTCGTACTGGGCGGCCTCGTACTCCTTGGCATCCTGCGCCATCTGCTGGACGAAGCCGGTGGAGTCCTCGCGCACGGTGCCGGGGGCGTCCCCGCGGTGCGGCGGGTACATGCCGATCATGCGGATGTAGCCGCCCAGGGGGATCGCCTTGATCCCGTACTCGGTCTCGCCACGACGACGGGACCAGACCGTGGGCCCGAAGCCGATCATGTACTGGGTCACGCGCACGCCGAAGGCCTTGGCGGGCACCAGGTGCCCGATCTCGTGCAGGGCGATCGAGGCGGCCAGGCCCAGGCCGATGATCACCACACCCAGCAGGGACAG
The DNA here is from genome assembly GCF_015209585.1 of Brachybacterium epidermidis. Classification (GTDB taxonomy): domain Bacteria; phylum Actinomycetota; class Actinomycetes; order Actinomycetales; family Dermabacteraceae; genus Brachybacterium; species Brachybacterium epidermidis. The sequence continues at coordinate 10,952 of NZ_JADEYR010000004.1, forward strand.
GGCCACCGTCATGGGCGGGACTCCGCGGCGCGAGCAGCGATCGCGGTGCGGGCGGCGGTACGGGCCCACCGCTCAAGGTCCAGCAGCGCCGGGACCCCGTCGGCCGGCTCGACGCGGGGGCGCGCCGGATCGGCCAGCACCGCCTGAATGGTCTCCACGATGCCGAGGAAGGAGAGCTCGCCTTCGAAGAAGGCGGTCACGGCCTCCTCGTTGGTGGCGTTGAGGACGGCCATCGCGCCCCCTCCCTCGCGGTGGGCTCCGCGCGCCACTTGGATCGCGGGGAAGGTCTGCTCGTCGACGGGCTCGAAGGTCCAGGACTGGGCGGTGGTGAAGTCCAGCGGCTGGGCCAGGCGCGGCAGCTTCTCGGGGTGGGCGAGCGCCCAGCCGATCGCGTGGCGCATGTCCGGGGGGCTGGCCTGGGCGATCGTGGAGCCGTCCACCAGGGTGGCCATGGAGTGCACGATCGACTGCGGGTGGATCACCACGTCCACGCGGTCCTCGGGCAGGTCGAACAGGAAGCACGCCTCGATCACCTCGAGGGCCTTGTTCACCAGGGTCGCCGAGTTGGTGGTGATCACCGGGCCCATCGCCCAGGTGGGGTGGGCCAGGGCCTGCTCGGGGGTGACCCGGGCGAGCTGCTCGCGGCTGTGGCCGCGGAACGGGCCGCCGGAGGCGGTGACCACCAACCGGTCCACCTGGTCCGATCGCACCCCGGCCAGGGCCTGAGCGATCGCGGTGTGCTCGGAGTCCACCGGCAGGATCTGCCCTTCGGCTGCGCGCGCGGTCACCAGGGCCCCGCCGACCACCAGGGACTCCTTGTTCGCCAGCGCGAGGCGGGCACCGGAGTCCAGCGCCGCCAGCGTGGGCAGCAGTCCGATGGAGCCGGTGACGGCGTTCAGCACCACGTCACCGGGCCCCAGGGAGCCTGCCAGCTCCACCACGGACTCCTCGCCCGCCTTCATCGCAGGGGCGGGCACCCCGGCATCACGGCAGGCCGTTGCGATGGCGTCCTCGACGACCTCGGCGCGGGCGGCATCGGCCACCGCGACGTGCTCGGGGCGGTGCAGGAGCACCTGCTGCGCGGCGAGCTCGGGGCGGCCTCCTCCCACGGCGATGCCGTGCAGATGGGCCACGTCCCGGTAGCGCTGGAGGACCTCGAGGGTCTGGGTCCCGATGGACCCGGTCGAGCCCAGCAGCACCAGGCGCCGGACAGGGCTGCCGGTCACGGCACGGAGGCCATCACGTCCGCCACGTGGTCGAGGTACACGTCCACCACGGCCTCGCGGTAGCCCTCGGCCCCTCGCCGGCGGCGGAAGGCGGCACGGCGCACGTCGTCCACGCTCATCGGGTGGCCCTCGGTGAAGTAGGCGATCAGCTGGTCGCACAGGGCGTCGACGTCGGTCCTGTCGTAGGCGGGCTCGCCCTCGGCCGCAGGCGAGAACCGCTCCCCCGCGGGGCGCTCGAGGCGCTCCTTGAGCGATTCGGCGCGGCGGGTCAGCTCCGCCACCCATGCCTCCTCGCCGCGCTCGGCGATGGCGTCGTCACGGGCCTGCAGGGCGAAGGCGTCGGAGAGCCGGTCCAGGGCCTCGTCGACCACCCGCATGTCGTAGCCGCCGCGCTCGGTGCCGAAGCTGACCGAGGAGATGTCGTTGCCGGAGAAACCGGCGTCGCGGCCCTCGTAGGCGGTGCGGGCGCGCGCGAGGAACTCGTCCACCTCGTGCGTGTCGTAGCCGACGCTGAAGCGGGAGACGCGTTCGAACGATGTGCTCACCAGTGGGTCCTTCCTCGGCGGGGTCGCGGTCCCACTGTAGCGGCGTGGGGGCGCGGTTCGTGCAGGGCGGGCGGGTCATTCCGGCCGGGATGCGACGGCCTCGACCCGAGCCACCCGGGCCTCGCGATCGGCGCGGTGCTCGTCGGTCTCGATCACCTCGGCGGCCAGCTGCCCGCAGGCACCGTCGATGTCCGAACCGCGGGTGTCGCGAATGGTGGCGGAGATGCCGTTGTCCCGCAGGGTCTCCACGAACTTCTTCTCCACCAGCGGGTCCGAGGCCGTCCACTTCGATCCCTTGACCGGGTTCAGGGGGATGGGGTTGACGTGGGCCCAGTGGGCACCGCCGTGGGCGATCAGCCTGTCGGCCAGCAGCTGGGCACGGTGGGCCTGGTCGTTGATGTCGCGGATCAGCGCGTACTCGATGCTGACGCGGCGCCCGGTGGCCTGGAAGTACTCGTGGGCGGCGGAGAGGATGTCGTCCACGTCGTATCGGGTGTTGATCGGCACCAGTTCGTCGCGCAGTGCGTCGTCCGGCGCGTGCAGGGACACGGCGAGGGTCACGGGGATCCTCTCGGCCATCAGCTTGCGCACCGCGGGGGCCAGTCCCACCGTGGAGACGGTGATGTGGCGGGCGCCGATGCCGAAGCCCTCGGGGGCCGGGGCGTTGAGGCGACGGCAGGTGGTGGCCACGGGACGGTAGTTGGCCAGTGGCTCCCCCATTCCCATGAACACGATGTTGGAGACGCGGCCGGTGCCACCGGGGATCTCGCCCGCGGCGAGCATGCGGTTGGCGATCCGCACCTGCTCGATGATCTCGGCGGCGGAGAGGTTGCGGGTCAGGCCCATCTGTCCGGTGGCGCAGAAGGGGCAGTTCATGCCGCATCCCGCTTCGGAGGAGATGCACAGGGTGATGCGGTCCGAGTAGCGCATCAGCACCGACTCCACCATGGAGCCGTCGAAGAGGCGCCACAGGATCTTCTGGGTGGCGCCGTGATCTGCGGACTGGCGGGAGACCGGGGTGAGCAGGGTCGGGAAGAACCGCTCGACGAGCTCCTCGCGACGCTCCCGGGGGAGGTCCGTCATCAGCTCCGGATCGGTGGTGAAGTGCTCGAAGTAGTGGACCGAGAGCTGCTTGGCGCGGAAGCCCGGCAGGCCCATCTCCTTCACGGCCTCGATGCGCTCCTCGAGCGTGAGGTCGGCCAGGTGGGCCGGCGGCTTCCCGCGACGGGCCGGCCGCAGCTGCAGCTGCCCGGGCGCCAGGGCGACCTTCTGCCCGGGGATCGCCTCACGGGACAGATCGGGGTTCCGGGCCGAGGAGGTGCGCGGCGGTCCGGCGGGCTCGCGGGGCGCACCGGGGTCGGCAGCGGTGGAGGAGGTCGGGGGCTGAGCGTTCACGGAAGCAGGATCTCCAGCATGATGTAGGTGGTCGGCGCGGCCAGCAGGATCGAGTCGAGCCGGTCCAGCATGCCGCCGTGCCCGGGCAGCAGGTGCCCCATGTCCTTGATGCGCAGATCGCGCTTGAGCAGGGATTCGGCGAGGTCGCCGCCGGTGGAGACGACCACCAGCACCAGTCCCAGGATCGCGCCGATCCACCATGCCTCATCCAGCACGGTCACCGTCATGATGATCGCGGCGGCCGCCCCTGCCACGAGGGAGCCGGCGAAGCCCTCCCAGCTCTTCTTGGGGCTGATGCTCGGCGCCATCGGGTGGGAGCCGAAGAGCACTCCGGCGACGTAGCCGCCGGTGTCGTTGGCCACCGGGACCAGCACCGCCAGCAGCACCAGCCACGGCCCGCCCTCCTGGGCGAACAGCAGCAGGATGAAGCAGCCCAGGAACGGCACCCAGGCCAGCGCGAACACGCCACCGGTCACGTCGCGCAGAGCGGTCAGGCCCATCGACTCGCTGACCCGCCACAGGATCAGCACGCACACGGCAGCGGCGGTGGAGACGATCAGCCCGCCCACACCGTAGGAGACCGTGGAGACCACCATGCCGATCACCCCCACCAACAGGGGGACAGCGGGGACCCTCAGCCCCCCGTGGGACAGGGCGCGGGTCAGCTCCAGCATGCCCAGGCACAGTGCGATCGCCACCACCACCGGGAAGGCCCGAGGCACGGCGAACACAGCGCCCAGCAGGATGCCTCCCATGACCAGTCCCACCGCGATCGCGGCCGGGAGATTGCGGCCCGGGCCGCGCCGCTTGGCGTGGACCGCCGGCACCTCGGGGTCCGTCCGGGGCGCGATCAGCCCGGCCGGCGACCCGAGCGGTCCCGCGGGATCGCCCGCCGTCGCCGCCGGGACCGCCTCGAGGGTGCTCGAGGCGGCCTCACGGCGCGAGTCGGGGGTCACAGGGCGGCTCAGGACGACGACGGGCAGCGCCGTCAGATGGTCTCGAGCTCGGTCTCCTTGGCCGCCAGGGCCTGATCCACCTGCTCGACGTACTTCTTGGTGAGGACGTCGAGGTCCTTCTCCGAGCGCACGCCCTCGTCCTCGCCCACCAGCTTGTCCTTGACCAGCTTCTCGAGGGCCTTCTTGGCGTTGCCGCGGGTGCCGCGAACGGAGACGCGGCCGTCCTCGGCCTTGGTGCGGGCCAGCTTCACGTACTCCTTGCGGCGCTCCTCGGTCAGGGCCGGCAGCACGATGCGCAGGTTGTCACCGTTGTTGGTGGGGTTCACGCCCAGGTCGGACTCGCGCAGGGCGGTCTCCACCGCTGCCATGGCGGTCTTGTCGTAGGGGGTGACGATGACGGTGCGCGCCTCGGGGAAGTTCAGGGAGGCCAGCTGGTTGAGCGGGGTGGGAGCGCCGTAGTACTCCACGTTGATCCCCTGGAACATCGCCGCGTTCGCACGGCCCGTGCGGATGGTGGTGAACTCCTCCTTGGTGACCTCGACCGACTTGGCCATCTTCTTCTCGGCGTCCTTCAGGATGCTTGCGATGTCGTCGCTCACGGTGTGCTCCTCGAATCGTTGGGGTGGTGGGTCCATTGTCCCGCAAGGAGCGGGCGGCGGCGGGACTCAGCCGCCGGTGACGACGGTGCCGATGCGGTCGCCGCGCAGGGCCCGGGTGATGTTGCCCGGCTCATCGAGCCCGAACACCATCATCGGCTGGCTGTTGTCCATGCACAGGCTGAAGGCGGTGGCGTCGACGACCTTGAGGCCGCGCTGGAGGGCCTCGCTGTAGGTGACGGCCGCGAGGCGCTCGGCCTGAGGGTCCGTGCGGGGGTCGGCGGTGTAGACGCCGTCCACGCCGTTCTTGGCCATCAGCACCTCCTCGCAGCCGATCTCCAGGGCGCGCTGCACGGCCACTGTGTCGGTGGAGAAGTAGGGCATGCCGGCGCCGGCGCCGAAGATCACCACACGGCCCTTCTCGAGGTGACGCACGGCGCGCAGGGGGATGTACGGCTCGGCGACCTGCCCCATCTCGATCGCGGTCTGCACCCGGGTGCTCACACCCCGCTGCTCCAGGAAGTCCTGCAGGGCCAGGCAGTTCATGACCGTGCCCAGCATGCCCATGTAGTCGGCGCGCCGACGGTCCATGCCGCGCTGGGAGAGCTCGGCCCCCCGGAAGAAGTTGCCGCCACCCACCACGATCGCGCACTGCACGCCCTGGGCGACGCCCTCGGCGATCTCGCCGGCGATGCGGGAGACGACATCGGGGTCCACACCGACGGCTCCGCCGCCGAAGGCCTCGCCGGAGAGCTTCAGAAGCACTCGCCGACCGTCGGCCCGCCTCGGCATCACGGGGATCGGGGAGGTGATGGTCTGGGTCATGGCAGTCCTTCCGCGCGCGTGGTCCTGGGCGATGATACCGGCGCGGCCCCGCACCGATGGTGCGGGGCCGCGATCAGGTGGCCGCGCTCACGCGCGGCCACCGTCGGGTGGCGACCCGGGCGCGAGCGCCGGGACGCCGAAGGGATCAGTTGCCGACGCGGAAGCGGACGAAACCGGTGACGGTGCCGCCGGCCTCCTCGACGATCTTGCCGACGGTCTGCTTCGGGTCCTTCGCGAAGCCCTGCTCCAGCAGCACGTTCTCCTTGAAGAAGCCGTTCAGGCGTCCCTCGACGATCTTGGGCAGCGCCTGCTCGGGCTTGCCCTCGTTCTTCGCGGTCTCCTCGGCGATGCGGCGCTCGTTCTCGACGACGTCGGCGGGGACGTCCTCGCGGGAGAGGTACTGCGGCGAGTAGGCGGCGATGTGCATGGCGATGTCGCGCGCCACCTCGGCGCCGGCCTTGTCGGTGGCCACCAGCACGCCGACCTGCGGGGGCAGGTCCTTGTTGGTGCGGTGCATGTAGGAGGAGACGACCTCGCCGGTGACGCGGCCGATGCGGCGCACCAGGATCTTCTCGCCCATGGTGGCGCCGGCGTTGGTGAGCGCCTCGCCGAAGGGGGTGCTGGCGAGCTCCTCGGGCTCAGTGGCACCGGACTCGACGGCCGCTGCCACGGCCTCGTCGCCCAGGGCCACGAACTTGTCGTTCTTGGCGACGAAGTCGGTCTCGGAGTTGAGCTCGACCAGGGTGCCGGTCTGGCCGCCCTCGCTGTCGCGCACGTCGACGGCGATCAGGCCCTCGGACGCGGTGCGGCCCTCGCGCTTGGCGATGCCCTTGAGACCCTTGACTCGGATCAGCTCGACCGCCTTGGCGGTGTCGCCGTTCGCCTCGTCCAGGGCCTTCTTCACGTCGAGCATGCCCGCGCCGGTGGACTCGCGGATCGCCTTGATGTCGGCTGCCGTGTAGTTGGCCATGTTCCTCTTCCTTGTGGGAGATGCTTTGCGGGGTCGGGGCGGGTGCAGCCCCGAGGGGTGGCCCGGGCAGCGATGCCGCCCGGGCCCCGTGATCACTCGGCCGCGGGGGCCTCAGCGGACTCGGTCTTCTCGGTCTCGGCCGCCTCCTGCGCGGTGACGGCGTCCTCGGCGGCCTCGGTCGGCTCGCCGGAACCAGCGGACTCGCCGGAATCAGCGGCGACGGACTGCTCGGCCGGGGCATCCTGCTGCTGGACCTCCGACTGGGCCAGGAGCTCGCGCTCCCACTCCGCCAGCGGCTCGGCGTCGACGGCGGAGACGTTCTTCTCGCCGCCGGTGCTCTTGGCGTGGCGCTCCTGCAGGCCGGCGGCCACGGCGTCGGCGACCACCCGGGTCAGCAGGGTGACGGAGCGGATCGCGTCGTCATTGCCGGGGATCGGGTAGGTGACCTCGTCGGGATCGCAGTTGGTGTCCAGGATCGCGACGACGGGGATGTTCAGCTTCTGCGCCTCGTCGACGGCGAGGTGCTCCTTGTTGGTGTCCACGACCCACACCGCGCTGGGGGCGCGGGACATGTCGCGGATGCCGCCGAGGGTGCGCTCGAGCTTCTCCTTCTCGCGGCGCATCATCAGCAGCTCCTTCTTGGTGCGGCCGGAGGAGGCCACATCGTCGAAGTCGATCTGCTCGAGCTCCTTGAGGCGGTTCACGCGCGCGGACACCGTCTGCAGGTTGGTGAGCATGCCGCCCAGCCAGCGCTGGTTCACGTAGGGCATGCCCACGCGGGTGGCCTGCTCCTGGATCGACTCCTGGGCCTGCTTCTTGGTGCCGACGAACAGCACGGTGCCGCCGTGGGCGACGGTCTGCTTGACGAACTCGTAGGCCTTGTCGATGTAGGTCAGCGTCTGCATCAGGTCGACGATGTAGATGCCGTTGCGCTCGGTGAAGATGTGACGGCGCATCTTGGGGTTCCAGCGACGGGTCTGGTGCCCGAAGTGGACGCCGCTCTCCAGGAGCTGGCGCATGGTGACGACTGCCATGATGGTGTCCTTTTCCTCGGCCCTGGGCTCGCACGGCGCACCCGGGTGGGGCGTCCGCGGTCATCGCGCAGGACCTGCATTCTCGGTTCTTCCCCCGCAGCCGGACGGCTCGGGGCCTGGCGCCCGGGTTGCCGACCGCCACCTGCTCCCGCACGGGTGCGGGCCCGGGAGGACCGATGGTCGACGAGCCCTGGTGGGCACGCGAAGTCATCCGGACGGACCGGATGCTGGCGTCAGTCTAGCCGACGCCCCCGCCCTCTCCGGCGCGGGATGCGTCACGCCGGCGGTCCTGCTCGTCCGACCCGCGCCCGGTCCGGGACAGCCGCGACCGCGAAGGCGGCCCCGCGTGAGGTTCCTCCCCATTGGGGGTCATCCACCGCCAGGGCCGGAGGATGTCGGCGGGCTCGGGCGGTCCGGCACGGTGGGGGCATGAGTGAACCTCCCGCTCCGACCGTCGGGCGCCGGTCCAGTGACCCCGGTGCGGCGCTGCTGGCCGTGGTGGCACTGGTGCTGTGGGTGATGGTGCTCGGGGCGTCCCCGGTGGCCGCCAAACCCGCCGCGAGCCGATGGCAGTGGCCCATCGCGCCGCCGCATCAGGTGCTGCGCGGCTTCGAGCAGCCTGAGCACCGCTATGCGGCCGGGCACCGCGGGGTGGACCTCATGGTGCACGGCGGTGTGGGTGCCCCGGTGCGAGCAGTGGAGGACGGCACGGTCCGCTTCGCCGGTGACGTCGCAGGGCGTGGCGTGGTCTCCGTGATGCATGCCGACGGTCTGATCTCCACCTACGAGCCCGTCACGGCGAAGGTCCGAGCCGGGCAGTCGGTGGCGGTCGGCGATCTGCTCGGGGATCTCGCCCCTGCCGGTACGGGAGGTCCGCACTGCCCGGAGGGCCCGTGCCTGCACCTGGGCGCTCGACGGGGAGAGGACTACCTGGATCCGCTGCTGCTGCTCGGAGCGCGCGGTCCCAGTGTGCTGCTGCCGTGGGGCGGGGCGGAGCAGGCTGAGGCCAGCCGCACCCGGCCGGTCTCCTCCCCCAAGGGGTCACGGGCGAGCAGCGCCCCAGCGGCCGCTGCCAGCGGGGCTCCGCGGCATGGCCTGCGGCGCGCGCTCCTGGACTGACGACAGCTGGGCACTGGATGTGCGGCGGGGTGGTCAGGCGCGGGGGTGCGCCTGCTCGACGGTGCTGCGCAGCCGCTCGGAGCTCACGTGGGTGTAGATCTGCGTGGTGGCCAGCGATGAGTGCCCCAGGAAGTCCTGGACCGTGCGCAGATCCGCGCCGCCCTCCACCAGGTGCGTGGCGGCGCTGTGCCGCAGGGCATGGGGGCTGAGATGCCGTGGGATGCCGGAGGCGGCGGTGCGCTTGTCCAGCAGTGTGCGCACGGCTCTGTCGCCCAGCCTGCCGCCGCGCACGCCGAGGAACAGCGCGTCGCGTGCCGCTGAGGACGGATCGCGGCCGGCCGCCGCGAGGACGGGGCGGCCCTCGGACTCCCAGCGCCGGATCGCATCCAGTGCCGGTGCGCCGACGGGGACGATGCGCTCCTTGTCGCCCTTGCCCCTGACCCGCACCGTGCCCTGCACGTGGTCGATGCCGGTGGAGTCCAGTGCAACCAGCTCGGAGACCCGCAGCCCAGAGGAGTACAGCAGTTCGAGCACGGCGGCGTCGCGCAGGTCGACGGCACGAGCGGTCCGGTCCTGATCGGGCTCGTCACTTGTAGGGGCGGTTCCCGGGTCGTGCTGGATGGCATCCAGCAGCTGGGAGGTCTGTGCGGCGGAGAGGACGGTGGGCAGGTGCCTGCCCCGCTTGGGCGCCCGCAGGCGACCGCCGACATCATGGGTGATGCGCTCGGTGGCGGCGAGCCACGTGGTGAAGGTGCGCGCTGCAGCCGCGGAGCGCGCCAGGGTGCTGGCGGCGGCTCCCGTCCCCGCGCGAGCGGCCAGCCAGGACCGCAGGGCGTTCACGTCGAGGTCCGCCACGTCGATGCGCTCAACGTGGCGCAGGTGGTGAAGCAGGTCCGAGGCTTCGCGGCGGTAGGCACGCACGGTGTGGGCGGAGCGCCCCCGCTCCAGCCGCAGATGCTCGGCGAAGGCGTGGAGCAGCTCTCCGTCACCCGGGTGCTCCTGGTCCTGTCGCGGCCGGCTCGTCATCCCCCTAGTCTCGCCCCACCCGCGGCGCAGGGCGAGTCAGGAGCACTCTTGGGCGCGGCGCTCACCGGGTGCGCCGATCCTGGCGCGACCGGCGAGCGCGGCCGTCCCGGACCACGACCATGCCCAGCAGCTCGAGCCTGGCCAGGGCGGAGCGCGCCTCCTCCTCCCCGATCCCGACCTCCCGGGCGATCACCGCCGTCAAGGCGCTGGAGCGCGGCGGCACCGCATCCAGCACTCGGCGGTCCGCAGGGGCGAGCAGATCGAGCTCGTCCTGCTGGGCGTAGCTGCTGTCACCGGCAGGCGGGCCGCCGGGCAGGAGGTCCAGCACCTCGGAGTGCTCAGTGATGAGCACAGCTCCGTTGTCCCGGATCAGCCGGTGGCAGCCGGCGCTGGCGGCGGAGGTGACAGGGCCCGGTACAGCTCCGATGTGCCGGGAGAGCCCTTCGGCCTGGCGTGCGGTGGACAGCGCGCCGGAGCGCCAGGACGCCTCGATCACCACCACCGCCTGGGACAGGGCCGCGATGAGGCGATTGCGCGCCAGGAACCTCCATCGGGTGGGGGCGGTCCCCGGTGGGGCCTCGGTGACCAGCAGGTGACGATCCCGGATCGCCTCGAGCAGCCGGGTGTTGCCCCGGGGGTAGAGGGAGTCCAGGCCCCCGGCGAGGACGGCGATGGTGGCACCCTGACCCGCAGCAAGCGCACCGCGATGGGCAGCGGCGTCGATCCCGTACGCCCCGCCGGAGACGACGGTCCCCCCGGAGCGAGCGAAGGACGCGGCCAACGAGGACGCGGTGTCCTCCCCGTACGGGGTGGAAGCACGGGAGCCGACCATGGCGACGCAGCGCCGCCCCACCAGGTCCGCCAGATCGCCGGGCCCATGGACCCAGAGGCAGTGTGGCGTGGTGGCATCGAGGTCATCCACACCCGGCGGCCAGTGCGGATGCCCTGGGGTCAGGACCCGGATCCCCCGCGCTGCGGCGGCATCGAGCACCTCGTCGGCCCTGATGCTCCCGAGGCGCTCCCGCCATCGGGCAAGTGCGCGCCCCGCCAGCCGGTGGGGGTCCCTCCTGACCGCTTTCGGGTCCGCGAACTCGACCGGCACATCACCCTTCAGGTGGTCCACGAGGTCATCGGCGCTGCCGTCCCGGGCCAGGGCGAGGGCGTCCACGCGGCCCAGCGCCGCGCACAGGGCCAGGGCAACGGAGTCGGTGGGCTCGGCGATCAGCGACCAGGTGATGCATGCGCTGCGGTGCTGCGGAGCCTCCTCCTGGCGCCGCCCGATGGCGGGGCGGGGCCGGGCCGGGACGGATCGTCCCCGCCGTGCCCAGCGACGGTGGACGGGAGCTCGACGCGGTCATCGGTGGTCTCCTTCGCGGAGGGTGAGGGCGGTGCCGATGTGCTCGGCAGTGGGACGCTCCGCACCCTCGAGATCGGCGAGGGTCCAGGCCAGGCGCAGAACGCGGTCGTGACCGCGCAGGGTGAGGCGGCCCTGGGAGAGGGCGTGGTCCAGCAGGCGCTGGTCAGCCGGCGCCGGTGAGAAGGCGGTGCGCAGCAGCGAACCGGGCAGCTGGGCGTTGATGCTGAAGGGGTGATCGGCGTAGCGCGCACGCTGGCGGTCGCGGGCCGTGCGTACACGCTGGGCGATCTGCGCACTGGACTCCGACGGCACGGCATCGACCCGGTTCACGTCCACCGGCCCGACGGCGATCCGCATGTCGATCCGGTCCAGAACGGGGCCGGACAGCCGGGTGAGGTAGGTGCGGCGCTGCTGCGGGCTGCAGCTGCAGTCGGTCCCCTTCCCCCAGGCTTTCCCGCAGGGGCAGGGGTTGGCTGCCAGCACGAGCTGGAAGCGGGCCGGGTACCTGGTGACGCCACGGGCCCGGTGCAGGGTGATGTCGCCGGTCTCCAGGGGTTCCCGCAGCGCCTCGAGCACCCGGGAGGGGAACTCGGGTGCCTCGTCCAGGAACAGCACTCCCCCGTGGGCGCGGGAGATCGCGCCCGGTGCTGCCAGGCCCGCTCCCCCACCCACCACAGCGGCGGTGGTGGCGGTGTGGTGGGGGTTCTCGAAGGGAGGGCGGCGGCGAAGGCCCTGGCGCGCGTCGAACCTCCCGGCCACGGAATGGATGGCGGAGACCGCCAGGGCCTGCTCGTCGTCGAGATCCGGGAGGATCGTGGGAATGCGGGAGGCGATCATCGTCTTGCCCGCGCCCGGCGGTCCTGTCATCAGCAGGTGGTGGCCACCGGCCGCCGCGACCTCCGCAGCCCGGCGGGCCTGCTGCTGGCCGATCACATCGCTGAAGTCCGCGTCGGCACCGGTCTCGGGCTCCGCCTCTGGAGCGATGCGCAGCGTGGGATGATGAGCCTGCACGGCCACATCCGCACCCCACCGGCGCAGCACGCTGCTCAGGTGCGCTGCCCCGGTGACCTCGATCCCGTCGACCAGCCTGGCCTCGGCGAGGTTCTCCTGCGGCACCACGGCACGGCGGATCCCGCAGTCGCGTGCTGCGACCAGGGCGGGGAGCACGCCGGGGATCGGCCGGATCTGCCCGTCGAGCCCGAGCTCACCGAGGTGGACGGTGCGGGAGGGGCCCCCAGGATCGATGTCGCCCTGCGCGGCGATCACGGACACGGCGATCGCGAGGTCGAAGCCGGATCCGTGCTTGGGGACGAAAGCCGGGCTGAGGTTGGTGGTGATGCGGCGCTGGGCCAGGTGCATGCCGCTGCGAGCCGCGGCGGCGCGCACTCGGTCCCGGGCCTGCAGGGTGGAGGAGTCCGGCAGCCCTACCACGGAGAAGGCGGGCAGGCCGGTGGAGACGTCGCTCTCCACCTCGACCAGTGTGCCGCGCAGCCCGTGCAGACCGATCGACAGGGTGCGTGCGTGCCCCATCAGCCCACTCCGCGCAGGTGCTCGACGGCGAAGGTGCCGTCGGCGTGGGCGAGGACGGCCAGCACATCGATGCGGATGTCCCGGTGCGGCGGCGAGGCATCCATCAGGTAGGCCCCCACGAGCCTGCGCAGTCGACGCAGCTTGGCGGGGGTGACCGCGGCCTGCGGAACCCCGGTGACCAGGGTGCGACGGGTCTTGACCTCGATGAAGGTGAGGGTGGTGCCGTCCAGGGCCACGATGTCGATCTCCCCGGTGCGCAGATGCACGTTGCGCTCCAGCACGGTGAAGCCGACGCGCTCGAGGTAGGTGGCGGCGAGCTGCTCCCCCGCTCGTCCCAGCTCCGCCGCCGTCATGCGAGCCGGGTCCTGGCGGCCGGCGGCACCATCGGGACGGGGCGCGGCACCTGGCGCGGGCTCGTGAGCGAGGCGGGGCGAGGGCCGGGACGGAGCGCGGCTCGGGGCCTGGCCTGTGCTGCGGGATCGGGTGGCGGTGTGATCGCTCATGCCGATCAGCGTGGCCGTCCGCGCACCCCCGCCGCACCATCGGGTTCAGGAATGTGCACGAGTGGCGGCTGGGGAGGAACCTCACCCGGTGGAGCGGGCCTCGCGACCACATCCGGCGAGTTCAGCCTGGGAACTCAGCCCGTGACCTCACCTGGCGAGCTCGGTGACCGAGCTCAGGGCAGGGAGATGTCCTGCTTGTTGAGCTCCTCGATGTTGACGTCCTTGAACGTCACCACCCGCACGGACCGCACGAAGCGGTTGGAGCGGTAGATGTCCCATACCCAGACGTCGGCCAGGCGCAGCTCGTAGAACACCTCTCCCCCGGCCGAGCGCACCTGCAGATCCACCTGGTTGGCCAGGTAGAAGCGGCGCTCGGTCTCCACCACGTAGGTGAACAGGCTCACCACGTCGCGGTACTCGCGGAAGAGCTGAAGCTCGAGGTCGGACTCGTAGTTCTCGAGGTCCTGCACGTTCACCGGCGCTCCTTCCCGGGCTGCGGGCTCGACTGGTCGTCCCACAGTACGCCAGGCAGCACGGGTGCCCGACCGCCCAGGTTCCAGCTGCGGCGGTGGTGGGCCGTGGGGCCGTGATCCTGGATGGCCCGGCGGTGCACGGCGGAGCCGTACCCCTTGTTCGCGGCCCACCCGTAGGCCGGCGCCAGCGCATCCAGCTCGGTCATGCGCTGGTCGCGGGCCACCTTCGCGAGGATGCTCGCGGCAGCCGTGCTGGCGCAGTCCCTGTCGGCCTTCACCCGCAGCTCGACCCTCGGGCAGGGGACCGCCCTTCGGGAGAGATCTGGGGTGAGGACATCCACGGAGCCGTCCAGGATGATCGCATCGGCCGTCACCTCGAGCGCGTCGATCGCCCGCAGGGCGGCCAGGGTGAGGGCTCGCATGATGCCCAGCTCGTCGATCTCCGCCGGTTCGGACCAGCCCACCGCGGTGCTGCGAGCGGCAGTGCGGATCGGCTCGACCAGCAGTTCACGACGGCGGGCCGTCAGCGCCTTCGAGTCCCGCACGCCCTCGGGGAGAGCCACGGCTCGACCGCCGGTCACCTCGATCGCGCAGGCGCCGACGGCGACCGGCCCGGCCAGCGCCCCGCGCCCCACCTCGTCGATGCCGACGACGATCCGCGGCCCGGGCCCGCACCGGGTGGCCAGAGCGAGCTCCAGATCGAGAGTGGGGATCGCCGAGGGGAGGGTCTGGATGGTCACGGCTGGTCGGGGACATCGGCGAAGGCCTCGTCCCCGCCGCCCAGCCCGGACCAGCGGCCGGCGGGCCAGAAGATGACCTCGGCGCGTCCGGTGATGTCGGACTCCGCGACGAAGCCGTCGCCGTCGTGGACGTGGTGGTAGGCGGAATCGGCCGAGGCGTGACGGTTGTCGCCCAACACCCACACGTGTCCCGAGGGCACGGTGACGTCGAACGCCGTCTGGCAGGCGGAGGTCTCGGGGTTGATGTAGGGCTCCTGCACCTCGGTGCCGTTGACCTGCAGGGCCGCGCCCTCGCTCTCGCACACGACCCGATCCCCCGGCAAGCCGATCAGCCGCTTGACCAGGTGGTCCTGGGAGGGATCCGGGGCCAGGCCCACCAGGCTCAGCGCCATCATCAGCCGCACCCGCGGGGTGGGGTTCTCGGTGGCGTCCCCGGGGATCCAGTCCCCCGGGTCCTCGAACACGATCACATCGCCCCGCTCGAGGTCGAACACCCCCGGGGACAGCTTGGAGACGATGATCTTGTCGTCCTGCAGCAGGGTGGGGTTCATCGACGCGGAGGGGATGAAGAACGGCTGGATCAGGAAGGTCTTGACCAGCACGGCGATGATCAGGGCGACCACCATGGTCAGCACGGTGTCCAGCCACAGCGGCAGGCGCTGCCTGCTCTCCGCGCGGCGGCGCCCGCTGCGCTCGTGCGTCTCCGACCCGGCTTCCTCCGTCGGGTGCTCGCCGCCGGGGTGGCTCTCAACGCGCGCCGTGCCCTCGTTCTTGGGGACGGCGCTGCTGGGCGGGACGGTCTGGTTCATCGCGGTGATCCTATCGACTCGTCCTGGTCACCGGACGGCTCCGGCTCGCGTGAGAGGCCACACGATCCGGTCGACGGTCCCCACCACCCGGTCGACGGGGACCATGCCGCCACCGGGCGCACCGAGCATGGAGCGCGAGTCGGTGGAGTCGGCGCGGTTGTCGCCGAGGACGAACATGCGGCCGTCCGGCACCTCCAGGTCGAACTCGATCGCACTGGGCTCCGTGCCGGGCGCGAGGTACGGCTCATCGAGCTCCTGCCCGTCGATCATGAGCGCTCCGGAATCGCTGCAGCAGGTCACTCGTTCTCCGCCGACGGCGATCACGCGCTTGACCCAGTAGCGTCCGCCGCCCTCGGCCGACGGGGCGAAGTAGCCGGTGCCGTCGAAGACCACCACGTCACCGTGCTGGGCCTGGCCGCGGCTCGCACGGTCCGCGAGGATCACGTCGCCGGCGCGGAGGGTGGGCTCCATGGACGCGGAGGGGACGCGGTAGGGCTGAGTGACGAAGTGCCGCACCCCGGCTGCCGCCAGCAGCAGTGCCAGCACGCAGACGGCGGCGACCACCACGAGGGGTGATCGCCGCCGTCCGGGGGCCACGGAAGGGCTCACATCGAGAGGATCAGGAGTGCTCGCGCTTCTCGCGAATGCGGGCCTTCTTGCCGGTGAGGCCCCGCAGGTAGTACAGCTTGGCGCGGCGCACGTCGCCGCGGGTGACGACCTCGATCTTGTCGATGGTCGGGGCGTGGACGGGGAACACGCGCTCCACGCCGACGCCGAAGGAGACCTTGCGGACGCGGAAGGTCTCGCCCACGCCGTGGCCCTGGCGGGCGATCACGTAGCCCTGGAACACCTGGATACGGGAGCGGTTGCCCTCGATGACCTTCACGTGGACCTTCACGTTGTCACCGGCGCGGAACGCGGGGATGTCCTCGCGCAGGGATGCCTTGTCGAGCTCGTCGAGCTTCTGCATGTCTCTCTCCTGCCCTCCGCCTCAGGTCGGACGGCGTCGTTCGCTGGGTCCCGGGGGCCCGGGTCCGTCATGAACCGTCGATCCGGCGAGGGGCGACCCCTCGTGCCGGTGTGCTGGGCCTCTGGCGGCGACTCCCATCGCCACGGACCTGCCCGGCCGCGTCGTGCGCTCCTCCCCTGAGGCAGAGGGGCGCGCGGCATGCACAGCCGACCATTCTGCCAGCGCAACACTGCCCGCGGCAAGCCTCCGCCATGACGGATCAGCAGGTCACGCCCAGCCAGGGGTGTCGGATCCGTCACCCCGGGGGCAGCAGATCGGGTCGACGCTGCGCGGTGCGCTGCTGTGACAGCTCGCGCCGCCAGGCCGCGATGCGCCCGTGGTCGCCGGACAGCAGGACCTCCGGGGCCTCCCGAACGGTTCCCGACGGGTCGGTCCAGCGGGCCGGCCGTGTGTACAGCGGGTACTCCAGCAGGCCATCGGAATGGGACTCCTCGACCAGGGACTCGGCGTTGCCGACCACGCCCGGCACCAGGCGCACCACGGCCTCGGTGATGGCGAGCACCGCGACCTCTCCCCCGTTGAGCACGTAGTCGCCCAGCGAGGCGAGGGCCACCTCGTAGCCCTCATCGGCGAGGTGCTCGTACACCCGCTCGTCGATCCCCTCGTAGCGCCCGCAGGCGAACACGATCCACTCACGCCTCGACCATTCGCGGGCCGTGGCCTGAGCGAAGGGTGTGCCGGCGGGGTTGGGGAACACGACCAGCGGTCGAGCATCGGGCCCGAGCTCGGCTCGTCCCTGCTCGCGGACGGCGGCGAAGGCCTCCGCCCACGGCTCCGGCTTCATCACCATCCCGGCACCGCCACCCAGGGGAGTGTCGTCCACGGTGCGGTGACGGTCGTGGGTCCAGTCGCGCAGATGGTGCAGGTGCAGGTCCAGCAGGCCCTCGCGCCGGGCCTTCCCGATCAGTGACAGCTCCAGCGGCGCGAGGTACTCCGGGAAGATGGTCAGGACGTCGATGCGCACCCGGGCTCAGCGCTCCTGCTCGATGCTCGCGTCGTCCTCCGGCAGCTCCTCGAACAGCCCGCCGGGCGGGTCTGCCAGGATCACCCCGGCCTCGAGGTCCACCTCGGGGACGAGCTGTGCCACCAGGGGCAGCTGGACGCGGCGGCCGTCCGGCGTGTGCACCAGCAGCAGGTCCTGCGCGGGGTAGTGCTGCAGCCCGGCCACCACGCCCAGGTCGTGGCCGTCCACGTGCCTGACCGGGAGGCCCTCGAGCTGGGAGGCGTACCAGGCGTCCGGATCCTCCTCGGTCTCCTGCTCGGGGTCGAGCTCGAGGGCCAGTTCGATGCCGCGCAGCGCCTCCGCTGCGGTGCGGTCCGGCACCTCCTCGAAGCGGGCGTACCAGCGGTCCTGCTGGGTGCGCGTGGAGAGCAGGGTGAGGCGCCGAGGTACGGCGGCACCGGGGGCGGTGCCGCGGGCGTGGGTGTCACGCTCTCCGCTCGCGGGCGCGTCGATGTCGAACACCGTTCCGGCGACCAGGCGCTCGGCCGGCTGGTCGGTGCGCAGGTTCAGCGCCACCTCGCCGCGCAGCCCGTGTGCCTTGCCGATGGTCGCCACGATCACCTCGAAGCCGGTCATACCAGTCCTCCGTCGTCGTCCTCGTCGTTCGTCTCGTCCCCGAGCTCGCCGCTCTCGGGGGCACGGTACCCGGCGTCATCGCAGGCGCTGCCGAGCTCGGTCAGCGGCTCCCGCAGCCCCTCGGACCACAGGTCGCCCTCGAGCGCCTGCTGGAAGGGGGCGCGGACCTGTTCGAGCCCGGCACGGACGGCGTCGTCGTCGACCCGGTCGATCTCCCGTTCCAGCAGGTCGGCGGTGGCCTGGACGTCCTCGAGCCTGTCCGCCGGCACCTGCTGGGCGCTCAGCCCCACGAGCTTGAACATGTTCGAGGTCAGCACATTGGCGTTGCCGAAGTGGGTGAAGGTGCCGGGGGTGTCGTACACGTCGGCGCACACCAGGGCTGCGGGCTTGTCGCCCTCCTGCTCGGGGTCGGCGGCCCAGGAGGCCGCGGCGGAGACGTCCGCGCACTCGGCGGCCAGTCCCTGCCACAGATCGCCGAACGCGTCCCGATCGGCCTCGGAGCCCTTCTCGGGCTGCGTTCGGAACCACTGGGCGAGATCCGTGGCGGCGGTGCGAAGCTGTTCGGGGGCATCACCGAAGACGGCCTCGATGTCGTCTCCGGTCATCGCGTAGAAGAAGGGGTCCGAGGGGCCGGCCTCGGGGGCGGTGGCCGCCCGGTCCAGCACCACGCGGGACAGGGGGGCGGCGTAGTCGGGGTCGCCCCAGAACTCGCCGCAGGCCGAGGCCAGTGCGGGGTCCGGGCTCCCGGCAGTGTCCGTCGCGGTCTCTCCTTGCGCACCATCGGTGGCCTCGGGGTCCGTGGGTGCCGCGGGTCCGGAGGCGCAGGCGGCCAGCAGCAGGGCCGCACCAGCCGTGACGAGGGTGCGGGTACGCCGAGAGCGGCACTGCTGGACAGTGCCGCTCTCGGAGTGTTCGTTCGTGCCGGGCACCTCAGCGCCGGTCGACGTCGACGATGTCGACGCGCACGTCGTCGTCCGACAGGGCCGCGGTGACCGTGCGCAGGGCTCGGGCGGTGCGACCGGAGCGACCGATGACGCGGCCGAGGTCCGCGGGGCTGACCCGCACCTCGAGCAGCGGGCCACGGCGCGTGGACTTCTCGGTGACGCGCACGGCGTCCGGGTCATCCACGATGCCGCGCACGAGTTGGTCGAGAGCTTCGGCGCGAGCGCTCATCTCAGGCCTCGTCGGTGGTCTGCGCCTCGGCGTCCTCGGTGGACTCGCCCTTGGCGTCGCCCTCCTCCGAACCCGGCTCGACCTCAGATGCGGCCTCCTCGGCCTCGTTCTTCTTCTCGTCGGACACGTCGCCCTCCTCGGACTCGTTGTTCTCGGCGTCCTTCGACTTCTTGGCGCCCTCACGGGACTCCGCAGCGGCCTTGTCGGCCTCGGCGATGAGCTCCTCGGCGGACTTCTTCTCCTCAGCAGTCCTCAGGGAGCCGGCGGAGTCGCCCTCGCCCTTGAACTTCTGCCAGTCGCCGGTGACCTTCAGCAGCGCCGAGACCTGTTCGGTGGGCTGAGCGCCCACGCCGAGCCAGTACTGCGCACGATCGGAGTCGATCTCGATCACCGAGGGATCCTCGGTGGGGTGGTACTTGCCGATCTCCTCGATCACGGCGCCATCGCGCTTCTTGCGCGAATCGGCCACGACGACGCGGTAGAACGGTGCACGGATCTTGCCCATGCGCTTCAGGCGGATCTTGACAGCCACGTGGGTGGACTCTCCTTCAGGATGTTCGGGTGAGTCCCGCCGCAGCCTGTGGGGTGATGCGGGCGCAGACGGTCCTCGGGGTGTCATGCCTGGCGGGTAGAGGGCCGGCCAGGGCACATACAGGAAACGAGTATGCCAGCACGCGGCCCCCGGATTCCAGCGGGGACCGTGTGCCGAGCGGCACACGGCAGCGGTCCGCTCCCGGGGCGCAGCCCTGGAGGAGGAACGGTTCAGCGGCTTCCCTGCAGACGGTTGTACACCTCGAGCAGGAACATGTCGACGTCCTCGGCGCGGTAGGAGTCGCGGGCCTTGCGGGAACGGTCGAGAGAGCCGCGCACGAGAACGGCGCGCGCCTCTCGCCGACCGGAGGTACGGTCCGATGCTCCTTCGAGTGTCGCGATCATCTCGTCCAGCAGCGAGTCGACCTCGCCGACGGGATAGTTGACGGTGAAGCGGGAGGCTGTCGGGAACCGCGCGCCTCGCAGCTGAGCGATCAGGGGGTCCTCGACCCGGTCCTCGTCCTCGGGGAAGCTCGCCTCCCAGCCCTGCGTCGAGGTCTTCGAGGCGCCCGGGGCGTGCGCGGTGCCGTTCACCTGGCCGTCCTCGCTCCCGGCGGTGAGTGTCCGGTCCTCGCTCGCGGGCGCAGCGGGGTGGGGATGATGGTCGGTGAGTGCGGGCAGGAGCACCTCCTCCAGGAACGCGTCCACGTCCTGCATGTCGTAGGTGTGCGGGAAGGTCTCGGTGGCGAACGCCGCCTCGCGCACCCGTACGGCGGCGTCCTCCCGTGACCGGCGGGGATCTGCGGTGCCCTGGAGGAGAGTCACGATCTCGTCGAGGAAGTCGTCGACGTCGGCCGTGCGGTAGCCGGGGCGGAAGCGCGCGGTGGTGAACCGTGCCTCCTGGATCAGGCTCACCAGTGGTTCGGCAGCGTTCATCCCTTCACCACCCGTCCTCCCAGCACCACGACGCCGGGATCGCGCAGGGCCCGGTGATCGGCTCGCGGATCGTCATGGACGACGAGCAGGTCAGCGGGTGCCCCGTCCTCCAGTGCCGGCACACCCAGGAACGTGCGGGGCCCCCAGGCGGCGGCCTGCAGGATCTGCGTACCCGTCATGCCCGCCCTGGCCAGTTCGTCGAGCTCGTCGTGGATGATGCCATGGCCCAGCACTCCCCCGGCGTCGGTGCCCACCAGCAGCGGCACGCCTGCCTCGAGGGCGTCGCGGGTGCGGTCGTAGCGACCCTCGCGCAGGCGGCGCATGTGTGCGGCGTAGGTGGGGAACTTCTTCTCCCCCTGGGCGGCGTACTGCTCGAACTCGCCCACGTTCACCAGTGTGGTCACCACCGGGGTGCGGGATTCGGCGGCCCGGGCGATGGTGTCGTCGGTCAGGCCGGTGGCGTGCTCGAGGCAGTCGAAGGCGGCGTCGAGCGCCATCGGCAGGGTGTCCTCGGCGAAGGGGTGGGTGGTGATCCTGGCGCCGGCGGCGTGAGCGGCATCAGCCGCGGCACGGAAGGTCGCCGCGTCCCAGCAGGGAGTGAGGTCCCCGAGGCCGCGGTCGATCCAGTCGCCCACCAGCTTCACCCACCCGTCACCGCGGCCTGCCTCATGGGTGATCGCGGCGGGCAGGTCCTCGGGCTCGACCTCCTCTGCGTATCCGATGAGGTAGCGCCGGGTACGAGCCACGTGCCGACCGCATCGGATCAGGCGAGGCAGGGCCGCCCGCTGCTGCAGCGGCGAGGTGTCGATGATGGGGCCGGCGTCACGGATCAGCAGCACCCCGGTGTCACGGTCGGTGAGCGCCTGCTCCCGTGCCTGCTCCAGGGTGGTGCCCTTGCCGTCGTCGCCGATGCCGAGATGGCAGTGCAGATCCGCGAGGCCGGGGACGGTGAAGCCCGCGAGTGTGCGCACCTCGGTGCCGGTGGGGAGCTCGGGCCGCTGGTGATGGATGCGGCCTTGGTGCACCCAGGCCTCGGTGATCTCCTGCTCCGGTCCCAACAGGATCGGTCCGGTCAGGTGGAGAACGGGCGTGTCGCTGTCGGCGCTGAGCATGCTTTGACCCTAGCGGGCCGTCGACCTCGCGCGCCCGCCGGGGTGCACCGCCCCGTCCTTCAGCGCATGAGCGCACCGACGTCCCGCGCACCGGGGGCATGGCCCGATGATGGGGGCATGACCTCTGACGTGGAGGGCGGGCCCGGATGGGTGATCCGCGGCGAGGATCTGCGCCCCTCGATCACCGATCCGGCGATGTTCCGGCGGTCCCATGCCGAGGACGAACTGGTGGACGTGCTGGAGCTGCTGTGGTCCGGGCGGCCGGCCGAGGCGCTGCAGCATCTCTCGTCCTTCCCCGAGACCGTGCGGGTCCGGGCGCTCACCGCTGACTGCCATCGCGACCTGGGCCGCCACGATCGTGCCCTGGACTCGTATGACGCGCTGGTGGCGGAGACGATGGGGACCCCTCGTGAGGCCATGATGAGACAGCATCGTGGCAAGACGCTCCTGGCCGCCGGCCACCCCGAACGTGCCGTGGAGGACTTCCGCCGCGCAGCGCAATTGCGCGCAGGCGGGGACCCGGCACCGCTCGCCTCGACACAGCAGGCACTGGAGGTGGCTGAGGCTGCGGTCATGCGGCGTCAGCAGGGCTGATCGGTGCCTCGGCACGACTGATCGGCGCCCCGGCACGACTGATCGGTGCCCCGGCACGACTGATCGCCGCATCGAGCCTCTGCAGGAAATGCTCCGGAGCCACCAGGTCCGCCACACTGATGCGCAGCACGCTCCATCCTTGCTGGTGGAGCACCTGGTTCTTGTGGAGGTCCTTCTGCCACTGGGCGCGGTCCAGCCGGTGAGCTTCGCTGTCGTACTCGATGGCGATCCTCCACTGCGGATAGGCGAGATCGATGTAGCCGTGCCAGTCGGTGTCGGGGTCGTCGACCCGCAGGTTCGCCACGGGGAGCGGATACCCCCGCCGCGTGAGGAACAGGCGCGCCCTCGTCTCCATCGGTGACCAGACGTTCTCCACCGCCGACTGCGCCGCCTGCCTGACCGCCTCACCGCCGCGCCCTCGAAGCCGCTGGGAGAACGCCCTGATCTCGGGCAGCGGGATCGTCAGCTCTGCCTTCGAGCCTGCCAGGGCATCGATGCAGACGACGAGATCGTCACTGCTCAGGAGCCTCGCGCAGTCCTGCAGAGCGATCAGCGGATGGTAGAGCTCGACGCCCTTCCAGCGGAATCGCGGAGCTGACCTGGGGCCGTGGACGATGATCCGTCTGGTCCGGCTTCGGCCCTGGTCGCTCGCAGCCCTGCTGTGGAGCGGCTCCCCGTGCTGCCAGCGATGTCGACGCGGCAGGGGAAGGCCCAGCAGTTCCAGGGCCGTGGTGTGGCTGATGACCGTCCCGGGGCGAACCCGGTTCTGCAGCGCACGCGCCGCCGAGATGAGCTCCACCGGCGAATCCGCCCGGGCGCACATACCCGGAAGCGGCATGACGATGGCCGAGGACGCCAGCACGCGCGGGTGCATCCCTGCCTGGAGCAGCCCGGTGCGGGTGTAGAGCTTGCCTGGCCTGAGCTGTTCTGCGCTGTTCAGTCGTTCTGCCATGTACCGACGCTATGGATCTCCGCGGTCCAGGACGGGGAATGATGCGCCGATTGTGCACGGGCGAGAGATGGGGAGTAACTCTGCTGTCCTCACCGGTGGAGCCGAATCAGTCGCCCGAGCATGGCGGAGAGGGAGGCCCCAGCGGCGAGTCGAACCGGGTGATTCCACGGGCCGCACGAGCGCAGGGACGCCGGTCGGACGGGCGTTCCAGGCGGCCAGCTTCCGCGAGCTGGAACGTACCCACCCGTAACCACGAGCCACCACCCCACCACCGCGCTACCGGGCGGCCAGCTTCCACGAACTGGAACGTGCCCACCCGTAACCGGGGTGCAGCGCAACGGCCAGCCCCGCCTCAGCACCCGTGCCGACGCCGGCCCCGCCTCAGCACCCGTGCCGATGCCAGCCCCGCCTCAGCACCCCGGCCAGGGCCGACGCCGGCCGCGCGTCAGCGTCCCTGGCCGAAGAGCTTCTGCATCTCCGGCGGGAGCTGGCTGGCGTCGAAGTCGGAGAGGTCCGGCATCGCGCCCTGACCCGCACCGCCCTTGCCACCGGAACCGAGTGCTCCGGCACCGAAGGCGGAACCCCCTGAACCGGCGCCCTCGGCTGCGCGCTTGGCGGCCTCGGCCTGTTCGCGCGCCGCCTTGGCGGGGTTCTTGGACTTGGCCTTCTTCACGCGGGGCTGCTGCTGCGCCTTGCCGCGGGACTTCTTGCCCATGCCCATGCCGGGGCCGCCCGGCATCCCCGGCATGCCACCGCCGGCCATGCCGCGACCCATCTGCCTCATCATGGTCTGCGCCTGCTTGAACCGCTCCAGCAGCTGGTTGACCTGCTGGACGGTGGTGCCCGAGCCCTTGGCGATGCGACTGCGGCGCGAACCGTTGAGGATCTTCGGATCGTTGCGCTCGGCAGGGGTCATGGAGCGAATGATCGCCTCGACGCGACCGAGCTCGCTCTCGTCGAAGTTCTCGAGCTGCTCGCGGTACTGGCCCATGTTGGGCAGCATGCCCAGCATCTTCTTGATGGAGCCCATGTTCTTGAGCTGCTGCATCTGTACCAGGAAGTCGTCGAGGGTGAAGTCCTCCCCGGAGGCCAGCTTCTGGGCGGCCCTCTCGGCCTCCTTCTGGTCGAAGGCCTTCTCCGCCTGCTCGATCAGGGTGAGCACGTCACCCATGTCGAGGATGCGGTTGGCCATGCGGTCGGGATGGAAGCGCTCGAAGTCGTCGAGGCTCTCACCGGTGGAGGCGAACAGGATGGGCCGCTCCGTGACACCGGTGATGGACAGGGCGGCACCGCCGCGGGCATCGCCGTCGAGCTTGGAGAGCACCACACCGGTGAAGCCCACCCCGTCACGGAACGCCTCGGCGACCCGGGCGGCATCCTGGCCGATCATCGCGTCGACCACGAACAGGGTCTCGTGGGGGTTGACGGCGTCGCGGATCTCGCGGGCCTGCTGCATCATCTCCTCGTCGATGCCGAGACGTCCGGCGGTGTCGACGATGACGACGTCGTGCTGCTGGAACTGCGCGGTGGAGACACCGTTCATGGCGACCAGCACGGGGTTGCCCACGCCGTTGCCGGGCTCCGGCGCGAACACTGGCACCCCGGCCCGCTCGCCGACGATCTGCAGCTGGCCCACGGCATTGGGACGTTGGAGGTCGGCTGCGACCAGCAGCGGGGTGTGGCCCTGCCCCTTCATCCACGTCGCGAGCTTGCCCGCCAGGGTGGTCTTGCCGGCGCCCTGCAAGCCGGCCAGCATGATCACCGTGGGCGGATGCTTGGCCCAGGAGAGTTCACCGGTGGCACCGCCCAGCACCTCGACCAGCTCGGAGTGGACGATCTTGACGACCTGCTGGGCGGGGTTGAGGGCCTTGGAGACCTCCTCGCCCAGGGCGCGCTCGCGCACGCGACCGGTGAACTCGCGCACCACGGACACCGCGACGTCGGCGTCCAGCAGTGCGCGGCGGATCTCGCGGATCGTCTTGTCGACGTCGGCCTCGGTGAGACGGCCATGGCCGCGCAGTCCCTTGAGCGAGGCTGTGATGCGGTCGGACAGGTTGTTGAACACGGGGCGATGGTCCTTCAGATCGGTCCGGGGCGGTGACGGCAGTCCTCGGCGCAGGCCACACTACCGGGCACCGTGGGCTCCGGGCAGGGGCAGGAGGGTTCAGCCGCGCGCGTCGTGGGCGATCTCTCCGCCGACGAGCACCAGCTGCCGCGCGGGAGCGCGCACCAAGGCGTCCATCGGGTTCTCAGCGTCCAGCAGCACGATCTCGGCGCGGGAGTCGACGGCGAGGAGGCGCGGGAGTCGACGGCGAGGAGGTCTGGGCGAGCACGTGCAGCAGCTCCTCGTCGTACCGGGCACCGGTGATGCGTGCGTGCTGGCGGGCGATCTTGACCATGTCCCCGGTGCCGTAGGAGCTCCACAGGTCGGGGATGTTGTCCCGGGCGGCCCCCCGAAGGACTGCCAGGGGTGGCCCCACCAGGACTTGTACACGCGGGCGTGGGTGTTCAGGACTTGTCCACGTGGGCGTGGGTGTTCAGGAGTCCCGGGACGGCCAGCATGCCGGCGCCGTCGAGGCGGTGGGGCTCGGCGTCGGCGCAGCTCGCACGCGCACCTCGCGCACGCGACCGGCGGCCTGCACGCGCGCCTCGCACGCTCAGGCGGCGGCCTCCGCGACAGCCTCGGCCACCCGGGCGGCCGTCTCCTCGTCCAGCGGGCGCCCTCGCAGATCGGTCAGGTAGAGCACGTCCACGGCGCGGCGACCCAGGGTCATCACGTGCGCCCCGCTCACCAGCAGGCGGTGACCGGTGATCGTCTCGGCGATGTCCGCGAGCAGGCTGGGGCGGTTGCGTGCGTTGATCTGCAGCGGCGTGGGCCTGCCGGGCGCGGAGGGCAGCAGCGCCACCACGGGCGTGTCCTCACTGCGCCGCATCGGTGCCTGCGGCCCGGTCTCGAGGACCCGGGCAGCAGGGTCCTCGCGACGCGCCAGCTCGCGCTCCATCGCGGTGCGCACGGTCGTGGGGTGGGGCAGGTCCCCGGCTCGGCCCGTCACCCACCAGGTGGTCACGGCCACCCCGTCGACGGTGGCGACCACCGCCGAGCGCACCTGGAACCGCAGCCGCACCAGCACCCGTGCCAGAGCCGCGAACACCCCGGGACCGTCGGGGGCTCCCATGCAGATCTCGGTGATGGGGGCGTCCTCCCCCGGCGCCGGGTAGAGGACCGCACAGCCACTGGTGGATCGCACCGCATCCAGCACCGTGACCTGGGCGGAGCGCTGCGGGGCCAGCATCTCGCGGGGCGGGCGGACGACGCCGGTGAGGGTGTCGCGGGCCTGCGCCGCGAGGTGCTCGACGAGCTCTGCCCGCCAGGTGGTCCAGGCGGCGGGGCCGGCGGCGCGGGCATCGGCCTCGGTGAGGGCACGCAGCAGATCCAGCCGGGAGGGATCGTGATCCACGGCATTCAGCAGTGCGTCGACGGTGGCGGGGTCCGCATGGTCGCGACCGGTGGCCAGCTCCGCCAGGGTGAGGTGCTCGCGCACCAGGGCGGCGATCACCTCTGCGTCGGCTGCATCGAATCCGAGCTCCGTCGCGGCCCTGTGGGCCAGCGGCGCGCCCACGAGGCTGTGGTCCTCGGCCTCGGGGGTCTTGCCGAGGTCGTGCAGCAGGGCGGTGACCAGCAGCAGGTCGGGGCGATCCACCGTGCCCAGCAGCTTCTGCGCCTCCAGCACGGTCTCGACCTGGTGGCGGTCCACGGTGTAGCGGTGCACGGGCGAGCGCTGAGGGCGGTTGCGGATGCTCTGCCAGCCAGGCACGAGCCGAGCCACCGCGCCGTGCACGTCCAGCGCCTCGTACACCTCGGCCAGGTGCTCCCCGGACAGGGCGTCCACCAGCATGTCACGTTGGGCCGGGCGCAGTCGGGGGCAGCGCCCGGAGGCGAGGCGTGCGAGGGTCGCCCCGGTCAGCGGCAGGCCGGTGGTGGTCGCGTGCCGGACGGCGGCCAGGTCCCGCAGGGGGCTGGGGTCCTCCAGGTCCACGGAGATCTCCCCGGCCTGGACGATGACGCCGTGGTCGAGTCGCTGCAGGGCCGGTCGGCGCATGGCCCCCGCACCGTAGGTGGCGCGGCCGCCCCGGGCGGCGGCGGAGCGGGCTGCGGCGAGGCTGCGGTGCAGCTGCCAGCCGACGGCACGGGAGGCCTCCGCCAGCGCGGCGAGCAGGTCGTCGGCCTGTCCGTACCCGCACAGGCCCGCCACCGCGTCCTGGTCGGCGCGGCTCAGGCGCGTGCTGGCCCGGCCGGTGACCAGCTGCAGGGCATCGCGCACCTCCAGCAGCACATCGGCCGCGCGGTCCACCACCACATGGTCGTGGTCGGCCAGCCAGGACTCGGCGATCGCGCGGATGAGGGTCACGTCCCGCAGGCCCCCGCGGTCGGACTTGAGGTTGGGCTCGGTGGAGTGGGCCAGGACGCCGTAGCGCCCGGTGCGATCCTCGACCAGCTCCCCGAGCTCCTCGATGCGGGTGCGGGCTCCGGTGCGCCAGGCGCGCCGCACCCGGGTGGCGGCGTCGGCGACGAGCCGCTCCTCCCCGGCGACGGGGCGCAGGTCCAGCAGGGACACGGCGGTGCGCAGATCCTCCGCTGCGACCTGCTCGCACTGCGCGGACGTGCGCACCGAATGGTCCAGGGAGGTGCCGGAGTCCCATACCGGGTACCAGAGGGCGGAGGCCAGGCCTGAGGCGGATTCGGATCCCGCGAGCTCAGGGTCCAGCAGCAGCACCAGGTCGAGGTCGCTGGCCGGTCCCGGGTCGCGCCGCCCCACGGAGCCGACGGCGGCCAGCGCTGCCCCGCGCGGGGGCGCGCCCGCTTCCCGCCACTGGGTGCGCAGCCACTGGTCGATCAGGGCCGTGTGCTCGGCCCTGCGCAGGGGGCCGTGAGCGGGGTCGCCGACGCCGGCGTCGAGGGCGTGGTCCAGACGGAGGGTGGGCAGCCCCTCGGCGGTCGTGGCCGAGGCACTGCCCGCCCGGGGCCCGTCAGAGGGCATCGGCGTCCCGCTCGGAGGTGCGCACCCGGACCACGGAGTCCACCGGGGTGGTCCACACCTTGCCGTCGCCGATGCGGCCCGTATGGGCGGCCGCGACGATCAGGTCCACCACGTCGGCCTCGGCGGCGTCGTCCACCAGGATCTCGAGCTTGACCTTGGGGATGGTGTCGATGCGGTACTCGGCTCCGCGGTACACCTCGGTGTGGCCGCCCTGGCGGCCGTAGCCGGCCACCTCGGTGAGGGTGATGCCGGTGACGCCGTACTCGCGCAGCGACTCGATCACGTCCTGACGGGCATGGGGCTGGATGACGGCGGTGACGAGCTTCATCGCAGCTCTCCTGTCGTGGTGGCGGCGTCGGTGCGGGCACCCGCACCGTGGGGGCGGGGCGCCGGTGGGGGCTGCGGTCGGGGCGGGCGCCGGGGTGGTGCGGACGATGTCCGGCACCTCGGCCACCAGGGCGTCGGGCACGGGTGCATCGGGCCCGTACCGTCGGCGAACGGAGGCACCGACCAGATCGTAACCGGCCTCGGCGTGCTGGCTGAGGTCGATGCCGGCGGCCTCGTCCTCGGCGCTGATGCGCCAGCCCAGGGTGTGCTTGAGCGCGAGGGCTATGACCAGGGTGACGAGTCCGGAGAAGCCCATCGCAGCGAGGGCCACCAGGGCCTGGACCAGCAGCAGGGCCGCGCCGCCGCCGTGCAGGAGCCCGCCGTCGACGGCGAGCACGCCGATCAGCACGGTCCCCACGAGTCCGCCCACCAGGTGCACGCCGACCACGTCGAGCGAGTCGTCCAGCCCGATGCGGTGCTTCAGGCCGACGGCGAGGGCGCAGCAGATCCCGGCGACCGCGCCCAGCACGATCGCGCCCAGGGGGTCCACGGCGGCGGCCGCCGGCGTGATCGCCACCAAGCCGGCCACCACGCCGGAGGCGGCGCCCAGTGAGGTCACATGACGATCCCGGATCCGCTCCACCAGCATCCAGCCGAGCATCGCCCCGGCGGTCGCGACGGCGGTGTTGACCCAGGCGAGACCCGCGGTGGCGTCGGCGGTGCCCGCGGATCCGGCGTTGAAGCCGAACCAGCCGAACCACAGCAGTGCCGCTCCCAGCATCACCAGCGGCAGGTTGTGGGGCTTCATGGGGTCCTTGCCGAAGCCCAGGCGGGGGCCGACGACCAGCACCAGCACGAGACCGGCGATGCCGGCGTTGATGTGCACGACGGTTCCGCCGGCGAAGTCGACCGGCTCGGCGATCGCGGCGAAGGGTCCGTCCCCGGAGAGCAGGCCGCCGCCCCACACCATGTGGGCCATCGGCGCGTAGCAGGCCAGCACCCACACGGCGGTGAAGGTCAGCCAGGTGCCGAAACGGACGCGATCGGCGATCGCACCGGAGATGAGGGCCACGGTGATGATCGCGAAGGTCATCTGGAAGCCGGCGGCGGTCAGGAAGGGCACGCCGGAGCCGGCCAGCAGCGACTGCTCGTCAGTGCCGTTCAGTCCCATGAACTGGAAGGGGCTGCCGAGCACGCCGCCGTGGTCGTCGCCGAAGGCGATCGAATAGCCGGCCGCCGTCCAGGCCAGGGCCACGACGGCCATCGCGCTGAAGGACATCAGCATCATGTTCAGCACGGTGCGGGACCGCACCATGCCTCCGTAGAAGAGGGACAGCCCGGGTGTCATCAGCAGCACCAGGGAGGCGCTGACGAGGATCCAGGCGGTCGCCCCTGTGTCGAGGGTGAAGGGGTCCATGGCGGTTCCTGTGGTCGGTGGTGCCCGCCCCGGGGCGGGCACGGTCCGTGGTGGGCCGTGCCGCCATCGTGCGGTGGGCGCCGGTGACCGACCAGGTCATAGGGCCGCCGTGATCATTCCGTGATCGAAGGGTTCGCGGTGCGGACCGTTGCGGGTCCGCCCCCGAAGGGCGTGCGCTCAGTCCCCCAGCAGGGCGTCCACGAAGCCGTAGGCGTCGAAGGGGGTGAGGTCGTCCATGCCCTCGCCCAGGCCCACCATCTTCACCGGCACTCCGAGCTCGCGCTGCACGTTGACCACGATCCCGCCCTTGGCGGTGCCGTCGAGCTTGGTCAGCACGATGCCGGTGATGTTCACGGCCTCCGAGAAGACCCGGGCCTGCTGCATGCCGTTCTGGCCGGTGGTGGCGTCGATGACCAGCAGCACCTCAGCGACGGTGTCACCGTGCAGTCCCTTCTCGGCGACGCGGCGCACCTTGCCGAGCTGGTCCATCAGACCCTTCTTGTTCTGCAGGCGACCGGCGGTGTCGATGATGACGACGTCCACACCCTGTGCGACGCCCTCCTTGACGGCGTCGAAGGCGACGGCGGCGGGATCGGCCCCGTCGCGGTCGGCGCGCACCGTGTCCACACCCACGCGGGAGCCCCAGGTGGCGAGCTGGTCGGCGGCCGCGGCGCGGAAGGTGTCGGCGGCACCCAGCACCACGGTGCGCTCGGCGGCGACCAGGACCCGGGCGAGCTTGCCGACGGTGGTCGTCTTGCCGGTGCCGTTGACACCCACCATGAGGATCACCGACGGCACCTCGGTGCCGTCCGGTGCGGTGCGGACGGTGGCGGCCAGGCGGCGGTCGAGGTCCGGGTTCACCAGGGTGACGAGCTCCTCGCGCAGCACCTCCCGCACCGCTGCGGCATCATCGGTGCCCAGCACCTGGATGCGTCGACGCAGGGCCTCCATCAGCTCATCGGTGGCGTCCGGCCCGAGGTCCGCCAGCAGCAGGGTCTCCTCGATCTCGTCCCAGGTGTCCTCGTCCACGGCGCCGCGGGTGAGGAGGGTGAGGATGCCGCGGCCGATGGAGCCGGAGCGTGCCAGGCGCTCGCGCAGCCGCAGCATCCGGTCGGCGGGCGCCTCGGGGTGTCGATGACCGGGCCAGGGGCATCCTCGGTGGTGGTCTCCTCCGTGGGGGCAGGCGGTGCCTCCACCGGCTGGGCAGGCGCCTCAGGCGAGGGAGCCGGGGCCTGGACCGACGGGGCGGGGGCCTGGACCGACGGGCGGGGGCCTGGACCGACGGGGCGGGGGCGGCCGGCGCATCGGCAGGGGCGGCAACGGTGTCGTCTGTCGGGACGGCGGTGGCCGCGGGTGCCTGGCGGCCACCGTCCGTCTCCGGCGCCCGCCGGACGGGCTTGTCCTCAGGGGCGCCGTGGGCCTGCTCCTCTCCGGCCGGTGCGGCCTCGCCCGGCTTCTGCTGTGCTGGCTTCTGATCGGCGGGCCGGGAGGGGCGGAGAGGGTGTCGGCCCAGGTGGGGGCAGCTGGCCGCTCCTTGACCGCGGTGCCTGCGGGGCGAGATCCGGTGCTGCTGTCCTGCGGATCACGGCGCTGGTCCTTGGGATCGGTCGGGGTCTTCCCCCTGCTGCGCAGATAGGCCCATGCCCCCGCGCCGATCACACCGATACCACCGGCTCCACCGACGAGCAGGACGAGAATGTCATTGGGATCCACGGGTCACCTCCGAGGTCGCAGGAGCCGGCGATGCGGCGGGGCCATGGGCCAGTCTAGGTGCACCCGGTCAGGACGCCGGTGGGGGGCGACGGGGGGGTCGTACCTCGGGATGGTCACACCTTTGGGGCGGGCTGTCAGCCCAGACGGTCGCGGTCAGCGGCCATGCGCGGTCCGCGGCCTCAGGTGTCGCGCCGCGTGCGCGAGGAGTGGCGCGGCGTGCGCAGCGGTGTCTGCTCGCCGTGCCGTGCCCGGCGCACGTTGGGAGCGGCGACGGCTGCGAGGATCGCGACGGCGGCCAGCAGCGCCAGCAGTAGGAACCCGACCGTTACCACACCCAGACCCATGCCCATGGCTCCATTCTGCACGGCGATCCGCGCCGAGGCGTGCTACGTCCTCTGTGCGGCGCGCCACGACGAGCAGCAGACGGGCACCTCTTCCCGTGGCTGTCGCAGCAGGTGCCGGCGCATGGTGGGCCTCATCACCATCATCGTCTCGGCCTCCGAGGAGCCCCAGGGGGCTCCACGCCGGCGGATGCGCGACTGGCCGGTTCGACAGCTCATAGCGAAGAAGAGCGGGAACAGACGCGATGCGCCTGCCGGGACCGAACGACGGCGGTACTGATCAGTCCAGTTCGGGGAACCAGATGCCGATCTCGCGGGCGGCGGACTCCTCGGAATCGGAGCCGTGGACGAGGTTCTGGATCACCGGCAGGTCCCATTCGCGGGCCAGATCGCCGCGGATGGTGCCCGGAGCGGCCTCGGTGGGGTTGGTGGCACCGGCCAGGGAGCGGAAGCCTGCGATGACACCCTCCCCCTCGAGCACCAGCGCGACCAGAGGTGCGGCCCCCATGTACTCCACGAGACCGGGATAGAAGGGCTTGCCCTCGTGCTCTGCGTAGTGGGCGGAGAGCTCCTCGTCGGTGGCAGTGCGCTGGCCTAGGGCGGAGATGGTGTAGCCCTTGGCCTCGATGCGGCGGATGATCTCCCCGCGCAGGCCGCGCTTGACGGCGTCGGGCTTGAGCAGGACGAGAGTGCGCTGTGGGGTCATAGCCGCGAGCCTAACGGCGCGCGGTCCGCGGTGCGAGTCGGGTTCAGGCCCTCGGCGGGCGATGGGACTGCCGGCTGCGTTCGGCCTCCGTCGCCCCGCCCCCGCTGGCCGATGCATCGGGACCCGGCCCCGCAGCACTCCCCTCCGCAGAGGCCTCTGCGCGCCAGTGGGCGGCGTCGATCGCGTCCTTCTCCCCATCCAGCTGATGGCCCTTGACGACGCTGTACACATAGAGGATCGCGAAGATGACGCCCACCGCCCACATCGCGGGGACCTGCACTCCCAGCAGGATCACGGGGACCTGGAGCACCGCCCCGATGTAGTAGGGAACGGCCCCGCGCTTGAGCATCCCGGAGCACGCCACCAGTGCCACCGAGGTGAGCAGCCCCCAGCTCCAGGTGAACGCACGCTGGTCGGGAACCAGCTGATGGGCCACCAGCACCGCGAAGAGCACCACGAAGGCCTCGACCACCAGCACGGTCGCACCGAGGATGCGCTGCGCCCCGTGCGCGCGGGAGGAGGGTTCGAGGAAACGGGTCACTCTCACTCCTCCTCCGGCAGGCCCAGCAGGTCCCGCACCTCGGCGGCCAGCGTCACCGATCCGGCCACCACCACACCGCCGAACATCTCCCCCTCGGCCTCGGCCAGATCCACCGCCTGCTGGATCGCATCCGGCAGCGAGGCGGCCTCGAGCACGCGGTCCTCGTCGTCGAACACGTCGCGGGCGAGGTCTGCCAGTTCATGGGAGGGGATGGCGCGTGGTGAGGACGAGTGGGTGATCACCACGGAGTCCAGCAGGGGCTCGAGGGTGGCAAGCAGCTGCTCGGCGTCCTTCTCCTGCAGGATCCCCACCAGTCCGATGGTGCGCGTGAAGCGGAAGTTCTCCCGGACCGTGGCCACCAGGGTCTCGGCTCCGGAGGGGTTGTGGGCCGCATCCAGCAGGATCGTGGGCGACTGGCGCACCACCTCGGCCCGGCCCGGGGAGGTGACCGATCCCAGTGCGGCCGTCAGCAGGCCAGCATCCAGCGGCGAGTCGCCGCCCAGGAGGGCCTCGGCCGCGGCCACGGCGAGGAGTGCGTTGTGCGCCTGGTGCTCGCCGAGAAGCGAGAGGAACAGGTCCTCGTAGCGACCGGCGATCCCCTGCAGGGTGAGCATCTGCCCGCCCACGCCAGGAGTGCGGGAGAGCACCCCGATCTGCTCGTCCTCGAAGGCGGCCTCGGCACCGAGCTCGATGACCCGCTCGCGCAGCACGTCGGCGGCGTCCCCCTCGGGCTGGGCCGCGATCACGGCGGTGGCGCCGGCGGTCAGGATCCCGGCCTTCTCCGCGGCGATCTCGGCGATGGTCTCGCCGAGGTACTCCTGGTGGTCCAGGCCGATGACGGTGATCACGGCGACGTCCGGATCGACCACACCGGTGGCGTCCCAGGTGCCGCCCAGGCCGGTCTCCACCACCGCAACGTCCACGGGGGCGGAGGCGAAGGCCTGGTAGGCCATGGCGGTGAGGTACTCGAAGTAGGTGAGCCGCACTCCCCCGGCCGCCAGGGACTCCTCATCGACGATCCGGGCGAACGGCTCGACGTCGCGGTACGCCTGGACGAAGCCGTCCTCGTCGATCGGGGAGCCGTCGATCGCGATGCGCTCCACCGGCGAGTGCAGGTGGGGGCTGGTGGTGCGTCCGGTGCGCAGGCCCGCCTCACGCAGGATCCGCTCCAGGATGCGGGCGGTAGTGGTCTTGCCGTTGGTGCCGGCGATGCGGATGGAGCGGTAGGAGTGCTGGGGGTCCCCCATCAGCTCCATCACCCGGCGGATCCGCGACAGGTCCGGTTCGATGCGGTTCTCCGGCGCGCGCTCGAGGAGGGCGGCGTACACCTCGCGCAGCTGCGGCGACATGGCCGGACGGGACGGACGGGGCACGGGGTCTCCTACGGGGGCGCGGACGGGGCGCTGGTCAGTCTACGGAGGGCGCCTCCGACGCAACGTCTCCGGGAAGGTTCGGGGTGGCAGGTGTCGCAGCCGGCGCGCTGCTCAGTGGCGACGGCTGCGCCCGGCCGTCTCAGTCCACCTCGACTCGGTAGATGAACGCCGCCATGGCATCGCGCAGGATCGGCGAGTACGGCCGGTACGAGCCATCGGGCCAGCCCGTGGTGATGCCCTCGGAGTATGCCCAGCTGATCTCCTTGTAGAAGATCGTGTCGCGCACGCTGATGTCCTTCAGCGGGCTGACGGCCGGGGCCGTGAACGGAGGCGATCCCTGCGCGCGATACAGGAAGGCGGCCATCGCATCGCGCTTGACGGGCTCGTAAGGACGGAAGGTGCCATCGGGCCAGCCCTCGGCGATGCCTTCGGAATGCGCCCACGTGATCTCCTTGTAGAAGACCTCTCGGGTGGGTGAGACGTCCTTGAACGGTGAGACGGCAGGCGGTGTGTACGCGGGCGAGCCGGCGGCCCGGTACAGGAACGCAGCCATGGCATCGCGCTTGATCGGCTCGAAGGGCCGGTACGTTCCGTCGGACCACCCGTTGGCCAGTCCCGCGTGCTTCATCCATGCGATCTCGGTGAAGAACACGAGGTCGCCGTGGTTGACGTCCCGGAACGGCGCCTGGGGGGTGCGCCCCATCGGTGCGGCCACCGGGTACGCATGTGCCGAGGTGCCATTGGGAGAACCGAACCAGAGCGAGAAGTTCCGGAAGAAGTTGCGGTTGCCGTAGGTGGCACACACGTCGTCCGCAACAGCACCGGCCCCGGCATCGAGCGTGGCCTGGGTGGGGGTGAACGGCGTGTAGTTGTACAGGGCGGCAGTGGCCCGGTTGGCGATGTTCACAGAAGCTTCGCCGCAGAACGGGTAGGGGCTGTACTGGATCAGGTTGGCCCCGACCTGGTAGCGGTAGCCACGAGAGGCATCGCCGTACTCCTGGAGGCGCTTCGCAGCATGGTAGAGCTGATGGCCGAGTCCGGCATATCGCGGATCGCAGGCCTCGAAGTCCGGGCAGCGGAACCCCAAGGCCTGGTCGAGCTTGGTCCAGGTAGGCGAAGTTGTCGTGATCAAGCCCTGCTCCTTCTGGAGCATCACCAGCAGCACCTGCGGGTTCACGGAACAAGCGCGCGAGACGTCGGTGATCATCTCGCCGGCTGTGCCTTGGGTGCGGGCCGGAACCGCCTCGCACACGTCGGTTGCGGCTCGCTGCGGGGTGTCCATGCGGACGTCCTTGAGGCAGGGCGCGCCACCGCGCGCGGTGCGGCAGTTCGCTCCCTGGTCGCGGAGGAACTGATCGACCTCGGAGGCCGACATCCGGTTTCCGTCGAACATCACCTCGTCGCTGATGAGAGCGCCGGGATCGAAACCACCGAGTCCTGCGGGGGTGGGCCCCGCGTGGGCCGGAACAGCGAGGGTACTGGCCGCCAGCAGCAGCGCGATGATCGCGGCCAGGAGCGGACGACGGCTGAGGAGCGAAGTGGCGCGTGATGCGCCAGGGGATTCAGTGGGCACAGGGACCTCCGGGAAGTGGACCGGGCTGCCCGGCCATCTCTCAGGATATCCGGCCCCAGCGCATCGCAGGGGTTCCCTGAGATGCACCCGGGCGTCGCCGGTCGCGCGGTTCCTCCCCAGCTAGTTCTCGTCCACATGGGCAGTTCTACCCATGGTCACCACCGTGGGGTGCTCGTACGGTGAACGGACCAGGCCACACCAGCGCCCTGTTCGCCATCGGAGCTGAACGGGGCAGGCACCGCTCACGGGAGGTTCGAGATGACCACGCTGACCCAGGACGTGCCCGAGGCGATCGGCGCCGTCCGCGCCGCCGGCACACCCGAGCGCGCGCTGAACCCGATCTACCGAGCCCTAACGGCCGATGAGGCAAACGGGGTGAGGACGGAGGCGGTGAAGAGCTCGCTGGAAGGCCCGGAACTGGACCTCCTGGTGCGCCAGATGACCGCCCCCGCGGTGATGGTGCTGGCAGTGGAGGCAGGCGGTCTCGCACACCGGGTGCGCGTGGGCGTCCATGCCGACGGTGCCACGGTGGAGCACTCCGAGGTGCCCACTGACGAGGAGCCCGGCGCTTCGCGGTGGTCGGAGTGTGTTCTCGAGGACCTCCCGCGACTGTTCGCCGACGTGCTGCCTGACGGCAGCGCCCTGGGGACGCCGCCCCGTCTGACAGTGCAGAACAAGCCCGACACCCTTCGTTTGGATGCCGCCCAGCTCGCGCATCTGCGAGAGCTGCTCGTCGCCGGGGCCGACGCCGAGACCGCGTTCTCCCGCCTCGATGGGCTGGACCCTCGCCTGCAGGACGCCCTCACCGCCCGGGGGGACCGCGCTTCCCTCAGCCTGACCCTCCACTCCCCCGATCCGGCCCGCCTGGCACAGCCGGTGAGTATCGCACGGCTGTGGAACTGCGGGCAGCTGGGGATCTACCGCACCGACACCCCGGACCGTTCGCAGATCGAGGTGGTGGCGGTGGAGCCCGGTGACGTCCTAGGCACCGTGATCCCCCTGCTGGAGGAGTCGATCCGCTTCGCCTCCGGCCTGCCACCGACGCCCGGGGACGAGGACCCCGCAGGTACGAGCGGTGAGGGGGCCCGGTCATGAGCGGCTTCTACGGGATGGACACCCAGCAGGTGCGCGACCACAGCGCCGCCTGCCGCACCGGGATGAACCGCATCGAGGAGCTGCGCGGCGCACTGGACGGTGCTGTCACTTCTGTGACCTGGGAGGGACCGGACGCGGACAGCTTCCGGGACGAGTGGCTCCAGCTCTCCAGTGGGCGGATCAGCGGCCTGCTCGCAGAGCTCGAGGACCAGGCCTCCCAGCTGGAGGGCGAGGCCGATCAGCAGGACGTGGTCTCTGACCGCGACGGCACCGAATCCGGCCCCGGCACCCGCCCCAGCACCGTCCCGGACGCCCCGACGGACCGGATGGACCGCGGCTACCTCCACGAGGACAACCCGTGGATCCCGAACTGGTTGGAGAACCCGGCCGAGCAGCTGTTCTCCGATACGGCCGGGCTGATCAGCGATGGCATCGGCTGGGGCAGCGACCTCCTGATGGACGGCATCAGCACGATGGGCAACGGGCTCGGCATGGACATGAGCGGTTTCGAGGTGTTCCGCCGAGATGCCGAGCATCTGGGCGAAACCTTCACGGGCTGGATGACCGGGCAGCGGGTTCCGACGATCGCCGAGCTGGTCGCCGGCGCCGCGGTCACCACCGCTTCGGGCGCGGCAGCGCTGTACGACATGGTGCCGGGCTCACCCGGGACCGACTTCTTCGACGACAGGCCTGGCGGGATCGTGCACGGCGTCGAGATCACCACCGGCCCGGTCGAAGGGCCGCAGACTCTGCAGGACCTGATTCTGGAGAACAACCAACTCCGCCTCCCCAACCCCGACGACGCTCCGCTGGAATCCGGTCAGATCGGCATTCAGGAAGTCCACAACTCCCAGGGGGGCGACCCGGTCTACATTGTGCAGATCCCGCCCACCGAAGGTGCGGACATCGACACCTGGGATGCCTGGGGTTCACAGGGGAACTCACGGGACTGGGCATCGAACCTGCGTCTGGTGGCCGGCCAGCACCCGGCCGCGATGGACGACGTGCGCGCCGCGATGGACGCGGCGGGCATCCCTCCGGGCTCGAACGTGATGCTGGTGGGTCACTCACAGGGTGGGATCGTGGGATCGCACCTGGCATCGGACCCGAGCTTCAACTCGGCCTCCGGGGCCGACGGCACCTATAACGTCACCCATGCGTTCTCCGTGGGCTCACCGGTGCAGACGGTCCTACCAGCCCAGGGCGGCACCGAGGTGGT
The DNA here is from genome assembly GCF_015209585.1 of Brachybacterium epidermidis. GTDB lineage: Bacteria > Actinomycetota > Actinomycetes > Actinomycetales > Dermabacteraceae > Brachybacterium > Brachybacterium epidermidis. The sequence goes on from NZ_JADEYR010000004.1 coordinate 49,307, forward strand.
CAACGTGACTCACGGACCCGCCTCCCTGGGATGGCCGTCCTCGACTGGGGACCACATCGCGCACCTCGACCTGCAGGGGACACAGATCGGTGGGGGGCGCCTTCAGGCTCCGAACCTGCATGAAGTGGTCCTACCCGGCACAGCAGCTCCGACGTCCGGGGCGGAATGGCTGCACGTCAACCATGACTCCGTGGGCCCGGACGGGGAACCACACCTTGGTTATGCCGGAACAGTCGGGCGTTCCACCGAAAGCCACCCCGTACTCGGACCCCTGCAGAACGACCTGACCGGGATCTATCTGGGGGATGGCACCTACGTCGCAGAATCACACGTAGTGACCGTTGGGCGTGAGCACAGGTCCTGACTCGACATACCGACGGCAGCAGCCATGCCAGGCCAAAACGCGAACAGTGCGATCAAGCGCATGTCCTGCCCTTCCGGGTCAGCTCAGGCCGTACCGCGAATAGAGCGATGAAGCGCCCACGTAGTCGAGCCTGTGGTCTTCAGTAGGAAACTCGGGATGCAGCTCCAGTGCGGTGAGCTCGGTTCCGTCGGGAAGTCGACCGGTGATCCCACCGACCCTCGTATCGGGCTCGTCCCGCTCATGAAGAATGGTGACTGCCGTACGCATCACGTCGTCGTAGATGCCGAGCCCGGTCGATGCTGACGTTGCATCGATCTCCACGTCACCCGCGACGTACTGCAGGAACCTGTTGTTGGTCCCCGTCCGCAACGACGCTCCTGTGACGCCCGGGATCTCGAGCACGGCTTCCGTGATCAGCTCGGCGCGGTCCTTTCGGAGTACGGAGCATCCCGTGAGTGCTGCTGCGGCCAGCGCCCCCACGCCGCCGAGGATTCCTCGTCTGCTCATCACCGCACATGCCTCCCTGCCCGATAGTCACCAGGGCCAGCATGCCACGTTGACCGTGGACGTCCCCCAGGTGAGCGCGATCTGGTCCGGATCACCTACTCTCACACAAGGCGTGACACGACAGGAGGAGCAGCGATGGCACCGAGGCGTCGCCATGTCCTGGTAGCAGGCGCGATGGGTCTGTTCTCCCTGGTGACTGGATGCAGCGGGTTCTCCAAGCCCGGCTGGAGCGACGTCAACCGCGAGATCCAGTCCGCTCCCGGAGTCACCGGAGCCGACATCATCGGCGGACCCGGCGGCGGGCTGGGTACCACCGTCAGCGGCACCATCACCCTGGACGTCACCGCCGATGAGCTGCCCGACGCCTTCGAGGAAGCCTGGAGGCGCGGCGTCGAGGTGATTCACGAGATGTTCGATCCCGGACAGGCCATCGATGTCGCAGTCAGAGGCGTCATCTCCGATGGCACAGAGATCCCCGCCTACGAACTGCTCGAACACGAGGAACCCGTGCCGACGACGATGTCCCACTTCTACGAGCACTACGGGATCGGCTGAGCCCCGGCCAACGGCCTCCCGGCACGGGGAACAGCGCCGCCGGGAGCCGGCAGGCCGCGGGAAGCACGGGACGAAGACGAACGGCGGGCCGGTGGATCCCCCCCGGCCCGCCGTCGTGGATGGAACTGATCAGGCCTTCGCGACCGACACCGTCACCGACCCTCCGGCGACCTTCTCGGCCGCCGCGTGCGCGCCCTCGGCAGGAGCAGCGGGGACCTGCACCTCGATGGCCAGCACCTCGCCGGCCACCAAATCGCGGTGCGCGGCCACGGCCTCCACCACCTGTGCGTCGCCGTCCACGGTGAGGCGGATGCGGTCCGAGACGTCGAAGCCGGCGTCGCGGCGGGCCGCCTGGATGGCGCGCACCACGTCGCGGGCCGTGCCTTCGGCCTCCAGCTCCGGGGTGACCCGGGTGTCCAGCACCAGGAAGTCACCGCCGCGCAGCACGCCCACGGCCCGGCCCTCCAGCGCTGCGGACTCCCCCGCCACCAGGTCCAGCGTGTACTCGCCATCGACAAGTTCCAGGCCGCCGGCGGTGACGGTGCCGTCGCCTGCCACGGACCAGTCGCCGGACTTGGCACCCTTGATGACCTGCTGCACCTGCTTGCCCAGGCGGGGTCCTGCGGCGCGGGCGTTCACGCTCAGGCGCTGCTCCACGCCCATGCCCTGGGCCTCCTCACTGGCGACGTCCAGCAGGCGCACTGCCTTGACGTTCAGCTCATCGCGCAGGATGCCGGCGAAGGGCTCCAGAGCGGCCGGCTCGGCGTGCACCACGGTCAGCTCCGCGAGGGGCAGCCGAGCGCGCAGTCCCTCCTTCTTCCGCAGGGCGTTGCCGGCGCTGGCCACGGCGCGCACGTCGTCCATGAAGGCGATCAGTGCATCCGCCTCCTCCCCGGCGGGCAACAGCGAGTCGTCGGGCCAGTCGGTCAGGTGCACGGAGCGGCCGCCGGTGAGCTGCTGCCAGATCTCCTCGGTGACCATGGGCAGCAGCGGCGCCGCCACCCGGCACAGCGTCTCCAGGCAGGTGGAGAGCACGTCGATCGCGGTCTCGTCGCCCTCCCAGAAACGGTCGCGGGAGCGGCGCACGTACCAGTTGGTGAGCATGTCCAGGTGGGACTGGATGGACGCGGCGGCATCGGCGATCGCCAGCTCGCTCATCTGCTCGCGCACCTCGCGCACCAGGCGCCCGGTTCGGGCTAGCAGGTAGCGGTCCATGACGTCGTCGGACTCGTAGCGAGCCTGGCCGCGATACCCGGTGGGGCGGCCGGTTGCATCCTTGGCACCGGCGGCGTTGGCGTACATGCCCAGGAAGTACCAGACGTTCCACAGCGGCAGCACCGTCTGCCGCACGGCGTCGCGGATCTGCGGCTCGGCCACCACCAGGTTGCCCCCGCGCAGGATCGGCGAGCTCATCAGGTACCAGCGCATGGCATCGGCGCCGTACTTGTCGAACATCTCCCGCACATCGGGGTAGTTGCGGCGCGACTTCGACATCTTCTCGCCGTCGTCGCCCAGCACGATGCCGTGGCAGATCACGCTGGAGAACGCGGGCCGGTCGAACAGGGACGTGGCCAGCACGTGCATCACGTAGAACCAGCCGCGGGTCTGCCCGATGTACTCCACGATGAAGTCGGCCGGGTTGTGGGACTCGAACCACTCGGTGTTCTCGAAGGGGTAGTGCACCTGCGCGAACGGCATGGACCCGGAGTCGAACCACACGTCGAACACGTCGGTGACACGGCGCATGATGGAGCGTCCGGTGGGGTCATCGGGGTTGGGGCGGGTGAGCTCGTCGATGTAGGGGCGGTGCAGGTTCACCTCACCGTTCTCGTCCACCGGGAGTCGCCCGAAGGCCTCCTCCAGCTCCGCGAGCGACCCGTACACCTCGATGCGCGGGTGGTTCGGGTCATCGCTCTTCCACACCGGGATCGGGGAGCCCCAGTAGCGGTTGCGGGAGATCGCCCAGTCGCGCGAGCCCTCCAGCCACTTGCCGAACTGGCCGTGCTTGACGTTGCCGGGCACCCAGGTGATCTGCTCGTTCAGGCGCAGCAGGTCCTCGTGCATGTCGGCGACCTTGATGAACCAGGAGCCCACGGCCTTGTAGATCAGGGGGTTCCGGCAGCGCCAGCAGTGCGGGTAGGAGTGCTCGTAGCTGGCCTCGCGCAGCAGGCGGCCATCGGCCTTGAGTGTGCGGATGATGGGCCGGTTGGCCTCGAACACCTGCACCCCGGCGATGGCATCCAGGGCCGTGCCGCGGAACAGGTCGAGGAACTGGGCGCCCTCGTCGACCGAGACGATCACCGGGATCCCGTAGGAGGCGTTGACCTTCTGGTCCTCCTCACCGTAGGCGGTGGCCTGGTGGACCACGCCGGTGCCGTCCTCGGTGGAGACGTAGTCCGCGACGGTCACGATCCACGCGTTCTCGGTGCCCCAGCGCTCGCGGTCCGCGGAGTACACGTCCCACAGCGGCTGGTAGGTCACGTACTCGAGCTCCGCACCGGCGAAGCTGCGCTCCTCGACCGCGGCCTGGGCGGCCTCGGCGTCGGCGTAGCCCAGCAGGCTCGCATGCGCGGCCAGCAGTTCGGCGGCCAGCAGATAGCGGACCTCACCGGCGGCGGCGCCGTCGGCCGCGCCCTCGGGGCCGGCCGGGACCACCACGTAGGTGACCTCGGGGCCGACGGCCAGGGAGAAGTTGGTGGGCAGGGTCCACGGGGGGGTGGTCCAGGCAATCGCCCGCACGCCCTCGATGCCCAGCTGGGCGGCCTTGTCCCCGGTGAAGGGGAAGGGGACGGTGACCGAGGGGTCCTGCCGCATCTGGTAGACGTCGTCGTCCATGCGCAGCTCGTGGGAGCTGAGCGGGGTCTGGTCCTTCCAGCAGTACGGCAGCACTGAGTAGCCCTCGTAGGCGCGGTCGCGGTCGTACAGGGTCTTGAACGCCCACAGCACGGACTCCATGAAGGAGGCATCCAGGGTCTTGTAATCGTTCTCGAAGTCCACCCAGCGGGCCTGCCGCTCGACGTACTCCTCCCAGTCCTTGGTGTACGTCAGCACCGAGGCCTCGGCGGCGGCGTTGAACTGGCCAACCCCCATCTGCTCGATCTCGTGCTTCTCGGTCATGCCGAGCTCTCGCATGGCCTCCAGCTCCGCGGGCAGGCCGTGGGTGTCCCAGCCGAAGCGGCGGTCCACCTTCTGGCCGCACATGGTGCGGAAGCGCGGCACCACGTCCTTGACGAAGCCAGTCAGCAGGTGCCCGTAGTGCGGCAGGCCGTTGGCGAAGGGCGGGCCGTCGTAGAACACGTACTCGTCGGCGCCGTCGCGCTGGGCGATGGAGGTGCGGAAGGTGTCGTCCTGACGCCAGAACGCGAGGATGCGCTCCTCGAGCTCGGGCAGGTTCGGGGAGGGGACGAGGGCGGCTCCGGTGACCGGGTAGACCATGGGGGACCTTCCAGAGGGTGGCGGACTGCGGCTGTGCTGCCCGAGGACGCCGCCGCTGCCCCTGCGGGCGCGGCCTGCGCGGTACCACCTCGGTTGACCCTCTCGCCAGCGGGCCGGCGCGGGGGATCCCCTTGTTCCTCAGCTGTGACGGGCTGGTCCCGGCGGGTTCTACTGGGCCGACTCCCCCGCTGCGACTCGGCGCCGAGGTGGGGGTGGCGGCTGTTCTTCCCGCGGCTCACCGGTGATGGCCGGGTCGATGCCGATGCGGTCAGTGTAGCCAGGCACCGGCGGTGGGCGTAAGCGGGGGGTCAGTGCTGGGGCGGGGCGGCGGCCTCATCCGTGTAACGGCGCTCACGCGGCTGAACGGGTCCTGTCACCTCACCGGGTGGCCGTGACATCCTGGGTGGTGCATCGGGCCCGAACCGTCGGCCTGCGCCATTGATCCACCCGAGGAGCGAGCATGTCCCTGTTCGGAGAACCGTTCACCGCCAAGTGCTTGAAGTCCGGCATCACGGTCGAGGTCGCGGAGGGCCAATCGCTGCTGCAGGCCCTGTTGGACGCAGGGATCTCCATGGACTACTCCTGCGAGGGCGGCGTGTGCGGCACCTGCATGGTCCCACTGGTCAGCGGCGAGGTGGAGCACCTGGACGAATTCCTCATGGACGACGAGAAGGACTCCAACATGATCACCTGCGTCTCGCGCGGGGAGGGCGAGATCGAGATCGACGTCTGAGAACCGGTTCCTCAGAGCCGGGGACCGGCCACCGTCCAGCTGAGCACCACCAGGCCGAGCGCGCCGACGGCGGCGGCGATCATCAGCGGGATCGGCAGTGAGGGTCCGGCGATCAGCACGGCAAGCAGCAACAGGGCCGCGACGCTGAGCATCACGGCGAACAGCACCGGACGGCCCACAGCAGGCTTCCGCGGGAAGCGGTGGGGGGCGGCGGTGCCTCGGTGATGATCAGTGGTGGTCGTCATGTCCGCTCCTCCCATGAGAGTCCATCGCGGCGGGATCCCGCCGGGCGTTGACTCCATGGTTCCGCGGATCACGGCGCACTGCATCCCGCCATGGGTGTACTCGACCCTGACTTTGGTATGAGATCGGTCAGGGTTCGACCCGGAAGGCCCCCTCGATGGTCATGTTCTTCTCCAGGGCCTGCTCCTCACGCCGGGCGCGGTCCTCGCGCTGCTCCTCCAGCTCCCGCTCGGCGCGCTCCTCGAGCTCGGCCCCTTCCCCGTGCTCGCCCTCGCGCGCGTCCTGGGCGGCCAGAGCCGCGAAGGCCCCTCCGGCCGCGATGAGCTCCTCGTAGGTGCCGCGCTCGACGATGTCGCCCTTCTCCAGCACCACGATCTGGTCGGCGTGGCGCACGGTGGAGAGGCGGTGGGCGATCGAGACGGTGGTGCGGCCGCGCGCCACGGCATCCAGCGCGCCGCTCATGGCCCGCTCGGTGGCCACGTCCAGGGCGGATGTGGCCTCGTCCAGCAGCAGCACCGGGGGGTCCCGCAGGATGGTGCGGGCCAGCGCCAGGCGCTGCTTCTCCCCACCGGAGAAGCGGTAGCCGCGCTCGCCCACCACGGTGCCGTAGCCCTCGGGCAGGGCCGCGATGTGGTCGTGGATCTGGGCGATCCGGCAGGCGACGATCAGGTCCTCGTCGGTCGCGTCGGGCCGGGCGAACCGCAGGTTGTCCGCGATGGTGGCGTGCAGCAGGTACGTCTCCTGGGTGACCACGCCCAGGCACGCGGCCAGGGACTCCATGGCCACCTCGCGCAGGTCGTGCCCGTCCAGGGTGATGCGCCCGCCGGTGGGGTCGTAGAGCCGGGCCATCAGATAGCCGGTGGAGGTCTTCCCGGAGCCGGTGGCACCCACCAGGGCGGTGTGCCTGCCCGCCGGGACCACCAGGTCGATGCCGTGCAGGGTGGGCTCGTCGGCGCCGGGGTAGGTGAAGTCCACGTCCTCGAAGCGGATCTCGCCGCGCACCTGCTCGGGGTCCAGCGCGCGGGCGCCGGGGGCGTCGTCGATGGTGATCGGGGCATCCAGGTACTCGAACACCCGGGTGAACAGGGCCAGCGAGCTGTTGACCTGGGTGGCCACCCGCAGCAGCCCGTTCACCTGGGGGAACAGACCGGTCTGCAGGGAGATGAAGGCGACCAGGGTGCCGATGGTGACCCCGGTCCCGCCCACGCCGCCGAGGGTGCCGGGCTCATCGGCGGTGAACAGAAGGTACCCGCCCAGCAGGTAGGTGAGCGCGGGGAAGATCGCCATCAGCGTGCTGAACACGGCCATGTGCCAGCGGCCGGCCATCTCGGAGCGGATCTCGAGGTCCGCCAGGCCCCGGGAGTCCACGGCGAAGCTCTCGGTCAGGGCGCGGGTGCGGCCCATGGTGGTGCCCAACAGGATCCCGGAGACGGACAGCGACTCCTGGATCCCGGCGGAGAGGTCTGCGGCCTTCTCCTGGCGGGCCTTGACGATCTCGCGGCGCCGACGGCCCACGCGACGGTTCATCCACACCGCGAACGGCATGGAGATCAAGGAGAACAGCGTCAGCCGCCAGTCCAGGGCCACCATCGCCACCAGGGCCATCACGATGCCTGCGGCGCTGGAGACGATCTGGGTCATCACGTTGGTGACCACGGCCTGCATGGACCCGATGTCGGAGAAGATGCGGGACTGGATCTCACCGGTGCGGGTGCGGGTGAAGAAGCCGAGCCCCATCCGCTGCAGGTGCCCGTACACGGCGACCCGCAGGTCGTGCATGACGGCCTGGCCCACGCGGGTGGACAGCATCGACTGGGTGACCCCGAGGGCGCTGGAGACCACGGTGACGGCGATCAGTCCGCCGACGCACCAGGCCAGCAGGTCCATGCGCTGCTCGGGCAGGGCCACGTCCACGATCTCGCGCACCAGGAACGGGGAGATCACCCCGGCGGCGGCGCCCACGGCGATCAGCAGCAGCACTGCAGCGATGGTGCCGCGGTACGGGGTGAACAGCCGCATCACGCGGCGGGTGTCGGGCTTCTGGCCGGGCGGCAGGGTGATCTCGGGCATCCCGTGGTGCCCTCTCCCGCCGCCTCCGCGGCCGCCCCCGCCGGGGCCTGCGGCCATCACACGCCCTTCCCGCGGGCCACCGCGTGGGCGGCGGCCTGCGCGAGGGGGCGCACCGTGACGAGATCCAGGTTCACGTGGTGCGGGGCGTTCAGGGCGTAGGAGATGACGTCGGCGCAGTCCTCGGCGGTCAGCGGCTTCTGAACGCCCTCGTACACCTTGTCGGCAGCGGCCTGGTCGCCCAGGCGGGTGAGGGAGAACTCCTCGGTGTGCGCCATGCCGGGGGCGATCTCGATGACCCGCACCTTCTCCCCGTTCAGCTCCAGGCGCAGGGCGCGGGCCAACATGTGCTCACCCGCCTTGGCGGCGTTGTACCCGGAGCCGCCCGGGTAGGCCTCGTGCGCGGCGACGGAGGTGACGAACAGGACGTCGCCGCGGCCGCTCTCCCGCAGGGCGGGCAGCAGGGCGCGGGTGACCCGCAGGGCCCCGAGCACGTTCATGTCGTACATGCCCTGCCACTTGGACAGGTCCGCCTCAGCGACCGGCTCCACCCCCAGGGCGCCGCCGGCCACGTGCACCACGGCATTGAGGGTCTCGCCGAACAGCTCCCGCGAACGCTCGGCCAGGCGGGCCACGGAGTCGTCGTCGGTGACGTCGACGCTCAGCACCTCACAGCCGGTCTGCTCCGCGAGCTGGGCGAGCTTCTCCTCGCGGCGGGCGACGGCCAGGACCCGCCAGCCGTCGGCGACGAGACGTACGGCGGTGGCACGGCCGATGCCGGAGGAGGCTCCGGTGACGACGGCGGTGAGGGGCGCAGCATCGGTCATGTGCCCAGCCTACGCGGGGGGCGCGCCCTCACTCCCCGGGGTAGGAGTCGATGTTCCAGTAGTTCCCGTCGTGGTCGAGGAGCCCGGCGGTGCGGCCGCCATGCGGAGGCTCGCTGGGTTCGGCGGCCACGCGTCCACCGGCCTCGACGCCCCGGCGCAGGACCTCGTCGACCTGCTCGTCGGAGGGGACGACCAGGTTGCACACGGATGCGCCGGGCCGGAACCAGGGAGCGGTCTCCTCCTCGTCGCCGCGGACGGACCCGAGCATGAGCCCGCCGTGGTCCCGCCACTGGAACTGGGCGTGGTGCACGATCGTCGGGTCCTCGGGGTCGCGGAACACCAGCTTCTCGGTGAAGCCCAGTGCGGTGAGGAAGGCGATCGTGCGATCGGCGTCGGTGGAGCGGAGGCAGTGGTACAGCTGTGGTGTGGTCATGTGACCAGCATGCGCGCGGTCAGGGCACCTCGTCTTGGACGACGGGGAAGTCGTCGAGCATCTGGCTCGGCGTGACCCCGGCCAGCGCTCTCCATTCACGGTTCAGGTGGGGCTGATCGGCATACCCCACCCGGGCAGCGACTTCGGCGGCCTGCCACCCGGTCTTCAGCAGCTGCTGCGCCGCGTCGAACCGCGCCAGGCGCCGGGCCTGCGTGGGAGTCACGCCGAACTCGTGGCGGAACGTGGTGAGCAGCTGCCTGCGCGAGAGGCCCACCTCCCCCGCCACGTCCTTCACCCTGATCGCACCGGCGCGTGTTCCCAGGAGGTGCCAGGCTCGAGCGAGCTCGGGACGGATGCTGGCCCCTGCTGGATCGATGCGACGCAGCAGGTGCTCGTCCACCAGGCGGAACCGGTCGCGCCAGGGAATGTCCTGGAGTCGGCGCTGCAGGTCGGCCGGGATGCGGGAGTCGTCGTCGCCGTCCACGAGAACCTGAGCGAAGGCACCGGCCGGGGCCCCGAACAGGGCGCGCACCCCCAGGGGCGTCACCGACAGCTGGATCCCGTGCTGATGCCCGTGGGTGCGGATCAGGGACGGCCGGGTGTGCAGACCGGCCAGAAGCGTGTCGTATCGCGCCCGCTGCGCACCGTCGAGCCAGGAGCAGTCCAAGGGCTCGTCGAACGCGATGATCACGGTGATGCCCGTGGAGGGCAGCCCGTGGTGGGCGGCCTCCGGTGCGAGGCGGTAGTCGTACCCCACGCAGGAGCGAACGTACGGTGCCAGTGCCCCCGGGACACGATGCACGTAGGACGGCATGGACACACGCTAGCGGGCCACCTGCGACTCTTCCACGGCCTGGCCCTTGTTCGCAGGTCACCACGGGACTAGGCTCGCGCGAGTGCTCGCATACCGGAGGATTGCCGCCGCATCCTTCCGGCAGTACTCCACGTACCGCATGGCCACGGCCGCCGGCGTGTTCACCAACACCATCTTCGGGTTCATCCGCGCCTCCATCATGCTGGCCGCGATCGGCACCGCCGGCGGGGAGCTGAACGGCTACGACGCCCTGCAGGCCGCCACCTACGTGTGGCTGGGCCAGGCGCTGCTGGCCCCGATCGAGGTGTTCGGCACCCGCGAGCTCGCCCTGCGGATCCGCCAGGGCGACGTCGCGATCGACCTGCTGCGACCCGTGGACCTGCTGGGGCAGCTCTATGCCGCGAAGCTGGGCCGCTCGGCCTACCTGCTGCTGGCCCGCGGGATCCCACCGATGCTGATCGGGGCCGTCGTCACCGGGATCGCGCTGCCCCCCGATCCGCTGTCCCATCTGCTGGGGGCGGTCGCGGTGATGCTGGCAATCACGGTGGCGTTCCTGGCCGATGCGATGGTGAACCTGGCGGCGTTCTGGCTGGTGGAGAACCGGGGCCTGACCACGGTGTACACAGCAGTGATGAACCTGCTCTCGGGCTTCCTGATCCCGATCGTGTGGTTCCCGGACTGGCTGCTGGCCATCGCCCGCGCCACCCCGTTCCCCTCCATGGTCCAGACCCCGATCGACGCGCTGTCCGGGCGGGTAGCGCCACTCGACGCACTGCCGCTGATCGGGGTGCAGGTGGTATGGGTCGTGGTGCTCGGCGGTGCGTCGGTGCTGATGCTGCGCGCCGGGGTGCGCTCACTGGAGGTGCAGGGTGGCTGAGACCTCGAGATCCCGGCCCTCCGAGCCGCGGGCGCACCGGCCCGTGTCCACCGCCCGCATGGTGCGCACCCTGTACGGGTCGCGCATCCGCTCCCAGGCCAGCTACCGCGCCAGCTTCGTCTCCGACCTGCTGGGGCAGGCCCTGATGGTGGGCGTGGAGTTCCTGGAGCTGTGGGTGATCCTGGCCAACGTGGGCACCCTGGGCGGGATGACACTGCCGCAGGTCGCGGTGGTGTACGGCCTGGGCTCCCTGGCCTTCGGGATCGCTGATCTGCTGCTGGGGGAGATCGACGGGCTCTCCACGTACATCAAGTCCGGGAAGCTGGAGACCCTGATGATCCGGCCCGTGCCGATGCTGCTGCAGATCTCCAGCCTGGACCTGTCCCTGCGGCGCATCGGGCGGATCCTGGTGGGCCTGGGCATGTACGTGGTGGCCCTGGGGATCGCCGGCTTCACCCCCACGGCAACCACCCTCGCGCTGGCGGTGATCGCTCCGCTGGCGGGCGCCGCGATCTTCGGCGCACTGCTGACGATGGCCGGTGCCATGCAGTTCTGGCTGATCGACGGCCGCGAGTTCGCCAACGCCTTCACCTACGGCGGCAACTACGTGGCCTCCACCCCCGGTGCGGTGTTCGCCCTGCCCATGCGGGCCTTTTTCACCTTCGTGATCCCGGCGACCCTGGTGGCCTACGCCCCCACCCTCGTGCTGCTGGACCTGCCTGGGCCGATGCTGCTGCCGCAGTGGACCGGCTGGATGGGCGTGCCGGCGGCGATCCTCACCTGGGCCCTCGCTGCGCTGCTGTGGCGCGCGGGGATCCGCACGTACACAGGAGCAGGCGGATGAACGAGCACACCGACCCCGCGCAGCCGGGCGGGCCCTATCAGCCGAGCGCGCCCGATCAGCCGGCCGGGCCCGCCCCGTCGACGTCAGGCCCCGCCGTCGAGCTCTCGGCGCTGCGGCGCGACTACGTGGTGCGTGCCAAGGCCGACGGCTCCCGCCTGCGCCGCAGGCGCGTGGTGCGGGCGGTGGACGACATCACCCTCACCGTCGAGCGCGGTGAGGCAGTGGGCTTCGTGGGTGCCAACGGGGCCGGGAAGTCCACCACCATCAAGATGATGACCGGGATCCTGCAGCCCACCTCCGGGCAGGTGCGGGTGCTGGGCAGGCAGCCGGTGCCCGAGCGCCGGCTGCTGGCCCGCGAGATCGGGGTGGTGTTCGGGCAGCGCTCCCAGCTGTGGTGGGACCTGCCGCTGCGCGACTCCTACCGGATCCTGGCCGCCATGCATCGCCTCACCGACGCCGCCCGGGACGCCCGTCTGGAGCGCCTGGCCGAGGGGCTGGACCTGACTGCGTTCCTGGACCAGCCGGTGCGGCAGCTGTCGTTGGGCCAGCGGATGCGCGGCGAGGTCGCGGCCGCGCTGCTGCACTCCCCTGCGCTGGTGATCCTGGACGAGCCCACCATCGGCCTGGACATGGTCTCCAAGGAGGGACTGCGGCGGTTCCTCCGCGAGGATCGGACAGAGCGCGGCACCACCCTGTTCCTCACCACCCACGACATGAGCGACGTGGAGCGCCTCTGCGAACGGATCGTGGTGGTGAACTCCGGCACCATCGCCTACGACGGGGCCCTGGCGGGGTTCCGCCAGAGCCTCGGGGCTCCCCGTGAACTGGTGGTCGATCTCGCCCAGCCGCGGCAGGTGCTGGAGCTGCCGGCCGGTGCCGAGCCGGCGGCCGTGGAGGCGGAGGGGATCCGCCACCGGATCCGCTTCCAGGGTGCGCGGCTGACCGTGCCCGCCCTGCTGTCGGCGATCGGCGCGCAGGCCGAGGTGCGGGACCTGTCCCTGGCCGAGCCCGCGATCGAGGATCTGGTGCGACAGATCTATGCCCGGGGCCCCGGTTCCGTAGAGTGAGCAGGTGGCGCGTTCGCGCCCGCCGAAAGAAGGAGCACGCCGTGGCACGTTCGTCCTTGTCCACCGGACGCATGATCTCCTACGCGTTCGACATGTCCCAGCGCGCCGTGGCCGGCGGATCCGGCACCGGTGATATCACCAAGCGCACCAAGCGCGAGGAGCTGGTGCGGCACATGCTCGAGTACGTGCTGCGCGATCCGAAGGCCCGCTCCGCGTTCGGCGAGGTCATCCTGCGGTCCGAGGACGGGCTGAGCGCCTTCCGCACCTCCTCCCGCACCGGCAGCGAGCAGTTCGACCTGGAGGCATCGGTCGATGCCGATCCGGCTGCCCGCATCGCCATCGACATCACGGTGGACGGGCCCGTCGATGACGCTCAGGTGGGCGATGCCCTGGCGGCCCTGCCCACACCAGAGAGCCGCCTGGTGCTGCTGATGCCCAAACACCGCAAGAGCAACCTCGAGGTGACCGACGAGCGCCTGATCCGCACCACCTGGGCGACGTTCACGAAGCGACTGGTCAAGAAGGACCCCAAGCGCGCGGAGTTCTGGCGGCTCATCGGTGAGCTCAGCGAGGACGCCCCCTCCACCTCGGTGTTCCGGGCCGGCTCCCCCCGCCGCCTGCTGGACCAGGACCTGGTCGCGGAGTTCCGCTCCCACCTGGACACCCTGCGCCTGGCCGCCGATGAGCTGTACGGGCGGCCAGTGCGGTTCAGCACCTCACGGCGCGGGCCCGGTGCCTGGCTGCAGGTCGGGGCCAGCGGCACCGGTCTGGGCCTGGAGTTCGACGCCGTCGAGGAGGGCTCGCCCGTGTGGCTGGTGGGCACGCGGCCGCACCGCACCTTCGCCCTGAACATCGGGTCCCTGACCGACGACGAGACCCGCGACCGCGCCGTGCGCAGGCTGCGGGCGATCAGCTCCGGCGAGCGCTGGCGCAACGACGCGGCCTACGTGCCGAACCTGCCGGAGTTCATCGGCGAGCCCGCCTCGGTGGGTTTCGAGGAGGTGCGGGCCCTGCTGTGGGACGTGTTCGATCCCGATCTGCTGGCCGCCGCCGGGTTCCCCCTGGTGGCCCGCCGCCAGCCGGACCTGGAGGCGGACATGCTCGGCGTCCGGGTGCGCCGCGAGGGCGATCCCCGTGCGGGGACGTTCCTGGTGTCCGTGGGCGGTTCCAAGAACTGGAAGACCCTGCTGCCGCGGGTGACCCGCGAGTTCGACGGCCGTACCTACGTCATCCAGGCCGCCAAGGGCGACACCCCCGAGGACCTGGTCAGCGCGGTCCATGCGGCGCTGCTGTCCCTGGCCACTAAGCCCTGAGTCAGCCTCGGGCCTCACCATACGAACGACGACCACGAGAAGGAGAGCCGCACATGCGCGGAGAGTTCAAGGTGCGCGGAGGCAAGCTGGTCTCCGTCGATGTCGAGGCCAACGACGAGAAGATCAGCACCGTCCACGTGTTCGGCGACTTCTTCCTGGAGCCCGATGAGGCCCTGGAGGACATCGGCGACGCGCTGACCGGCATGCCCATCGAGGCCACTGCGGCCGAGCTGGCTGCTGCGATCACAGCGCGCCTCGACGCCCGCCCGGAGCCGGTGCAGATGATCGGCTTCGACGCCGAGGCGGTGGCGATCGCCGTGCGGCGGGCGCTCGGTCACGCGAGCAGCTGGGACGAGCTCACGTTCGAGGTGTTCGAGCCGGTGGTGATGGAGCCGGTGCTGCACGTGGCGCTCGACGAGGTGCTGCCGCTGGAGATGGTGGCCGGCCGCCGCGGCCCGATGTTCCGCATCTGGGACTGGGACTCCCCCCTGGTGGTGATCGGCTCCTACCAGTCGCTGCGCAACGAGATCGACGCCGAGGGCGCGGAGCGGCACCGCATCGGGGTGGTGCGGCGCATCACCGGCGGTGGCGCGATGTTCATGGAGCCCGGCAACTGCCTCACCTACTCCCTGGTGGTGCCCACCTCCCTGGTGGAGGGCCTCAGCTTCGAGCAGGCCTACGCCTACCTCGACGACTGGGTGATGGGCGCGCTCGCGGAGATCGGGGTCAACGCCCGGTACGTGCCGCTGAACGACATCGCCTCCGAGCAGGGCAAGATCGGCGGGGCCGCCCCGCGGCGCTTCGCCGGCGGTGTGCTGCTGCACCACGTGACCCTGGCCTACGACATCGACGCCGACAAGATGGGTGAGGTGCTGCGGATCGGCCGGGAGAAGCTCTCGGACAAGGGCACCCGCAGCGCCAACAAGCGGGTGGACCCGATGCGGTCGCAGACGGGCCTTGCCCGCGAGCAGATCATCGATGGGTTCCTGCAGTACTTCCGCGGCCGCTACGACACCCGTCCCGCCACCTACACCGAGGAGGAGCTGGGCCGCGCACGCGAGCTGGTGGAGACCAAGTTCGGCACCGAGGAGTGGACCGCGCGGGTGCCGTGAGCACCTTCCTCATCACGTGTGCATCACCTGCGATGCACACATGCGCACCACTGTCGACCTCCCGCCCGGTAGCAGCCGTCCCCGCGTCATCACGGCAGACGATGTCGCGACCGCTCATTCCACCGTCAGCCCCAGCTGGGCATGCAGCCCCCGGTACACCCCGGTGCGCAGCTCGATCGCGTAGGGCTCCCAGTCAGGCATGTCCAGCTCCCGGGCCACTGCGATCTCGGCCTCGATGTCATAGGGGACCCGCACGAACTGGATCCCGAAGGGGGCATCGGCGGCGTCGAGCCGTCCCTCCAGGATCACGTAGGACGCAGCGGTGTCGCCGTCCAGGGAGTTGCCCACGCTGCCGGCGTTCACCAGGGTGCGGCCCGAGCGGACCTCCAGGTAGGCATCGTGGATGTCGCCGTACACCACCACCGTCGGCGAGAAACCGCCGACATCGCCGGGGCCCGACCCCAGCACCTCCCGGTCCCGGGTGAAGGGGGTGCTGGCGAACATGCCCGCGAACTCCTCGTCCGAGTGGTCGTGGCGCACCCGGGTGAACTCGTCGACCGCCGAGGCGTGCAGCAGCCGCACACCGCGCCCGCTCAGCTCGAGGTCGATCACTGCGGGCAGGGCGCCCAGCCATTCCTTGTCGGCCTCGGTCAGCTCACTGCGCCACCAGTGCAGAGCCGGGTTGCGGGGCGGATCCTCGGCGGTGAGGTAGCCCTCCCAGTTGCCGCGCACCGTCGCCGCGCAGCGCTGGCGGGTGAGGGCCACGGCGTGGGAGCCCCGCGGCCCCTTGCCCGCCACGTCCCCCAGGTTCACCACCACATCGATGCCGCGATCGGTGATATCGGCGAGCACCGCCTCGTAGGCGGTCACGTTCCCATGGACGTCGGAGACGACAGCGATGCGATCCGGAGCCATGTCTCCAGGCTACGGGCCCCTGCTGCCCGGCGTGATGGCACCGACACCGGCCCGTCGTGCACCTGCGCGCTCATCCTGGAACAATGGCGGCCATGACCGAAACCTCTGCGCGCCCGGACGCCGGCACGACCGCCGGCACCGCCCCCGGGTCCCCCCCCGGATCCACTGTCCCCGATCGCCCCTCCCTGGAGGGCCTGGAGGCGAAGTGGGACGGCGTATGGAGCAAGCGCAAGGACTACGCCTTCGACCGGGACACCACGCGAGAGCAGGTGTTCAGCGTGGACACCCCGCCGCCCACGGCCTCGGGGTCCCTGCACATCGGCCACGTGTTCGGCTACTCCCAGGCCGACATGATCGTGCGCTACCAGCGCATGCGCGGCAAGAACTGCTTCTACCCGCTGGGCTGGGACGACAACGGCCTGCCCACCGAGCGCCGAGTGCAGAACTACTACGGGGTGCGCTGTGACCCCTCCCTGCCGTACGACCCGGACTTCACTCCCCCGCAGGAGGGCGGCGACAACAAGTCCGCGAAGGCCGCCAACCAGCTGCCGATCTCACGTCGCAACTTCATCGAGCTGTGCGAGAAGCTCACCGAGATCGACGAGAAGTCCTTCGAGGAGGTGTTCCGCACCCTGGGCCTCTCGGTGGACTGGGACTACTCGTACCAGACCATCGACTCCCGCTCCCGCGCGGTGAGCCAGCGGGCGTTCCTGGAGAACCTGCAGGCCGGCCAGGCCTACCAGGCGGAGGCCCCCACCATGTGGGACGTCACCTACCGCACTGCCGTGGCGCAGGCCGAGCAGGAGGACCGCGACCGCGAGGGCGCCTACCACCGCATCGGCTTTTCCCGCACCGGCGATTCCGGGGAGACGGTGTTCATCGAGACCACCCGCCCCGAGCTGCTGCCGGCGTGCGTGTCCCTGGTGGCCCACCCGGACGACGAGCGCTACCAGCACCTGTTCGGCACCACCGTCACCTCTCCCCTGTTCGGGGTGGAGCTGCCGGTGAACCCCCACCCCCTGGCGCAGGCCGACAAGGGCGCGGGCATCGCCATGATCTGCACCTTCGGCGACTCCACTGACGTGATCTGGTGGCGCGAGCTGGACCTGCCCACCCGCTCGGTGATCGGCCGCGACGGTCGCTTCGTGGCCGACGCTCCCTGGATCACCTCCCGGGAGGGCATCGCCCGCTACGCCGAGCTGGCGGGGCTGACCGTGTTCAGCGCCCAGAAGCGCGTGGTGGAGATGCTCACCGAGACCGGTGACCTGGTGGGGGAGCCGAAGAAGATCAGCCACCCGGTGAAGTTCTACGAGAACGGTGACAAGCCGCTGGAGTACGTGACCAGTCGCCAGTGGTACCTGGCCAACGGTGGCCGCGACCAGTCGCAGGACGGCCTGCGCTCGCGCCTGATCGGGCGGGGCCGCGAGCTGGCCTGGCACCCGGGTCACATGGAGTCCCGCTACCGCAACTGGGTGGAGGGCCTGACCGGTGACTGGCTGATCTCCCGCCAGCGCTTCTTCGGGGTGCCCTTCCCGATCTGGTACGCGGTCGATGCGAACGGCGAGACGGACTACGAGCGTGTGCTCACTCCCCCGGTCGAGTCCCTGCCGATCGACCCCACCATCGACGTGCCGAGCGGCTTCGAGGAGTCTCAGCGCGATCAGCCGGGCGGGTTCACCGCGGACCCCGACATCCTCGACACCTGGGCCACCAGCTCCCTGACCCCGCAGCTCGCCGGCGGCTGGGGCCACGACGAGGACCTGTTCGCCAAGGTCTACCCGATGGACCTTCGCCCCCAGGGGCACGACATCATCCGCACCTGGCTGTTCTCCACCATCGTGCGCTCCCACCTGCAGCAGGACTCCCTGCCGTGGAAGCACGCCTCGATCAACGGCTGGATCCTGGACCCGGACCGCAAGAAGATGTCGAAGTCCAAGGGCAACGTGGTCACCCCGATCGGCCTGCTGCAGCAGCACGGCTCCGACGGCGTGCGCTACTGGGCCGGCAGTGCCCGTCAGGGCGTGGACACCGCCTTCGACGAGGGGCAGATGAAGATCGGCCGCCGCCTGGCGATCAAGATCCTCAACGCCTCCAAGTTCGCGCTCGGCTTCGGCCCGGCCCCCGCCGATCCGGCCGGGCGCCTGGCGGCGGACCCGTCGGCCGTGACCGAGCCGCTGGACCGCGCCTTGCTGGCGCGGCTGGCCGAGGTGGTCGAGCAGGCCACGGTGGCGTTCGACGACATGGACTACGCGCGCAGCCTGAACGTGGTCGAGCCGTTCTTCTGGATGTTCTGCGACGACTACATCGAGCTGGTGAAGGAGCGTGCGCACGGCCAGGCCGGGGAGCAGGCCGCGGCCTCGGCCCGAGCGGCTCTGGCGATCACGCTGGAGGTGCTGCTGCGCCTGTTCGCCCCGGTGATCGTGTTCGCCACCGAGGAGGTGTGGTCCTGGTGGCGCGAGGGCAGCGTGCACACGCAGCCCTGGCCGGAAGCCGCGCCGCTGCGTGAGGCCTCAGCCGGTCAGGACGCCGCGCTGCTGGATGCGCTCTCCCAGGCCGTGATCGCGGTGCGGCGCATCAAGTCCGATGCGAAGGTGTCCCAGAAGACCCCGATCCTGCGGGTCACCCTGGTGGCGCCCGGGGCATCGGCCTCGCACCTGGAGGCGGCCCGCTCGGACCTGGTGGCCCTGGGTCGCATCGAGGACCTCACCGTGAGCGGCGGCGACGTCGACTCGGTGACCGCCGAGCACGCCGAGCTCGGTGAACCCCCGGTCAAGCAGCCGCGCGCCAAGGGCTGACCTATGCCTGCGCGGACCGTCCGTTCCAGCAACAGCACGATCCTGATGTGGATCGGAGCGATCATCATGCTGTTCGGCGCGTTCACCGGGCTGTACGGCCTGGCGCCCCTGACGCGCGGCTCGATCGTGGCTGGGCTGATCTTCGTGCTCATCGGCGCGCTCATCGCCTTGGTCGGGGTGGCGATAGCGATGGTCGGATGGCGCACCAGCGCTCGAGTCGACGGCCAGGGAGTCTCCTGGTCCTCCGGGCTGGGATCCCGCACCAGCGTGCCCTGGCAGCAGATTGCGCGGGTCGTCGTGCCCGGCGCCGCCGACCCCGGCTCCGCTGTCGCGCTTCAGCTGCGGGACGGTAGGATCGTTCCGGTCACGCCGTTGCGGAAGATGCAGTCCGCCGATGAGAGCACCGGGCTGTCGCCGTGGTATCTGAGGGCCGGTGCAGCGCTGCAGGAGGCCCACCAGCAGTGGCTGTCGCAGCCCCACCGGCACTGACTAGATCAGAGCACGGAAGCACCGGGCAGCGATCAGGGGATCAGCCAGAGCGCGGCTGACCCCCGCTGCGCGCTCCTGCTCACCAGAAGGGGCTGTACTTCGAGGTGGCGTCACCGAGGTCACCGATGAAGGCTCCGCCATCGCGGAGGGCGTCATCGAGGTTGTAGTCACCCGGCGTGAACGAATCCACGATCGCATTCGGGTTCATGCCGATGCTGGTGGAGCCACCCAGCCCGAGCACCTTCGCCGCATGACCGCCGATGGAGAAGGACACCTCATCCGTGGAGACGGTGTAGCCCGAGCTCAGGCCGGCACCCGCACCGGCCTTCTCGCTGATCGAGGTGGAGCCGGTGAACCATCCACCGGGAGAGGTGAGTTCGTACTTCTGCGTGACCTGCGCACCTGAGAAGGCACCGACGTCGAACCCGGAGGTCCATCCGTTGACGTTGCCGTCGGCGTTGCGGGTGGCGTGGGAGTGAGCATTGGCGTGTGCGTCCGCGCCCACCCATCCGCTGGTCGTCATCGCGGCGGATGCTCCGGAGTCGTGGGTGATCCCCACGTTCTGCTCTGCATAGAGGCCGGATCCTGCGCGGGCACCACCACTGAACCCGTCCGGCCCCATGGTGCCTCCGCCTTCACCGTAGGCCTCCATCCCGATGCGGTGCGTGGAGTCCATCCCGAAGCCGAAGGGAAGATCGTAGTCAGTGGTGATGCCCAGCTCACCACTGCCCCGAGCGCCGAAGGTGCCCGTGGTGTTGCCGAAGTCGTCCGTGGTCACGTTGGTGCCGGCGCTGTAGTTCAAGCCACCGTACGGGTCGATCGAGATGCCGTCGCGGGAGAAGCCAGGACCGTCCCAGATCGTGGGGTTCCACTCGAACTGGGTTCCCACCGGGCGGTCCTCACCGAACATCTGGCCGCGCGACCCGTAGCCGGGGCCACCGTAGAACTCCTGCTCGCCCGACCCGCCGCCGCGGAACAGATCCCCCAGGCCGTCCCTGAGGTTGTCCAGCACGTGCGGCCCGATCGGCAGACCGGAACTGGTGGGCAGAGGCAGGATGTCCCGGAGGATGTCGCCGACGACGTCGATGAGACCGGCCAGATCGGTGGGCCCGGAGGCGCGGTCCTGCTCGGTGGCGTGCTGATCGAGCTCCACGCCCTTGGCGCGGATGTCCTCGGCCTTGGCGATCATGCCGGGCTTGACCGTGCCGTGCCACAGAGCACGCATGGCAACGGCATCGGGGCCGAACCACGGCACCGCGTCGATGGCAGCACTGATCATGCTGGTCATGTCGTGGATGCGCTGGGCGCCCAGCTCGCAGGCCTGTGCCTGCGAACGCATCTGCTCGGTGTCGCCCCCGTAGAACCCTGCCATGGTGAAGCCTCTCCCTGATCGCCTCGCTATGGGCACCACGGTACGTGGGCGAGCACCTCCAGCCCATGGGGAGTACTCCCCATGCGGAGTCCGACCAGGACGAAGCCCCGCAGTTGAGCATTCACACCGGGACGCCGCACCCGGGCGATGCCCGGTACCGAGCACCGGCCTGCGTCGCTGTGCGCGCGAACGGCGTGCGAACCTACCAGCAGCACCGCGGGGTACCGGGGTGATGCTGGATCAGCGCACGATCTCCCGGTGGCCGGCGTCCACGCGGCGGGTCCAGCCACGTGCGTCCAGGTGCTCCAGCAGCGGGATCGCCACGCGGCGGGTGGTGCCGAGTGCCTGCCGGGCCTGGCTGGTGGTGAACGGCTGGGTCAGAGCGGCCAGCTCCCTCATCGCCAGGGCCGGAGCGGTGGGCAGCAGGACCACGCCGTCGGGCAGACGCAGCACACGCCCCAGCCGCTCCGCGGCCGCCAGCTCCCGCGGCCCCAGACGCAGCGCGGCGAGGTCCTCCGCCTCGGGTGCCTGGAACGGGGTGTCGCGCAGCCGCTGCTCGAGCGCTGCGATCCCGGACTCTGCAGCGCCCAGTCCTGCAGCGGATCCCGGGGCGCGCAGTCGACCGTCGACATGCTCGAGCCCGGCCGCGGCCACCACAGGTCCCAGCAGTGACTCGTCCGGCAGCGTCAGCAGGTCCAGCGCGGCCCGCGCGGGCAGTCCCGCTGCCAGCGGGTTCGCGCGCGCATGTGCCTCGGCAGCGGCGCTGAGCGCTTCGGTCCAGCGGGTGAGAGCGTCCGTGTCCGCGAGCCACTCCCCCACACGCCGGACGCCCGCGGGCAGGGGGTCCGGCACCGGGATGCCACGACGCCGCAGCACCCGCTCCGGGATCGCGCCTCGCCGCTGCACCTCGAGGAGGGCGTCCCCGGACAGCGGCATCTGCTGGAGCACAGCCGCACGACGGGCCCCGTCGCCGCGCCGGTCCAGTGCGGGCGGGTCCACATCCAGCACATGCACGCCCGCGTACACCGCGTGGGAGCCGCTGCCGCGCAGCACCATCCGGTCCCCCGTCGTCAGCGGCAGCGGACGGTCCAGAGTGAGCCGGGCATGCTGCCGGCCGAGGGGCCGCACGCGTGCGGCCACCGCCGCGGTCCCGACGTGCGCCGTCAGCTCCTCCGGGGCGTCGCCCAGGGCCTGCCCGGTCATGCCGCGCACGTCGACCAGGTCGGTGAGCTCCCAGGCGCCGGGCGTCAGCAGCGCGTCACCGCGCGAGACCTGCTCGTGGTCCACACCGCGCAGGTTCACCGCGGCTCTGCTGACGGGGCCGAGACTGTCGACCTGGCCCCCACGGCTCTGCAGGCCCCGGACGACGACCTGTGCGCGCGGCTCGGCGCCGTGCAGGTCCAGGCGCTGTCCCTTCGTGAGGGTGCCGGCGGCCAGGGTGCCGGTGACCACGGTGCCGGCACCGGAGATGGTGAAGGAGCGGTCCACCCACAGCCTCACGCGCTCCCCGACATCCGGTACGCGCGCGCGCTCCACCGCCTCGTCGAGGGCGGACCGCAGCTCGTCCACCCCCTGGCCGGTGACGGCGGAGACCGCGACCGCAGGCGCCTCGGCCAGCGGTGTCCCTGCGAACTCGGAGCGCACCTGGGCCGCCACCTCGTCGATCCTCTCGGGTGCCAGATCGGCGCGCGTGATCGCGATGATGCCCTGGTCGATGCCGAGGGCGGCGACGGCATCGCGGTGATCGTCGGACTGGGCCTGCCAGCCGGCATCGGCCGCGACCACGAAGCACACGATCGGGGCCGGACCCAGGCCGGCGAGCATGTTGCCCAGGAACCGCTCATGCCCGGGGACATCCACGAAGGAGACCTCGCGCCCCGAAGGCAGGGTGGTCCAGGCGAAGCCGAGGTCGATGGTGAGACCACGGCGCTTCTCCTCCGCCCAGCGGTCCGGCTCGATGCCGGTGAGCGCGCGGATCAGGGTGGACTTGCCGTGGTCGACGTGGCCGGCGGTGGCGATGACCTGCATCATTCCTGCTCTTCTCCGGTCGTCGGTTCTGCTCCGGCCCTCGAGTGCGCTCCGGGACCTGGCGCGCCTGCCAGGCGCTCACGAGCGGCGATCACTGCCTGGGTCAGCGTGTCGTCCTGGGCCTGGGGCACGCAGCGCAGGTCGAGCAGGCAGGCGCCGTCCTTCACGGTCCCCACCACGGCAGGGTCTGCGCTGCGAAGCGCCGTTGCGAGCTGCTCCTCCAGCTGGATCGCCCAGCCGGGCAGCGGCACTTCCGCCCCACCGCCGCCGCCCACGCGGCCGTCGTGCTCGACGACGGGCGCGCCCAGGCGCGCCGCCACCTGCTCGGTCCGCGCACGCAGCTGACGGGGATCGGTGCGCAGTGCCGCGAGCACTGGTGGCGTGGGACCGGTCAGGGTGGCCTCCACGGCGGCCAGGGCCAGCTTGTCCGCCCGGACGGCACGGGCCAGGGGGTGGCGGGCCAGGCGCGCGATGATCTCGCGCTTGCCCAGCAGGATCCCGGCCTGGGGGCCTCCCAGCAGCTTGTCGCCGCTGGCGATCACCAGGTCCGCCCCCTCCCGCAGGGCGGTGCCGGCGTCGGGCTCCTCAGGCAGGGCCTGCTCAGGCTGCAGCAGGCCGCTGCCGAGGTCCGCCACCAGCGGCACCCCGGCCTCCCGGCACACCGGTGCCAGCTGGGCGATCGGGACGCTGCTGGTGAAGCCGATGATGCGGTAGTTGCTGGTGTGGATGCTGAGCACGCACCCCGTGTTCGCACCGAGGGCGTCGGTGTAGTCGGCGAGGTGGGTGCGGTTGGTGGTGCCGACCTCGCGCAGCTGTGCACCGGCGGAGGCGATCAGGTCCGGCAGGCGGAATCCGGCGCCGATCTCGATCATCTCGCCACGGCTGAGCACCACCTCACCGGTGCCGGCCAGAGCTGTGGTGGCCAGCACCAGGGCAGCTGCGCCGTTGTTGACGACCAGGGCGTCCTCGGCCTGCGGGCAGGCGGCGAGCAGGGCGGCGCGCGCCCCGGCACCGCGTCGGGAACGGGCACCGGTGGCCAGGTCGAACTCAACATCGGTGTACCCGGCCGCGTCGGACACTGCCCGGCGGGCCACCTCGGACAGGGGCGCTCGCCCCAGGTTCGTGTGGACGATGACACCGGTGGCGTTCAGCACGGGGCGCAGGGAGCCGGCGGGGCGCTCCCCGACGGCCGCCAGGATCTCCTCCAGCACCTGCTCGGGGGGGATGTCGCCGCGGCGCGCCCGATCCTGTGCAGCGCGGACGATGCCGCGCACCACACGCTCGCTCATGGCCTCCCCGGCGGCACGCACCTGCGGGTGCCCGAGCAGCTGGTCGGTGCGGGGAATCCGACGGCGCGGATCCTGTTCGTCGGCGACCATCGGACCTCCTCGTCGGCGCGCGGGCATGCTGGCGGAGGCGGACGGGAATCGAACCCGCCAGACCGAGATGCTCGGTCTCACCGGTTTTGAAGACCGGGGCGCCCACCAGGACACGTACGCCTCCGAGAACCAAAATACCAGGTCGTGGCCGATGGTCAGGCGGGAAGGTCGAATCCCCGCCATTGCTCGCCGTCCCCGGCCGATACCCCGTCGGTGGCCGCGAGCGCGTACAGCACCGACCCGTCCGGTGCCGATCCTGACGGCCCCTGCTGCTGACGGGGGGCGATCGACCCGTCCGACCTGATGACAGGCACTCTAGACTCGATCCATGACTGCTGACACGATCCGACTCACCACGATGGCCCACGGCGGAGGGTGCGCCTGCAAGATCCCGCCCGGTGAACTGGAGGATGCTGTCTCGGCCCTCGCCGGTCAGCAGTTCGACTCGGTGATCGTGGGGCTGGACGACGGGGACGACGCCGCCGCCGTGCGCGTCCAGGACGGTCTGGCGGTGCTGTCCACCGCGGACTTCTTCACCCCCGTGGTGGATGACCCCTTCGACTGGGGTCGCATCGCCGCCGCCAACGCTCTTTCGGACATCTACGCGATGGGCGGCACTCCCGTGGTGGCCATCAACCTGGTGGGCTGGCCCCGGGACGTGCTCCCCTTCGACCTGCTGCGCGAAGTGCTGCGCGGTGGCCTCGCGATCGCGAACCAGGCCGGTGTCCCCGTGATCGGAGGTCACTCGGTGGATGACCCCGAGCCCAAGTACGGCATGGCGGTCACCGGCACCGCGCACCCCGATCGTCTGCTGCGCAACGACGCCGCGGAAGCAGGCCTGCCCCTGACGCTGACCAAGCCGATCGGCGTGGGCCTGCTGAACAACCGTCAGAAGGCCACCGGCGAGGTGTCGCAGGCCGCCGTGGACACCATGACCGCGCTCAACCGTGACGCCTCCGTCGCCGCCCTTGAGGCCGGAGCGAAGGCGGCCACCGACGTCACCGGCTTCGGCCTGCTGGGGCACCTGTACAAGATGGTGCGGGCCTCCGGGGTGGGAGCCGTGATCGACCGGGCCGCGGTACCGCTGATCGACGGGGCGGCCGAGGCCCTCCGCGATGGCTACATCTCCGGCGGCACCCGTCGCAACCTCGACTGGGTGCGCGACCAGGTGCGCGCCGGGTCCGGCATCGCCGAGGAGGATCTGCTGTTGCTGGCCGATGCGCAGACCTCTGGCGGCCTGCTGGTGGTCGGCGAGGTGCCCGGCTACCCGGTGATCGGCGAGACCGTGGTCGGCTCCGGCATCGACGTGCGCTGAGGGCGCATCGATCGCCCCGGCCGTGCGGAACGCCGACGACGCTGCGCAGACCGGATCGAACGAGGGCGGTGGGAGCCAGGAGCTCCCACCGCCCTCGTCGTCGACAGAGCCGGCGGCTCAGCCTGAGGTGGTGATGGAGTCGTCGGTGATGCCGGCGGCCCGCCGCGCGGCCAGGCGCGCCTTCTGTGGTTCGATCACGCGGCGCGGATCCTTGGTGGACTCCAGCCCGGCCTCGAGCACACCGAAGCGGGTGAGCACCGAGGCAGCCACCAGGGCAGCACCGCCGGCCATCGACAGGGCGCGGCTGCGGCCACCGAGGACGGCCAGCACACCGCCGCCGATCGCCAGGCGCTCCGCCCACTCGAGCATCTGGCCCGGCCTGCCGGTCTCCAGCGGCTCCGCCTCCAGGGGGTGCATCGACTCCTTCATGGCGCGGGAGGCGAGCACATCTCCCACCACCCCGGCCGCGGCAAGCACGCGCGCGGGACGCGCCTGATCCACCGGGGTGGTGATCATGGCGGCACCCCCCGAGGCCAGCGAGGCGGAGGAGGTGAACAGGTAGGACATATGATTGCGACCGGCGGACCAGGTGGGGACTGCGGTGTCGCCCAGCAGCGCACCCGTGTAGGAGGCGAGTCCCGGGCCGAGGGCGGCCTGGCCCAGGGCAGCAGGCCCTTCCGCTGCCTTCAGCAGCGGACGCAGCGCACCCAGCGGGACCTTCTCGCCCAGCATCCGATCCACCTCGACCGCGCCCAGCACTCCGGAGATGGTGCCGAAGCTAGCCAGGATCCAGGTGCCCAGGCTCATCGGGGAGCTGATCTTGACGGTGCGCATCATGTTCAGGAAGCGCTCCGGGCGGCCCAGGTCCTCGATCAGGGCCAGCGTGCCCACGCCGACCGCACCTAGCGCCAGCAGACGGCCGTTGCGGCGCAGCGCCGGGCGATCCGTCAGCTGGGCGCCATAGGACAGCAGCGAGGAGCCACCGGCCAGGCCTCCCAGGAACAGGTACACGGCGATCGGGCCTCGCCACGGCGGAGCCTTGACCACCTGACGCCCGTAGTAGGAGTCGAACTGGACGTCGTCCACCAGCGCCATCTCGCGTGAGCCGTCCGCTCCCACCTGGCCCGCGCGCCGCCGCCGACGGCGGCCCGTCCCGGAGCGTCCCTTGCGGGGCTCCTGGGGCGGTCGATCGGAATCGAGATCGGAGATGCTCACCGCTTGCCTCCCATGAACGCCAGAGCCGTGGCCGCGATCATGCCGGCGGCGGCCACGCCGGCCCGCAGGTACATCTGCGGAAGGAACTTGGTGGAGACCTGCGGGTCCGGCGGCAGGCCGTACACCTCCGGCTCATCCAGCAGCAGGAACACCGAACCGATGCCGCCCACGCCGTCCTTCGGATTCGCGCCGTACAGGCGGGCCTCGGTCATGCCGCGCTCATGCAGCTCACGGACGCGCTCCTGGGCATCTCCCACCAGATCGTCGTGATCGCCGAACTTGATGGAGGTGGTGGGGCAGGTGGCCGAGCAGGCTGGCTGCTCGCCGTCCACCAGACGGTCGTAGCACAGGGTGCACTTCTTCGCGGTGCCCATGCCGGGCACCTCGCCGTCGTGCTCCACCCGCGGGGACACGGTGCCGTCGTCACGACGCTCGATCACGCCGAAGGGACAGGCACCCACGCAGGTGCCGCAGCCGTTGCAGACGTCATCCTGGACCACCACGGAGCCGAACTCCGAGCGGAAGATCGCACCGGTGGGGCACACGTCCAGGCAGCCCGCGTTGGTGCAGTGCTTGCAGACGTCCGAGGACATCAGCCAGCGGAACTCGGGAGTGTCCGGCGGGGTGGTGTCCACCCCACCCAGATCGCCCTCGGGCAGATCACCGCGGCGGCGGCCCGGCTTCGGGCCGATCGTGGGCATCCCCAGACCGACCAGCTTCCGACCCGACTCGCGCGCTTCCTCGATGCGGTCCTGGCCCTGCTCGACGAAGGCGACGTGGCGCCAGGTGTTGGCACCGAGCGCCCCGGTGTTGTCGTAGCTGGAGCCCAGGATCTCCAGGTTCCCGTCCACGGGGTTGCGGTTCCACTCCTTGCACGCCACCTCGCAGGCCTTGCAGCCGATGCAGATCGAGGTGTCCGTGAAGAATCCCTTGCGGGCATGGTCATGACCCCATCCGGAGGAGGCGGCGGGGCCGGCGGACCCGGCGAGCAGGCTCATCGGTTGTTCATCTCCTTCATCGACGGGGTGCCATCGGGAACAGCGGTGGCCTCCTCCGGGCCGCGGACCTCGTGCGGCGAGAAGCCGTCCACGGGGCCTTCACCGGGGGCGCCCATGGCACCGTCGACCTCGGCTTCCTCGGCGGGCACCAGCCCGGCGCGGTCGCGGTACTCGTCCACCAGCGCGCGGAGCTCGGCCCCATGGGGACGGCGGCCCGGGCGGATCGCGCAGGCGCTGTTCTTGCTGTTCTGGATCTGCACGTTGGCGTCGAGGTTCATGGCGATGAGGTCGTTGACCCCGTCGCCGGAGACCACGGCCTCCTTGCCCCGCGCCCAGTGGTAGGGCAGGCCGATCTGGTGGACCGTGCGATCACCGATCTGCAGCGGCGTCATCCGCTCGGTCACCAGCACCTTCGCCTCGATCGCGGAGCGCGCCGAGATGATGGTGGCCCAGCCGTACGGCTCCAGCCCCAGCTCCTCGGCCAGCTCCGGCGAGACCTCGCAGTACAGCTCCGGCTGCAGCTCCGCCAGGTACGGCAGGAAGCGGCTCATGCCTCCGGCCGTGTGGGGCTCGGTGATCCGGTACGTGGTGAACACGTACGGGTACACGTCGCCGCCCTCGGAGGACGCACCGGGCGAGGACAGGTTGTCCTTGCTGGTGAACGTCACCCGGGTGGGGTTGGACTGCTGCGAGTACAGCGGGTTCTCGACGTTCGACTCCGGTCCCTCGTAGTGGGTGGGCAGGGGCCCGTCCACCATGCCGGTGCCGGCGAAGAGCCAGGCACGGCCGTCGGACTGCATGATGAACGCGTCGGTGCCCGCCAGAGCCGCGGCGCCGCCCTTGGATGGATCGCCCGGATCGTCCGGTCGTTTGGTGGGCGGGAAGTCGGGGACGTCCAGCCCGGTCCACTTGCCCTGCTCCTCGTCCCACCACACGTGCTTCTTGCGCTCGCTCCAGGGCTTGCCCTGGGCGTCCGCAGAGGCGCGGTTGTAGAGGATGCGACGGTTGGCAGGCCACGCCCAGCCCCACTCCAGGGCTGCCTGCGGCTGCTCCTTGCCGGGCTTGCGGCGGCGGGCCTGGTTGATGCCGTCGGCGTACACGCCGGTGTAGATCCAGCAGCCGCCGATGGTGGTGCCGTCGTCCTTCATCTCACCGAAGGACTTCAGGGGCTCACCGGCCTTCTCACCGGCGATGTGCCGACCGTTGATCTCGGCCAGCACCGCCTCGGCATCCGGCTCGCCGTTCTCGTCCACCGGGTAGTCCCAGGTGAGTTCGAGGATCGGCCGGTCGCGCTCATCGGTGGAGTTCTTGAGCTTCTCGCGCACGCGCTTGCCCAGCTCGTAGGCGAACTCCAGCTCGCTGATCGCATCTCCCGGCGCGTCCACGGCCTTGTCGCGCCACTGGACCATGCGCTGGGTCTGGGTGAAGGAGCCCGACTTCTCGGTGTGGTTGGCGGCCGGCATGAAGAACACCTCGGTGCCGATGTCCTCGGGTCGGGTCTCCCCCGACTCGATCTCGGCGGAGTCCTTCCAGAAGGTGGCCGTCTCGATCATGTAGAAGTCACGGACGACCATCCACTTCAGGTGCGCCAGGCCCTGTCGCTGCATCCGCCCGTTGGCCGAGCCCACAGCAGGGTTCTGGCCGAACAGGAAGTAGCCGTCCACACCGTCCTCGAGCATGCGCATGAGGGTCTGGTAGGTGCCATGGGCGCCGGTGAGCTTGGGCAGGTAGTGGTAGGCCCACTCGTTCTCGGCCGTCGCATTGTCGCCCCACCACGCCTTCAGCAGGTTGATGGCGTAGATGTCGGCGTTGGCCCAGAAGCCCTTCTGCTCCTTCTTGCCGATGGCCCGCGCGTACTCCGCGAAGGAGTCCTGGCCGACCTTCGGCATCGGCAGGTAGCCGGGAAGGATGTGGTACAGGGTGGGGATGTCCGTGGATCCCTGGATGGTGGCGTGGCCACGCAGGGCCATGATGCCGCCGCCCGGGCGGCCCATGTTGCCCAGCAGCAGCTGGAGCACCGCGGAGGTGCGGATCATCTGCGGGCCGCCCTGATGCTGGGTCCAGCCCAGTGCATAGGCGAAGCAGGTGGTCCGCTCCCGGCCGGAGTTCTCGGTGACCGCCTTGGCCAGGTACTCGAAGTCCTCCTGCGAGATGCCGCAGGCGGCCTGGACCATCTCCGGCGTGTACCGGGCGTAGTGGCGCTTGAGGATCTGGAAGACCGTGCGCGGGTGCTGGAGGGTCTCATCACGATCCGGCAGGCCCCGCTGGAGCATGTCCTTCTCGCCCTGGTAGGCCCACGACTGGTTGTCATAGGTGCCGGTCTCCGGGTCGTACCCGGAGAACAGGCCATCGAGATCCTCGGTGTCCTCGAAGTCCTCGCGGATGATCGTGGACGCGTTGGTGAAGGTCTTGACGTACTCCTCGAACCAGAGGTCGTTCTCCAGCACGTAGCGGATCACGCCGCCCAGCAGCACGATGTCCGTGCCGGAGCGGATCGGGATGTGCTTGTCCGCATTGGCGGAGGTGCGGGTGAAGCGGGGATCCACGTGGATCACCTTCGCACCGCGCTTCTTGGCCTCCATCACCCACTGGAATCCCACCGGGTGGGCCTCGGCCATGTTCGAGCCCTCGATGACGATGCAGTCAGCGTTGGCCATGTCCTGCAGGTACTGCGTGGCGCCGCCACGTCCGAACGAGGCTCCCAGACTGGGAACCGTGGACGAGTGTCATATGCGGGCCTGGTTCTCCATCTGGATCGCCCCGGCGGCGGTGAAGAACTTCTTGAGGAGGTAGTTCTCCTCGTTGTCGATCGTGGCACCGCCCAGGCTGGCGATGCCCATCGTGCGGCGGACGGGCCGACCCTCCGGGTCGACGTCCTCCCAGTGGTTGCGCCGCGCCTCGATGAAGCGGTCCGCGATCATGTCCATCGCTTCCTCGGCGTCGAGGTCCTGCCACTCAGTGGCGTAGGGGGCGCGGTACTTGACCTTGGTCTGGCGCAGGGTGGAGTTGGCGAGCTGCTCACTGGCCGCGCCCTTGGGGCACAGGCGCCCGCGCGAGACGGGCGAGTCCGGATCGCCTTCGATCTGGATGACCCGACCGTCCTTGTGGTAGACGCGCTGGCCGCAGCCCACGGCGCAGTAGGGGCAGACGCTCTGGGCGACACCGTCGGCGGTGGCGGTGCGCGAGGTGGTGCTGCGAGTCTTCTGGGACATGACCGCGGTGCCGCGTCCGGTCTTGTCCGCACCCCGCAGCTGCCGGATCACCGGCCAGTCAAGGAACTGGGTAGACATGGATCCACCATAGCACCGGGCAGATCGAAAGTGGCCTCTGTCCTGCGCAAAGGCTCGGCACAACCCCTCAATTCCGCAACGCCGACGGTGCGGATATCGGCGCGGGGCAGGTGGCGCTGGTCAAGATGCCTAGGGTGAGCCGTCCTCGCGGATGCGCTCGTGGTGCCGGATCACCTCGGTGACGATGAAGCGCAGGAACGCCTCGGCGAAGGTGGGATCCAGGCCCGCCTCACGGGCCAGGGCCCGCAGCCGGTCCACCTGGCGCTCCTCCCGGGCCGGATCGGCCGGCGGGAGCCCGTGCTCCGCCTTCAGCACGCCCACGCGCTGGGTGTGCCGGAAGCGCTCGGCGAGCAGGTGCACCAGCGCCGCGTCGATGTTGTCGATGCTGCGCCGCTCGTCCAGCAGGACCGCCTGCGCCTCGGTCGCGTCGTCTGCGCCCGTCGGGACCGCCTGCGCCTCGGCGTCGTCTGCGGGCATCAGGCGCTCTTCTCGCCGCGCGCGCGCCGTGAACCGCGCTCGCTGTCCTTCTCGGCGTCCTTCCCGGTGAGCATCATCGGGGCTCTCCCTTCGGTGATCACGCCCTCGGTGATCACTACACGGGTCACGTCGTCGCGGGAGGGGACGTCGAACATCACCGGTTGCAGGGCATCTTCCATGATGGCCCGCAGTCCGCGTGCGCCGGTGCCGCGCTCGATAGCCCGATCCGCGATGGCCTCCAGGGCACTTCGCTCGAAGTCCAGTTCCACCCCGTCCAGTGCGAACATCCTCTGGAACTGCTTGACCAGTGCGTTGCGGGGCTCGGTCAGGATGCGGATCAGCGCCTCCCGGTCGAGGTTGGCCACGGAGGTGATGACGGGCAGGCGGCCGATGAACTCGGGGATCAGCCCGAACTTCAGCAGGTCCTCCGGCAGCAGTTCGGCATAGATCTGCTCCTGCTCCATCGGCGTGTGCAGTTCCGCCCCGAACCCGATGCCGCGCTTGCCGATGCGGGAACCGATGATGTCCTCGATCCCGGTGAACGCCCCCGCCACGATGAACAGCACGTCGGTGGTGTCGATCTGGATGAACTCCTGGTGCGGGTGCTTGCGCCCGCCCTGGGGCGGCACCGCCGCGACCGTGCCCTCAAGGATCTTCAGCAGTGCCTGCTGGACGCCCTCGCCGGAGACGTCGCGGGTGATCGAGGGGTTCTCGGCTTTGCGCCCGATCTTGTCGACCTCGTCGATGTAGATGATGCCCCGCTGGGCCCGCTCCACGTCGTAATCGGCGGCCTGCAACAGTTTCAGCAGGATGTTCTCCACGTCCTCGCCCACGTATCCGGCTTCGGTGAGGGCTGTCGCATCGGCCATGGCGAAGGGCACGTCGAGCATCTTGGCGAGGGTCTGGGCCAGGTAGGTCTTCCCGCACCCGGTGGGTCCCACGATCAGCACGTTGGACTTGGCGACCTCGACCTCGTCGTGCTCGGCGGGCTGATCCGCATCCGCGCCCTTCGGGGCGGGCCGGGTCGAGCCCGTGGGCCCGGACGGTCTCGCACCGGCCCCGGCGGTCGTGGCCGGCTGCGCCCTGATCCGTTTGTAGTGGTTGTACACCGCCACTGCCAGGCCCCGCTTGGCAGGCTCCTGGCCGACGACGTACTCCTCCAGAAAGTCGAAGATCTCCCGGGGGTGGGGAGGGCGGCGGGCTTCTCGGGGCAGGCTGGGCGGCCTGGATCTCCTCGGCGATGATCTCGTTGCACAGTTCGATGCACTCTTCGCAGATGTACACGCCCGGCCCCGAGATCAGCCGTTCCACCTGCTTCTGCGACTTCCCGCAGAACGAGCACTTGAACACCTCAGCACTCTCGCTCGTGCGCGCCATGTGCTCCCTCCCGGTCGGTACGGACAACGCACCCAGGCTACCCGCGTCTTGGCGTGGGCCCCGATCATTGACCCGGCCGGGGTGTCACCGGTCTGCCCGGCCGCTCACGGGACCGGTGCCCGTCGGTGGGCGAGCACAGCGTCCGATGGGCCCACGGGCGCTGTGTCCGAGGGGTGGCGGGTTCGGCTGCCGAGGGTGCCGGGCTGCGCACTGGGCCGGGCCAGGGCGCGCTGGATGACGAAGGACACCGCGAACAGCAACAGGTCGGTGAGGACCTTCGCCGCCAGCAGCGGCATCCCGATGCCGCTCAGCACCGGAAGGACGACGGCCGCGCCCACCACGAGGCCACCGGCCAGCATCACATAGTGCAGCAGACTGCGAGCCCAGCCCACACCACCGGTGCCCAGCACCAGATACCGGTTGATCGACCAGTTCAGCGCGCCGGAGACCGCCCGCGCCACGGCCAGGGACACCACCAGGGGATTGCCCGAAGCGGCCAGCAGCAGGAACAGTCCGGTGTCCACGACAGCCGCGCCGAGTGAAGACAGGGCGAAGGCGAACAGCGGTGCCAGCACCCGTAGGGAGTCCCGCACGGGGCGGAAGTGACTGGAGGCGTTGTCGTCGGTGTACACGGCGCGGATCAGCACCTGGATCAGCTGGTGGCGGCGCTTCAGATGGGTCATGAGGTGCCTCATCTCGTACTCGTAGCGGGAACCGGGGGTGGCGGCGGCCGTCGCCAGCAGGTGGGGGTCGATTCCGCGCAGGCCGGTCTGGGTGTCGTGCAGCCAGTGACCGGTCACCGTCGCCAGCAGTACGGAACTGGCGTGATTGCCCACCCGACTGCGCAGCGGGGTGCCGGGTCCGAAGCGCCGCACCCCCATCACCAGGGCGGGCGCGGCGGGGTCATCGCGTTGGGCCTGGGTGAGCGCGGCGGCGACGGCGGCAACATCCCGGGGTCGGTGCTGGCCATCGGCATCGACCGTGACCACCCCGCACCCCGGGAACAGGGTGCGAGCCGCCTCGATCCCAGTCTTCAGCGCGGCGCCCTTGCCCCGGTTGAGGGGACTGCGCAGAACATGGGCTCCCTGCCGTTCCAGGAGCGCGAAGAGCACGTCCGCACTGCCGTCGGGGCCGGGACCGGTGCCGTCGTCGACCACGATGATGCCGAGCGGCCGTACCGCCTGGCGGAGGGGGGCGAGGAGAGCGGGCATGGCCACGGAGGGGTTCAGCACCGGTATCAGCAGCACCACGGCGGGCACGGGCGAGAGAGGGTGCACCGGGGCGTTCGGTTGCACCGGGGCGCTCGGGGGCGCCGTGGTGGGGCTGGTGGAGTCATGCACGGCGCTCACCCCGCCACGTACAGGATGTCGGAGGTGCCGCGTTCCTCATTCTTGCCACGCGGCCTGTTGACCAGCTCCCCCTGGAAGACCATGGTGCTGGAGCCGCCGCCGTCCAGATTGTAGCCGACGACGCAGTCCTCGTCGAGCAGCATCTGCCCCAGGGCGGGCCTCGTCATCCGTCCAGCGGTCGCATCTGGCATCGGGCGGGTCATCCACGATGCGACCGGCCGTCATCGTCTCACCGTGAGATCTGCGGCGAGGCGTCCTTCCGAGAGGCGAGCACCTGGTCCACCAGACCGTAGTCGAGCGCGCCCTGGGCGGTGAGGATCTTGTCACGCTCGATGTCCCGGCTGATCTGCTCCTTGGAGCGGCCCGAGTGGTGCGCGAGGGTGTCCTCGAGCCACTCGCGCATGCGGAGGATCTCGTTGGCCTGGATCTCGATGTCCGAGGCCTGGCCTCCGCCCTGACCACCCATGGCGGGCTGGTGGATCAGGATGCGGGCGTTGGGCAGGGCGAGCCGCTTGCCCGGGGCTCCTGCAGCCAGCAGCACGGCGGCGGCGGAGGCCGCCTGCCCCAGGCACACCGTGGTGACCTCGGGCTTGATGTACTGCATCGTGTCGTAGATGGCCGTCAGCGCGGTGAACGAGCCGCCGGGGCTGTTGATGTACAGGGTGATGTCGCGGTCCGGATCCTGGGACTCGAGGACCAGCAGCTGGGCCATGACGTCATCGGCGGAGGCGTCGTCCACCTGGACGCCCAGGAAGATGATGCGGTCCTCGAACAGCTTGGTGTACGGGTCCTGCCGCTTGAAGCCATAGGCAGTGCGCTCCTCGTACTGGGGCAGCACGTAGCGCGACGTGGGCATCGGGCCGGCCTGCGCGAAGGGCATCGCCGGGGTCGTGGAAGCGGACGGGCGGGGATCGAAGGTCACGGGTTCTCCTTGCGTGAGAGGTGCGGTGGCAGGGGGTGAGGGGCGGAAGGTCAGTCCTCCGTGCCGCCACCGCCCGTGACGTCACCGGCGCGGTTGACGATCTTGTCGATGAAGCCGTACTCCAGGGCCTCCGCAGCGGTGAACCACCTGTCGCGATCGGAGTCGGCAGTGATCTGCTCGACGCTCTTGCCGGTCTGCTCGGCGATCAGCTCGGCCAGCTGACGCTTCATGGACAGGATCAGATCCGCCTGGATCTTGATCTCGCTGGCGGTGCCGCCCAGCCCGCCGAGCGGCTGGTGCATGAGCACGCGGGTGTGCGGGGTGGCGAAGCGCTTGCCCTTGGCGCCCGAGGAGAGCAGGAACTGCCCCATCGAGGCCGCCATGCCCATGCCCACCGTGACCACGTCGGGCTGGATGTACTGCATGGTGTCGTAGATGGCCATGCCGGCGGTGATGGAGCCACCGGGGCTGTTGATGTAGAGGTAGATGTCCTTGGTGGGGTCCTCGGCGGCCAGCAGCAGCATCTTGGCGCAGATGGCATTGGCGTTGTCGTCCCGCACCTCGGAGCCGAGCCACACGATGCGCTCGCGAAGCAGCCGCTGGTAGACGTTGTCGTCGAGCCCGAGCGGGTACTCCCCGGTTGCGCTGCGGGGCGAGTTGTCATGGGGCGTGGAGGTCACGGGTGTCTCCTTCGTGGTGGGATCGGCGATGAGATGACTCTAGGCGCTGGGTGCGACGAAGCGGTCCCCTGTTCGCCGCGGGCGCACTGCGAGGCGCCGAGAGCACCCGAAGGCGCGGAAGCTCAGCGAGCACCTCCGGGGGTGACACGGACCGCACTCCCCCGCGGCCCTCACCCCCGGGAACGTCAAGTCG
This sequence comes from Brachybacterium epidermidis, assembly GCF_015209585.1. GTDB lineage: Bacteria > Actinomycetota > Actinomycetes > Actinomycetales > Dermabacteraceae > Brachybacterium > Brachybacterium epidermidis. The sequence continues at coordinate 85,292 of NZ_JADEYR010000004.1, forward strand.
TCCCCGCTTCGAGTAACGTCCGATGGCTCCCCGGCAAAAGCATCGTCAAGTTCGTTCCCCGGCCCTTCCAAGCAGGCTGACCGCAGGCACCACCGGCTCCTACGGTGGTTTCACCGCCTGGAGCCCGTGAGGATTTCGGGCCCGGTCCCACCGGACCGCAGAGCCCGACCGTCGCCACCCGGCGAACGGGACGCAGAACAGAACAGACACCCTCGGCAGCCCCCGACCGAGGCTGGAAGGAACGAAGAGCACACCATGGCACAGCACAACACCCACCGCGCCGCAGGCCGCGCCACCACCCCGATCAGCAACGCCCACGTGGCCGCCCGTGGCATGGGTGGTGCGGCCGTCCTGGGCACCGTCCTCGTCGGCTCCGCCTTCGTCGGTGGCGCCGCGCAGGCCGCCCCCAGCGCTCCCGCTCCTGCGGCGCCGGGGGCGGCTCCCGCCGCACCCGCCACCGCCCCGGCCGCCCCCGAGGCCGCCGCCCCGAGCCTGGTGCTCAACAGCACCGAGAAGCTGCGCTGGGGATCCCGCGGCGGTAACGTCTCCGACCTGCAGAGCGGCCTGAACCAGAACGGCGCACGCCTGGCCGTCGACGGCATCTTCGGCCCCCGCACCCACGCGGCCGTCAAGGACTTCCAGCGCGCCAACGGCCTGCAGGTCGACGGCGTGGTCGGTCCCCAGACCCGTGGAGCCCTCAACGGCGGCTCGTCCGTGCCCTCCGGCGGCACGTCCGCACCGACCTCCGGCTCCGTCTCCAGCAGCTCGATCGTCGAGCGCGCCCGCTCCGTGGTGGGCACCGGCTACACCTGGGGCGGCTCCTCGCCCAGCAGCGGCTTCGACTGCTCGGGCCTGGTCACCTACGCCTACCAGGGCTCCGGCCTGAACCTCAACGGCCGCACCAGCAGCCAGATCACCAACGGTGGCCGCACCATCTCCCAGTCCCAGGCCCAGCCCGGTGACATCGTGTCCTGGCCCGGCCACATCGGTATCTACGCCGGCAACGGCCAGGTCATCGACGCCTCCGGCTCCAAGTACCGCGTCACCGAGCGCGGGATCTGGGGCAACCCCACCTTCGTGACCTACCGCTGATCCTCAGCCACTGATCACACGCCGGCAGGCCCGGCTCCCACCACGGGAGCCGGGCCTGCCGCTGTTCCGGCGCGGCGGGCCAGTCAGGCCCGACAGTCGTCCTGGTGCAAAGGCCGGTCCACAACCGGCCCCGCCCTGTTCGGCGGCCGGATGCTCACCTCCTGAACAGGCCCCCGATAACCCGGAATGGACCTTTCTGTTCCACCCGAGCGCGAACGTGGAACGGAACGCCCATTCGGCTTGGACGCCCACTGGAGAGGACGCGCCCGCGGGGTGAACGGATGGGTCGACGCGAACGGGCCGCCACCCCCGTTGGGGATGACAGCCCGTTCATCGCTCAGACCCAGCACGTGGCCAGGCCACGAGCTCACTTCTCGGCAGGGGCGTCCTCGTCGGCCTTCTTGGCCGGAGCCTTCTTCACCGGTGCCTTCTTGGCAGGGGCCTTCTTGGCGGGAGCCTTCTTGACAGGCTTCTCCTCGGCGTCCTCGGACTCCTCAGCAGCCTCCACCTTCTTCGCAGCGGCGGTCTTGGCCGGAGCCTTCTTCGCGGGTGCCTTCTTCGCCGGGGTCTTCTCAGAACCCTCGTCGGGGTCCTCGTCCTCCGAGCCCTCCTCGGACTGATCAGCCTTCAGGCCGAGGTCCAGCGCCTCGCCCTTCTCGTTCTTGACCGTCACATCGGCGAGGGCCACGTCGAGCGCCTTGGAGCGCTGCACCTCGGCGAAGATCTGCTCGAGCTGTCCTGACTGCGCCAGCATCTGCAGCAGCTGGTTGGGCTCGATGCCGTACTGCGCCGACAGCTGGGTCATGTAGGTCATCAGGTCGTCCTGGCCGACCTGGACCTCGCGGGTCGCATTGATCTCGTCCAGCAGGAACTGGGCGCGGATCGCCTTGACGGTGTCCTCGCGGATCTCCTCGCCGTGCGGATCGCCGGCCTCCTTGCCCTCGTTCTGCAGGTGGCCGAGGATCTCGTCCTCCACCAGCTGATCGGGCACGGGGATCTCGATGTCCTCCAGGAGCTTCTCCAGCAGGGCGTTGCGGGCGAGGGCCACGCGGTTGCCCTCGGCGTCCCTCGCGGCCTGGGTGCGCAGGTCGTCCTTGAGCTCGTCGATGGTGTCGAACTCGGAGGCCATCTCGGCGAACTCGTCGTCGGCCTCGGGCAGCTCGCGCACCTTGACGGACTGCGGAGTGACCTTGATCAGCGCATCCTGACCGGCGTGCTCACCACCGGCGAGCTTGCTGGTGAAGGTGGTGGTCTCCCCTGCGGACAGGCCCTCCAGAGCCTCGTCCAGCCCCTCGAGCATGTTGCCCTGGCCGATCTGGTAGGAGACACCCTCGACGGACTCGATCTCCTCGTCCTCGATGGTGGCCAGCATGTCCAGGGACACGAAGTCGCCGTCCTCGGCGGGGCGGTCCACGCCCACCAGGGTGCCGAAGCGCTCGCGCAGCTCGGTCAGGCGCACCTCGACGGCATCGTCGTCGACCGCGGGCTCCTCGATCTCGATCTCGACGGAGGAGAAGTCCGGCAGCTCGATCTCGGGGCGCACGTCCTGCTCGACGACGAACACGAGGTTGCCGTCCTCGGAGCCGTCCAGGCCGGGGATCTCGCTGACCTCCACCTCGGGGCGGCCCACCGGCTTGAGCTCGACCTCGGAAGCGGCCTTCTGGTAGAAGTCCGGCAGGGCGTCGTTGACGGCCTCCTGCATGATCGCGGGCCGGCCGAAGCGCTGCTCCACGAGGCGAGTGGGGACCTTGCCCTTGCGGAAGCCCGGGATCTGAACCTGGTCGGCGATCTTCTTGGTGGCGGCCTCGACGGCGGGCTTGAGCTCGTCGAAGGGCACCTCGACGGTGAGCTTGACCCGGGTGGGGCTGAGCTTCTCGGACGCGGTCTTCACTGGTCAGGTCTCCCTGTGGATGAGTCGTTCAGGTGGTCTACGTGTTCGCCGCGGGGCGCAGGTGGTGCAGCGACCCGGAGGCGGAGTCGGGGTGACAGGATTTGAACCTGCGGCTTCCCGCTCCCAAAGCGGGTGCTCTACCAAGCTGAGCTACACCCCGGAGGGCAACCCACCGGATATTACCCGTTCGCGGCACCGTGCGCTGTGCCCACCCGATGGCGCTGTGAGCAGATGCATGCTTCCAACCGGGTCCTGCGGCGTGATCCTGAGGCCGGGATCTGGTTCAATGGTCTGCGATCCCCGCCTGCAGCGACCATGCGAGCATCCGGGGATCGCCACCGGTCCAGGCGGGCCGCAGCGTTCCGCATTCAGGCCAGAATCCGGCATCGCTGCAGGTCATGCGGATGTAGCTCAATGGTAGAGCCTCAGTCTTCCAAACTGATTACGCGGGTTCGATTCCCGTCATCCGCTCTCGTGTCCTGAGTCGCGACATGGTTGACAGACCTGTCGCGACTCAGTTTTTTCTGCTGCCGGGGGTCACCGCCGGGGCGGGGACCAATGCGCCGGTGGGTGATCTGCGGATTCGCGGCGCAGGCGAGTACAGGGTCAGCGCCGTGCGCCCCGGTGCGGATCGGCGGGGCCTTGACGATCTCGCACGGAGCGGCCTGGCCGCGCCCTGATCCGGAACCGCCCCGACCACGTTGTCCGGATTCCGGTGGCACCGCGAGCCGTCGAGGAGTTCACTGGGGGCATGCAGGAGCTCACCGATGACCAGCGCTACGCCGCCATCACGGCGAGGGACGCCCGTTCCGACGGCGTGTCCTTCACGTGCGTGCGCTCCACCGGCATCTCTGCCGCCCCTCCTGCCCCTCGCGCACCCCGGGCCGCGACCGCGTCGAGTTCGTGCCCAGTGCTGCTGCCGCCGTGGCGCGCGGCCGGCCGGCCGGCCGGTACCGCGCCCGCATCCGTCCTGCCGAAGGATCCATCACGACCATGCCCGCACCGCTGATGGCCGGCATCCGCCACCGCAGGATCGACACGCCCCTGGGCACCTACGTGCTCGCCGCGGGCGACGATGCCCTGATCGGGGTCTGGCGCCAGCAGCAGAAGCACTTCCCGGTGGTTTCCCAGCTGGGCGATCCCGCCGGCCACACCCACCCCGTTCTCGATGCCGCCGCGACCCAGCTGGGCCAGTACCTGGCCGGTGAGCGCACCGACTTCGAACTGCCGCTGGCCGCGGTGGGCACCCCGTTCCAGCACCGCGTCTGGGAACAGCTGCAGCGGATCCCGTTCGGAGGCACCACCACCTACGGCCAGATCGCCCGTTCGGTGGGGAGTCCGCGGGCGGCCCAGGCGGTGGGCGCCGCCGTCGGTTCCAATCCGCTGTCGATCGTGGTCCCCTGCCACCGGGTGCTGGCCTCGAACGGGGCCCTGACCGGGTATGCGGGTGGCGTGGAGACGAAGCTGGCGCTGCTGCGGCTGGAGGGCGTGCTGGCGGATTGAACGGCCGCGCCTCGCCGGCGACCGCCCCGGCAGGGTGTGCGGGCGTGGGGCTCACCCGCTCCACATGATCGCAGTGGCACGATGGCCAGATGACCGATGCGCCGTTCCGATTCCCCGTCGCCGCCCGCTATGCGGGCATGGAGTCCTCCCCGCTGAAGGACATCTTCTCCCTCGCAGCTCGGGAGAACGTGGTCTCCTTCGCGGGCGGCATCCCGGATCCGCAGCTGTTCGACCTGTCGCCGATCGCGGAGGCCTACGACTGGGTCCTCACCCATCAGGGCACCCGGGCCCTGCAGTACGGGGTCAGCGAGGGCGAGAGGGAACTGCGCGAGCAAGCGGCACGGCGGCTCTCGCGCACGGTGCCCACCGATGCCTCGCAGATCCGCGTCACCTCCGGCTCCCAGGAGGGTCTGTTCGTGATCGCCCAGGCGATGCTGGAGCCGGGGGACGTGGTGCTGGTGGAGTCCCCCACCTATCTCGCCGCGGTGCAGGCCTTCGCCGTGCACGGCGCCCACATGATCGGGGTGGACACCGATGAGCACGGCGTGGTGCCCGATGCGCTCGAGGAGGCGATCCGCACCCACCATCCCCGGTTCGTGTACCTGATCCCCACTTTCCAGAACCCCACCGGACGCACCATGCCGGTGGAGCGGCGTCAGGCAGTGGCCGAGGTGCTGCTGCGCACCGGCACCCCCCTGGTGGAGGACGACCCCTACGGTGAGCTGAGCTTCACCGGGAGCACCTGGGCGCCCATCGCCGCCCTGCCGGGGATGAGCGAGCGCACCCTGCTGCTGAACTCGATGAGCAAGCTGATGAGCCCGGGGGTGCGCATCGGCTGGATGCGCGCCGAGGGGCCCATCCTGGACACCCTGGCCGTGGCGAAGGCGGCGATCTCCATGCAGTCCTCCGTGGTCGACCAGCTGACCGTGGCCCGCTACCTGGCCACCGCGGATCTCGACGCGCACGTGGCGCAGGTCAGCGCCGTGTACCGGGAGCGGCGCGATGCGATGGCGCAGGCCCTCGCGCCACTGCTCCCGGCCGGGGCGCACATCACCCACCCCGACGGCGGGATGTTCCTGTGGGCGGCCCTCGGGAAGGGGTACGACGCCCAGGACATGCTGGCCGAGGCGGTCGACGCCGGCGTCGCGTACCTGCCGGGCTGGTCCTTCTTCGCGAGCGATCCGGACCGCTCCACGATGCGCCTCAGCTTCGTCACGCACTCCCCCGAGGTGATCGCGGATGCGATCTCCCGCCTGGGTGAGGTCATCGCGCGGCGGACGGAGTCACTCCAGGGGCACCGAAACCTATAGTGGGCTCGTGCTGCTCCTCTCAGACCCTCGCCTGCTGGAGATACCGGTGGAGGACACCGGTGAGCCGCTCATCGATCTCACGGATGTCTCCGACCTGAGGATCGATGACCGCAAGGCCGATCCGGAGGGCGCGTGGCGCAGGCTCCGCCGGAAAGTGGCCGAGCGACTGCTGATCGCGCGCAGGGCGCTTCCCGATCGGTTCGACCTGCTGTTCATCGAGGGCTACCGCCCTACCGGGCTCCAGAGCCAGTACTTCAGCGAGTATCTGTCCCACCTCATGGCGCAGGATCCCGGCCTGAGCGAGCACGCCGCCCGCATCGAGGCCAGCAAGTACATCTCGCCGGTCGAGGTCGCCCCGCACCCGTGCGGAGCCGCCGTCGATCTGACACTGACCGAGAACGGCATCGAGGTGGACATGGGCACCCCTGTGAACCAGACGCCGGAGGACAGCGCGGGCGCATGCGTCATGAGTGCCGAGAACATCTCTCCGGGCGCCCGACGGGCACGGCAGATCCTGACCGAGGCCATGGACGCAGCCGGCTTCGTGAACTACGAGCCGGAATGGTGGCACTGGTCCTACGGCGATCGGATCTGGGCCGCACGCACGGATGCTCCGTCCGCGCTCTACGCACCCCTCTGAGAACGAGGTCCCCCACCTCCCGAGCGCGCCCGAGGGCGATGCGGGTGCTCCGGTGGCTTCTGCCAGGCGAGCGTCACGCGGAAGCCCTCGCGGCGCCGCAGCCGCGCACCAGGAAGCACGGCACGGGTGCGCGTGCGCAGTTCCGCGAACCCCATGGCGGGGTCGCGAACGGGCATGTCGGTGTCGATCGATTCTGCTGTGGCCGGTCGGGGATGCTTGATCAGGCCGATGACGGGGTTCGCCAGAACGTTCAGGGCGTCCCAGGCCGTGTCGAGGGGCCCGCGCGAGGCGGTGAGCGCCACGACCAGCAGGTGCCCGCCGGGGCGCAGCAGGCCATCAGCCGCGGCGAGAGCGCGTTCCAGGTCCATGTGGTGGAGCGAGGCCACCATGGTGATGGCGTCGTAGCGGGCGGTCGCGCGGTTGCTGTCACCCGCCCCGCCGCAGGTGATCTCCTCGAAGGACGCCCGGTGGATGCGCACCCGTGGGTCGCCCCGAAAACGGGCATCTGCGACCTCGGCCATCATCGGGTCGGGGTCGATGCCGTCCACCCTCGGTATCCGCTCGGCGAGCACTGCGACCAGGTCACCGCGACCGCAGCCGACGTCGAGCACGGACTCACACCGACTCGGCAGGGCGCGCAGGATCCACCGGTGGAAGTGCTGGTTGTGGTCCCACGGGTGACGGTCGTTCAGCCGCTTCAGCGACCGGACGGCACCGCGGATCAACGGATTCGGGGTGGTGCGGAGGTCCATCGCCTCTCCTCTCAGCTGCGCAGCTCGCGGAAGCGGGAGCGGGTCATCAGCACGATCCCCAGCACCAGCAGCACGACACCGAGCAGCAGCCACAGCGCGCCCATCGTCCCTCCCACCGCCAGCAGCCCGCCTGCCATCAGGGCCAGCAGGATCGCGTCGGACTGCCACACCAGCATCGGGAACACCGAGAGGTCGCCCTGCGCAGTGGGCATCGGGGTGGCCAGCTGCAGCGGCATCGGCCCCTTGGCGGCGGCATGCACCCGCAGCGCCACCAGCACGGGTGCCAGCGCCACCGGCACCAGCACAGCCGCCGGCACCGCAGCGCCTCCGCCCCCATCACTGCCGACAGCAGCGCCGGTCGACCACAGGGACACCACTCCTCCCAGGGCGCCCACCGCCCCGAGCAGCAGCGTCGGCGCGAGGAAGTGCAGCACGGCCTGCACCGCCGCGCTCTGCCCCAGCAGCGCCGGCGCGCCGAGAGTGTGGACGGCATGCCGGATGCCGTCGACGAAGGAGCTGCTGGCGGCCCAGGCGCCGAGCGTGCCGACGGCGATCGCGGTCCAGGCCAGCGGCCCGGTCCCCAGCAGACCCCAGCCGAGTGCGCAGGCCGACAGACCCGCACCGAGCACGCCGATCACCGAGCGCTCCGGGGTGCGCAGCCAGGCGACGGCGTCGCGTCGGGCGTAGAGCAGGACCATGGGTCCCCCTCCTATCGCGGGCAGGCGACGACCGGTGCTGGCCCGCGCCCGGAAGGTGCCGGCGGCCGCGGTGAGGTCCCCGGTGGTGGCGGAGGTGGAGGCCGTCTCCCAGCGCATCGCCTGCTCCAGCAGCACTGCGCCGCGCAGCCGGTCCAGGCCCGGCACGCAGGCCGCGACCGCGAGGGTTCCGATGGCGATCAGCCCGATCGCCCAGGCTGCGGAGTCACCGCCCGCCAGTGGGTAGGCGGCGCCGGGGCCGATGGGGACGGGCACCGCCGCGCACAGCACACCCAGCAGGGCGAGCACGACCGCCAGGATCCGCCGCGGGGTGCCCCTCAGCAGCTCCCCCAGGAACCAGCAGGCGCCCTGCAGCAGACCGGTCCCCACGGATGCGAGCAGGAACCAGGCTGCTGCCTGCAGGTCAGTGCGCCCCACCGTGAGCAGGGTGATGCCGATGAGCGCAGCCACGGTGGTGCACCCCGTCACCGGCACCAGCACAGAGCGCACGAACGGCCGCCACAGCACGGCACGGCGACGGATCGGTCCTGCCGCAAGGGTGGTGGTGAAGAACGGCGCCAGCAGCGCCGGGCCGCGCACGGCCCCGACCAGCAGGAGCGCAGCCGCTGCCATCAGCGCCACCGCAGTGGCCGTCCTCGGGGCGGCATCGGCAAGCAGCACGGGGACCACGTCCGGCCGGGCCAGTCCCATGCCGATCGCCCTCAGCACGGGGATGACCAGCACCGCGATGCTCAGCACCACCAGGTAGACCAGGTAGGCGATGTCGGTGCGGCTACGGGCCCCTCGGCGGGAGGCCCAGATGCTGCGGATCGCCTCCAGCGAGGCCCGCTGCTCGCGCTTGTCGACGGCGGAGCTCACTCCTGGATCTCCAGCACCTCGGTGGCCAGCTCCTGCACCAGGCGCGGGCTGTGACTGGCGATCACCAGCGCGGCGCCGTCCTGTGCACGCCGCTGCAGAGCACCCATCACCAGTCCCAGGCGATCAGGATCCAGCCTCTGCTCGGGTTCGTCCAGCACCAGCACGTCGAAGGGGCGCGCCAGCGTGAGGGCGATGGCGACCAGCTGGCTCTGCCCGCTGGAGAGCTCATGGGGGTACCGGGCGCCGAGCTGCGCGATGCCCAGCTCCGCCAGCTGCTCCTCGGACCGGGTGCTCGCGTCCTTCGCCCGCACACCCCAGGTCGCGGCGATGAACTGCAGGTGCTCGGCGATGGTGAGGTCCCGGGCTGTCTGCGGGGGGCCGATCAGCGCGGCGAGGCTGCGGCGGAAAGAGCGGTCCCGGTCATCCGGCACCCGGCCCCGGACCAGCACCTGCCCGGAGGTGCGCTCGAGGATCCGGGCGATGGTGCGCAGCAGCGGCGTCGTCCCGGCGCCGTTCGGCCCGGTCACGGCGAGGATCCCGCCGGGATCGACCGATCCGGTGGCCTCCACCAGCAGCACCGCGCCGTCGAACACCACACCGACCTGGTCGATCAGCACGGCAGGTCCGTCAGGGCGGGCGGCGTCGGGGTTGGGTGGGGTCATGGTCCCATTCCACCCCATTCGGTCCACGGAGCGATCCGACCTCGGTCGACACATTCCCGACCGAGGTCGACAGCCCCCAGGGGGGTGCATGCGCACTCAGAAATGTCACCCTCTGGATTTCACGTCAGAAACATGGGATGATGATGACGCTCCGTCACAAGTGTCGTCGGCCTGAACACGCAGGTCGACAGACATTCGCGCCATCCCGCCCTGTCTCCCCGCCCCATGGGCCGCCCGCAGGAGCCCGATCGGCCGCCCCGGACCCAGCAGCCGGAGTGCCGACGGAGCGTTCGTCCCTTCGAGGAGGTTCTCTCGTGCCCGCAGCAACCACCGCCGCCCGTCAGCCCATCGACACCCCCTCCCTCGAGGTGGGGTCGGTCCTCGCTCATCCCGTGCACGGACCCGTGCGCGTGCTCTCCGTGCGCAAGCGCCGTGTGCGCGGGACACCCACGACCTACGTCGAGCTGGAGGTGGTGGGCGAGGACATGCGGATCTCGGTCGCGCTGGGACGCTCCGTGGACGTGGGGCTGCGCAGCCTGCTGGCGGAGGACCAGATCCTGGAGGTGCTCGATCAGCTCGCCCAGCCGTCCCCGCCCCCGCCGACACGCAAGGAGACCTGGGCCCGTCGGATGAAGCAGCTCGAGATGCGGGCACAGTCGCGCTCGCTCACGGAGCGCGTGGGCGTGGTGCGCCAGATCCTGCGCGAATCTGGCGCGACGCCTTCGAGCCTGTCCGAGCGTCGCCTGCTGCGCTCCGCGCTCACCCCTCTGGCAGCCGAGATCGCGATCGCCCGCGGCATCGACATCGAATCAGCCCGCGAGCTCATGATCGACGCCGCTCTTCCGGAGCATACTCAGGCCGCCTGAGCGCACCGCCGGAGACCTGCACCCGGGCTTCCCGGCCCCCCCACGTCCCGCATTCGCCCGGTGCCCTCGTTCCTCAGGGAGCGGGCCCATCGCCCTTCCCCGGAGCCCTCCCCCGCCCCGGCGGAGTGGCCCGCGGCAGCACCCGGGCCAGCTGCGCCGCTCCGCCCAGGCACAGCGCACCGGTGACTGCGGCCGCGGCGGTCATCGGTGCCACCAGCACGATCCCCGCCACCAGCAGCGGCGCCACCAGTCCGCCGGCACCCATCATGGTGTTCCACCAGGACAGGTAGCGGGTGCGGCCGTGCACCGGGGACACGTCGATGCCCAGGGTCATCACGATGCCCGATCCCAGCCCGTTGCCCAGGGCGATCAGCATGCTGGGCAGCAGCAGTGCCAGCAGTGCCGTGGTGTGCCCGCCGCCCACCGCAGCGCCACCGGCGACCGCCAGGGCGAGGTAGCCGATGCCCATGAGCCCGGCACACGGCACGGCCACGGCCGCCCGGCCGAAGCGGTCCATCAGCACCCCAGCGGGGATCACCAGCAGGATTTCCACCACGGCCGAGACCCCGAACACGATCGAGATCCACATGGCGTCCAGTCCCAGACGCTCCCCCAGCAGCGGGAGGATCACGGGATTGTTCACCCGTGCCATCATCACCGGCGCGATCCCCACGCACACCAGCAGCATCCGCGTCAGCACGGCGCGGGTGAGGCGGATCCGGGTGGGGCTGCGCGGGACGTGCTCGCGATGACGGCGCACGGGTGCGCTGCGCCTCTCACCGGCGGGCAGGAACACGGCCACCATCACGGTCGCGGCCAGGGTCATCACTGCGTACAGCAGGAACACCCCGGTCATGGATCCTGCGGCGAGCACCGCCGCGCCGCCGAGGGGGCCGATCACCTGGCCCACCCGGATCATGCCGCCGAACATCGTCATCCCGCGGGCCCGCATCGAGGCGGGCAGCGCGGTGCCCAGGTACGACTGCCTGCCCAGCATCCACACCTGGGAGCAGCCGGCCATCACCACCAGCATCCCGATCAGGGTGGCCCTGTGCGCGATTCCGCCGGTGCCCTCCAGCGCCGGGGTGAGCACGAGATACGCCGCCAGGCTCGCCAGCACCAGGAGCCCGCCGGAGGCCACCAGTGCGGTCCTGGCCCCGACCCTCCCGATCAGCCTGCCGGAGGGGATGGGCCCCAGGAACGCCGCCAGCCCGAACACCACTGTGAGGGAGGCGGCCTGCGCCTCGCTGAAGTCCAGGCGCAGGGCCAGCAGGGTGACCACGGGCATCAGGGCCGCCTGCCCGATGAACTGCAGCAGGGTGGGGACGTAGATCGAGGGTGCCAGTGCCCGGATCACCTGGGACGCGCTGCGTCCGGGCTGCTCCTGGGCAGTGGCGGGCGGCTCGGTCACCGATCGAGTCTCCCACCGGTCACCCGGCCCACCAAAAACGTCGGCACCTCTGCTGGACGGCAGTACCGGCAGATCTCCCCATGGCCACCAGCGGTCGCCCCGTGGTCACCCGCGGCCGCCCCGTGGTGGCCTGCGGGCGGGCAGCGCACACCGCCCAGCAGACGGATACATTGGCCCGATGGCACAGCAGACCCTCACCGTGATCGGAGCCGACGACCCCCTGGGCGAGGCCGTGGTGCGCGAGGCCCTGGTGCGGGGCCTGCGCGTGCGTGCCACCGCACCGCTGCCGCGTCGGGTGCCCCGCCTCTCGCCCGAACTGGAGGTCCTGCGCGCCGAGAGCGGCAGCCAGGAGGATCTGGAACCCGCCGTGCGCGGCGCGGACGGCGTGGTCCTGGCACTCACCCCGCAGCTGGTGCACGATGCGACGATGCTGGCCACCGATGCGGCGATCGCCGCCGTGCGGGCCATGCGGGCCGTCGGCGCCCAGCGCCTGGTCGGGGTCTCCAGCACGGAGCTGTCCGACTCGTCACGCCTGTGGGGCCCACTGCGGCGGCGCCTGCACCATGGTGGGCTGCAGGATCTGCGCCGCCTGGAACGACTGCTGGCGGGCAGCGGACTGGACTGGACCGTGCTGCGCGCAGGCCGCACCACGGACCTGCTGGGCACCCGGGAGCAGGTGGTGGGATCCGCACTGGAGCAGGGCGATCGGACGCTGCCCCGGGAGGATCTGGCGCGTGCGCTGGTGGATCAGGCCCTCGCAGAGGGCAGGGAGCCGCGCATCCTCACCGTCACCGCCTGAACTGCGGCCCCAGGGGGGCTCAGCCCTCCGGCGTCATGCCTGCCATGGCCGGGGGATCCTCCTGACAGGCGCGGGAGGTCGCCAGCTCGCCGCGGCGCGCCGATGCCTCGTCGACCCCGGCCGCGAGCGCCTCCGCGGCCCAACGCACCGACCACGCCTGCAGGTGCGCGGCACCGTCAGGACCCTCCAGCCACTGCGGGGTGGGCATCGGCACGCAGTCGCCGCAGGTGCTCCAGCCGCCGGTACGAGAGGCCAGGGCCATCACGGCGATCTCCCAGTGGATGGCGGCCGCACCGGGCCCGTAGCGATCGAAGTCCTCGCGGTCGATCAGGGTGGTGTGGGTCAGGCGAAGGCTGGTGGTGCCGTCGTCCTCCGGGTCCAGGCGGATCTGCAGAGGATCGGCCTCGCCATCCTTCTCGCAGGTCAGGGAGAGCTTGTGGGGCTCGACGAGCTCGAGCACCTGCCCCTGGGTGCCATCGGCCAGGCGGTAGCGACCGCCTTCGGACAGCGACCCGTTGAGCTGCCCGTACCAGTGGGCCAGCTCGGAGCGGTCCACCAGCAGCGGCCACAGCTGGGCAGGGGCGAGCGCAAGGTTGCAGGTGAGGGTCAGTGCAGTGCGAACATGCGCGCCCCGCTCCTCGATCTCGAGGCTGCGGCGCACCGCCTCCACGAACGGCAGCGGCTCCGTGTCAGTCATCTTCTCCTCGGAAGGGCCGTACTGCTCCGCACCGGCGCACGCGCGCGGGAGCGGACGCCTTGAGCGTAACGGACCCGGCCCTTCGACGCCACGCTCGGAGAGCCGCTCCGGCATCGGTGCCGGGCGCGGGTACGAGCGTGCACCAGGGTTCGGAGCGTACAGCCGCGTTCGGAGCACACAGCCGGGTTCGGAGCGTGCATCCGGGATGAAGGACCCGAGCCCCGTAGAGTGGCGGCCGTGAGCGACGACAAGACATTCCGGCCTGCCGACTTCACCGCCCACCTCTTCGACCTGGACGGTGTGATCACCCCCACCGCCGAGGTGCACATGCGCGCCTGGGCGCAGATGTTCGGCGATTTCCTCGCCGCGCGCGGGATCAGCGAGCCCTACACCGATGCCGACTACTTCGCGCACGTGGACGGCCGCCCCCGGTACGACGGCGTGCGCACCTTCCTGACCTCCCGCGGCATCGAGCTGCCCGAGGGTCAGGACTCCGATCCCGGCGACCAGACCGCCGGCTCCGAGACCGTACGGGGCCTGGGGAACCGCAAGAACGACCTGGTCCTCACCCTGATCCGCACGGAGGGCGTGACCCCCTACCCAGGCACCGTCCGCTACCTCGACGCACTGCCTGCCGGCTCCCGCCTGGCGATCGTCTCCTCCTCCCGCAACGCGGAGGAGGTGCTGCGCGGTGCCGGCCTGCGGGACCGCTTCGAGTTCGTGGTCGACGGGAACGTGGCTGCCGCAGAGGGCCTGCCCGGCAAGCCGTCCCCGGACACGTTCCAGCATGCCGCCGCGCTGCTCGGGGTGCCCACCACCGCGTCGGTGGTCTACGAGGATGCCGTCTCCGGCGTGCGGGCCGGGGCAGCCGGTGACTTCGGTGCCGTGATCGGAGTGGACCGCGGCGTGGGCGTGGACACCCTCGCCGGTGCCGGTGCCACCGTCGTGGTGCAGGACCTGGAGGAGCTGGCATGAACCGCCTGCGCTCGGTCCCCCACGATCCCGTCGATCGTGCCCACCTGCCGCTGGACGAATGGCGGCTGGTCGAGAGCCGGCCGGGCGCGGATCTCGGGCTGCTGGAGACCCTCTTCGCCACCGCGAACGGCTTCATGGGCATGCGCGGCACTCCGGAGGAGGGTCGTGACGTGGGCTCCCACGGCACCTTCCTCAACGGCTTCCACGAGACGTGGCGCATCAACCACGCCGAATCCGCCTACGGCTTCGCCAAGGTGGGCCAGACCATGATCTCGGTGCCCGACTCCTCGCCCATCAAGCTGTACGTGGACGACGAGCCGCTGCTGCTGTCGATCGCGGACCTGGTGGAGTACGAGCGGTGGATCGACTTCCGCGAGGGCGTGCTGTGGCGCGACCTGGTGTGGCGCACGCCCGCCGGCAAGCACGTGCGGGTGCGCTCCAGCCGCATGGTCTCCTTCGAGCAGCGCCATCTCGCGCTGATGACGATGGAGGTGACGATGCTGGACGGCTCCGCGCCGGTGGCGATCTCCTCCCAGATCGTCAACCGGCAGGACGCCACCGACGAGTTCGGCCACGGCACCGGCCCGGTCACCGACAAGCACGACCCGCGGCAGACCACGGCGTTCACCCATCGGGTGCTCGAGCCGCAGCAGGACTGGCACAGCGAGCGCCGGATGCTGCTGGGCTACCGGGTCGCGGCCTCCGGGATGACCCTGGCCGTCGGCGCGGACCACGAGGTGGAGTCCGAGGCCGAGGTGGAGCGGCTGATCGACACCATGCCCGATCTGGGCCGAGCCGTGTTCCGGGCGAACCTGGAGGAGGGCCAGTCGATCACGGTGCGCAAGGCCGTCACCTACCACTCCTCCCGCTCGGTCCCCCACCGCGAGCTGTTCGACCGCTGCCGTCGGACCCTGGACCGCATCCGCTCCGAGGGCTTCGCCCCGCAGTACGCGGACCAGCGCGCCTACCTGGAGGACTTCTGGCGCAGATCGGACGTGCAGCTGCCGGGCCAGCCGGTGGAGCAGCAGGCCACCCGCTGGTGCCTGTTCCAGCTGGCACAGGCCTCGGCCCGCTCGGACCAGTGGGGGATCCCCGCCAAGGGAGTGACCGGCTCCGGGTACGAGGGCCACTACTTCTGGGACACCGAGATCTACGTGGTCCCGTTCCTGATCTTCACCTCCCCCTCCTGGGCCCGCAACGCGCTGCGGTTCCGATCGAACCTGCTGCCCAAGGCCCGGGAGCGGGCACGCGAGCTGAACCAGCGCGGTGCGATGTTCCCCTGGCGCACCATCAACGGCGACGAGGCCTCCGCGTACTACGCGGCCGGCACCGCCCAGTACCACATCAACGCCGACGTCGCCTATGCGTTCTCCCTGTACACCGACATCACCGGCGACATGGACTTCCAGCATCGCGACGGGGTGCGGGTGCTGGTGGAGACAGCCCGCATGTGGTCCGATCTCGGCTTCTGGCGCGTCACGGCGGAGGGCGACTCCAGCTTCCACATCCACGGGGTGACCGGGCCGGACGAGTACACCACCGTGGTGAACAACAACATGTTCACCAACGTGATGGCCCGGTACAACCTGCGCCGCGCAGCCCGGGCGGTGCGCGAGCTGCGCGATGCGGACCCGGGCGGCCTGGAGGCACTGGTCTCCGAGCTCGAGCTGGACATGCTGGAGCTGGAGCAGTGGGAGGCGTGCGCCGACGGCATGCACATCGCCAAGGACGAGGCGCTCGGCATCCACCTGCAGGAGGACCGCTTCCTGGAGCGGGAGGTGTGGGACCTCTCCAGCACCCCGCAGGAGTTCTTCCCGCTGCTGCTGCACTACCACCCGCTGGTGATCTACCGCTTCCAGGTGCTCAAGCAGGCCGATGTGGTGCTGGCCCTGTTCCTGCGCGGGGCGGAGTTCACCGCAGAGGAGAAGCGCGCGGACTTCGAGTACTCCGACCCGATCACCACCGGCGACTCCTCGCTCTCGGCCGTGGTGCAGTCGATCATGGCCGCCGAGGTGGGGCACCAGAAGGCCGCCCTGGACTACTTCCGCGCCGGCCTCTTCGTGGACCTGAGCGACCTGCACGGCAACACCTCCGACGGCGTGCACATCGCCTCCGCGGGCGGGGTGTGGAACGCCCTGGTGCACGGCTTCGGCGGCATGCGGCAGGAGAACGGCCAGCTGTCCTTCGACCCGCGGCTGCCGGAGTCCTGGCCCGAGCTGTCGTTCCCGCTGACGGTGCGCGGCTCGCTGTTCCGGGTCCGCATCACCCGCAAGCAGATCGCGTTCACGCTGGAGGAGGGGGAGGAGCTCGAGGTGACGGTGCGCGGCGAGACGGTGAGGATCACCGAGGGCGGGGCAGCCGTGGAGCTGGCGGACCAGGGGCCGATCCTGGACGATTCGGTGCTGTCCTCCCCGGTGGGGCTGGGTGACGAGCGCGCCGACGGCTCCATCGTGACCTCGTTCGTGCCGAAGGATCCCGATGACCCGTGGGAGTATCCCGTCTACACGGATCCTGACGACATCATCGAGTCCGTCTGACCCAGGAACGGGCACGGAAGGACACCCACCCCGAGGAGACGCCGATGACGCCCAGCCGTCACGGCGGAAGGCCCCGGGGGCGCAGTGAAGGAGAACGGCGGTGAGCGAGTCACGTCGACAGCAGCGCAGACCTGTCGTCGAGTACGAGCGGCCCCGCCTGAGTGTGCTGTACGTGCTGCACCGGGTGCGGATGCGCCTGCTGGACATCCAGGTGTGGGACGTGGCCGGCACCATGACCTTCTACACCGTGCTGTCGGTGTTCCCGGGCGCGGTGGCGATGGTGTCCCTGGTCTCGATGATCGGAGTGGAGGCCCAGACCATCCGCACTGTCTCCACACTGCTCAACGAGATCTTCCCGACCCTGGACCCCCGCCCGTTCACGCGGGCGATCCTGGCGGTCGCCGACACCGACGGCGGAGCCTGGGGCCTTGCCCTGGGCACCCTGGGGGCACTGATCTCCGCCTCCAACGGGGTGGCGGCCTTCCACCGTGCGATGCACCGCGTCTACGACACCCGCGAGGGGCGGCCGTTCCTGTGGTTCCGCACCATCGTCCTCGGCGAGACCGTGCTGCTGATCGCGGTGGTGCTGCTGTCGATCGGGATGGTGGTGGTCGGCGGTGAGGCCTCCCAGAGACTGGGGGAACTGATCGGCATCCCCCAGATCGCCTTCGACAGCTGGAACCTCGTGAAGTGGCCGATCCTGCTGTTCATCCTGATCATCGGGGTGTCGATGGCCTACTACCTGTTCCCCAACGTGCGCCTGCCGCGGTACCGACTCATCACCCTGGGCTCGACGCTGACGGTCCTGGTCCTGTTCGGGTCGGCGCTGACCGTGGGGCAGCTGATGGTGTACGCCACGCGCTTCACCGAGGTGCTGACCGCCCTGAACGGCCTGATCGCGATCCTGCTGATGCTGTGGGTGGGGAACATCGTGATAGTGGCCGGCGCCTCCCTGGACGCGGAATTCCTGCGCGCCCGGCAGATCGCGGCCGGGCTCGAGGCCTGGCACGCCATCGAGCTCGACCCCCATGCCACCCACAGCCTCGACTACCTCGCTGCCGATGCCGTCGCCGCCGAGGAGATCGGGCGGGCGGTGGCCGACTCGGCGCGCACCGACAGCCGCTGCGCCGTCGACGCAGCGCCTGGATCGTCGAGTCCGGAGCCGCTCGCGGTGCGCCCCGGGCCGCTCCCCGCCTCCCCGACCCGAAGGAGAGAACGACGCATGAGCGTGCGCCCCATCACGATCATCGGCCATCGCGCCCTCGAGCAGCGCACCCGCAAGGTGCGCGAGATCACCGAGGACATCCGCGAGCTGGTGGCCGACATGTTCGAGACCAATGACGCGGCCGACGGCGCCGGCCTGGCCGCGCCCCAGGTGGGATCGCGCTGGCGGCTGTTCGTGTACTCGTGTCCGGATGCCTCCGACACCCTGCGCCGCGGCGTCGTGATCAACCCTCGCCTGGAGCGCTTCGGCGGGCTCGAACTCGACGAGGAGACCATCGAGGGCTGCCTCTCGGTGCCCGGCGAGGGCTACCCCACCGCACGCCACCGTGGCGCGCGGGTGCACGGCATCGACCTGGAGGGCGCGCCGGTCGTGGTCGAGGACGAGGGCGGGGTGCTGGCCCGGGCACTGCAGCACGAGGTGGACCACCTGGAGGGCTCGCTGTACATCGATCGGCTCTCCCCCGCCCGCCGTCGCGAAGCCCTCGATGCGGTCTCCGCCCGCGGGTGGCGCTCCCGGGGGCTGCTGACGTGGGATCCCCGACTCACGAGTGCCGAGGACGTCTGAGCTCCCGCCGGAGTGTCTATCCTGGATGGATGGATCGTCCCTGCCTCTCCCGTCGTCGTGCCCTGATGCTGCCCGTCTCCGCTGCGGGGGTGAGCGCAGTCGCCGGCTGCGCCCCGGAGGACGAGGGTTTCGGCAACGGCGCGCCGGTGCGCGCGGAGGGCGGCTCGATACCTCTGGAGGACCTGCCCGAGAACACCGGCACCCTCGTGAACTTCGGCGGCGATCACCCCTTCGTGCTGCTCGTCCGGGGCTCCGGGGACGAGGTCACCGGCTACTCGGGGTACTGCACCCACAACGGCTGCGCCCTGCGGGAGATGGGCGAGGAGCTGGACTGCCCCTGCCACGGCTCCCGCTTCGATGCCACCACCGGTGAGGTGCTGGTGGGCCCGGCCACGATCCATCTGCCCGAGGTCCCGGTCGTGGTCGAGGACGGCCACGTGCGGCGCACCGCCTGAACCGCGCGCCGCACGGACACCGATCCCATGAGCCCCCGTTCCGGCCCGCACCGCCGACAGCGCGAAGTGGTCTCCTTCGTGCGCCGCGGCGCCCGCCTCACGCGCAGCCGCCAGGACTCCTGGGACCGCCTGTCCGACGCCTACGTCCTGGACCTCCCCCGCGGCGATCGCGACACGGTCCCGGCCGACGGCGCACGACTGGACCTCGCTGAGGCGTTCGGGCGCAGCGCCGAGCTGGTGGTCGAGGTGGGCAGCGGCCAGGGCGAGAACATCGCAGCGGCAGCCGCCGCCGCTCCGCAGCGCGACCACCTGGCGGTGGAGGTCTACGTACCGGGCCTGGCCCAGACCCTGGATCGGATCGAGCGGGCGGGGTCACCGCGCAACGTGCGCCTGCTGCCGCTGGACGCCCAGCGCAGCCTCCCCCAGCTGCTTCCCGAGCACTCCGTCTCCGAGCTGTGGGTGTTCTTCCCCGATCCCTGGCACAAGTCCAAGCACCACAAGCGACGCCTGATCAACCCCCCGTTCCTCGACGCCATGGCTCCGCTGCTGACGGAAGGCGCCACGGTGCGCCTGGCCACGGACTGGGCGCACTACGCCGCCCATATGCACCACGTGATGGGAGCGGATCCCCGCTTCGCCTCCCTGCACCCCGATGGCCCCCGCCCCGAGGGCACCACCAGTGATGAGGTGCCCGGGGACCTGCCCGAGACCGGCTGGGCTCCCCGCTTCGAGGGCAGGGTGCTCACCAGCTTCGAGTCCAAGGCACAGGCGGCGGGGCGTCTAGTATGGGATCTCGCCTACACCCGGCTTCCCCGTCATCAGGAGGACGAGCACGGATGAACCCCTCCGACGAGGTCCGCCTCCCCTCCGACTGGGAGGACGGCGACCAGCCCGAGCCCGGCAGGCGCTCCTCGCGCCGCATGGCGCTGATCGGACTGGGAGTGATCACCGCCCTGGTACTGGCTGCCGGCGTGGTGGTGGGCGGCTACCTGCTCTCCGTCCGCAACCAGTACGAGAAGCGCAGCACCGTGTCCATCACCCGCGGCGCCTCCGACGGCGAGCGCCCCGAGCAGGCCGAGGGCACGGGCCGCAACTTCCTGCTGCTGGGCTCCGACAAGAGGTCCGAGGAGGAGGCCGCTGCCTCCGGCGTGACCGGCCAGCGCTCCGACGTGATGATGCTGGTGCACATCAGCGATGACAACCAGGAGGTCTACGTGACCTCCTTCCCCCGCGATCTCTACGTGGACATCCCCGGTCACGGCAAGGACCGCATCAACGCGGCGCTCGCCTTCGGAGGGGTGCCGCTGGCGGTCTCCACGGTGGAGAACTACACAGGCGTGCCGATCGAGCACGTCGCCCTGATCGACTTCGACGGCATCGAGGGTCTGGTGGACTCCCTGGGTGGGATCGAGGTGCAGGTCCCGCAGAGCTTCGAGGCTGACGGCCACCAGTTCACCGAGGGCACTCAGCACATGAACGGCGAGCAGGCCCTCACCTTCGTGCGCCAGCGCAAGCAGTTCGCCGACGGCGACTTCCAGCGCAACCGCAACCAGCAGGCGGTGCTGATGGGGATCGCCGACAAGCTGATCAGCGCGGACACCCTGAGCGATCCGCTGAAGCTGAAGGACACCGTGGGCACCATCTCCCCGTATCTCACCACCGACGAGGGGCTGACCGCCTCGGCGATGGTCGAGCTGGGGCTGTCGATGCGCTCGATCCGCAGCGATGACCTGTACTTCCTGTCCGTCCCCCACGGCGGCCCCTACACCACCAGCGGCGGCGCCAGCGTGGTGGCCACCGAGGAGGGGGAGATGGACAAGCTCCGACAGGCCCTGCGCGAGGACGACATGGGCACCTACTACGCTGAGAACGCCGGGAAGTACTGACCGGCCCCGCCGCCGGCGGCCCCGCCCCGCCGATCCCCGTCCGCACCCGCCTCACCCACTGGAGGACACCGTGGCCAACCCGCTCGTGAAGCTCGCCGTGACCGGCTCCGGAATCGCCGCCGCCATGATCGGCCGCCGCTTGGCCTCAGCAGGCTGGGGTGCGGTCTTCGGTGAGGATCCGCCCAGCGAGCAGTACGCCAAGGACTCCGCGAAGGAGACCAAGAAGCGCCGCAAGCAGGCCAAGAAGGACGGCCTGTCCAAGGCGGAGATCGCAGAGATCCGCGATCCGGCCGAGGACGTCCCGTGGTGGAAGGCGATCCTGTGGACGATCGTCTCCGGCGTCCTGCTGCAGGGGCTGCGCGCGGCCGCGCAGAACGGCACCAAGAAGGGCGCCGACCGCCTCACCCGGCGCCGTCCCCGCCCCAACCGCGGCTGAGGCAGCCGAGCCACGACGAATGCATGAAGCAGGGCCCCGGATCACCGGGGCCCTGCTTCATGCGTTCGCGCTCAGAACTCCGTGACGTCCGTGGCCTGGCCGAGGGTGTCCACGGCATCCCCGGTGACCAGGAAGCCCACGCGGCGCACCAGCGAGACGGCATGGTCGCCGAGGCGCTCGTAGAAGCGGATCAGCAGGGTGAGGTCGACGATCTGGGTGTTCGTGTAGCCCTCGCCCTTCCCGATCTCCCGCGCGATCTCCTGCTGCAGCTCGTCGAGCTCGTCGTCGTTCTTCTCCACCTGCGCGGCCAGCGCCAGGTCGCGATCGGAGATCACCTGGGCCGCGTCGCGCAGCGCGGCCAGCGCGAGGTCGGACATGCGGCGGATCTGCTCGCGGTGCTGCTCGGGCACGGCCAGCTCCGGGTGGCTGCGGCGCGCCACCAGGGCCACGTGGGCGCACAGGTCGCCCATCCGCTCCAGGGAGGAGCTCATGCGCAGGGATGCCACCAGCAGTCGCAGATCGGTGGCCACCGGGGACTGCCGCGCCAGCAGCTCGACGGACTTCGCATCGAGATCGAGCTGGCGCTCGTCGATGTGGGGGTCCGCGGCCACCACCCTCTCCGCCAGGGCGAGGTCGCCGTCCAGCAGGGCGTCGGTGGCGTCCGACAGGGCGCTCTCGACCATCGATGCCATATTGACCAGGTCGTCGACGAGATGCCGAAGGTCGCTCTGATAGGCCTCGCGCATGGTCCGCACTCTTCTTTCGTCGCAGGGGTCGTCAGCTCTCGAGTGTGGCGACAGCGGGTTAACAGCTGTTGCGCCTCGGTGAACGGAGGGAAGAACCGAGGTGAACTCCTCGGCACCGTGCCGCCCTTCACCGGTCTGGTGTCCGATCCTACCCGGGGCACGTCCTAGTCTTGTCTGGTGCCCTCGACGATCATCCTGCTCCTGGCCGGTTCCATCGGCCTGGTGATCGGCTGTGCGGCGGCACTGGCACTAGCGCGTTCGGAGCGGCGCGGTCGCGGCCCGGTCGGCGCCCCGGAGCCGGTGGTGCCCGAGCCGGCCGCGGAGGTGCTCGCGATCCTCTCCTCCGCCTACGTGGTGCTGGACTCCAGCGGGGACGTGCTGCGTGCCTCCCCCCTGGCCTACTCGTACGGGATCGTGCGCGCCACGGGTGGGGACTACCCGCGGCTGGCGAACTCCGAGCTGATGGAGCTGGCGGCCGATGTGGGCCGCAACGGCGGCTACCGCGACGAACGGCTCACCCTGCGTCGTTCCAGCCAGGGTGACTCCGACGCCGTGATCGACGTGCGAATCGGGGCGCTGGGTGAGAACGGGGTCCTGCTGCTGGCGGACGATCTCACCCGAGCGGTGCGGGTGGAGGAGACCCGCCGCGACTTCGTGGCCAACGTGTCCCATGAGCTGAAGACCCCGGTCGGCGCGATCACCCTGCTGGCGGAGACCATGGAGGACGCCGCCGAGGATCCGGACGCGGTGCGCCGCTTCGCCGAGCGCATGCAGACCGAGTCCCGCCGCCTCTCCCACCTGGTGCAGGAGATCATCGAGCTGTCCCGCGTGCAGGGCACCTCCGCCCTCCCCGATGCGGAACCGGTGGAGATCGACGAGATCATCGAGGAGGCCGTGGCGCTGAACCACAACTTCGCGCTGGGCTCCCGGATCACCGTCGCCGTCGGCGGCACCACCGGGCTGCGGGTGTTCGGCTCCGCCTCGATGCTCACCACCGCCGTGTCCAACCTGATCTCCAACGCGATCACCTACTCCGACGCGGACACCCGGATCGGGGTGTCCGTGCGTCGGGACGGCGGGATGGTGGAGCTGTCGGTGAAGGACCAGGGGATCGGGATCTCCAAGGAGAACCTGGAGCGGGTGTTCGAGAGGTTCTTCCGGGTGGATCGCGCACGGTCACGGGACACCGGGGGGTCCGGGCTGGGGCTCGCGATCGTCAAGCACATCGCCACCGATCACGGGGGTGAGGTCACCGCCTGGTCGATGGCGGGCCAGGGGTCCACGTTCACCCTGCGCATCCCCGAGATGGGGAGCACCGGCGCCGTCACCGTCGGCGGTGCCGCATCGCGTACCGTGGACGTGGACGAGGGTCCGTGAGTAGGAGGTTGAGATGACCAGAATCCTGATCGTCGAGGACGAGGAGTCCTTCTCGGACCCGTTGTCGTACTCGCTGCGCAAGGAGGGCTACGAGGTCGCCGTGGCCGACAACGGCACGGACGGGCTACGCATCTTCTCCGCCCACGGTGCCGACCTGGTGCTGCTTGACCTGATGCTGCCGGGGATGAGCGGCACCGACGTGTGCCGGGAGATCCGCCGCACCTCGAGCGTCCCGGTCATCATGCTGACCGCCAAGGACGACGAGTTCGACAAGGTGCTGGGGCTAGAGCTGGGTGCCGATGACTACGTGACCAAGCCGTACTCCTCACGCGAGCTGCTGGCCCGGATCAAGGCGGTGCTGCGTCGGGGCCAGGACTCGGCCGATGCCCAGGAGGACACCACCCTCCATGCCGGGCACATCATGATGGACGTCGAGCGCCACGTGGTCCAGGTGCGCGGCCAGGAGGTGGCGCTGCCACTGAAGGAGTTCGAGCTGCTGGAGATGCTGCTGCGCAACGTGGACCGGGTGCTCACCCGCGGACAGCTGATCGATCGGGTGTGGGGCGCCAACTACGTGGGCGACACCAAGACGCTCGACGTGCACGTCAAGCGCCTGCGCGCCAAGATCGAGGACGACCCCAAGAACCCGGTGCACCTGGTGACGGTGCGCGGGCTGGGCTACAAGTTCGAATCCGCCGCCCACTGACGGGGCGGGGCTCAGGGAGCGGACGGGGGCGGCACCGCGCCGCTCATACGACGGGCAACGGCGAGGGGGCGTCGACCGACGCACCGGGCGCGCATCAGGCGCCGGTGGTGCTCTCGTCCTGGCTGGAACCCCCGCCGTCGCTGGCACCCTCGCCGGAGCCGCCCTGGACGGCGTCCTCGTAGTACTCGAGCGTGGTGTCCGTCACCGGCAGCGTGATCTCGGTGGACTGCCCGTTGGCGGTGATCGACAGATCCATGGCGGCCCCGGCGGGGACATCGATCTGACCGATCTGGATCTGCTGGGCGTCCTCACCGACACCGAGGTTCACGGTGGACTCGGCGGGCACGGCGACCCGACCGGCGAACACCACGGTGCCCTCGGAGAGCCCTTCGAGCTCGACCGTGACCTCCTCAGTGGTGTAGTTGGCGACAGCGCCGATCAGCACCGCGGAGCCGTCGTCCTGCACGACCACGATGGCGTTGCGCACGCCGACCATCAGCTGGCCGGCTTCCTCGAGGTTCGCGTTGGTGCCGTCCGCCGCCTGGTAGAAGTTGTGGGTCTGCACAGGGTTGATGTAGCTGCAGCCGGAGGCGGCGAAGGCCAGACCCACCGCGGCAGCGGTGAGTGCGAGACGGGGACGACGCACGTGGAGCTCCTGTTCGGTTCCTCGGGGAGGGCCCTGCCAGGGTACCGCACCTGACACCCGTCAGGACGCGCGTACGGCGGCATCGTGCAAGCCCGCAGCAGACGGGAGGGCGGCGTAGTGTAGCACGACCCCACCCTGATAGACTGTACTGCGGAAAGGGGACCAGCCACATGAACTTTGTCGTCGGCGAGACCGTCGTCTACCCGCACCACGGAGCGGCGCTCATCGAAGAGGTGAAGACCCGCACCATCAAGGGCGAGGACCGCACCTACCTGAAGCTGAAGGTCGCCCAGGGCGATCTGACCATCGAGGTCCCTGCGGACAACGTCGACCTGGTCGGCGTGCGCGACGTGGTGGACAAGGAGGGCCTCGCCGAGGTCTTCGAGGTGCTCCGCCAGCCCTACACGGAGGAGCCCACCAACTGGTCCCGCCGCTACAAGGCGAACGTCGAGAAGCTCGCCTCCGGCGACGTGAAGAAGGTCGCCGAGGTCGTCCGCGACCTGTGGCGTCGCGATCAGGACCGCGGGCTCTCCGCCGGTGAGAAGCGCATGCTCGCCAAGGCCCGCCAGATCCTGGTCTCCGAGCTCGCCCTCGCCGAGAAGACCGACGAGGACAACGCGGAGTCGATCCTGGACGAGGTCCTCGCGTCCTGAACGCGCCTGCGACGGACATCAGCCCGATCCCCTTCGCGGGGACTGCCGGCGCGTTCCCGCGCCCGCTCGTGCTCGCCCTGGCCCCGGCTGCCTCGGAAGGGCGCCCCGGTGACGTGCCGGCGCTGGCCGAGCTCGGGGGGACCTGCCTGGTCGGGCGGCTCCTCGCCACTCTCTCCGAGGTCGGGCTGCCCGCCCCGCTGGTGATGACCACGGAGGCCGCTGTGCCTCGGATGCGCCGCGCGCTTGGCCGCGGGGCGGAGGTGCGCGCGAGCCAGGGCGGCCGGGCACAGGCGATCATCGCGGCCCTGGCGGAGCTCGACGGCACCTCCGTGCTGATCCTCGACGCCGAACGCGCCCTCACCCCCGCATCGGTCATCTCCGAGGTGCTCGCGGCTGCCGGCGACGACGTCGATGCGGTGGTGCCGGTGATCCCCATGACCGATTCGGTCAAGCTCGTCACCCACGACGGTCTGCGCAACGTGGACCGCTCCACGCTGGCCGGGCTGCAGAGTCCACGGCTGCTGCGTCGCACCGTGCTCGAGAACGCCGTGCGATTAGCCGTCGACGATGACCAGGACGAGATCCTCGCGGTCCTCGCGCGAGGAGCTCGCGTACGCACCGTGCCCGGCTCCCACGCCGGCTTCGCGGTGGTGGACCGCTTGGGGCTGTGGCAGGCGCAGATCGCCCTGGGCCTGGCGCGGGACACCTCCCACCGCCACGGACTGTCCCGTCGCGGCTGACGCGCGCAGCGGCAGCCAGGTCGCTCGGCAGGAGCTGTCCTTCGCAGCCGCGCTGGATCTGCTCAGCTGCGGCTGCGCCACACGGCGCGGAACTCCTGGAGCATCCTCACGGGCTTGGACAGAGTGCGCACGGGGAGGCTGGCGGCGAGCTCGCCCGGGTCGCTGCGCAGGCGGCGCGCCAGCCGACCGGGCTTACTGGAGATCCGCTGGCGCAGATCCGGCAGGTAGTCCTCGCTGACGTCGAGACGGGTGACGGCACCGCAGCCGGCGCACTGGATCTCGGAGACGAAACGACCGGCGTAGACGACCTGGTGCTCCGACTCCTGCTCGCAGGCGGTGCAGCGCAGGTAGCTCTCCTGGACAGCCATCCTCTCCTCCTCACCCCGTCCTCAAACCTAGCGCGGCCACGACGTCCTGGGCCAGGAGCAGGTCCTGGGCGTAGGTGATCTTGAAGTTGGTCTCCTCGCCGCGCACCCAGCTCACGGGGATGTCCGTGTACTCCTCGGCGCACGAGGCGGTGTCGGTCCCCACGAAGCCGTCGCGCGCGGCCGCCTCGTAGGCGTCCAGGATGGTGGCGGCCCGGAATCCCTGGGGCGTCTGCACCCGCACCAGGCGGGAGGGGTCGAAGGCCCCCGTCGCCAGGTGGGCGGTGCCGCCCACGGGGGCGACATCGGCGGCCGGTATGCCGGGCACCGCTCCCCCGTGCTCCCGGGCTGCGTGGAGCACGGCCGCAGCGAGACCGTGCGAGACCAGGGGCCGGGCGGCGTCGTGGATCAGCACCGTGTCCACCGCACCGGAGTCGATGCGGTCGGCCAGGTGCCGCAGCGCCATCAGCTCCGACTCCTGCCGGGTGTCACCGCCAATGATGATCTCGAGGTGGTGGGCGGTCTCGCGCTCGGCGACGAAGCGGGCGTGCTCGCGATCCTCGGGTCGCACCACGAACACCAGCGTCCCCACGCCCTCCACGGAGGCCAGAGTGTTGATCCCCCAGCTGGCGATGCTGCGCCCGGACAGCGGCAGGAACGCCTTGTTGATCCCGGCACCCACCCGGGTGCCGGACCCCCCGGCCAGGACGATGCCGGCGGCCTTCCCGCGCAGGCGCGGTGAGCGGAGTCGGCGCGGATGGGTCACCCCCGCATCGTAGTCGCCGCACCCGAAGCATGTCAGAATCGTGGTTCCGCCTCGCCAGTCTCCGATGCCCGCTCTTCCTACTCTTCCCTTCAGGAGTCCGCCATGCTCACCATCGCCATCGTGTGCGGCGCGGGGATCGCCACCTCCGCCCTGCTCGCGAAACGCGTTCGCGAGCACGTGGCCCCGCGCGGTGCGCACCTCCGAGTCGTCCAGGCCACCGTGATGGACCTGCTCTCGCCCGACTTCACCGCTGATCTGGTGGTCTCCACCGTGGACCTGCCCGACGCGCTCGGCATTCCTCGCGTGTCCGGGATGCCGCTGCTGCTGGGTACCCGCCCGGAGCAGACGTACCAGGACATCGACACGCTGCTGGACCGGATCGATACCGCAGGGACGGACGGGACCGATCCGGGCCGTCCCGGAGATCCGGCATGACCGCCCTTCCCCGCGTCGGCACCGGGGTGGACGTGCATGCCGTCGCGCCGGAGGGCAGTGACCGTGAGCTGTGGATCGCGGGCCTGCGCTGGGAGGGCGAGCGCGGCCTGGAGGGCCACTCCGATGCCGACGTCGCCTGCCATGCGGCCTGCGACGCGCTCTTCGCGGCCGCGGGCATCGGTGATCTGGGAACGCACTTCGGCACCGGCCGTCCCGAGTGGGCCGGCGCCTCCGGTGCCGCGCTGCTGGCCGAGGCCGCGCGCCTGGTGCGCGAGGCAGGGTTCGAGATCGGGAACATCTCGGTGCAGGTGGTGGGCAACCGGCCAAGGCTCTCACGCCGCCGCGAGGAGGCCTGTGCTCGCATGAGCGAGGCCGCCGGTGCGCCCGTCTCGGTGGCCGGCACCACCACCGACGGCCTGGGCCTGACGGGTCGGGGCGAGGGCATCGCGGCGATCGCCACGGCGCTCGTGATTCCGCAGGACAGCTGACGTTGCAGGAGACCTGATGACGACCGTCGATCCCGTACTGCCCCTGAGCGCCGGCGAGGTGGAGGAGGCAGCTGAGCGGCTGGAGTCGGTGCTGCGACGCACGCCCGTGCACCTGAGCCAGCGCCTCAGCGACATCGCCGGGGTGCCGGTATGGCTCAAGCGCGAGGACCTGCAGTCCGTGCGCTCCTACAAGCTGCGCGGTGCCCACCTGTTCCTCGACTCGCTCACCCCCCAGGAGCGGGAGGCGGGTGTGGTCGCCGCGAGCGCCGGCAATCACGCCCAGGGCGTGGCGCAGGCCTGCGCGGTCCAGGAGATCCACGGGCGCATCTACGTGCCCGGCACCACACCGCGCCAGAAGCGCGACCGCATCGTCGCGCTGGGCGGGGAGTGGGTGGAGCTCGTGCTGGTGGGCGACACCTTCGACGACGCCGCGGAAGCAGCGGCCGATGACGCCGAGCGCACCGGCGCCACCCTGGTGCCGCCCTTCGATCATCCGGTGGTGATGGCCGGGCAGGGGACGGTCGCCCGTGAGGCGATCGAGCAGCTCCGCAGCGAGCACGGCCGGGAGGCCTCCACCGTGGTGCTGCCGGTGGGCGGCGGTGGGCTGCTGGCCGGCTGCGGGGCCTGGCTGCGCGAGCGCACCCCCTCGGTGCGGATCGTGGGCGTGGAGCCCGCCGGTGCCGTCTCGATGGCCGCTGCTGTGCGCGCGGGACGCCCGGTGACGCTGCACGAGATGGACCGCTTCGTGGACGGAGCCGCGGTGCGCCGCGTGGGCGCGGGCCCCCTGGCGATGGTGCAGGCGATCGATCCGGAGCTGCTGGCCGCGGAGGAGGGCGCGGTGTGCACCGAGATGCTCGCCCTGTACCAGGTGGACGGCATCATCACCGAGCCCGCGGGGGCGCTGGCGGCCACCGCCGTGGCCACGGGCGCGGTCCGTGCCGACGCCGATGTGCTGGTGGTGGTCTCCGGCGGCAACAACGACGTGTCACGCTACAACGAGATCCTGGAGCGCTCGATGGTCCACGAGGGCCTCAAGCACTACTTCCTGGTGACCTTCCGGCAGGAGCCCGGGGCGCTGCGACGCTTCCTGGACCAGGTGCTGGGCCCGGACGACGACATCGTCCTGTTCGACTACATCAAGCGCAACAATCGCGAGGAGGGCCCTGCACTCGTGGGCCTGGAGATCGGGCGGGCGGAGGATCTCGAGCCGCTGATGGCCAGGATGGCGGCCTCCAACATGGAGATCGAGCGGGTGGATCCCACCGATCCGATCTACCGCTATCTGACCTGATCGCGGGGCTGTGGGGACTGCGGGGTCAGCGCCCCTGACGGGCCTCCACGGCGGAGCGCACGATGTCGTCGAGGTCCTTGCTGGAGGACCAGCCCAGCGTCTGCTCGATCCGCTCGGTGGAGCAGATCAGGCGGGCAGGGTCGCCCGGGCGGCGCTCGCCCATCGTCGGGGTGAGCTCGGTGCCGAGGGCGCGGCCCACGGCTTCGATCACCTCGAGCACGCTGGAGCCGGTCCCGGTGCCCACGTTGAACACGCGGTGCGGGCGATCCTCGCCGCGCAGGTAGTCCAGGGCGGCGATGTGGGCGTCAGCCAGATCCAGCACGTGCACGTAGTCGCGGATGCAGGTGCCGTCCGGGGTGTCGTAGTCGTCGCCGAACACGATCGGGTCCCGCCCGGCCTCGACCGCGTCCAGGATGATGGGCACCAGGTTCATCACCAGCGTGTCGGCCAGGTCCGGCCAGCCGGCGCCGGCCACGTTGAAGTAGCGCAGCGCCACGGTGCGCATGCCGTGGGCCCGCTCGGCGTCCGCGAGCATCCATTCCCCCACGTACTTGGTGGCGCCGTACGGATTGATGGGCTGGGGCTGCAGGTCCTCGGTCACCAGGTCCACGTCCGGCATCCCGTACACGGCGGCCGAGGAGGAGAACACCACGTCGCGCACCTCAGCGCTGGCGCAGGCGGCCAGCACGTTCGCGAGCCCCCCGATGTTGTCGTGCCAGTACATCTCCGGCTTCTGCACCGACTCGCCCACCTGCTTGTGCGCGGCGAAGTGGATGACCGAGTCGGCACCGCAGGCCCGCAGCTGGAAGGCCAGCTTGTCCACCGCGTCAGGACTGGTGACGTCCAGCTCCACCAGTTCGGCGCCCTCGGTGCGCTCGCGGAACCCGGTGGACAGGTCGTCCACCACGATCACGTGCTCCCCCCTCTTCAGAAGCAGTCGCACAACGTGCGATCCGATGTACCCGGCACCACCGATCACGAGAGTCGTCATGGCCACGAGCCTAGTCGCTCAGCTCCACGACGTGGCCACCGGACGGCCCTCCGCGTACCCGGCTGCGCTCTGCAGCCCGATCACGGCACGCTCGCGGAACTCCGCCAGGCTCAGCGCCCCCGCGTAGGTGCAGGAGGAGCGCACACCGGCGGTGATGGTGTCCAACAGGTCCTCGACCCCGCCGGCGCCGTCCTCGAGATACATGCGGGAGGTCGAGATGCCCTCTTCGAACAGGGACTTGCGGGCACGCGCGAAGGCGTCCTCCTTCGCGGTGCGGTTCGAGACGGCACGCTTGGAGGCCATCCCGAAGTTCTCCTTGTACCGGCGCCCGCGCTCGTCGGCACGCATCTGCCCGGGCGACTCGTAGGTGCCGGCGAACCAGGAGCCGATCATCACGTTGGAGGCACCGGCGGCGAGCGCGAGCGCGACGTCGCGGGGATGGCGCACACCGCCGTCGGCCCAGATCCGAGCGCCCAGTTCCCGGGCCTGGGCGGCGCACTCGAGGACGGCGGAGAACTGGGGGCGGCCCACACCGGTCATCATGCGGGTGGTGCACATGGCACCGGGGCCCACGCCGACCTTGACGATGTCGGCCCCGGCCTCGATCAGCTCCCGGGTCCCCTCCGCGGTCACCACGTTGCCGGCCACCAGCCTCACGGGGGTGTCGGCCCGGTCGCCGAGCACGGAGCGGGCGGCGCGCAGGGCCTCGATCATGCGGTCCTGGTGACCGTGGGCGGTGTCCAGGACGATCACGTCCACGTCGGCGTCCAGCAGATCCTGCACGCGGGTGGGGACGTCGGCGTTGATCCCGACGGCGACCGCGGTGCGCAGGCGGTCCTGCGCGTCGGTGGCGGGGGTGTAGATCGTCGAGCGCAGCACGCCGGTGGCGGTGAGGACACCGCGCAGCGTGCCATCGGCCTCGACCACCAGCGCGGCGTCGTGGTGCGTCGCGGCGATGCGGGAGTGCAGCTGTGCGGGCTCCATGGCGAGGTCCCCGGGGCCCAGGGTGAGCACGTCGGTGCTGACCACCCCACCGACGGCGCCGAAGGTGTCACGGCCCTGGGTCTCCTGGGCGGAGATGACACCGAGGGGTCTGCGCTCGTCGTCGACCACCACCACGAGGCCGTGGGGCCTCTTGGGCAGCAGGGCATCGGCCTGCCCGAGGGTGCCGTCGGGCCCCAGGGTCAGCGGATGGTCCACCAGCAGGTCCCGGGCCTTCACCGAGCGGACGATCGAGTCGATGCGATCCGGGGAGAGGTCCTGAGGCAGCACCGCCAGTCCGCCGCGCCGCGCCATCACCTCAGCCATGCGGCGCCCCGAGACCGCGGTCATGTTGGCGGCGATCAGCGGGATGGTGGTGCCGCTGCCGTCGTCGCTGGAGAGGTCGACGTCGAAGCGCGAGGTCACCGCCGAGCGGGACGGCAGGAAGAAGCAGTCGTCGTAGGTGAGGTCAGTGGAGGGGTCATGGAGCAGGCGCATGCGGCTCAGGATAGGCGGCGAGGCCCGGGGCGGCGCGGATGCGGGACCTCCACCATGCCCTCACATGCCGCTGGCGCGTGCATCGCGGCCATGAATCTAGGATGGGGCGCATGACGGACCCGTCCTCGACCTCGTGGCGCAGGCGTCGTCGGGGCGGAAAGCACCAGGCTCCCGAACGGCGCTCCTCGCCCTCCCCGCTGTCCCCCGATGCGGCGCGGGCCAATCGCGAGGCAGCATTCGGCTCCACCCGAAAGGCCTGGGTGGGCACGCCGAGCACCGCGAACGCCTCACCGGACCCCGCTGCCGCGCCGGATCCCGCTGCCTCACCGGACCCCGCTGCCGCGCCGGATCCCGCTCCCCCGTCGGGCACCGCTGCGGAAGCGGCCCGGCCGGGGCCGACGACGCCCACCCCTGCTCCGACACCCGTGCCCGGATCGGAGGCGCCGCGCCATGGCCGTCGCGCCGCTCGCCCGCTCGCCGAGAGCCCGGCATCATCCGACCGGGCCGCACGGGAGACCGAGGACCACGACGCCTGGTCCTCCCCCGTTGCCGAGGCGTCCTTTGCTGGTGACGCGTCCCCCGCAGCCCACGCATCGACAGCGGCACGGCCGCCCCGGGACCGCGACGGCTCCCGCGCCTCACGCCCACCGAGCTCCCCGCAGTCCCCGTCGTCGTCGGGCCGACACGGTGCCCGCGCGGCCGAGCGCCCCGAGGGATCCCTGCCGACGGTGGCGTTCTGGACGGTGCTGACCTCCGTGGCCCCCGGCAGCGGCCTGCTCCCCGCCAGCCGGCGCCGCATCGGATGGGTGCGGCTGGGCATCATGGCCGTCGGCGCCCTCGCCGTCGGCGCCTGGCTGCTGCTGGGCGATCCCACGCGCTCCGGGCTGATGCTCCTGACGGACCGCACCGTCCTGGTGGGGCTGATGATCGCCGTCGCCCTGGTCGGCCTGGTCTGGGCGATCCAGATCGTGGTGGCGAACCTGGCGCACACCTCCCGGCAGCGCCTCCAGGGCGCCAAGCGGTACCTCGCCTTCGCGATCGCCGCCCTCATGGTGGTGGCCGTGGCCCTGCCCTTCGGCCGTGGCGTGCAGTCGCTGTGGGCGGCCCAGGGTCTGCTGGGCTCGGACACAGTGTTCGGCCAGGGCAACGGCTCCGGGCGCATCCAGAAGGGCAAGGACCCGTGGGCCGGCGTGGGCCGGATCAACATCCTGCTGCTGGGCCAGGACGCCGGCGATGACCGCACCGGCACCCGCCCCGACACGATCATGGTGGCCTCGGTGGACACCGAGTCCGGCCACACCGCCCTGTTCTCCATCCCCCGCAACCTCGAGCACGTGCGCTTCCCCGAGGACACCCCTGCCGCCGAGGTGTTCCCCGACGGCTTCCGCTACTTCGGTCGCAACCAGGACCTGATCAACGCCGTGTGGAGGTGGGCGGAGGACCGCCCGGACCTGTTCCCCGGGGATCCCGAGCCGGGCCTGACCGCCACCACCTGGGCCGTGGAGGAGACCCTGGGCCTGGAGATGGACTACTACGCGATGGTGAACCTGCAGGGTTTCGAGGACCTGGTGGACGCCATCGGCGGGGTGGACCTCGTGGTGGAGCGGCGCATCCCCATCGGCGGCGGCAGCGGCCCCATCGACGGCTACATCGAGCCCGGTGACCAGAAGCTCGACGGCTACCACGCCCTGTGGTACGCCCGGTCGCGTGAGGGCTCGGACGACTTCAACCGAATGTGCCGACAGCAGCGCATCGTGCGCGCGGTGGCGGAGGAGGCCGATCCGGCCACCGTCGCCATGTCGGTGCCGCGCCTGGTCACCGCCACCGAGAAGAACATCGCCACCGACATCCCGGTGCGGGACCTCGACGCGTTCGTGGAGCTCGCCCTGCGGATCAAGGAGGCCGGCTTCACCTCGTACCTGATCACCCAGGACGTCACCCCCAGCGGCGACCCCGACTGGGACTACCTGAAGGCCTGGGCCCAGGCATCGATCGAGGACTCGATGAAGCAGTCCCAGCCCGAGTCGGTCAAGGGCGAGACGGAGGCCGGCTCCACCGATCCGGCCCCCACCGGCGAGGCGCCCTCCGAGGAGGGCACCGACGGGACGGGCGAGGAGAGCCCGGAGGAGAGCCCCACCGAGGAGCCCACGGAGGACCCCACCTCGCAGGAGTCCACCGACGGTGCGGAGCCCACCGAGGAGCCCACCACGGAGAACCCCGAGATCGAACAGGACCCGCTGCAGTCCTGCCTGCCGGGCGCCGGCGAGGAGGGCTGAGAGCCGCTGGCTCTCAGTCGATGACCTGCAGCAGGGCGTTCTCGATCAGCTCCGGCATGGCTGGATGGATCCAGTACTGCGTGGCGGCGATGTCCCGGGCCGTCTGCCCGGTGCTCATCGCCTGGATCACCAGCTGGATGAGCGTGGTGGCCTCCGCTCCGATGATGTGCGCACCCAGGATCTCGGTGGTGGCCTCGTCCACGATGATCTTGGCGAAGCCGTCAGTGTCCTCCAGCGCCCAGCCGTAGGCGATGCCGGCGTAGCCCTGGTGGGCCACGCGGATGCTGCGCCCGCTCGCCTCGGCCCGCTCCCGGGCCGTTGACTCGTCCATCCCCACCCAGGCCACCTGCGGATCGGTGAACACCCCGCTGGGGATGGGCATCGTGTCCGAGCGGCGCAGGTCCTCCGGATGCAGCACGTTGTGCCGCACGATCTTCTGCTCGAAGTTGGCCACGTGCTTGAGCTGGTGCTCGCTGGAGACGTCGCCGAGCGCCCACACCCCCTCGAGCACCTCGCCGCCGGAGAGCACCCGCTGGTGGGCGTCCACCGCGATGCGGCCGTCGGGATGGGTGTCGATGCCGGCACGGTCCACCCTCAGCAGATCCGAATTGGGCATGCGACCGGTGGCGACCAGCAGCTCCTCGGCTCGCACCTCGTGCTCCTCGCCGTCGCGCAGTCCGCGCAGCACCACCCCGTCTGCCACGCGCTCGACAGAGGTGGTCGACATACCGGTGATCAGATGCAGCCGCTCCCCCAGCACCCGGGTGAGTCGCTCGGAGACCTCCGCATCGGTCTGCCGCAGTACACGGTCGGTGCGCGCGATCAGGGAGACCTCCACCCCGAGGGAGGCGAAGATGTGCGCCATCTCCACCGCCACCACACCGGATCCGAGGATCGCCAGGGAGGCCGGCAGCTGCTCGATCCGCATGATGGTGTCGGAGGTGTGGGGACGGGCGTCCTGGATCCCGTCGACCGGGGGGAAGGAGGGGCGCGAGCCGGCACCGATCACGATGGTGTCAGCGGTGATCTCCTGCTCGGTGCCGTCCTGGAGGGTGACGGTCAGGGAGTGTGCGCCCGCGAAGGCGGCGGTCCCGCGCAGCAGGGTGAGGTTGTCGTTGTCCTGGTGGGAGTCGCGGTACTGCTGGCCGCCGGAGCTGATCGCGTCCAGGCGGCCGAAGATGCGATCACGGACGGCGGGCCAGTCCACGTGCCGCAGGGCTGCGGTGACGCCGAAGCGCGCTGATTCCGCGGGGGCATGGGCGAGGTCCGCGGTGTGCACCAGCATCTTGGTGGGGATGCAGCCCAGGTTCAGGCAGGTACCGCCGAACACGTGCTGGGGGCCCACCCCGCGGTCGATCTGGACGATGCTGCGGCCTGCGAACTCCGGCCCCGGGAAGGAGTTCGCAGAGCCGGAGCCGATCAGGGCGATGTCGAAGTGCTGCGCGTCGGTGCTCACCCTCCCAGGCTACGCTGGCAGGGCGTGCTGCGCGGGCGCGCCGTACAGTGAGCGCGTGACCCTCCCCGCAGAGCAGCGCTGCCCCTCCGTCCGGAACCAGCGGCGAACGGTGAGCACCGAGGCGGCCCGTGCCATGGTGGGGGCATGCGCATCCACCACCTGAACTGCGGCACCCTCACCCCGCCGGGAGAGTCGATGGTGTGCCATGTGCTGCTGCTCGAGGTGGGGCGGCACCTGGTGCTGGTGGACACCGGGTTCGGCAGCGCGGACGTGCGGGCACCGGGCCGCCTGGGCCCGGTGCGGCACCTGCTGCGGCCGGCCCTGCGCCCGGAGGAGACCGCTGTTGCCCGGATCCGCGCCCTGGGACTGGACCCCGCTGCGGTCTCCGATGTGGTGCTCACCCACGGCGACCTCGACCATGCCGGTGGCCTCGTGGACCTACCGCATGCCCAGGTCCATCTGCTCGCGGCCGAGCAGCGCGCCATCCGGCATCCGCGCGGGCTGCTGGAGGCCCAGCGGTACCGCCCCTCCCAGTGGGCGCACGGTCCGCGGATCACACCGCACCGGCCCGGAGCCGTGCGCTGGAAGGGCTTCGAGGGATGCGTCGATCTGTCGACGGTGGCCCCCGGGATGCTGCTGGTGCCGATGCCCGGGCACACCGCCGGTCATGCCGGGGTCGCGATCCCCGCCGGCAGCGGCTGGCTGCTGCATGCAGGGGACGCCTTCCACTCGGCCCTCTCCCTGCGGGAGGGCTCGAGCCGTCTCGATGTGCGCGTGCGGCAGGGGTTGCTGGCGCACGACGAGCCCGCCCTGCGCAGCACCCAGCACAGGCTGGGTGCCCTGGCGCGCAGAGACCCCGCAGTGCGGATCATCAACAGCCACGACCGAAAGCTGTGGGAGCAGGCATAGCCGGGCGTACGCTGGAGCGATGCCTGCTCCCCCCGGTGCCCGCGCCCTGCCCTCCGCCCTGACGGCGGTGCTGGACCTGCTGCGCTGCCCCCGCTGCGGGGAGCAGCTGGCCCCGGTCGACGGCTCCCTGCGCTGCCCGGCGCGGCACACCTTCGACGTGGCGCGGGCAGGCTATGCCTCCCTGCTCACCGGCACCGCAGCGACCAGCGGGGACGACGACGAGATGGCGCGGGCCCGGGACAGGTTCCTCGACAGCGGCGCCTACGCACCGATCCGCGACCTGATCATCGAGCTGGTGGTCGGCCATGCGGAGGCGCGCAGTGCCGAGGGTGCTCCTCCCGCGGTGCTGGACGTGGGCTGCGGCACCGGCTACTACCTGGCCGGGGTGCTGGAGCGCCTGTCCTCGGCCCAAGGGCTGGGGCTGGACACCTCCACCCGAGCCCTGCGGTTCGCGGCCCGCGCCCATGAGCGTGCCGCCGCGGCCAGCTGGGACGTGTTCGCCCCGTTCCCGCTGCGGGACGCCGGCGTGGAGGTGCTGCTGGACGTGTTCGCCCCCCGCAACCCGACCGAGTTCGCACGGGTGCTGATGCCCGGGGGCGTGCTGGTGGTGGTGCGGCCCGCACCGGACCACCTCGCCGAGCTGCGTGAGGTGGTTCCCGGGATGGTCTCCCTGGACCCGCACAAGGAGGAGCGCCTGCACCGGGTGCTGGATCCCCTGTTCAGCACGGAGCGCACCGAGGAGCTGCGCTACCCCGTGGACCTCTCGACAGCTTCCGCCCGTGATCTGGTGCGGATGACGCCCAGTGCCCGCCACGTCGACGCCGAGCAGCTCGAGGCCTCGGTGCCATCGGAAATGACGGTGACCGTCAGCGTGGTGGCGAGCTCCCATCGGGTGCTGCCGGAGGGTTGAGCGCCCTGTAGGGGCTCAGCGTCAGGGCCGTGCGGTCCCGGGCCTCGAGCAGGGAAACGACGACTGCCTGCACAGCGTGCAGATCGCCGGTGTCCCAACGGTACGCAGCCCAGTCCCCGCCGCCGTGCAGAGCAAGGCCATAGTTGTGCACCGCCGAGGTCAGCATGCACAGCACGGACATGATCTGCAGGGCACGCAGCAGCCGACGGATCGGCAGGGAACGTTCCCTGCACACTATTGCGGCACCGATATCGCTCGAGGTCACCCGCCCTCCACCGTACGGTCCGGTCTCGGGCCGCGTCCCATGGCCGTGGTCACGGGATGTGCATGCCCGGTCACGCTCCACTGCGTGAGACGGCGCGGGACGAAAGCAATCGCCGCGATGATGCAGGCCACATAGGCTGGCGCTGCAGGACAACGACGAACTGCCCTGTCTCTCTACGACCCTGAGGAGGCCCCCATGCGTGCAGTGCGTTATTACGGCAAGGAAGACGTTCGCTTGGAGGAGGTGCCCGCGCCCGAGCTGCTGCCCGGCACCGTGCGTATCACTCCGGCATTCACCGGGATCTGCGGATCCGATCTTCACCTGTACTTCGATGGCCCGATACCGCCGGCGCCGGCCGATTCTCCGCATCCGATCTCCGGCGAGCAGCTGCCGGTGGTCTTCGGGCATGAGTTCTCCGGCACGATCACCGAGGTGGGTGAGGGCGTTGAGGGGCTCGCCGTCGGTGACAACGTCGTCGTGGAGCCGCTGATGGTGTGCGGCCAGTGCCCGCCGTGCAACGCGAACCAATACAACCTGTGCGAGAAAATGGGGTTCATCGGGATCTCCGGTCGCGGTGGCGGGCTCGCCGAGCAGGTCGTCACCGAGCAGCGTTTCGTGCCCCCGATCGGTGATCTGCCTCTGGACCAGGGTGCTCTCATCGAGCCGCTGGCGGTCGGCATGCATGCCGTCAAGCACGCCGGCGTGGTTGACGGCGGCACCGCGGTGATCGGTGGCGCTGGCCCGATCGGGCTGCTCACCGCCGCGATCCTCAAGGCCCGAGGGATGCGGGTCGTCATGAGCGAGGTCTCCGCGGCCCGCAAGGATATCGCCCGGTCCACCGGCGTCGCTGACCTGGTCGTCGATCCGAGTGAGCAGGACCTGCCCGCGGTGGTACGCGAGTTCACCGATGGCGTCGGCGCAGACGTCGCCTTCGACGCGGCCGGGATCAAGCCGGTGGTCGACGCCCTGCTGGCCTCACTGCGCCCCGGCGGGCGCCTCGAGGTCGTCGCGATCCATGTCAGCCCGGTGGAGCTGGACCTCACCGGTCAGCTGATCATGGGCGACAAGGTCATCGGCGGCTCCATCGGCTACGCCAACGACCACGTGGAGGCCATCGAGCTGGCCCGCAGCGGTGCGGTGGACCTCTCGAAGTTCATCACCCGGAAGATCTCAGTCGACGACATTGTCGAGGACGGCTACAAGCGCCTTCGCGACCACGGCGAGACCGAGGTGAAGATCCTCGTGCACATGTGATCTCTGTGCATCCCCGCTGATCAGGGCCCGGTCAGAGGACCGGGCCCTGTTGCGCTCAGCGCAGCTGGCCCGTAACGCTCTGAACGGCCTCGAGCACGGAGCCGTCGGCCAGGCGCGACTCTGCCTCCGCGATGTCGGGCGCGAGGAACGTGTCAGGACCCGGCCCGTCGACCGTGCCGCGCAGCACCGCGATCGCGGCCGCACCTGCGGCCGACGGGGCAAGTGGTGCGCGCAGGTCGCAGGCGCGGGCAGCGGTGAGCAGCTCGATGGCGAGCACCCGGCGCAGATTCTCCACCGCGGTGCGCAGCTTGCGGGCCGCGTGCCAGCCCATGGACACGTGGTCCTCCTGCATCGCCGAGGAGGGGATCGAGTCCACGCTGGCCGGCATGGCCAGGCGCTTCATCTCCGAGACCAGGGCAGCCTGGGTGTACTGGGCGATCATGAAGCCGGAGTCCACGCCGGGGTCGTTGGCCAGGAACGGCGGCAGGCCGTGGGAGCGAGCCTTGTCGAGCATGCGGTCGGTGCGGCGCTCCGCGATGGAGGCGAGGTCTGCGGCCACCACCGCCAGGAAGTCCAGCACGTAGGCCACCGGAGCGCCGTGGAAGTTCCCGTTGGAGGTGATGGTGCCGTCCTCGAGCACCACGGGGTTGTCGATGGAGGCGGCCAGCTCGCGCTCGGCGACGGTGCGGGCATGGTCCAGGGTGTCCCGCACCCCGCCGGCCACCTGCGGGGCACAGCGCAGGGAGTAGGCGTCCTGGACCCGTGATCCCTCGGCGGTCACGTCGGCGATGATCAGTGACCCCTGCAGGAGGTCCAGGATGTTGGCGGCCGATGCCGCCTGTCCCGGGTGGGGGCGCAGCGGCGTGTGCAGCTCGGGCCGGAACACGCTGTCGCGGCCCCGCAGGCCCTGCACCGTCAGCGAGCAGGTGACGTCGGCGATCCGCACCAGTTCGTCGAGGTCGGCGATGGCCATCAGGAGCATCCCCAGCATCCCGTCGGTGCCGTTGACCAGCGCCAGCCCCTCCTTCTCCGCCAGCTCGATCGGTTCGATGCCGGCCTCGGCCAGCAGCTCGCGCACGGGGCGCTCCTCGCCGGCGCGATCCCGGGCGCGGCCCTCCCCCATGAGCACCAGTGCGCAGTGGGAAAGCGGGGCCAGGTCCCCGGAACAGCCCAGGGAGCCGTACTCGTGGACGATGGGGGTGATGTGCGCGTTCAGC
Organism: Brachybacterium epidermidis; assembly: GCF_015209585.1. Classification (GTDB taxonomy): domain Bacteria; phylum Actinomycetota; class Actinomycetes; order Actinomycetales; family Dermabacteraceae; genus Brachybacterium; species Brachybacterium epidermidis. Next base: position 125,537 of record NZ_JADEYR010000004.1, read on the forward strand.
AGCGCCAGCATGGTCTCCAGCACGACGGGCCTCACGCCCGTGCGGCCGGAGGCGAGGGTGCGGGCACGCAGCAGCATCAGCGCACGCACCACCTCGGTCTCCACCGCGGGGCCGGCGCCGGCCGCATGGGAGCGGATCAGGGAGCGCTGCAGGGCGCCCCGCATGCCCGGGTCGATGGCGGTGTCGGCCAGCGCCCCGAAGCCCGTGGAGACCCCGTACACCGGGGCATGGCCGGGAGCCGCCAGGGCATCCACGTGGGCGCGAACCCGGTCCACTTCCTCCCGGGCCGCGGGGTCGAGGTCCACGCGGGCGCCGCGGCGGGCGACGGCGAGGACGTGACCTGCCGTGAGGCCGGCGGTGCCGAGGGTGACGACGGAGGGCCCGGAGGCGGTGGAGGGGTTCGGGGAGGCGTTCGTCGAGGTCATGGGAACTCCTATGGCGGGTGGGGATGGACGGGCCCGTCCAAGGGCCGTACCGGGGTGAGTGAGGGAGATCAGAGGACGCGTGTCCCGCGCCGCCACACCGCATGGGTGAGCGGCATGCCGGGGCGGTAGGCGAGGTGGATCGCGGCGGGGGCATCGAGCACGTGCAGGTCCGCCCGGGCACCGACGCCGAGGTGTCCCACGTCGTTGCGGCGCAGGGCGAGGGCGCCGCCGCGGGTGGCGGCGCGCACGGCCTCGGCGAGGGTGAGCCGCATCTGCAGCACCGCGGTGGCCACGCAGAACGCCAGGGAACTGGTGTAGCTGGTACCGGGGTTGCAGTTCGAGGCGATCGCGAGCTGGGCCCCGGCCTCGAGCAGTTCTCGGGCGGGGGCCAGGGGCGCGCGGGTGGAGAGGTCGCAGGCCGGCAGCACGGTGGCCACAGTGGGCCCGGTCCGGGCATCCAGCACACCCGGTTCCTCACCCGGCGCGACGGGGAGAGCCGCGGTCGCGGCGAGGGCGTCGACGTCGGCGGGATCTAGGTGGTTGAGGTGATCGACGCTCGCCGCACCCAGGTCGCAGGCCAGCTGCACACCGCCGGTGCGGCCCAGCTGGTTGCCGTGCACCCGCAGGCCCAGGCCCGCGTCGGCGCCGGCGCGCAGCACCCGCGTGGACTGCTCGGAATCGAAGGCGCCGTCCTCGCAGAACACGTCGATCCAGCGCAGGGCGGGTCCCGCCGCGTCCTGCACCGCCTCGAGCATGGGGCCGGCCACCAGGTCCACGTACTCCTCACCCCGGCCCTCGAACTCGCCGGGCACCAGGTGGGCACCGAGGTAGGTGATCTCGTCGATCTCGCCTGCGGCATGGAGCTGGGCCAGCAGGCGGGCTGCCCGGGCCTCCTCGTCCACTGTGAGGCCGTACCCGGTCTTGGTCTCCAAGCACGTGGTGCCGCCGCGCACGGCCTCGGTGATCCGGCTGCGCACCAGGGCCAGCAGCTCCTCGTCACGCGCGGCCCGAGTCGCCCCGGTGGTCACCGATATGCCGCCGGCGGCGTAGGACTCCCCTGCCATCCGCGCCTCGAACTCGGCGGAGCGGTCCCCGGCGAACACCAGGTGGGTGTGAGAGTCCACCCAGCCCGGCAGCACGGCCCGGCCCCCGAGGTCCGCCTGGTCGTCGGCCGCGGGGGCCTCGGTGGCAGGTCCGGTCCAGGCGATGTGGCCGGAGTCGATCACCACGGCTGCATCGCGGAGCAGCTGTCCGTCGGACATGCCTCGCGGAGGCGCGGACGGGTCCTCAAGGGCGGGGTCGAAGGTCCAGAGCTCGGAGATCCCGGTGATGACGGTGGAGGCCATGCACCGAATCTACGGACCGCACGCTGTGGCCATGGCGGCTCCCTCGGAGAACTGTCCGAGGTACCGGACTGCGGGCGGGGCCCTCAGAGGACCCCCACGCCGTCCCCGATCCCATGACGCTGCAGGAATCCCGGGTCCTCGGTGCGCCCGACGGTGGTCCGCCCGAAGGTCTCCCGGTACTCGTCGTAGGTCATGGTGACCGTCTTGGGAGCGTTGGGGTCGCCCGGCCCCCAGGGGTTGGTCACCGTCACGGTGCCGGCCTCCCGGTCCACGGCTGTGACGGTGTAGGCGTGGTTTCTGGGACACTGATCCCGTTCTCGCAGCGCATCGACCACCGCACCAGGAGCAGCCGATGACGACCCACCCGCAACCCATGACTGCGCCCCGCCTCACGACACCGCGACGCCGGCGGCCCTCAGGGGCCCTCGGCGCGCTCGCGGCCACGGTGGTGCTCGCCGGGTGCGGGATGCTGCGAGGCTCAGCTGAGGACCCCACCTCCGGCCCCGCCGGGGGGACGCTGCATGAGCAGGGCACCACCGAGGTGGAGATCGCCGTGGGCGAGACCGCCCAGATCTCCCTCGGAGAGGGCAGCCAGGGCGTAGGTGATGCGTGGGGCGTCATCTCCCAGACCGAGGAGTCTGTGGCGAGCGCGGACGTGGTGCTGGGCGAGGACGTCTACGGGACAGGGGGTGGACAGGACGCCCCGGGGGCCTCGATGCCCTACGCCGTCGAGCTCACCGGTATCGAAACCGGGACCATGACGGTGCGCGTCCTGTACTGCACTCGCGCCGAGATCGCCGAGGACTGCGACCAGTCCAAGGGGACCCTGGACCCGCCGGTCGATCCCGTCGAGATCACCGTCACCGTCCGCTGACCGCCGACCCCGGTCAACCACCGGCCCCGGTCAGAGGTCGGACCAGCAAGCCCGCGGGCTCAGTCCCTCGCCCGGGCCTGCATCGGCACCCGCACCCCGCGCTCCCAGGCCACGTCCGCGGCGCGGGAGTAGCCGGCATCCACGTGCCGGATCACGCCCATGGCCGGGTCGTTGGTGAGCAGGCGGTCCAGCTTCTGGGCGGCCAGATCGGTGCCGTCGGCCACGCCCACCTGACCGGCGTGGATGGAGCGGCCGATGCCCACGCCGCCGCCGTGGTGGATCGACACCCAGGTGGCACCGGAGGACGTCGCGGTCAGGGCGTTCAGCAGGGGCCAGTCGGCGATGGCGTCGGAGCCGTCGAGCATGCCCTCAGTCTCGCGGTACGGGGACGCGACCGAGCCGGAGTCGAGGTGGTCGCGGCCGATCACGATCGGGGCCTTCACCTTCCCCTCCCGCACCAGGTCGTTGAACAGCAGCCCCGCGCGGTGCCGCTCGCCGTAGCCCAGCCAGCAGATCCGAGCCGGCAGTCCCTCGAACTCCACCAGCTCCCCGGCGGCGTCCAGCCAGCGGTGCAGGTGCTCGTTCTCGGGGAACAGCTCCTTCAGTGCCGCGTCGGTGACGGCGATGTCCTCCGGATCCCCCGAGAGCGCCACCCAGCGGAAGGGGCCCAGGCCCTCGCAGAACAAGGGGCGGATGTAGGCGGGCACGAAGCCGGGGAAGGAGAAGGCGCGGTCGTATCCGGCGTGGCGGGCCTCGTCGCGGATCGAGTTGCCGTAGTCGAACACCTCGGCACCCTGGTCCTGGAACTCCACCATGGCCTGCACCTGCCGGGCCATCGACTCGCGGGACTTCTTGGTGAAGCCCTCCGCATCGGCCTCGGCCTCCGCCTGCCAGTTCTCCACGTCCACTTCGACGGGGAGGTAGGACAGGGGATCGTGGGCGCTGGTCTGGTCGGTGACCACGTCGATGCGGATCTCGCCTTTGCACTGCCGCTCCAGCAGGGCGGGGAACGCCTCGGCGGCATTGCCCACGATGCCGATGGAGAGGGCGCGCTTCTCGTCCCGGGCACTGGTGGCGCGGGCGATCGCGTCGTCAAGGTCGTCCGCGATCACATCGAGGTAGCGCTTGGAGCGGCGGCGCTCCAGGCGGGAGCGGTCCACGTCGGCGATCAGGCACACCCCGCCGTTCAGGGTGACGGCCAGGGGCTGTGCCCCGCCCATGCCTCCGCAGCCCCCGGTGAGGGTGATGGTGCCGGCCAGGGTGCCCTCGAAGCGCTTGCGGGCCACGGCCGCGAAGGTCTCGTAGGTGCCCTGCAGGATGCCCTGGGTGGCGATGTAGATCCAGGAGCCGGCGGTCATCTGGCCGTACATCATCAGGCCCTCGGCCTCGAGCCGGCGGAACTCCGGCCAGGTGGCCCAGTCCCCCACCAGGTTGGAGTTGGCCAGCAGCACCCGCGGGGCCCAGGGGTTGGTGCGCAGCACTCCGACGGGCTTGCCGGACTGCACCAGCATGGTCTCGTCGTCCTCGAGGTCCGCCAGGGTCGCAACGATCGCGTCGTACGCCTCCCAGGAGCGGGCGGCGCGGCCGGTGCCGCCGTAGACCACCAGGTCATCGGGCCGTTCGGCCACCTCAGGGTCGAGGTTGTTCATCAGCATCCGCAGCGGGGCCTCTGTCTGCCAGCTCTTCGCGGTCAGATCGGTGCCGCGGGGGGCGCGGACGGGGCGGGCGCCGGGAAGGCTCATGGTGTGCTCCTGGGTCTCGGGGGTCGCTGCAGTGGGACCCCTTCAGCACAGCATGTCCCCGGGGACCGGGTGAGTGCTCCAGCCCGGAGCCGTCCGGGATCTCGGACAGTCGGGTGGGGATCCGGCCCGGCCTCAGGGACCGCAGGTGCCACCATGGGAACAGCGGCGCCCCGTCGCTTCGACCCCACGCACCCGGAGGACCGCCGCCGATGGACGACCACAGCGCCCCTGTTCCGCTCCGCGCCTGGACCGGCCGCGTCGACGGCGAGGGTCCTGATCACGCCCGGTGGCACCAGCGGGTGCGGCCCGCCCAGCGGACCCGGGGGAGCTCCGCACCGCACGTCGCGGTGGTCGGCTTCCGCACCGACGAGGGCGTGCGCCGCAACGGCGGCCGAGCGGGCGCTGCCGACGGACCCGAGGCCCTGCGCTCCGCCCTGGCTCCGATGGTCCCGCACCCGAGCATCGCCCGCGGCGACGTACAGCTGGTGGACCACGGGGACGCGGTCACCGTGGGCGAGGACCTGGAGACCGGCCACCGCGACGCCGCGGCGATGATCGCCTCCGCGCTCGGCGCTCCGGGCTCCCTGCTCACGGTGGTGCTGGGCGGGGGGCACGAGACCGCCTGGGCCTGCTACCTGGGACTGGTCAGCTTCCTCGGCGCCGGCACCGACGCCCCCGAAGCGCGTCCCCGCTGGGGCGTGCTGAACCTCGATGCGCACTTCGACCTGCGACGGGAGGACCGTGCCACCTCCGGCACCCCGTTCCTGCAGATGGCCGAGGCCGAGAGGGCCGCCGGGCGGGACCTCGCCTACGCGGTGCTCGGCATCTCGGAGGCGTCCAACACCGGCGCACTGTTCGACACCGCTCGCGAACTGGGCGTGCGCTGGCTGACCGACCTGGAATGCCTGGACGGCGGGACAGGCGCCGTGCAGAGCTTCGTGGAGGAGGTCGTCGCGGATCTGGACGTCCTCTACCTCACCATCGACCTGGACGTGCTGCCTGCAGCGGCTGCCCCCGGTGTGAGCGCCCCGGCGGGGCTGGGCGTACCGCTGCCGCTGATCGTCACGGCGGTCCGTGCTGCCGCGGCGAGCGGGAAGCTCGCCCTGATCGACGTGGTGGAGCTGAATCCCGGCCTCGACGTCGACTCCCGCACCGCCCGCACAGCGGCCCGGCTGATCGACCTGGCAGTGCGGCAGCATCTGGCAGCAGCACCGTCCGGCGTCTGAGGCCGGCCCTCACGCGCTGCGGCGCAGGCCGATCAGCACCAGGCCGACGGCCATCACCAGTGCGCCCACCCCGAGCATGATCACCCCCTGCGGCATCACCTCGGTGGTGAACTTCTCCTGGAACACCTGCACGATAGGGCCGACGAACACGGCTTGATCGATGCTGTCGGGGACCAGGTCCTCGATGCGGGTGGCCAGTAGCCACACCGCCCCTCCGGCGAGGATGCCGCCCACCCCCGCGAGGGTGAGCATCGTGCGTCGGTGCGCTGCGACGGTGAGCGCGACCAGGAGCAGCAGCAGCGCGGCCGGCCCCAGCCGGTGCGCCCACGGGGAGAGTGAGGCGGCCTTCGCCAGCAGCGGGACATCGGGGATGGTGGCCAGGGTGACGGTGGCGTCCTCCGGCCGGGGGACGGTGATGCCCAGGGGGAGGTGATCCTCGATGCCGCTGAGAATGGCGTCGATGGCGGGCCCCAGGTCCACGTCCAGGTCCGATGCCCCGGGGCTGAACAGCGCACCGTGCAGCTCGCGCATGGTCACGTCCCAGACACTGCCGTACACCTCGGTCCCGGTGATCCGCGCGGCCTGCTCCTCGGCCAAGGGCGTGACACGCTCGGTGATCCAGTCCGGCACGCGCTCATCCCCCAGGATCTGCGCGACGGCGCTGTCGGTGAGGGTGCGCTGGAACGCAGGGTCATCGGCCAGCGGCTCGGTGACCGCGAGGAAGCCCTCCTGCTCGATGGCCGTCCGGTCCAGCCACGCAGCCGGGATCCACAGGGCGCCCAGCACGGTCGCGATCAGCAGCAGAGCGGCGGCGAGGAGGTCACGGGCGGAGGACACGTGCCCACGGTACCCGGCGCAGCCGCCCGGGAATGGGAGCGGCCCTGCACCCGGGAGGGGTGCAGGGCCGTGTGCGGGTGGGCTGGATCAGCCGCCGATGCGGATGAAGGTCCAGTTCCCGGAGTAGATGTTGCGCTCGGAGGTGTCCACGCGCGTGTTGCCCGCGTCGACGAACATGTTGCCGCCGGCGTAGATCCCGATGTGGCCGGGCTTGTAGACGAGGTCGCCGGGGCGGGCCTCGGAGCGCGGGATCACGCGCCCGGCAGCGGCCTGATCGGCCGCACCGCGGGGGAGGCTGATGCCGTGCTGGGCGTACACCCACTGCACGAAACCGGAGCAGTCCCAGCCGGACGGGCTGGTGCCGCCGTAGACGTACGGGGTGCCGATGCCGCTGCGAGCGGTCGCCAGGATGGAGCTGCCCTTGCCCGGGGAGATGCCCGAGTCGGAGGACTGCTTCTGCTCCTGCTTCTCCTCGCGCGGCGCCTCGGACCGGTCGTTGGAGCGGGAGGAGCGGCTCTCGCCCTCGGAGCGACGCTCCTCGCTTGACTCCTCGCCGTCCTCGTTGCGATCCTCGCGGTTCTCGCTGCGGTCCTCGCGGCTCTCGCTGCTGTCCTCGCGGCTCTCGCTGCTGTCCTCGCGCTCGGAGCGGTCCTCGGACTGCTCCTGCTCGCCCTGGTCCTCCACCACGGGCTCCGGCTCGGGCTCGGGCTCCGGCTCCGGCTCCGGCTCCGGCTCCGGCTCGGGCAGGACGATCGAGATCGCACCGGCGGCGGGGGCCAGGGACGGGGCGGCCTCGGCCTCGTCGGCCACATCGGCGCTGGGGATGCCGACGGCCGGGGCGACCACGGGAGCCAGCACGGCCGTGGCGGCGGCGTCGGCCTGCGGGGCAGGCGCCTCGGCGTTCGGCTCAGCGGTCGCGGCAGTGGCACCGCCGAGCAGGATCCCGGCCGCCATCGCGGCACCGGCGGCCGCGCGGCCAGCGCGCACGGCGGGGGTCACCGCACGCACGTCGCGACGGTGGGTGTTCTTCGCAGTGTTCGACACGTGTGGCTCCCAGCCCCGAGGCTCTCGCCTGTGCGCTCGATGATGCTCGCAGTCCGGATCCGGCGCGCAACGGGGCCTGCCGGTGGACATGCCGGGCGAGGTCGCCGCGGCACGGGTACGACGATAGGTGCGCATGAGCGGGACCGTCCGTGTCCCGGGCCGCTTCTGGGGCAGACCTTGACGGAGGCTTTACTCCGTTGCGATCGGGGTCACAAGGAGCTGACCAGCGATGACGTCGGAGAGGGTGACAGCGGCACCGGACTCGGCCCGGAGCACCACGTCTCGCCCCTGCCGCCATACCTCCGCCCTGGCGCCGGGATACAGCTCATGACGTGCAAGTTCTCCGAGCAGCTCGATGTCGCTCTGGGCGCGCTCACCGATGCGGCGCAGCAGGACCGGCGTGGGCCGGTCGTCCGTGGCGACCTCGGAAAGCATCATGGACGCGTTGGCCATGTCTTTACCCTCCGGGGTGACCGCGGTCTCCGAGATCCCCAGGTCGCTCAGGCCGGGGATGGGGTTGCCGTAGGGATCGACGTACGGCGGTTGCAGCTGCTGGGCGATGCGCCGCTCCACCTCGAGGCTCATCACGTGCTCCCAGCGGCAGGCCTCCTCGTGCACCAGGGCGAAGTCCAGGCCGATGACGTCGAGCAGGTGCCGTTCGGCCAGGCGGTGCTTGCGCATCACCACCGTGGCGAGCTCCCGCCCCTCGTCGGTGAGTCGGATCCGTCGCTCGTCGTCCAGGTGCAGCAGGCCGTCGCGCTCCATGCGCGCCACGGTCTGCGAGACCGTCGGCCCCGAGTGCCCCAGCCTCTCGGCGATCCGGGCCCGCATCGGCACCACCCCGGCCTCGCGCAGCTCGAACACCGTCTTGAGGTACATCTCGGTGGTGTCGATCAGATCGCCGCTCACAGCCCCTCCTTCGCGCCCGGTCCGCCGCGTGGCAGTGACGAGTCTATCCGCGCACTCGCCACGGAGCCTGTTCGGGCAGGCGCGCGGCACGGCCCCGGGCCGCCGCGGGTTTCAGGCGAGCTGGCCCAGCAGGTGCAGGACCACCCCGAGGCCGTTGAGGAGCACGTGCGCCAGCACGCACACCCACAGGCGTCTCCAGCGCGACCAGAGCACGCCCAGCGCGATCCCCGTCGTCCCCTGCAGGGCGATCACCCGCACGGCGCTCTCCCCCAGGGGGCCGACCCGGTGCGAGAACAGATGCATCAGGCCGAACAGCAGGGAGGCCAGCAGGATCCCCGTCCATCGGCCGCACAGGGCCTCCAGCCGGGTCTGCAGGAAGCGTCGGAACAGCAGCTCCTCCCCCAGTCCGGCGGTGATCGCCGTGGCCGTCGCCCCGACCACGAGGGTCGCCAGCGGCGGCCAGACCGTCGGGGACCCGCTGGAGAAGGGGCCGACAGTCGAGAGGACGCCGAGCAGCAGTGCCGGCAGTACGACCACCGCCGGGTGGACGCTCGGCTGGTGGATCTCCACCCCGGCGCCATGGCGCCTGGCCGAGAACCAGAGCCACACGCACGGCACCACGATGAACATCAGGGCCTTGAGCAGGACGTAGTCCTCCGGCAGCGGCAGCACCGGCACCAGCAGCAAGAACCCCACGGCCAGAGCGAGCAGCCCGGCTGTCTGCGCCCGCACCCGGCCCGGCTGCGTCACCAGCACCGCCGAGGACCCCTGGCCGGACGGCAGCAGCAGCGCCGCAGCGATGCACAGCATGGCCGGCACCAGCAGCACCAGCACCGGCATCGGCCGGTACCCGGGGTCCATGGAGACAGTGACGCCGTCGGGGAACAGCAGGACCGAGGCGAGGACGGCACCCAGGACGACGGAGCCGAGCACGACGATGGCCCAGCCGCTGTCGGGCCGGGGATCGCTCGTGGGCGAGATGCAGTTGATCATGGGACCAGCCTCCGCGAGATCCGCGCGTCGCGCCTCCTGCGCGAGGAGGAGATCCCCGCACGCACGGCGCTCGGGGCCCGGATGCACCGCGCCCCGGGTCCCGCTCGGGGATCCGGGGCGCCGCGCGCTCACGGCTTTCAGGCCGCAGGAGCCGTCGGGATCAGAGACCCTTGATGATCTCCCGCATCAGCTCGGCGGTCTCGGTGGGGGTCTTGCCCACCTTGACGCCGGCGGCCTCGAGGGCCTCCTTCTTGGCCTGCGCGGTGCCGGCCGAGCCGGTGACGATCGCGCCGGCGTGGCCCATGGTCTTGCCCTCGGGGGCGGTGAAGCCCGCGACGTAGCCGACCACCGGCTTGGTCATGTTCTCCTGGATGTACGCCGCGGCACGCTCCTCGGCATCGCCGCCGATCTCGCCGATCATCACCACCCCGACGGTGTCGGGGTCCTGCTCGAACGCCTCCAGGGCGTCGATGTGGGTGGTGCCGATGATTGGGTCGCCACCGATGCCGATGCAGGTGGTGAAGCCGATGTCCGAGAGCTCATACATCATCTGGTAGGTCAGGGTGCCGGACTTGGAGACCAGGCCCAGCTTGCCCGCGCCGGTGATGTTCGCGGGAGTGATGCCGGCGTTGGACTTGCCGGGGCTGATCACGCCCGGGCAGTTCGGGCCGATGATCCGGGTGGTGCCCTTCTCCTGGGAGTAGTTGAAGAATTCGGCGCTGTCCTTGACCGGGATGCCCTCGGTGATGATCACCAGGAGCGGGATCTCGGCGTCGATCGCCTCGATCGCGGCGTCCTTGGCGAACTTCGGGGGCACGAACACGACGGAGACGTTCGCGCCGGTGGCCTCCATGGCCTCCTTGACGGTGCCGAAGACCGGCACCTCGTGGCCGCCGTCGAAGGAGACCGACTGGCCGGCCTTGCGGGGGTTCACGCCGCCGACGATGGCGGTGCCGGAGTCGAGCATGCGCTGGGAGTGCTTCATGCCCTCCGAGCCCGTCATGCCCTGGACGATGACCTTGCTGTTCTCATCGAGAAAGATAGACATGGGGGTGCTGCTCACTTTCCTTCGGCGGCGAGCTGGGCGACCTTCGCGGCGCCGCCGTCCATGGTGTCGGCCTGGGTGACGAGGGGATGGGCGAAGTCGGCGAGGATGCGGCGGCCCTCCTCGACGTTGTTGCCGTCGAGGCGCACCACCAGAGGCTTGGTGGCGGAGTCGCCGAGCTTCTTCAGCGCGCCCACGATGCCGTTGGCCACCGCATCGCACGCGGTGATGCCACCGAAGACGTTCACGAACACGGCGGAGACCTGCTCGTCGCCGAGGATCACGTCCAGGCCGTTGGCCATCACCTCGGCGGAGGCACCGCCGCCGATGTCCAGGAAGTTGGCGGGCTTGACGCCGTGCTGCTCACCGGCGTACGCGACCACGTCGAGGGTGGACATGACCAGGCCCGCGCCATTGCCGATGATGCCGACCTCGCCGTCGAGCTTGACGTAGTTGAGGTCCAGCGCCTTGGCCTTGGCCTCCAGGGGATCCTCGGTGAGGGTGTCCACCAGTTCGCCGTGCCCCTCCTGGCGGTAGGCGGCGTTGTCGTCCAGCGTGACCTTGCCGTCCAGGGCGATGATGTCACCTGCACCGGTCTTGACCAGCGGGTTGACCTCCACCAGGGTGGCGTCCTCCTCGCGGTACACGTCCCACAGCTTCTGCAGCACGGGGGCGACCTTCGCGCCGGTCTCGGCGTCGAACCTGGCGGTCTCGACGATCTCCTTCGCCTTGGCCTCGTCGATGCCGACGTTCGGGTCCACGGCCACGCGGGCCAGGGCCTCGGGGCGCTCGACGGCCAGCTGCTCGATCTCCATGCCGCCCTCGACCGAGCACATGGCGAGGTAGTTGCGGTTGGTGCGGTCCAGCAGCAGGGAGAAGTAGTACTCCTCGGCGATGTCCGCACCCTCGGCGATCATCACGCGGTGCACGGTGTGGCCCTTGATGTCCATGCCCAGGATCCGGGAGGCGTGCTGCTCGGCCTCCTCGGGGGACTTCGCGACCTTCACGCCGCCGGCCTTGCCGCGCCCTCCCACCTTGACCTGGGCCTTGACGACGGTGACCGGTGTGCCGAGCTGCTCCGCTGCAGCCTTGGCGCTGGCAGGATCCTCCGCGACCACTCCTCCGAGCACGGGCACGCCGTGCTTCTCGAAGAGGTCGCGGGCCTGGTACTCATACAGGTCCACGGGTTGGGGGTCCTCTCGTTATCGACAGAGGACGGCAGGCCGCGCTCCGGCCTCGGGGCCGTCCCAGGTGACGGAGCCAGACTACCGTCGCCAGAGCAATGAGCGAACCGGCTGCCCCGTCGCGGACGGGCCCGTCCGGAACGGGACGCAGCACCGCACGGCGTTCCTCGACGAACGCTTCGGTGAGGCACGGGCACTACAGTGGGCCCGTGCCTCGCCGTCGAACTCTCACCCAGCGCATCCGCGACACCCTCGGCTTCAGTGTGGTCGCGATCCTCGTGCTGTTCCTCATCCTGCGCGTGGCGGGTGTGCGCTCCACCTTCTCGAGCTTCTTCCTCTCGGTGGTGATCACGATCGCGCTGAACGTGGGGCTGTCGTACTGGAACGAGAGCTCAGCCCGTCGGCGCGCGCAGCAGGACCGCTCGTACGACGACCGCGGTCGACGGGACGCCGACATCCGCTGGCGGGAGGACGACCGCCGCTAGCTCCCTTGCATGACAGGGGCGCACCGTTCCACTACCGGGCCGAGGAGAGTCGATGGCCGACTGGAAGACCTACGCGAAGGCCGCGCGCAACACGGCGCGTCGTCAGGCGCAGAGCGCGTCGCGCCCCGCACGGGACCGACGGCACCCTGCCGACCGGGACCATCCCCGCCCCCCGTCGAACCGCTCGGGAAGCGAGTCGAACCGCTCGGGGCGCGACCGGGCCCGCGATGACGCTCCTCGCCGACGGCCCCTGAGCACCGGCGACTATGCGCGCGCGGCGCGTCGAGCCCTGGACGAGGGCACCCGTGAGAGCCGCGACTCCCTGCGTCGCAGCAGCGCGCGCGCCCGGAAGGATGCCGCCGCCTACGCCGTGGTGGCCGAGCGCCGCATGCGCAGGGCCCAGGTGGGGCGCCGCGTGACGGCCGCCTTCCGCGATGCAGTGCTGATGGGGCTGTCCCTGTTCATCATCTGGTTCGTGGTCACCCGCACCGGTGTGCAGATCCCCTTCACCGCCGTCCTCGCGGTGGTGGGGGTGATCGTCGTGGTCCGCTTCGGCTGGGCCCTGGTCGCGCAGTTCACCACCCAGCACGAGGCGGGCCCGGAGAACGTCGACGACGAGCCCCGGGAATACGAGCCGACACGCGACCCACGGGATGCGTCCGCAGCACCACGCACCGAGCGGCAGCACCGCAGCAGCTGACGCTCCGGCAGGACGATATGACATCGTGACGCGACCTGACGTGATCTTCGTCGGATCCGGGCCCGCTGCCTCGTCCCCGGAGCCCTCGCGCCTCTAGCCTGGCGGGGCCAGCAAGCCCATTGTGCGCCGGGTCGGCCCGGCGCCGTGGTCACCAGCTCGCCTGGTGCCGCATCCTGCCTCGAGGTGGCCATGCCCGACGCGACGAAGCACCCGACCCCGACCCTGTCGGGCTCCCTGCCCCGCTCCCGGCGGCCATGGCGGCCTTGGCGGCTCCGGCGATCCCGGTGACTCCGGTGGCTCCGGTGGCTCCGGTTCCGGTGGCGCCCGGGAGCCGGGCCGCCCCGATCCGCGCAGCAGCGGCCGCCGCTCCTGGCACCGCCGGGCCTCGCGCCCCGTCAGCTGGTGGATGATCGCGCTGGTCGTCGTGGTGCTGACCCACCAGTGGCTGCCGCAGGCCCGCTGGCTGATGGTCCACATGGTCACCCTCGGCCTGATCTCCACCTCGATCATGGTGTGGGGCCAGCACTTCACCGAGGCCCTGCTGAAGACTCGCCTGGGCGAGGAGAGCCGTCCCCGCCAGGTGGCCCGCAGCTATCTGCTCACGGCGGGCGTGGCGGTGACGATCGCCGGCATGCTGCCCTCGTGGCCGTGGGTAGTGGTGGTCGGTGCCCTCCTGGTCTCCGCCGCGCTGGTCTGGTACGCGATCTCCCTCGGCTCACAGGTGCGTGCTGCTCTGGCGCCGCGCTTCGCGTTCACGGTGCGGGCCTACATCGGCGCGGCCTGCCTGCTGCCCGCCGGTGCCGTGCTGGGCGCAGTGATGGCCTTCAGCCCGGGCGAGCCGTGGCAGGGCAGGCTGCTGCTGGCCCATCAGATCCTCAACATCCTGGGTTTTGTGGGGATCACCGTCACCGGCACCCTGCTGACCCTGTGGCCGACCGTGCTGCGCACCAAGGCGGATCCGGTCGCCACCGCGCGCTCCGCTCGGGGCCTGGTGGGCATGGGCGTCGGCGTGGTGGGGGCGTCGATCGCCGCGATCATCGCCTCGGTGAGCCTGGGGGTGGCGTTCGTCCTGGTGTACGCGGGATCCTTCGCCTGGGTGGCCATCACCCTGGTCCGGGCGGGCATCCGCTCCGCCCGCCAGGAGCACCGCATCGAACTGCCCTGGTTCCCGATCCTCTCGATCGGGGCGGGCATGGTGTGGTTCATGCTCGGCCTGCTGCGCCTGACCGCGCTCTGGTGGCGCTCGGCCGACGAGCAGCTCGCCAGCTCCCTGGTCGCCGCGGACGTCCAGACCCTCACCGTCCCCTTCGTCGCCGGCTTCCTGCTGCAGGTGCTGCTGGGGGCGATGAGCTACCTGCTGCCGGTCACCATGGGTGGCGGGCCGCGCGCGGTGCGCGCCTCCCTGGCGATGATGAGCCGGTTCGCCGTGGTACGCGTCGTGATCGTCAACCTGGTGATCGCTCTGTTCGTGCTGGCCGACAAGGGCACGGCGGCCAGCGGCGCCCTGTTCGCGGGTCTGACCGTGGGCACCACCGACGCCGCGGGCTTCGGTTCGTGGGCGCGCGTGCTCGCCTCGCTGCTGGCCTTCGCCGCGCTGCTGAGCTTTCTGGTGCTGATGGTCCTGGCTATCCGGGTCAGCGTGAGGGAGCGGAAGGCGCTGATGGCCTCCGGTGGGCCCGGTGGGCCGGACGCGTCGGCGCCCCTGCCGTCCCCTGCCCTGCGCGGTGCCACGGACCCGTCGGCTTCCACGGCGACGACGGGCGCCGCGAGCCCATCGGCCCCCGGCTCAGGCACGGACCCGTCGGCTCCTGCCGGTCTGGACCGTCGCGCCCTCACCGGGGCCCTGCTGGGGGCGGGCTCCGTCCTGGGTGTCACCGCCGTCGGATCCTCGCTTGACCGGGCCTACGGCTCCTACGGCGACACCGGTGCCGCCTCCGGCTCCGGTGGTACGGCCGCACCTGCCGCGGGTGGCGCGGTGAGTCCCACCGGGCAGACCACCACCGTCGCGGTGAGCATGGCCGAGATGCGCTTCCATCCTGATGTGATCGAGGTGCCCGCTGGCAACGACCTGGTGATCGAGCTGGCCAATGACGATCCGCACGACGTGCACGACCTGGTGCTCGCCGATGGCACCGCCTCCGGGAGGCTCCAGCCCGGCGACTCCACCACCGTCGAGGCCGGTGTGATCAGTCACGACCTGGCGGGGTGGTGCTCGATCGTCGGCCATCGTGCGATGGGCATGACCCTGCGGGTGACCGCCGTCGGCGCGGCGACCACGGGCCACGCGCACGGCGGCAGCGCCGGTGCTTCCACCGGCGGTGACGAACTGGCCCGGGTGCCGATGGATCTGGCTGCTGAGCCCGGCGAGGGCTATGCGGTGCGCGACGCCGCCATGCCGCCGAGCGCGGGCCAGGATCAGCGGCTCACGCTCGAGATCACCGAGGCCGCACTGGAGGTGGCCCCCGGCGTGAGCATGGACGCGATGACGTTCAACGGCACCGTGGTGGGCCCGGTGATCCGCTCCGAGCTGGGAGCCCGACTGACCGTGGACCTGGTCAACAACGGCTCCATGGGGCACTCGCTTGACCTGCATGCGGGCCGCGTCGCCCCCGATGAGGTGATGCGCACGATCCCACCGGGTAAGTCCCTCGAGTACACGATCACCACGGACTACGCCGGGGCGTGGCTGTACCACTGCTCGACGATGCCGATGACGGTGCACCTGGCCGCCGGGTTGCTGGGCGTGCTGATCGTGCCGCCGCAGGACCTCGCGACCGCCGACCGGGAGTACGTGCTGGTGCAGTCCGATCACTACCTGGTGCCCGAGGGCGCCGCCGGCCACGCGGAGGCGATGCACGAGGGCGCGCACCCGGTCAGTCCCGCCAAGATCGCCGCCGAGCGCCCGGACATGACGGTGTTCAACGGGCACGCCAATCAGTACGTGCACGCTCCTCTCGAGGCCCGTGTGGGCGAACGGGTGCGGATCTGGGTGCTGGCCGCCGGTCCCTCCCGCGGGATCTCCTTCCACGTGGTGGGCGGGGTCTTCGACACGGTGTTCTTCGAGGGCGAGTACCTGCTGCGGCCCGACAACGAGACCGGGGGCGGCTCCCAGGCCCTGCACCTGGGCGCTGCGCAGGGCGGGTTCGTGGAGCTGGTGTTCGACGAACCCGGCACCTACACCGCGGTCAACCACTCCTTCGTGGACATGGAGCGCGGCGCCAGGGCCCTGATCCGGGTCACCACGTAGGGCCGCCGACGGGCCCTGCGCTCCATATACTCCGAACATGACCGAGCCCGCCCGCACAGGGCTGCACCACCTCGAGCTCTGGACCGCTGATCTCGCACTGGCCGAGCCCTCGTGGGACTGGCTGCTGAGCGCGCTGGGCTGGTCGGCCGAGCCGGGTCCTTCCACATTCCTGCCCTGCCGGTTCTAGCACCCCGTCCGTGCGTCATACCCTTCCCCTATATTCGAACGCACATTCGATATAAATGTTCCCGCGCGTCGGGAGGAGGTGCTCCGTGGACGCTCTGCCCACCCATCCATATGCGGTGCTCGACGCGATCAGCCGGACCGCGAGTGCCGTGCAGGACGCCGTCGCAATGCTTGTTCCATACAGTGCCCGATCCCCCGTGGGGACCACCGCCGTCACCGAGGACGCCGCCACCGAGGACGCAGCGGTCATCGACGCGATCGGGCGGATCGAATCGCTCAAGAACTCCTTGGACGCCGTGCAGTCCTCCCTCGAGGTCTCCCTGCGGCAGGCTCGTGTCCGATCCGAGCGTGCGGCCGGAGTGCCGCTGGCACGCCGGGGCACAGGCGTGGGCCACGAGATCGGCCTTGCCCGCCGCATATCGCCAGCTCGCGCGGGCAACCAGCTCGCTCTGCGTCGAGTGGTGGTCGAGTCCCTTCCTGAGATCTGGCGTCGCATGGCCCAGGGGGACATCTCCGCCTGGGCGGCAGAGGAGGTCGCGCGGGCAGTGCTGGTCCTGGACGACGAGGATCGCGCCCGCATCGACTCCGAGCTCGCCCCGAGCATCCATGAGCTGTCCCCTCGCGCCGCTGGCCGCCGGGCTCGCGCACAGGCCGACGACCTCGATCGGGAGGCGGCCCTGGCACGGATGAGGCTCAACCACTCGCAGCGGCGCGTCACGCAGCGGCCGGCAGCCGAGGGGATGATGACGCTCTCGGCTCTACTGCCGCTGACCGAAGGCGTCTCGGCGTTCGCGTCACTGCGCGCAGCCGCGGACGCCGCACGTGCCCGGGGCGACGATCGCTCCCGAGGGCAGATCATGGCTGACACCCTGGCCGCGCGCATCACCGGCCATGAGGCCGCCGCGGCTCCCGTCGAGATCCAGCTGCTGATGACCGACAGGAGCCTGCTGGCCGGCGGCGCAGACCCCGCCCTGCTGGAGGGCCACCCTCTGCCCGGCCCGGTCGCGCGTCACCTCGCATTGCACGATGCACCCGCGGTGCCAGCACGCCCCGCCAACCATCCGCACCCCGGCGACGGTCTCAGCTCGGCGGGCGATCCACGCCCCGCTGACGAGCCCCACCCGGCCGGCCTCCGCTCGGCTCCGACCCCAACCGGCCCGACGGGTTCAGCGGCACGGGCCCGTCGGTGGGTGCGTCGCCTGTACACGGATCCGGTCTCCGGCTCCCTGGTCCACATGGACAGCCGCCGGCGGCTGTTCACCGGGGATGTGCGTCGCTTCATCCTGGCGCGAGATCAGCAGTGCCGCACCCCGTGGTGCGAAGCACCGATCCGCCACATCGATCATGTTCACCGCCATGCTGATGGCGGCACCACCACCCCCGACAACGGTGTGGGGGTCTGCGAGCGCTTCAACCACGTCCTGGAGTTGCCCGGGTGGGTGAGCAGCCTGATCACCGAGGGGGCCCACACGGGCACCCTGGAGATCACCGCGCCGACGGGCCACAGGTATCGCTCACCCGTTCCCGACCTGGATCGGATGCTCGGCCTCACACCCGGCGCCGCTCCTGACACTGCTGCACCCGCATCGCCAGACCCACCCCGCACGCTCGCGCCACCCGGAGCACTGGACCCGCCGGTCCGCAGTCAGCTGGACAAGCTGGCAAATCATGTGTCCGGCACCGGAACAGTGCGTATGCGCGGATGACCCCGCCGGGGATCGCCGGCACCAAGGAGAGCGCAGGCCGGGTGGTCGGGGCCCTTGCAGCTTGGTGATCGGAGCCCTTACAGCTTGGTGATCGGGGCGTAGCGCAGCAGCAGGCGCTTCTTCCCGTGGGGCGCCCTGAACTGCACCTCGACCTGGGTCTTCTCACCCTGGCCGGCAACCTCCGTGACGGTGCCCATGCCGAAGGAGTCGTGCGTGACGCGGTCCCCCACCGCCAGCTGCGGCATCTTGGATACGTCCGTGGGCTTGCGGCCGGAGCCGAAGCTGGGCCGGGTCACGTCCTTGCGGCCGCCGCCGGGGCCACCGCTGTATGCAGGACCCCGACCGCCGCCGGAGCCGTAGCTGCCACCAGCGAAGCCGTAGCCGCCCCCGCCGCGGGAACCGTATCCACCGGAGCCGTACCCTCCGCCGTACCCGGCTGCCCCGGCCAGCGTGGAGCCCGCTCGTGCCACGTCGAGCACCTGCTCCGGCACCTCGTCGAGGAATCGGCTGGCCGGCATGAACTGGGGCGCTCCCCAGGTGGCACGCATCTGGGCACGGGTGAGGTACAGCTTCTGCCGGGCACGGGTGATGCCCACGTAGGCCAGGCGACGCTCCTCCTCCAGCTGCTCAGGATCGGACAGGGTGCGCTGATGCGGGAAGGTGCCGTCCTCCATCCCGGTCAGGAACACCACCGGGAACTCCAGGCCCTTGGCGGTGTGCAGGGTCATCAGGGTGACGAACTGGTCCTCGGCTCCGGGAATCTGGTCGGCATCGGCCACCAGGGACACCTTCTCCAGGAATCGGTCGATGAGCGACCCCTCCGGGGCATCCAGGTCATCGGACGCCTCAGCGTTTTCCGGCCCCTCCGCGTCCACCAGCACCGACTCGGCGGAGGCGGCCGCCTCATCGTCCCCAGGACCGGCGCCGGAGTCGACGGTGGTGCGCTCGTCCCCGTCGGCGTCCTCGATCTCGTCTGTGTCCTCGTCCTCGAACTCGCTGGCCGCGGCATCAGCCGCCTCCATCTGCGCCTCGAACTCACTGGCCACGCTGATCAGCTCGGCCAGGTTCTCCAACCTCGACTCGTCCTGCGGTTCATCGCTCCCCTGCAGCTCCGCGTAGTAGCCGGACTTCTGCAGGATCGCCTCGAGCACCTCCGCCGGACCCGTCCCGGTGCGGGCAAGCTCCTGCAGCTCCTCGAGCATGACCACGAAGGAGCGCACCGCGTTCAGCGAACGGGTGGCGATCCCGGGGGCCTCCTCGGCCCGCCGCAGCGCCTCTCCGAAGCTGATCCGCTCCCGCTCCGCGAGCATCGCGATCGCCGCTTCCGCACGGTCCCCGATGCCGCGCTTGGGGACGTTCAGGATGCGGCGCAGGTTGATCTCATCGGCCGGATTGGCCAGGACCTGCAGGTACGCGATCGCGTCCTTGATCTCGCGGCGCTCATAGAACCGCGTACCGCCCACCACGCGATACGGCAGTCCGATGCGGATCAGCTGGTCCTCCAGCGCACGCGACTGCGCATTGGCGCGATAGAAGATCGCGATGTCCCCCGCGGTGCGGCCGTCGTCCACCAGGGCGTCGATCTGGCGGCCGATGTAGCGGGCCTCGGCGGCCTCGTCATCGGCGACGTACAGGGTGATCTTCTCGCCGGCGCCCTGGTCGGTCCACAGGTTCTTCTTGCGGCGGCCCTGGTTCTCCTCGATCACGGCGTTCGCGGCGGTGAGGATGGACTGGGTGGAGCGGTAGTTCTGCTCCAGCACGATGGTGCGGGCGGAGGGGAAGTCCTGCTCGAACTCCACGATGTTGCGGATGGTCGCGCCGCGGAAGGCGTAGATGGACTGGTCCGAGTCGCCCACCACGGTCAGATCGGCCGAGGGGTCCTCGCCCACCAGCTCGCGCACCAGCGCGTACTGGGCGGGGTTGGTGTCCTGGTACTCATCGACCATCACGTGGCGGAACCGCCGGCGGTACCCCTCACGGATCGCGGGGTTCTCCCGCAGCATGGTGACGGTCAGCCCGATCAGGTCATCGAAGTCCACGGCATTGGCCTGGCGCAGCCGCTCGGTGTAGTTGGTGTAGATCCGGGCCAGGGTCTTCTCGAAGGGGTTCTTGGCGGTCTCGGCCTGATCGGCGAAGTCGATCGGGTCCACCAGCTCGTTCTTGAGCGAGGAGATGCGCGAGGCCAGCGCCCTGGGCGCATTCTTCTTGGTGTCCAGCTCCAGATCCTTGGCGATCGTGGTGATCAGGCGCAGGGAGTCAGCGCTGTCGTAGATCGTGAAGGAGCTCTTCAGGCCGGCCGCTGCGGCGTCGCGGCGCAGGATGCGCACGCAGGCGCTGTGGAAGGTGGAGACCCACATGCTGCGCGCCACCGGGCCCACCAGCTCGGCCACGCGCTCCTTCATCTCAGCGGCGGCCTTGTTGGTGAAGGTGATCGCAAGGATCTCCCCGGGCATCGCCTCTCCGGAGGCCAGCAGGTGGGCGATGCGGCGGGTGAGCACCCGCGTCTTGCCGGAGCCGGCGCCTGCCACGATCAGGAGCGGACTGCCGCGGTGCTCGACGGCCTCGCGCTGCGGCGGGTTCAGCCCCTCGACCAGAGCCGCCAGAGCCGACGGATCAGCCGCCCACGACCGCGCCGGCGGCGCAGCGGAGTAGGTACGAGCGTGGTCCCTGATCCCCGCCGGCGGCTCGCTCTCCCCCTCGGGTGGAGCGGTGTCCTCATCGAACGGCGGCTCCTCATCAAACGGGGGTGCCTCATCGAACGGGGGTGCCTCATCGAACGGCGGCTCCTGGTCGAACGGCGGCTCCTCGGGAGCCGGCGCACCCTCAGGGGGCTCCTGCAGCCGCCGTGAAGGGTCGGCGTCGACCCGCACGCCCTCCAGGCGGCGGAAGGAATCGGGCAGGGAGAGATCGTCGAAGAGTGAGCTCATGAGGGTTCCAGGATAGGTGTCGGGCCCGACAGCGCAGACGCTGCCGGGCCCGATGTGGACGAACGGACGACCGGAAGGAGGGACCCGGCCCTGCTGGGCCGGCCGCCTGCGAGCTCTGTCAGATCAGGACGGCCACGAAGACGTTGATGATGATCGCCACCGGGATGCCGAACCACACGGCCGACGGGGTCTGCGGGCCCTTCTTGTGCGCGATGTAGGCCAGCACGGTGACGATGATCGCCATCAGTGCTTTGATGCCGAGCTTCATATGGTTCGGATCACCGGTGACCGAGGCGATCACAGCGATGATCAGACCGAACACGAGGGCACCGGCAGCGGAGTGGGCCATGCCGGGGCTGGGCTGACGGGTACGGGCAGC
Source organism: Brachybacterium epidermidis (assembly GCF_015209585.1). GTDB lineage: Bacteria > Actinomycetota > Actinomycetes > Actinomycetales > Dermabacteraceae > Brachybacterium > Brachybacterium epidermidis. The sequence continues at coordinate 146,792 of NZ_JADEYR010000004.1, forward strand.
AGCCACCCAAGTGCCCAGGGCCACAGCCCAGCAGAGCAGGTGCGCGATGACGAGGAGCGAATATACGAACGACATGTCGGCATCCTACGTTCCGCCCCCTGGGAACAGTCTCCTTCCCGCGTGCGAGAATCGCCGCATGCCCGACCCTGGCGATCGCGACGCCGACCACCGCCCGTCCCCGGCGCCGGCTTCCTCGGTGCATCCCGTCGTCGAGCCGTCATCTGCACCGCCGTGGCAGGCCATCGCCCCGGGCCTCACCGTGGACCGTCCCCCGGAGCTCAGCGGGAAGCGGATCACGCTGGCAGTGCTGTCCCTGCTGCTGGTCGCCGCCCTGCTGTGGTGGGGCCTGCCGTGGGCGGCCGGCGCCTCCTGGCCCCAGATCCTCGACTCCCTGGCGGGCCTGCCGGCATGGGCCGTCCCGACGATGCTGCTGCTTGGCCTCGGTGCTCTCGCGCTCGAAGCATGGACGGTGCGCACCGCCGTGCCCGGCTCCTCGTACCGGACCGTCCTGCAGGGGCACGCCGCCGCCAGCGCGATGGCCCTGGCCATTCCAGGCGGAGGAATGCTCGGCATGGGGCTGCTGGGCTGGATCCTGCGCCGCACGGGGCTGGCACTGTCGGTGGTGATCACCGGGATCGTCGCCGCATCCCTGGTGGAGATGCTGGTGACCACGGTGCTGGTACCACTGCTGGGCGGGATCGCCTACGTCGCAGCAGGCATGGTCACCGATGCTCGGATCGATCTGCCCGGTGCCGCGCTGTGGGCGGCGCTGGCCGCGGTGGTCGGTGCCGTGGTCGCCCTGGTCCTCGCCGCCGCGCTGCTGCGGGAGCGGCCGGTCGCGCTGGTGGGGCCGACGGCCCTGGCGCGCGTGCTGCAGTGGCTCGCCCTGGTACTGGCGATCGAGGCGGTGGGCGGATCCGTGCACCTGCTGCTGACGGTCGCGATCTTCGCGCTCGGCCGGGTGCTGTCCCTGGTGCCCCTCACCCCCGGTGGCGCAGGGATCACCGAGACCGTGGGGGCCGCAGCCCTGGTGGGCCTGGGACTGGGAGCGGCGGCGTCGGCCTCGGCGATGCTGCTGCTGGCCATCACCACGCTGGTGGTGCCACTGGTCGCCGGCGGGATCGCCGCGGCGACGGCGGTCAGTCGGACTGGTCCTCGTAGTCCGGCGTGACCGCCCCGACCGCGTGCGAGGGATGGGGAAGGAACCCCTCCTCGGCCTGCGGGGACAGTGGGAAGCCGCCGATGCTCGCGCCATGCTGGGTGCCCGCGAAGTGCTGGGCTCCCACGAAGCGCGCCACCTCGTCCACGTGATGGCGGGCATCGTCCCCCCGGCCCAGGAACCCGGCTCCCGCGTACCCGCCCATACGACGCCCGCTGGAGCGCTCCAGGACCGTGGCCTGCTCGTCGAGCCGACGTGCGCTGGCCCGCAGCCCGGTGGCGATCCGTCCCAGCTCCGCGTACTGCTCGCTGCTCCACCGCTCGCGGAGGTCCTCGCCGATACGTCGGATGCGGGGGTCCGATGAGCGTGTGACCTCGAGGACCGCGTTGGAGACGCGCAAGCGCAGCAGAGTGAAGCGGTCAGCTGCCCGCCGCAGGGCGTCCGCATGGTCGCGCAGCGCACGGGGGCCCGAGGTCATCCTGCTCCTTCCGAAGAGCTGCTGACGGGAGGGATGCGCTCGGTCTTGGACCCGCGCCCGCTCATGGTATGCCGACCGGTCAGGACCACGTCCAACCAGTCGTCGAGCACCTCGATGGCGCGGTGGCGGGCGTCGGCGTCGGAGAGGAACACGTCGTGACGCGCACCCTCGATGGCCTCGATCCGCACGTCGGGCCCCAGCTGCGCAGCGGCCTCCGCCATCACCTTCACATCGAGCACCGAATCGGCCCGACGCATGGCCTCGGTGAACTCCATGCCGAAGACGGACCGCGCCGAGTGCATCACGAGCACGGGGATGGCGAGAGGGCCCGCCGATTCGAGCCGGCTCTGTCCGTCGATCACGGCCGCGAAGGTGTCGGCGGGGAAGGGATGCCCGCCCGGGGGCTTCAGGGCGAGGGCGTAGGCGTACAGACCGCCGTAGTCGCGGGGCACCGACCGCGCATAGTGCTCGACCCCCTGGGGCAGCAGGGGGCGGGGGTTGAGGCGGCCGGCCAGGCGGCTCACCGGCCTGCTCAGCAGACGCCGCACGGCCGCCCCCAGGTGCATCTCCAGCCACGGGGAGTTCAGCGCGAGGGCGCGGATCGTGCCGGGGTGCCGCACCGCCCACAGCGCTGCGGTGAGCCCGCCGGTGGAGTGGGCGAGCATGATCGGGGGGCGGTCCCTGCCGATGATGCGCAGCGCCGCGTCTATCTCCTCGTCGTACCGGTTGAGGTGGTCGATCTCGGTCGGGGTCTGCCCCGGCAGGAGGCTGCGGCCGTGCTTGCGCAGATCCAGCGCCCACACGTCCAGACCACGGGCTGCCAGGTGCTCCAGCAGCTCACGGTCCAGCACGTAGTCGGACCAGCCGTGCCCTACCAGGATCGGGACGGAGTCCGGTCGTTCGGGAAGACGATGCACCAGGGTGGCGACGAGGGGCCCCTCGGCGTCGGCACCGAGGTCGATCCGCTGCATCGCGTACCCGTCCCCGAAGACCGGATCAATGGTCATTCGGTGTCGGCGCTCTCCTGCAGCAGCCGCATGACCTCGTCCCGGGGGTAGCGGCGATGCCCGCCGAGGGTGCGCCGGTAGGTGAGCTTCCCTGCCTGGGCCCACCGCGTTACCGTCTTGGGGTCGACGTGGAAGAGCTTGGCCACCTCGGCGGGAGTCAGGAGCTCCGTGCCTCCGTGTCCGGGTGTCTGAGGCTCCTCGGTGCTGAACATCGAGCTTGCGACCTTTCGCTTGTATCCGGGGGAAGGCTGGCCGGCCCACGGGCCGTTCCACAGGGGGAGAGCCTACCGCGCATAAGTTTACGCTTGAGCGCACATTGCGACCCCCGCACCGCCCGCCGACCGGCGTTCTTGTCCGTAGTGAGATAACCCGGCGCCCTGACCAGCGCGAACACAGACGCATGAGGGACGGGTGTCGGTGAACTCCTAGGCTCTTACCGGTTGGACCGAACTTCGCGTCGCCATCCCCGCCCGGCCTGTCGCGACCCTGTCGCGCCAGAACGTCAGCAACGTCTCCTATACCGCGTTGGCCGGAGGCGGAGCGTTGCATGTACGCTTGGGTTCCGAATCAATGCCATCTTCCGGGCCGACATGCCCGCTCCGACGCACAGGGGGTCAGATCCATGGGTCGTGGCCGACAGAAAGCCAAGCAGACCAAGGTGGCACGGGACCTCAAGTACTACAGTCCGCCCACGGACCTCTCGGCGCTTCAGCGGGAGCTGCAGGCACAGAGGAACGCTTCGTCCGAGGACTCCGGCTCCGCACGCGATCCGTGGTCGGACGAGAGCGACGACTGGGCCAACGAGGATGCTCCGTCGGCGCGCCGCCGCTGACGCACCGCTGCGGCACTCGCCGGCACCGTGACCACGCACGAGGGATGACCAGCCCGGTCATCCCTCGTCGCATGTCCCGGCAGGGGCGCCTGCGGTTCCGGGTGCCGCCCGCGGGCTCCGGCCGTTGCCTGCGGGAACGGCATAGCCCGGCTCACGCCTTCGTGCCGGTCCCCCACCCGGGGTGCTGACCGGTCAGCAGCACGCCGCCGCCCTCCACGCCCTTGGCGCCGGAGACCAGCCGCTCCAGCGGTCCCGTCGGCTCCGGCAGTGATCCTTCGTCCATGACCTCGCCGATCACCTGGGCGGGCAGGCCTCGCTCGACCAGCACGTCGATGGCGGCATGCGCGCTCTCCTGGGCCACCACCGCGATCATCCCGATGCCCATGTTGAGCGTGCCCTCGAGGTCGAGCTGGGGCACCCCGCCCCAGGCGGTGATGCGCCCGAACACGGGCGCAGGCTCCCAGGCGGAGCGATCCACATGGGCAGCCGTGCCCGCGGGGAGCACGCGCGCCAGGTTCGCCGCCAGTCCCCCGCCGGTGATGTGGCTGAGGGCGTGCACACCGGAGCTGGTGCGCGGGTCATGGACCATCGCCAGCACGTCGGCGGCGTAGATCCGGGTGGGCTCCAGCAGCTCCTCCCCCAGGGTGCGACCGAAGTCGTCGACGTCCTGCCCCAGGTCCAGATCCTGCGCCGCCAGGACGGCCCGCACCAGGGAGTAGCCGTTGGAGTGCAGACCGGAGGACTCCATGCCGATCAGCACGTCGCCGGCGCGCACCCGCTCCGGACCGAGCATGTCCTCCGCCTCGACGACGCCGACCGCCGCTCCGGCGACGTCGTAGTCCTCGGGGGCCATCAGGCCCGGGTGCTCGGCGGTCTCCCCGCCCACCAGGGCGCACTCGGCCTGGCGGCAGCCCTCCGCGATGCCGCGGACGATGTCGGCGATCCGCTCGGGCACCACTTTGCCGCACGCGATGTAGTCGGTCATCGCCAGCGGCGTGGCCCCGACCACGACGATGTCGTCCACGACCATGCCCACCAGGTCCCGTCCGATGGTGTCGTGCACGTCCATCTGACGGGCGATCGCGATCTTGGTGCCCACACCGTCGGTGGAGGAGGCCAGCAGCGGGCGCTCGTAGTCCTTGACGGCACTGATGTCCAGCAGACCGGCGAAGGCGCCGATCCCGCCCAGCACCTCGGGGCCGTGCGTGGCGGCCACCGCCTCCTTCATCAGGGCGACGGCGCGGTCGCCCGCAGCGGTGTCCACGCCGGCGGAGGCGTAGGTGATCGGCTGGTCGTTCATGCGTCCTCCCGTGCTGCGACGGTCTGCTGGGTGTGCAGGTCCAGGGTTCCCTGGCCGAGCTCCTCGACGTCGGTGACCCTCACCGGGTACTGCCCGGTGAAGCAGGCGCTGCACAGGGTGGAGCTGTCCTGGTCGGTGGCCTCGATCATCGCTTCCTGCGAGATGTAGCCGAGGGAATCGGCCCCGATGGAGCGGGCGATGTCCCCCACCCCCAGGCCGTTGGCGATCAGCTCCGCACGGGTGGCGAAGTCGATGCCGTAGAAGCAGGGCCACCGCACCGGTGGGGAGGAGATCCTCACGTGCACCTCGGCCGCTCCGGCCTCGCGCAGCATGCGCACGACGGCGCGCTGGGTGTTGCCGCGCACGATCGAGTCGTCCACGACCACCAGGCGCTTGTCCTGGATGGCCTCGCGCAGGGGGTTGAGCTTGAGGCGGATGCCGAGCTGGCGGATGGTCTGGCTGGGCTGGATGAAGGTGCGGCCCACGTAGGCGTTCTTCACCATCCCCTGGCCGTAGGGGATGCCGGACTCCTGGGCGTAGCCGATCGCAGCGGGCGTGCCGGATTCGGGGGTGGGGATCACCAGGTCCGCCTCGACGGGGTGCTCCTGGGCGAGGCGGCGCCCCATCTCGATGCGGGACTCGTTGACGCTGCGGCCGGCGATCCTGGTGTCGGGGCGCGCCAGGTACACGTACTCGAACACGCAGCCCTTGGGGCGCGGCTCGAGCACCTGCTCGCTGCGCAGCCCCTGCTCGTCGATGACGATCATCTCGCCGGGCGCCACCTCGCGCACGAAGCTGGCGCCGCAGATGTCCAGGGCGGCCGTCTCGGAGGCCACCACCCAGCCCCGTTCGAGCCTTCCCAGCACGAGCGGGCGGATGCCCTGCGGGTCCCGCGCCGCGTACAGGGTGTCCTCGCTCATCAGGGTGAAGCAGTAGGCGCCGCGCAGCAGCGGCAGCAGATCCCGCAGGGCGCTCTCCAGGCTGCCCTCGGTGTTCAGCAGCGCGGTGACCAGGGCGGTGTCGGTGGTGTTCCCGCGCGCGATCTCTCCGGAGCGCGCGTGCTCGCGCTCCTCGAGCAGGCGCAGCAGCTCACCGGTGTTGACCAGGTTTCCGTTGTGCGCGAGCGCCACGGTGCCCTCCGGGCGTGGCCCCAGGGTGGGCTGGGCGTTGGACCACACCGAGCCGCCGGTGGTCGAGTAGCGGGTGTGGCCGATCGCGATGTGCCCCTGCAGGGTCTCCAGGGACGCCTCGTCGAACACCTGCGAGACCAGGCCCATGTCCTTGAACACCATGATCTGGGAGCCGTCGCTGGCGGCGATCCCGGCGGACTCCTGCCCGCGGTGCTGCAGTGCGTACAGCCCGAAGTAGGTCAGCTTGGCGACCTCTTCACCGGGGGCGAAGACCCCGAAGACGCCGCATGCGTCCTGAGGGCCCTTCTCCCCGGGGAGCAGGTCGTGGGAGAGGGTTCCGTCGCCGCGTGGTGCCACCGCATCATGATGCCACAGCGGGGTGGTGCCGGTACCAGGGCGATCAGCGCCTGCGACGGCGCTCCAGGATCAGGTCCACCAGCGCGGCCAGGGCCGCCAGCGGCACGCCGATGCTGAGCACCGCGATGAAGGTGAAGGCGAGGATCCCACCGGCGCCGCCCACCCCCAGCAGGGGGGCCGCGATCAGGGCCACCACGGCGGGCACCACCAGGGCGAGCACCACCCAGAAGGCGAGGGTGGGCGTTCGGCGTCCTCGCACGTACACCGTCGTCCGAGCGGGGCCCTGCTCGGTGGCGTCGTGCGGGGCGGGGTCCTGCTCGGTGGCGTCGTGCGGGGCGGGGTCGTGCTGGGTCACAGTGCTCCTGCGGCGTCCACCGCTGCTGCGGCGATCGCGGGGTCGGTGGTGGTGTCGGGGGCGTCGGGCTCGACGAGACTGCCGGGTCGGCGCCGGGCGGAGAGGTGCACGTCGGTGACGGCGCTGCGACGCACCAGGTCCTCGATGTCGGCGGGGCGGACCCCGCCACCGGCGCACACGTCCAGCAGCGCCTCGGATGCCTCGACCATCCGGGCCAGGTCCGCGGCGCCGTCCAGGGCGCGGGCGGCACCGCCGGAGCTGAGCACCCGGTGGAATCCGGCTCCCAGCAGTGTGGTCACGGCCTCGGTGCGATGCTCGACGCTCGGAATGGCGTCCAGTGCGCGGTGAGCGGTCAGGGTGACCGATCGCATGGCCGACTGGGCCGCCTCGAGGGCCGCATCGCGCACCTGCTCGATGGCGGGCAGGTCGAGACGCCCCTCGGGTGTGAGCGCGGCGAACACCACCCCGGCAGCTCCGGCGGCGACGACCTCGCTCGCCTGCCGTGCCATCAGCGCGATCTCCTCGTCGCTGTAGACGAACTCCTCGGGCCTGCCCAGGAAGTCGTCCTGGCCTGCACGGGAGCGGATCAGCACGTGCACGTCGAAATGGGGACGGGCCTCCTGCGCAGCGACCAGGGCTGATGCGCGGCGCGCGCACCGCTCCACCAGATCGACGGGCGGCGTGAGGCCGCCGCGGTCGAGGTCGACGCACAGCTCGATGCGGTGGGCCCCGGCGCGGGCTGCGACCTCGAGACCGGCCTCGTCCTGGACGGCGATCTCGACGCGCACGGTCATGTGCTCTCCGTCTGGTGGAGCCTCCGGGCCTCACGGACGGCGCGGCGGGCCCCCGGCAGCGGCAGATGATCGCTGAGGTCGCTGCGCTCACCGCTGGCCCGCACGCGGCCGGTCCCAGTCGCCTCGGCCCATGTGAGGTCCCCGGCCACCAGGGCGAGCCAGGTGGCGTCGTCGGTCTCCACCACGGCCGGTGGGGTGCCGCGGGTATGGCGCGCACCGGGGAGGGCCTGCACGGCGGCGAACGGCGGGACTCGCAGTTCGACGGCACCGCCGGGGAACTCCTCGGCGAACAGGGCGAGCGTATGTCGCACGGCGGTGGCCCGGACGGACCGCGGGGCGGGCCCGTCGGTCTCGGGACGGGTGGCCCACTGCGCGAGGGCTCGTCCCCCGGCCTCGGGGTCGGTGCGGCGGGTGGCCATCTCAGGCGCTCGTGGAGTGCTGGGGGCCGGGGAGCAGGTCGTGCACGGCGATGGTGGCCTCGCGGTCCGGGCCCACGCCGATGGCGCTGATCCGGCAGCCGGCCAGCTCCTCGAGGCGCTTCACGTAGTTGCGTGCGGCCTCGGGCAGCTCCTCCACGGTGCGGCATCCGGAGATGTCCTCGGTCCAGCCGGGCATGGTCTCGTAGACCGGCTCGGCGTGGTGGAACTCGGTCTGCGTCATCGGCATCTCGTGGTGGAGGGTGCCGTCGACGTCGTAGGCCACGCAGATCGGCACCTCCTCGATGCCCGTGAGCACGTCGAGCTTCGTAAGCACCAGATCGGTGAAGCCGTTGACACGGACGGCGTAGCGGATCATCAGCGCGTCGTACCAGCCGCAGCGGCGGGGACGACCGGTGTTGACGCCCACCTCGCCGCCGACCCGTTGCAGGAACTCGCCCCACTCGTCCTCGAGCTCGGTGGGGAACGGGCCGGCGCCCACCCGCGTGGTGTACGCCTTGACGATGCCGATCACGCCGTCGACCCGGGTGGGGCCGATGCCGGAGCCGGTGCATGAGCCGCCGGCGGTGGGGTTCGAGCTGGTGACGAAGGGGTAGGTGCCGTGGTCCACGTCCAGGAAGGTGGCCTGGCCGCCCTCCATCAGCACCACCTCTCCGCGGTCCAGGGCGTCGTTGAGCAGGGCGGTGGTGTCCACCACCATGGGGCGCAGCATGTCGGCGTAGGAGAGCAGCTGCTCGGTGGTCTCGTCGATGTCCACCTCACGCCGGTTGTACAGCTTGACCAGCAGCGCGTTCTTCTGGCGCAGGGCGCCCTCGACCTTCTGCCGCAGGATGGAGGCGTCGAACAGGTCCTGGATGCGGATGCCGAGGCGGCCCACCTTGTCCATGTACGCCGGGCCGATGCCGCGCCCGGTGGTGCCGATGGCGCGCTTGCCCAGGAAGCGCTCGGTAACCTTGTCGAGCGTGCGGTGGTACGGGGCCACCACGTGCGCGTTGGCGCTGATCCGCAGGGAGGAGGTGTCCACCCCGCGCGCGGTCAGCATCTCGATCTCCTCGGTGAGCGCCTCGAGGTCGACCACCACGCCGTTGCCGATCACCGGGGTGACGCCCGGGGTGAGGATGCCGGCGGGAAGGAGCTTCAGCTCGAACTTCTCGCCCTGGATGACGACGGTGTGGCCGGCGTTGTTGCCGCCGTTGGGCTTGACCACGTAGTCCACGCTCTCACCGAGCAGGTCCGTGGCCTTGCCCTTGCCCTCATCACCCCATTGGGCTCCGACGATCACGACGGCGGGCATGGCGACTCCTGGTGTGGTCGGGAGGAACGCGAGGATCCTACCAATCGGGTCCGGGACGGGGCAGTGGTGCTCTCGGCTCGGGACCGCAGTGCCGGGGCTGACCGGCAGGTCAGGCGAGCAGGGACGGATCCGCGTCCTGCAGGAACTCGTGGACGCGGACTGCCTCGGCGTCGTCCCCGATGCGGCGGGAGGTCTCGCCGAGCAGGGCGAGCGCCTTGAGGAAGCCGCGGTTGGGGGCGTGCGAGGCGGGGATGGATCCCTGGCCGCGCCATCCGGCGCGACGCAGTGCATCGAGCCCGCGGTGGTAGCCGGTGCGGGCGTAGGCGTAGGCGGCGATGTCGTCGCCGTCGCTCAGCGCGTCCTGGGCGAGTTCGGCCCACACCAGCGGTGACTCAGGGTGCTCGCGCGCGATGTCGCGCGGCTCCTGGTGATCGGCGAGCGCCGCGGCCACCTCGACGTCGACGAAGTCACCCGGCAAACGGGTCTCCGGGATACCCAGCAGGTTCCGGGAGCGGTACGGATCGGCAGCGTCGGACATGACGAACATGGTAGGCGCTGTCACCGGCAGGGGCCCAACCTGGTAGAAACAACCCATGACACGTACGCAGGACGGCGCGGAGCTGCTCACCGGCCCCGGAGCGGGCGGCCTGCTCCGCTCGGCCGTCGGCAACTCCGGTGGCGTGCTGCACGGCTGGCAGCTCGACCACGTGGATCACCGCCCCGGTCGCAGCACCAAAGCACTGTTCCGCACCATGGTGTCGTGGCCTGAGCTGGACGGTCCCGGCGCTCCCGCACGCGAGGAGCTGTTCGGCGCCAGCACCCACATCGGCGAGAAGGAGAAGAACCTCTACGTAGCCGAGCAGACCCTGGTGATGACCGACGGGGACATCAACGTGCGGGTCTGGCGCTACCCGCACGACCCGTGGCTGCCCATGCTGCCGTCGGTCTGCTACCCGGATGTGGTGGTGCGCACTCTGCGCGACCTCGGCGTGTCGCTCGGCGATCCGGGCACGCCCGTGGTCATCGATGTCGTCTCCTACCGTCCCGGGCGCCGGGCCGTGCTGCGCGTCTCCCAGGGTGGCCACGCGGTGTTCCTCAAGGTGATGCAGCCGCACCGCAGCGATGAGATCGTGGATCGCCATCAGCGCCTGCTGGCCGCAGGCGTCCCGGTGCCGGAGGTGATCGCGCACCACAACGGGCTGGTGGTGCTGAGGGAGCTCCCAGGCCGTCCACTGTCCCGCGCCGTCGTGGACGAGGGCGCCGACGCCTGCCGGGGCGAGGACCTGGTGGCGCTGGTGGACCGGTTGCCCGCCTCGATGTACCCCCTGCCCCTGCGCCCCCCGTGGACCGATTCGGTGGACTTCTATGCCGGGATCGTCGCCGCCTCGATGCCGGCGCTCGGACCCCGGCTGGACGCGCTGGTCCGCTCCATCCGGGAAGGGCTGGCCGCCCTCGAGCAGCGTCTGGACATGCGCCCGCACGACATCGTCCACGGGGACTTCTACGAGGCCCAGGTGTTCGTCGAGGACGGGCGCGTGGTGGGCCTGCTCGATATCGACACCGTGGGTCCGGGCCGACGCGCGGATGATCTGGCGTGCCTGCTGGCACACCTGAGCGTGCTGGCCGACTACGGCAACACGGGCCGCATCGACCGGGACATGCAAGCCCGCGTGGAGGGCGCCATCACCGACTGGCATCGAGTGTTCGAGGGCAGGGTCGATCCCACCGAGCTCGCCCTGCGATCGGCCGGGGTGGTGCTCTCTCTCGCCACCGGCCCGCACCGCCAGCAGGAGAACGCCTGGGAGGCCGCCACCGAGGCCATCGTCCGGGTGGCCGAGCAGTGGGTGGAGCGCGCACGCGCCGCCGAGCGGGCACGCATCGATCAGCAGGCCCCCGCACATCGGGGGCCCGCGACCGGGGTCCGTGCTCCCGGGGGGATTGCTCCCCCGTCGGCGGCCACGGGTCAGCGGCCGGAACCCATCCGTGCACGTTCCATGCCTCCCGCGCAGGGACCTGACGCGATCCCGGCGCCGGGTCCGCCCTCCGCTACCCACGACGCGCTCGGCGACGACTCCCCCACCCAGGAGCGCTCGATCGACTCCATCGTGCGCGGCTGAGGCCCCTGCGCGCCGCTGGCCTCCACGCCCCGCTGTTGACCTCCACGCCCCGCCGCCGGGGTGGCTAGGCTCGATGCATGCGAGCTGTGCTGCAACGAGTGGATGGCGCCCGGGTAAAGGTCGACGGCGAGGTCGTCGGCGCTGTCGAGGGCGAGGGACTGCTGGCGCTGATCGGCGTCACCCATGACGACGGCCCCGAGCAGGTGGCCATGATCGCCCGGAAGATCTGCGAGCTACGGATCCTCGATGGCGAGCGCTCCGTCCTCGATGCGGGGGCCTCCGTGCTGGTGGTCTCCCAGTTCACCCTCTACGCCGACGTGCGCAAGGGACGCCGCCCCTCATGGAACGGCGCCGCGCCTGGGCCGGTGGCCGAACCGCTCGTGCAGCAGGTGGTCGAGGCGATCCGGGAGCGCGGCGTGGACGCCCAGGAGGGGCGCTTCGGGGCGCACATGCGGGTCGGCCTGGTCAACGACGGCCCCGTGACGATCCTGCTGGAGGCCTGAGGGCACGGGGCACGAGAGCCCTGCCTGCGGTCCTGTGCGTCTCCTGCGCGGCGCACGTACGCTGTACCCATGACCTACACACTCGTACTGCTCCGCCACGGCGAGAGCGACTGGAACGCCAAGAACCTGTTCACCGGCTGGGTCGATGTGCCGCTGACCGAGAAGGGCCGCGAGGAGGCTGTCGCCGGCGGCGTGCTGATGAAGGAGGCCGGCATCCACCCCGATGTCGTGCACACCTCCCTGCAGCGCCGCGCGATCATGACCGCGAACCTGGCGCTGGACGCCGCGGATCGCCACTGGATCCCCGTCAAGCGCGACTGGCGCCTGAACGAGCGCCACTACGGCGCGCTGCAGGGCATGAACAAGTCCGAGATCCGCGAGAAGTACGGTGAGGAGCAGTTCATGGCGTGGCGCCGCTCCTACGACACCCCGCCGCCGGAGATCGAGTTCGGCTCCGAGTTCAGCCAGGACCAGGACCCCCAGTACGCTGATCTCGGCGACCAAATGCCGAAGTCCGAGTGCCTCAAGGACGTCGTGGCCCGCTTCCTCCCCTACTGGGAGGAGGGCATCAAGCCGGATCTGAAGGCCGGCAAGACGGTCCTGATCGCCGCCCACGGCAACTCGCTGCGAGCACTGGTGAAGTACCTCGACGGCATCTCCGACGAGGAGATCTCCGGGTTGAACATCCCCACGGGCCAGCCGCTGGTGTACGAGCTCGACGAGAACTTCGACGTGGTGGAGAAGGGCGGCCGCTACCTCGACCCCGTGGCCGCCAAGGCCGCAGCCGAGGCCGTCGCGAACCAGGGCAAGAAGTGACCGCCGTGCGTGCCTGATGCCGCATCGGCTCCGAACGCAGGGCGCCCCCGGACCATCGTCCGGGGGCGCCCTCGTCTCACGACGGGATCAGCCAGCTGTCACCAGAAATAGCCCGCGTCCCAGCCGTCGTAAACGCCGCACAGGTTCGCGACCTGCCACAGGGGCAGCCAGTAGTAGGCCGGGGCGGTGAACCCGCCCAGGGCGCTGCCCGCGGGGTCCGCGATGAGCAGCTCGCGGGTGTCCGGGTCGTAGCCGTCGATCACCACGTAGTGCCCGATGCGGCTGGTGTTCCCGTGCCACAGCGGGTAGGAGCCCGCCGGGGCCTGCCAGTACGCGATCGAGGGGTACCCGTTGCGGACGTTCTCAGTGACGCGCTCCCACAGCAGGTTCGCGGAGTAGGAGGTCGCCGGCTTGGTGGGGACCTTCTGGAAGCTGTAGGTGGCTCCGGGCATCGTCGCGCTGAGGTAGTCGTCGATGGTCCAGAACGGGGTGGCGCCGTACTCCTCCGTCTCCAGGTGCGCGGCGATCGTCGCGAGCGACGGCGGCGTCGCCATCTTCGCGCTCAGTACCATCCACACCGACGTCGGGCCGCAGTAGTAAGAGTTCGGCTGGTAGAGGTGCTTCGAGGCGGTCTCGACGCGGCCGGAGGCGGAAGCCGGCGCCGACAGCGCGGCGCTGCCGGCCGCCAGGCCGGTCCCGAGGAGCGCGGCGGTGCCGAGCGTGCGCAGGGCTCCGCGGCGGGTCAGCCGGGGAGCGGTCGTCGTGAGATCGGGCATGTCGGTCCCTTCGATGCGGGGGGATGGAGGCCACCCGGGGCCGCAGGCGCGCCGCTGACCGCCTCGACGAGCTCGGGGCCGTCCCAGCGGGCCGAACGCCCCGGGCCCGATCAGGCTAGGGTCCACGCCGCCGGATGTCGATGGGTAGCTCTACCCCTTGACATCTGACCTCAGATGCTTACCCTCCCCACGCTCAGCGCCGTCGGCGCCGGGTCCCGAAGAGGCTGCGCGTGATCTCCCGGCCCAGCACCGTCCCGGCCGAGCGCAGGAACGACTTCACCGCCGGGTTGGCGAGCACACCCTCGTCCTTCGCACCGGAGGAACGCTTCCGGGCAGGGGCCGCGGCGCCCTTTGTCCGCGTCGACGTCGGCGCCGGCTCTGCGCCCTCCTCTGCGGCGGCCTCGGCCTCCGCCTCGGCTCGCTCGGCGAGGATCTCGAAGGCGCTCTCGCGGTCCACGGGGGTGCCGTACTTCTGCTGGAGAGGGGAAGCGGCGACGGCCTGCTCGATGACCTGCTCCCCGGCGGGCACCATCGCGGATTCGGGGGCGCGCACCGCTGTGATCGCGACCGGCGTCGGGGCGCCGTCCTCGCTCATCACGGTGACGATGGCCTCGCCGGTGCCGAGCCCGGGGATGACCTTCTCGAGGTCGTGCTCCGAGGTGGGGAAGGTGGAGGCGGTGGCCTTGAGCGCCTTCGCGTCGTCCGGGGTGAAGGCCCGCAGAGCGTGCTGGACCCGGTTGCCCAGCTGGGCGAGCACGTCGCCGGGGATGTCCTTCGGGGTCTGGGTGATGAAGAAGACCCCAACCCCCTTGGAGCGGATGAGCCGGACCGTCTGCACCACCTGGTCCAGGAAGGACGCGGAGGCGTTCTTGAACAGCAGGTGCGCCTCGTCGAAGAAGAACACCAGCTTCGGCACCTCGGCGTCGCTCACCTCGGGCAGCTCCTGGTACAGCTCCGCGAGCATCCACATCATGAAGGTGCTGAACAGCTCCGGGCGGGTGGCCACCCCGGGCAGTTCCAGGCAGGAGATGATCCCGGTGCCCTCGGGCGTGGAGCGCAGCAGCTCCTGCACGTCGAAGGCCGGTTCGCCGAAGAACACATCGGCCCCGGACGCTTCGAAGGCGGTGAGCTTGCGCAGGATCACCCCGGCGGTGGCGGTCGAAATGCCGCCGATGCCCTTCAGCTCGAGCTTGCCCTCCTCGGAGGTGAGGAACTGGATCAGGGCACGCAGGTCCTTCAGGTCCAGCAGAGCCAGACCGCCCTGGTCCGCGTAGTGGAAGATCAGGCCCAGCGAGCTCTCCTGGGTCTCGTTGAGATCCAGCACCTTGCTCAGCAGCACCGGCCCGAAGTCGCTCACGGTGGTGCGGATCGGCACCCCCTGGCCCTGACCGCCCAGGCTGTAGAACTCCACGGGAGCCGCGCGGGAGATCCACTCCTGGCCTCGCGCGGCAGCGCGCGCGGTGAGCTTCTCGGAGGCGGGCCCGGGCACGGCGATGCCGGAGAGGTCACCCTTCATGTCCGCCACGAACACGGCGGCGCCGGCGTGGGCGGCCTGCTCGGCGATCACCTGCAGGGTGCGGGTCTTGCCGGTGCCGGTGGCGCCGGCGATCAGGCCGTGGCGGTTCAGCATCGAGACGGCGAGGTTCACCGGCACGCTCGGGTCCGGCTCGTCCCCGTCGAGCATCGCGCCGAGGTGGATGCGCGCACCCTCGAAGCCGTAGGCGGTGCGGATCGCCTCGGCCTCCTTCGAACTCGCGGGCGGCGCGGCCGGGGCGTCCTGTGCCCGGGAAGCCGGGGCGTCCTGCGTCCCGGGCGTGGCGGGATCCTGCTGCGCACTGGTCATCATGGCCTCCTCGCCGGCGCACCGGCGCGCTCGCGGTCGGGACGCACCGATCGTAGCGGGAGAACGCGGCTGACCCGCTACCGTGATCACATGAAGCCACCCCCGCCGGCCGAGATCCGTGCCGAGGACGAGCTCGCCGCCGCGGACGTACGCGTCATGCTCACCGCCCCCTCCCGCGCCGCCCTGCTCGAGAACCTCGGGATCACCGACCAGGACGCCTCGGACCTGCTCCCCTTGCTCGACGCCGCCGCGGCCGATGCGGAGGTGCTGGCCGAGGTGGCCGAGACCGCGAACCGTCTGCGCGCCGCCGCCGGACTCGAGGTGCCCGAGGTCGACCTCGCCGCCGAGAAGGAGCGCCACGACGCCCTCCAGCGGCGTCTTGCCCCCGGGGAGGGTCTGGTGGCGATCCTCGCGCTGCTTGTCTCGACCTCGACGGTGCGCGCCTGGCACGCCGTCCGCGGGCTCACTCCCGAGCAGTCCTGGGAGGTGCTCGCCGATCTCGGCCAGCAGATGCGGGTCCATCGCGCCGGCACGGGGCGCCTGGGCCTCCACCAGCTGAACTGGGTGAGCATGAACTGGGCGGGACGGCTCGTGCACCTCGGGCGCCTCCAGTTCGACCTGCACCGTCGAAGGGCCGCCCTGCTCGCAGGCGCCGGTTCGACGCCGTCGGCCGATAGCTCCCGCCGCTGGGTGCTCGGCACCCACATCCCGGCGCGGGGCCCGCTGGATCCCTCGGAGGTCGACGCCTCCTTCGACGCCGCGACCGCCTACTTCACGGAGCACTACCCCGAGCTCGGCGCGGGGCGCGGCCCGGAGGAGCCCGCGTTCGGCCATGAGTTCGTCTGCGACTCGTGGCTGCTGAGCGACCAGCTCGCCGAGATCACGGGAGAGGGCTCGAACCTCGCCCGCTTCGCCGCGCGCTGGGAGATGCTCGAGCGCTCCCGGATGGACGACGGGGCGCTCTTCTTCGTGTTCGGCCGCCGGCCGCCGGTCGACGTCGCCTCGCTCCCCCGCTCCTCGCGCCTCGAGCGCGGGGTCGCCGAGCGCCTCGAGGACGGGCGCGGCTGGATCGGCGGCCTCGGGCGCCTGCTGCGCTGAACCCTGCCCACCTCGGCCCGGGCTCACTCGGCCTCCGGCTCAGATCTCGGTGCCCGACCCGTCGTAGAGGGTGAGCACCTGGTCGAAGGCGCGGACCGGGTCGATGCCGCGCCGCATGGAGATCGCGAACGCGCTGCGGGTCAGGGCGAAGCTGACCTGCACCAGGATCACCGCATGATCGCGGGCGAACTCGCCCTCGAGCGCCTCCGCGAGCTCCTCGACCAGCTCGGTCTGCATCGCCTGGAGGTTTCCGCTGGAGACCAGGTGCAGGCTCGGCTCCTGCTCCATGACCTGCTTCTTCAGCTCGCGCAGACCGCGGTCGACGGGGACGTTCGCGATCGCCTCACGCATGATCGAGCGCATCGCCTCGCGCGCCGGCATGACCGCGAGCTTCTCCCGCAACGAGGCGATCGCCTGCGCGCCCTCCCCGCCGTTGATCCCGAGGATCGCGGACTCCTTGGTCGCCCAGTGGTTGAAGAAGGTGCGGGTGGAGACCCCGGCGCGCTCGGCGATCATCTGCGCTGTGACCGCCGAGAGCCCGTGCTCGACCACCAGCTCGAGGGCGGCGCGATGCATCGCCATGCGGGTCTGGCGCTTCTTCTGCTCCCGCAGGCCGAGCTCCTCCGAGCCCGCAGAATCATGGTCATCGGTCGTCTGCGCGGAAGTCACGTTCCCATCCTAGGTCCGACACATCACACAATCTGCACTCGATGCAATAGTGCAGTCAATGCAACAGTTCTGTATTGTTGCCGAGTCACAGCCCGACGGGGTGCTGCGGCCGTCCCCCACCGCTCACCCCCGAGGACCTCATGACTGCATCCATCACCCGGGCACCGCAGGCGGAAGCCGCAGAACCCGCCGCCTTCACCGGCCTCGACCGCCAGGGCACGCTCGTCTTCGTCGGGCTCATGCTCGGCATGTTCGTCGCCTCCCTCTCCCAGACCATCGTCGGTCCGGCGATGCCGCGCATCGTCGCCGAGCTCGGCGGCGTCGAGCACTACAGCTGGATCGCGACCGCCGCGATGCTGGTCTCCGCCGTCGCGGTCCCGATCGTCGGCAAGCTCTCCGACCTCTACGGGCGCCGCTGGTTCTACCTCGGCGGCCTCGCCGTGTTCATGATCGGCTCCGTGCTCGCCGGCCTCGCCCAGGGCTTCTGGTTCCTGGTCTTCGCCCGCGCCGTGCAGGGCCTGGGCATGGGCACCCTGATGCCGCTGAGCCAGACCATCATCGGCGACATCATCCCGCCCCGTCAGCGCGGCAAGTACCAGGGCATCATGGGCGCCGTCTTCGGCGTGACCTCCGTGGTGGGCCCGCTCCTCGGTGGTACCATCACCGACAACTTCGGCTGGCGCTGGCTGTTCTACCTCCCCCTCCCTCTCGGCGTGGTCGCCTTCGGCTTCATCCTGCGCTTCCTGCCCCTGCCGGCCGCCGGCCAGCACGGCAAGGTCGACCTGCTCGGCATGATCACGCTGACCCCCGGACTCGTCGTCGGCCTG
This sequence comes from Brachybacterium epidermidis, assembly GCF_015209585.1. GTDB lineage: Bacteria > Actinomycetota > Actinomycetes > Actinomycetales > Dermabacteraceae > Brachybacterium > Brachybacterium epidermidis. Next base: position 164,584 of record NZ_JADEYR010000004.1, read on the forward strand.
CTCGCGACCACCTGGGGCGGCAACGACTACGCCTGGGGCTCCCCCGTGATCATCGGGATGTACGCGGTGGCGGCCGCGTTCCTGATCGCCTTCGTCGTCATCGAGACCAAGGTGCCCGAGCCGCTGCTGCCCATGCACCTGCTGCTGCGTCCGATCGTCGCGCTCTCCGTCGCGGCCTCCTTCGCGATCGCGGTGGCGATGTTCGGCGCGATCATCTACATCCCGGTCTACGCGCAGGGCGTCATGGGCGTCTCCGCCACCAACTCCGGCGCGATCCTGATCCCGCTGTCGGTCGCGATGATCCTCACCTCGATCGTGGTGGGTCTGCTGATCACGCGCCTCGGCACCTACAAGATCTTCCTCGTGCTCGGCGGCGCCGTGCTCGTGGGCGGGTACCTGCTGCTGGCGAACCTGCAGTACGGCGACTCGCAGTGGCACCTCACCCTGGCCATGATCGTGATCGGCCTGGGCCTGGGCCTGTGCATGCAGGTGTTCACGCTCGTGGTCCAGAACGTCGTCCCCCGGCGCGAGCTCGGGATCGCCACGGCCGCGATCCAGTTCTTCCGCAACCTCGGCTCGACCATCGGCACCGCCGTGCTCGGCACGGTGATGACGTCCCAGATGGGCACCGCCATCCAGAACCAGATCTCGGCCCTGCCAGCCGAGCAGCTCGCCGCGCTCCAGCAGGGCGGCGGTGATCTCGACGCCACCGGCCTCGAGGCCGCGGTGCTCGACCCGGCGGCGCTCGAGCAGCTGCCCGCCTTCCTCGTGGACCCGATCCGCATGGGCATGAGCGAGGCGATGCACGTCGTGTTCCTCACCGCTGTGCCCTTCGTGGTGCTCGCCTTCGTGCTCTCGCTGTTCGTGAAGCAGGTCCCTCTGCGCGAGACCGTCGAGAGCGCCGAGGACATGGCCGCGGACTCCGACAAGCAGCTCGGCCCCGCCGCCGACGGGGCGCTCGCCGGCGAGCGTGCGGCCGGGTCCGTGCCCGTCACCGGCGAGATCCGCACGATCCATCCCCACGCCGACGGGCAGGACGGCGCGGAGCCCGCCCGCTGACCCGCGCCGTCGCCACCCCGCGCGACGACACATCGCGACACCCCGCAGCACCGTCCCCTCCCGCGCCAGGTCCCCGATGCCCGAAGTCCTCCCGTCCCCGCGTGAAAAGATGGGCGGATGCTGCTCGTCGACCACTTCGCACCCACGCTGCCCGCCGTCCTCGAGGGCCGACTCGCCACGCGCCTGCCGCTCGCCTCGGACGTGGCCCCCGTGACCGCGCTGCTCACGGCCGCGATGCGCCGCTACGACCCCGAGGCCGCGGCCGACGAAGCAGGACTGCGCTCGCGGATGGTGGGGCTGAAGTCGTGGTCACGACGCCAGGTCGTCGTCGTGCCCGCCGGCGCCGACGGCTCCCCCACCCTCGAGCTGCCGCCGCTGGCGTGGATCGCTCTCGAGGACCGCGCGAGCGGGCGCACGAACGTCCAGTTCGTCATCGCCGCCGACGCCCCCGAGCGGGAAGAGCTCGCCGCCTCGCTGCTGGACTGGGCGGTCGAGGTGGGCGGCTCCTTCGCCCGCGCCCGCGGCGTGGAGGCCACCAAGCTCACCACGGACGCGAACGCGCTGGACACCGACCGCGCCCACCTGCTCGAGGCGTCAGGCTACGAGATGGTCCGCTCCTGGCTGCACATGCGCCGCCCCGTCTCCCCCGAGGAGACGACCTCGCTGCCCGCCCCGCGGGAGGGCACCCGGGTCCGGCGCGCGCACCGTCACGAGTCCGGCCTGCCGGTCGCCCAGGACGTCCGCACCGTTCACCGGATGCTCGAGGAGTCGTTCGCCGACCACTGGGGCTCCTACCGCGAGTCCTTCGCCGAGTTCGTCCAGCGCCTGATCGAAGCGCCGGACGAGGCCGACTGGGACCACTGGTGGATCGCGGAGATCGAGCGCGAGGGCCGATGGCTGCCGGCGGGTGGCCTCGTCGCCGCCCCGATCAAGGCCACCACGACCCGCGGCGAGGGCACGTATCTGGAGTACCTCGGAGTGCACCGCAGCGCCCGCGGGCGCGGGATCGCGAAGTCCCTGCTGCGGGCCGCGCTGCGCGACGCCGCCGAGCGCGGGCGGACGTTCGTCGACCTCGAAGTGGACGAGGACTCCCCCACCGGCGCCGACCGGATCTATGCCTCGATGGGATGGGAGACCTATGAGCGCACCCACTCCTGGCATGCGACCGCGCCCTCGCACCCCTCGCGTCTGCTGGAGCCGCCGCCCTCGGCGTGACCGCCGGCGCACAGGGCAGCACGGCGCCGGTCAGGCGGTGGGCCCGCGGCGCCCGCGCATCCATCGCCAGAGCCGCAACGGGAACATGCCCAGCAGCGGGGCGTGCTCACCGAGGCGGGCGTCACCGCGCCGGTCGAAGGCCGCAGCGAAGCGCTCGGCCTCGGCTGCGGTGTCGTAGTCCTTCGTGCCTCCGCCTTCTCCGCAGCCCCGCTCGCACTCCCAGCGCATCGTGCGTCCATCGGCGCGGAAGGCCGGTCGGTGGCCGAACACCAGGCAACCCAGGGGCGTCATGCCCGCTCACCCGTCTCTCCTGCGCCCCTCTCGGTCTCGCCGTCGCCGGGGCCGTCATCCTCCTGCGCGGTGAGCGGGGCGGCGAGGTCCTCGAGCTCCCGCCCCTCCGCGCGGACGCCGAACACCAGCTCGGCGACGCCGCCGAGGGACATCACCGCCGCGGCGATCAGGAAGCCGATGGCCACCGGCATCCGCTCCCCGGTGTCGATGAGGCTTCCGAACAGCAACGGGCCGGCGATGCCGCCCGCCGCGGTCCCGAGTGCATAGAAGAAGGCGATCGCGAGCGCCCGCGTCTCCATCGGGAAGATCTCGCTCACCGTCAGATAGGCGGCGCTGGCGCCGGAGGAGGCCAGGAAGAACGTGATCACCAACAGGATCATGAAGGCGGTGAGCCCGCCGGTCTGGCTGAGGAACACCCACGCCAGGGGCAGGGTCACCGCGGCGCTGCCGAAGTAGGCGAGGGCGATCATCGGTTTGCGACCGACGCTGTCGAAGAAGTGTCCCAGCAGCACCGGGCCGGCGAAGTTCGACAGCGCCCAGAAGATGATGAACAGCGGAGTGAGCGACGCACCGACGTCGTAGAAGGACGACAGCAGAACGCCGAGGTTGAAGGTGATGCCGTTGTAGAGGAACGCCTGTCCGAGGAACAGCGCCAGGCACAGGATCGAGCGCCGCGGGTACTTGCGGAATGCGACCGAGGCGATCTCGCGGAACGGGATCGCCTTGCGCTGACGGATCGTGAGCGAACCCTCCGCCGGGGGCAGCTCCTCGCCCCGTTCCTCCTCGATGCCCTCCTCGATCCCGCGCACGATCCGTTCGGCCTCCTCCTCGCGGCCGTGGATGAACAGCCAGCGAGGGCTCTCCGGCACGTGGCGCCGCACGAACAGCACGCAGATGCCGAGGACCGCGCCGAAGCCGAAGGCGAGTCGCCATCCCAGGTCGATGGGCAGCAGCGCCGTGCTGAGCAGCACCAGCGACAGCGCGGAGCCCGCGGCCGAGCCCAGCCAGTAGGAGCCGTTGATGATCAGGTCCACCCGCCCCCGCGCCCTCGCGGGTATCAACTCGTCGATCGCGGAGTTGACGGCCGCGTACTCGCCGCCGATCCCGGCGCCGGTCAGGAAGCGGCAGAGGAAGAAATACCAAGGGGAGAAGGAGAAGGCCGTCGCCACGGTGGCCACGAGGTAGAGCACGAGCGTCCACAGGAAGAGCTTCTTGCGGCCCAGCCGGTCGGTGAGCTGGCCGAAGACGAGCGCACCGAGGCAGGCGCCGACGATGTAGATGGCACCGGCCACGCCGATCTGGCCGGCGGAGATGTCCAGACCGCTGCCGTCCTCGGTGAGCCGGGCGGCCACGTTGCCGACCATCGTCACCTCAAGGCCGTCGAGGATCCATACGCTGCCCAGCCCGATCACCACGCGCCAGTGGAAGCGGGACCAAGGCAGGCGGTCCAGCCTCGAGGGCACCTGCGTCGTGATCGTGTCGCTCTCGGCCTCGGCCATCGGTCCGCCCTTCTCACTCGACGACGTCGCGGCAGTCGACGGAGGACGAACGCTCACTGACGTCCGCAGAACGTAGCCCTTCGCCACCCGGCGCGGCAAGGCGCCTCCCCGCCGATCGGTCGGGAGCCTGCTGCCAGGGCCCCGACGGCGCGACGACGACCCCCGCGGATCCCGACCGCGGGACGGCTCAGCAGGGGCTCACTCCCATTCGATGGTGCCCGGTGGCTTGCTGGTCACGTCCAGGACCACGCGGTTGATCTCGGGCACCTCATTGGTGATGCGGGTGGATATGCGGCCCAGCACCTCGTACGGCACCTTGGCCCAGTCGGCGGTCATGGCGTCGTCGCTGGTGACGGGGCGCAGCACGATGGGGTGGCCGTAGGTGCGGCCATCGCCCTGCACGCCCACGGAGCGCACATCGGCCAGCAGCACCACCGGGCACTGCCAGATCTCGCGGTCCAGACCGGCAGCGGTGAGCTCCGCACGGGCGATCGCGTCGGCTCGCCGCAGGACGTCCAGGCGCTCACGGGTGACCTCGCCGATGATGCGGATGCCCAGGCCCGGCCCGGGGAACGGCTGGCGCCAGACGATCTCGTCGGGCAGGCCCAGCTCGGAGCCGACGGCGCGCACCTCGTCCTTGAACAGGGTGCGCAGCGGCTCGACGAGTTCGAAGGAGAGATCCTCCGGCAGGCCGCCCACGTTGTGGTGGCTCTTGATGTTGGCAGCGCCCTCTCCCCCGCCGGACTCGACGACGTCGGGGTACAGGGTGCCCTGGACCAGGAACGCGGTGGCGTCCTCGCTGGTGGTGTGGGTGCCGCCGCCGGCCTCGTCCTCCACCAGGCCGCGCTCACGGAGGATCTCGGCCTGGGCGCGCTCGAAGGTGCGGATGAACTCGCGGCCGATGATCTTGCGCTTCTGCTCGGGGTCGGTGACCCCGGCCAGTGCCTGCAGGAACTGGTCCTCGGCATCGACCACCACGAGCTTCGCCCCACCGGTGGACTCGCCGAAGGCCTTCTCGATCTGCGCGGACTCGTCCTGCCGCATGAGTCCATGGTTGACGTACACGCAGGTGAGGCGGTCCCCTATGGCACGCTGCACGAGGGCCGCGGCCACGGCGGAGTCCACGCCGCCGGAGAGCGCACAGATGGCGGTGCCCTCGCCCACCTGCTCGCGGATCCTCTCGACCTGCTCCTCGATCACGTTGCCGGTGGTCCAGGTGGGGTCGATGCCGGCGCCCCGGTACAGGAAGTTCTCCAGCACTTCCTGGCCGCGGTCGGAGTGACCCACCTCGGGGTGCCACTGCACGCCGTACAGCCGCTTCTCGGGGTGCTCGAAGGCTGCCACGGGACTGCCGGCGGAGGTGGCCACCACCTGGAATCCCTCCGGCGCGGCGGTGACGGAGTCGCCGTGGCTCCTCCACCCGTTCTGCTCGACGTCCTGATCGGCCAGCAGCTGGGACGCGGCGTCGACGGCCTCCAGGCGCGTCGCTCCGTACTCGCGCACACCGGTGGGGGCGACGGTGCCGTCGAGTGCGGCGGCCATCGACTGGAACCCGTAGCACAGGCCCAGCACAGGAACCCCGGCCTCCAACAGGGCCGGGTCCAGGCGCGGGGCTCCGGGTTCGTACACCGAGCTGGGGCCTCCGGAGAGGATGATCGCCAGCGGTCTGCGGGCCAGGATCTCCGCCACCGGCATGGTGTGCGGGACGACCTCGGAGTAGACGTCGGCCTCACGGACCCGGCGCGCGATCAGCTGCGCGTACTGGGCCCCGAAGTCGACGACGAGGACCGGATCGGCATCGGTGTTCTCAGCTGTGCTCACGCCCAGAAGTCTACGGCGTCAGGCAGGGCGTTCCTGGTCCTGCAGCGTGGGGCGGCGGGAGAGATCGGACTCCACCTGCTGGTGGGTCCAGCGCTCCCCGAAGAAGGACAGCACCGGGACCACACCGAAGAACATCAGCAGCAGCATCCGCGGCAGCCCCCAGCGCATCCGCATCCACAGGTCGAAGGCGAGGATCACGTAGACCATGTAGATCAGGCCGTGGATCGGGGACCACACCGAGGAGATCTGGTCCCAGGTGGCGGAGGTGGAGGTGAACAGACCCTCGCCGCCGTACACCCCGTACCGCATCACCATGATCGCGACCAGCACCAGCAGTGCGATGCCCTCCACGATGGAGGCGATGCGGAAGCGGGCGAAGGAGGTCCGCACGGCCATTTCGTCGAGGGGGCGGGTGGAGGAGGCCACGATCATCGGTCCTTGTCAGCAGTCGGGGTGGCGGCGGAAGAGGTCGCCGGGGCGGTATCGGACCCGCCCACGCTACCGCCATCCAGCTCTCGTTCGAGTGCCTCGCGCTGGTCGGCCAGCTCGTCCAGGTAGGCGGTGCGCACAGAGCGCCCCCACAGGTACAGGAAGAAGGCCCCGAACAGGATCCACTGCGCGGCGTAGCCGATGTTCTGCCAGTCCAGCCCGCGCGAGAACGCCGACTGCGCGGCCGGCATCGGTGACAGGCCCGCGGACTCGGAGGTCTGCGCCACGTACCCGGCGTACATGGGCGCGCCCCATTCGTTGACCAGCTGCGGGGTGGCGATCTCCGTGGCCACACCCCCCTCGATGCCGTCGGAGGCGGCCTCGCTGGCCTCGATCCGACCGGCCACAGCGACCTCGCCCGACGGGGGCGGCGGTGCCAGGGAGGGGTCGAGGTGGCCGTCGGCGCCGGTGACCTCTGCGGTGGGCAGCCAGCCGCGCGCAACCGGGAGGCGGGCTGTGGTGCCGTCGTCGAGGTCGACGTGCAGGGCCGTGACCACCACGGTGGCCTCGGTCCCGTCGATGCGCCGCCCAGCCACCAGCACCTGCTCGGCGGGATCGAACCGCCCCTGTGCGGTGACCAGCTCGCCCACGATGTCGTTGGTCACGGCTCCCCCGACCTCGAGCACGTCGCGCACGTCCCCCAGCTCAGCGGGGGCATCATCGCGGCTGGTCAGGGCACGGTGGGCACGGTCCCACTGCCAGGAGGCCAGCAGTCCGCACCCCACCGTCGCCGCCACCATGAGGGCGAGCAGGCCCAGCAGGCGGGGGCGAAGAGCGGTGCGCAGCATGACCCCATGGTAGGAGCGTCAGCTGGGGATTAGGCGTGCACGGATGGCATCTGCCCAGGTGCGGGGGGCAGCATGAGAGCCGTCACCGCTGTGGGCAGCAGGACTTCGGGCCTGCCGTCGTGGGCTCCCCCACCGTATTGTGGGGAGCGTGTCGCAGAGTGTCTATGTCGCCAGCCCGGAGGGAATGACAGGGAAGTCGATGGTGGCTTTCGGTCTTCTCGAAGCCCTCGCATCCCAGTCCGACCGCGTCGGGGTGTTCCGACCGGTCGTCAAGGCCGATCGGGCGCGTGACTACGCGGTCGACCTGCTGACCCGGCATCCCGCCGTGGACCAGTCGTACGAGGACGCCATCGGCGTGGACTACCAGCTGATGCTCTCGGACCCGGACAAGGCGCACGAGCAGATCCTGCGCCACTACCGCGAGCTCGCCGAGCGCTACTCGATGCTCGTCGTGCTGGGCTCGGACTACGACGACCTGGCCAACCCTGCCGAGCTCTCCTTCAACGCGGAGGTCGCGGCGAACCTGGGTGCCTCCGTGGTGCTGGTGCTGTCCGGGCTGGACCGCAGCCCCGAGCAGATCGGGGCGCTCGCCTCGGTGTCCCTGGGCGAGTTCGCCGGGCACCACGCCCCGCCGATCGCCGTGGTGGTCAACCGTGCGGATCCCGACTCGCTCACGCAGATCCACGAGACCGTGGCCGCGAAGGCCCAGGGCGGCATCGTCGCGGTGATCCCGGAGAGCCCGGTCATCATGGCCCCCACCGTGGGGGAGCTCAAGGAGGCCGTCGGCGGCAGCCTGCTGCAGGGCAACCCCGAGTGGTTGGGGCGCGTGGCCATCGGCACCGTGGTGGCCGCGATGAGCCTGCCCAACGTGCTGAACCGCCTCACGGAGAACTGCACCGTCGTCGCCCCCGGCGACCGGTTCGACCTGCTGCCCGGGCTACTGATGGCTCAGCAGTCGGGCACGTTCCCCTCGCTGTCCTCGATCGTGCTGACCGGGGGCTACGAGATCCCGGAGGAGGTCACGCGGCTGCTCAGCGGCGTCCAGCAGGACCTCCCGGTGATCGCCACCGACCTGTCCACCTTCGAGACCGCCGTGCAGGTGGCCAAGACCCGTGGCCGCCTCCAGGCCAGCAGCCCGCAGAAGCTGGACGCCGCCCGCCGTGCCGTGGCCGAGCACCTGCCCACGCCCACCCTGCTGAAGGCCCTCGAGGTCAACCGCAGCGAAGTGGTCACCCCGATGATGTTCGAGTTCGAGCTGCTGGCCCGTGCCCGCGGCGAGAAGAAGCGGATCGTGCTGCCCGAGGGCGATGAGCCCCGCATCCTCGCCGCCGCCGAGGCGATCCTGGCCCGCGGCGTGGCGGATCTGATCCTGCTGGGCGACGAGAACGCGATCCGGGCCAAGGCCTCCCAGCTGGGCCACGACATCTCCGAAGCCCGCGTGGTCTCCCCCCAGGATCCGGAGCTGCTGGAGAAGTACTCCGCGGAGTACGCACGCCTGCGCGCCAAGAAGGGCGTGACCATCGAGCAGGCCCGCGAGAAGGTGCAGGACGTCTCCTACTTCGGCACCATGATGGTGCAGATGGGCGAGGCCGACGGCATGGTCTCCGGGGCGGTCCATTCCACCGCCCACACGATCCGCCCCTCCTTCGAGATCATCAAGACCAAGCCGGGCGCGAAGATCGTCTCCTCCGTGTTCCTGATGGCCCTGCACGACCGGGTGCTGGTGTACGGCGACTGCGCGGTGAACCCTGACCCCACCGCCGAGCAGCTGGCCGACATCGCGGTCCAGTCCGCCGCCACCGCGGAGCAGTTCGGCATCGACCCGAGGGTCGCGATGCTCTCCTACTCCACCGGCACCTCCGGGACCGGCGCCGACGTGGACAAGGTGCGCGAGGCCACCGAGATCGTGCGCGGGGAGAACCCCGAGCTCGACGTCGAGGGCCCCATCCAGTACGACGCCGCGGTGGACGTCTCGGTCGCCAAGACCAAGCTGCCCGAGTCCTCCGTGGCCGGCCGTGCCACCGTGTTCGTCTTCCCGGACCTCAACACCGGCAACAACACCTACAAGGCCGTGCAGCGCTCCGCCGGGGCGATCGCCATCGGCCCGGTGCTGCAGGGCCTGAACAAGCCGGTCAACGACCTCTCCCGCGGCGCGCTGGTGGACGACATCATCAACACCGTGGTCATCACCGCCATCCAGGCGCAGGCCGAGTCCACCGCTGCACACTGACCCGCCACCGGGCGGCCATCCACTGTCGCCCTCGGGCCCCGCGCAGGTGTGCCGACACCATCGTCGGTGCCCCCGGCCGCGCCCCGACCGACACCGACCTCCCACAGACCAGGAGACACCACCCCATGAACGCCACGCCCGCCGATCCCCGCGTCCTCGTGATCAACTCCGGCTCCTCGTCCCTGAAGTTCCAGCTGCTCTCCCCTGCCGATGGCACCGTGGACGCCACCGGGATCGTGGAGCGGATCGGCCTGGACATGGGCGCTGCGCGCATCACCGCCGGGGAGCAGGAGTCCACCTTCGCCGGTCCGGTCCCGGACCACGTGGAGGCGATGAGGATCGTGGAGCAGCTGTTCGGCGAGGTGGGACTGTCCCTCACGGACGATCGCATCATGGCCGTGGGTCACCGCGTGGTGCAGGGCGGTGCGCGCTTCGACGGCCCCACCCTGGTCGATGACGACGTCCGCCAGGACGTGTACGAGCTGGGCCGCCTGGCCCCGCTGCACAACTACGCGGCGGTGGACGGCATCGACGGTGCGCGCAAGCTGCTGCCCGAGGTCCCCCACGTGGTCGTGTTCGACACCTCGTTCTTCACCGCACTGCCCGATTCCGCGGCCACCTACGCGCTGGCCAAGGACTTCGCCCAGCAGTACAGGGTGCGCCGCTACGGCGCCCACGGCACCAGCCACCGGTACGTCTCCGAGACGGTCTCCGCGTACCTGGCCGAGCAGGGCAAGGACGTCTCCGACCTGCGGCAGATCGTGCTGCACCTGGGCAACGGGGCCTCCGCCTCCGCCATCCGCGGTGGTGTCCCGCAGGACACCTCGATGGGCCTGACCCCGCTGGAGGGACTGGTGATGGGCACCCGCACCGGTGACATCGACCCCTCCGTGTACATCCACCTGCACCGCCAGGCGGGCCTGAGCGCCGACGAGATCGACACCATCCTCAACAAGCGCTCCGGCATGCTGGGGCTGTGCGGCATGAGCGACTTCCGCGACATCACCGCGGCGGTCGACGCGGGTGACGAGACCGCGAGGCTGGCACTGGACGTGTACGTGCACCGCCTGCGCAAGTACATCGGCTCCTACGCCTTCGTGCTGGGCGGCGTGGACACCATCGCCTTCACCGCCGGCATCGGCGAGAACGTGTGGCAAGTGCGCGAGCAGGCCCTGGCCGACCTCGAGGGCTTCGGCATCGAACTGGACCTGGAGAAGAACCGCGAGCGCTCCAAGCAGCTGCGCGTGATCTCGACCCCCGAGAGCGCCGTGACGGTGCTGGTGGTCCCCACGGATGAGGAGCTGGCGATCGCCCAGCAGGCTGCGGAGGTCGCCGCCGCTCTCTGATCACTACGAGACGGCTGCTGCGCGATCTGCCACGGCCCACCGCTACGCGGACTCCCACAGCTGGTCCTCGGCGACCTCGCTGCGCCAGCATACCGACGGCATGGGCGTCAACTATCTCGGTGTCCCCGCAGATTCTGTCAGCACCGTCACCTGTGAGGTGGAGGGCGCCGACATCGAGGTCGAGAGGGACAGCGGCGCTGGTTCTCTTGATCTGGGGCATCATCGCCCTGGTGCGCTCCACCAGCCAGCGTTGAGCGGGCGGTGCGCGCCGGTGGGCGACGGCAGCCGGGCGATCAGCGTTCGATGCGCGACAGCAGCCCGGTGCGGATCCCCGGGTACTCCTCCCGCAGGATGCTGAAGTACGCCGCGTCGGCGATGGTGCCGTCGGCGGCAGTGCGGAACCTGCGCAGCGTGCCCTCGTAGGTCGCTCCCAGTCGTAGGATCGCCCGGCGCGAGCGCTCGTTGCGGCTGTCGCAGCGCAGAGCCACGCGGCCGACGTCAAGGGTGTCGAAGGCATGGTCCAGCAACAGCAGCTTCACCGTGGGATTCAGCGCGCCGCCCCACAGCTCCCGCGCGTAGTGTGTGTTGCCGATCTCGACCCGCAGGCGCGGCACCAGGTCGTACAGCGTGGTCCGGCCGACGACGGTGCCCTCGTGCTCCACGGCGAAGCCGTACAGCGCCGGGCGGGAGACCAGCTCGAGAAGGTGCTGGGCCATCTCCTGATCCGTGCGTGGTAGCGGCACGCTCATCCCCGACCAGATCTCCTGGTCGACGATGGCGCGGAGCGCGGGAGCGTCGTCCGGCTGCAGCGGGCGCAGGCGCACCGAGCCATGGGCGAGGGTGATGTCGTGCTGCACGGGTGCTCCTGGTGGTTCGTGGCCGGGAAGGGAGGGCCGATGATCTGGTGGTCGCGGTTCAGTGCTCGCCGAGCATCTGTCCGCCATCCGGCCGGGTCCTGCCCAGCATGCGGCGGCGACGGGTGGCCTCCTGCTCCGCCTGGATCTTCTTGTGCACGCCGGCCGCCACCGCCCAGACCAGGCCGAGCCGCACCGAAAGGATCTGGAACCCCTCCATTGCTCTGCCTCGTTTCGAGCTCAGACGGTGGTGACGACCTCGACCCGCTGGAACTCCTTGAGATCGAGGTAGCCGGTGGTGGCCATGGCGTGCCGCAGAGCTCCCACCATGTTGGTGGTGCCGTCGGCGGCGACCGACGGGCCGAACAGGATCTGCTCGAGCGGGCCGGCCGTGCCCACGGCCACGCGGTGGCCGCGCGTGAGCGTGGGATGGTGGGCCTCGCTTCCCCAGTGGTAGCCGCGCCCAGGAGCCTCCTCGGCGCGAGCCAGGGCCGCACCGACCATCAGGCCGTCGGCCCCGCAGGCGATGGCCTTGACCAGGTCCCCGGAGCGGCCCAGGCCGCCGTCGGCGATGACATGCACGTAGCGGCCACCGGACTCGTCCAGGTAGTCGCGGCGAGCACCGGCCACGTCGGCCACGGCGCTGGCCAGCGGCACCGAGATGCCGAGGGTCTCGCGAGTGGTGTGGGAGGCCCCACCGCCGAAGCCGACCAGCACACCGGCAGCGCCCGTGCGCATCAGGTGCAGGGCCGCGGTGTAGGTGGCGCAGCCGCCCACGATCACGGGGACGTCCAGCTCGTAGATGAACCTCTTGAGGTTCAGCGGTTCGCGCCCGGAGGAGACGTGCTCGGCCGAGACCGTGGTGCCGCGGATGAAGAACAGGTCCACACCGGCGTCGACGACCGTCCTCCAGTGCTCCTGGGTGCGCTGGGGCGACAGGGAGCCGGCGGCGGTCACGCCCGCGTCTCGCAGTTCGCGGATCCGGTCGCGGATCAGCTCCGCCTTGACCGGTTCGGCGTAGATCTCGCGCATCAGGGCCACCACGTCGTCGTCCGAGGCGGCGGCGATGCGGTCGTAGTAGCGGGTGGGGTCCTCGTAGCGGGTCCACAGGCCCTCGAGGTCCAGCACGCCCAGGCCGCCGAGCTTGCCCAGGGCGATCGCGGTGGCCGGGGACATGGCGGAGTCCATGGGGGCACCGAAGATGGGGATGTCGAAGTGGTAGGCGTCCATCTGCCACGCCGTGGAGACGTCCTCGGGGTCACGGGTGCGGCGGGAGGGCACCACCGCCACGTCGTCGAGGCTGTAGCTGCGTCGTCCCCGCTTGTTGCGGCCGATCTCGATCTCGCTCATCACCATGCCAGTCTATCGACGCTTCGAAATCTCACAGCCGAACCGCCCCCTGCTCGCGCCGCCGGGCGATGTGCTGCTGGTGCAGGTCGGCGCGCGAGGAACGCGACACGGCACGCGTGGTGACGACCACGAGTTCTGACTGTTTGACCAGAATCGTCATTCCGGTCAAACTGGTGGTGCTGGAAGGCCTCGACGGACAAGGAGCCGGGCCCGTGAATGACGACGATCGCAGCCGAGCACACTCGGTGACCGTGGAGCGCGCAGGGTCTCGCCTGCACGCCTGGGTCCACGGGCCCGACGGCGCACCCCTGATCGCCCTCACGCATGGGGCCACCATGGATCACCGCATGTTCGATCCGCAGATCCCCGCGCTCACGGACGCCGGGTACCGAGTGCTGACCTGGGACGTGCGAGGACACGGCATATCGAAGCCGTTGGGCCGCACCCCGATCACGATCGGCGACATGGCCGAGGACCTGTTCGCATTGCTGGAGCACATAGGAGTCGACGAACCGATCTGCGTGGGCGGCCAGTCACTGGGCGGGATTGTGGCACAGGAGATGGTGCTGCGCCGGCCGGGCGTCTTCAGTGCCGTGGTCATCATCGGATCCACCTGCACGACGATGCCGATACCCCGCTGGGAGCAGTGGGCTCTGCACACGTCGACGTTGTGGTTCGTCCCATGGCCGTGGGGGTTCCTCCAACGAACCTTCGCTCGCTCCACTGCACGCACGCGAAACGTCCAGGAGTATGCGGTCGATGCCATCGGCCAGTTGTCCAAACGCGAGTTCCTGCATGTGTGGGGGGCTGTGACACGCGCGATCCGGCCCCGTCCCAACTACCTGATCGAGGTGCCGCTGCTGTTCACCCACGGCGAACACGACAGGACGGGCAACGTCGCTCGCACGATGCCGGCATGGGCCGCACGTGACCCGCATTCGCGTTACGAGGTGATCCCCGATGCCTCGCACAACGCGAACCAGGACAACCCAGCGCGCTTCAACCAGGTGCTGCTGGAGTTTTTGACCGAGCACTATCCCGCAGGAAGCACGGCATGAAGGACCGACGCGAACAGCTGCTGGAGGCCGCTGCACAACTCTTCGTCCAGCACGGCGTCCGCAAGACGAGCGTCGCGGACGTGACCCGCGCCGCGGGTGTCTCCAAGGGGTCCTTCTATCTGGAGTTCTCGTCCAAGGACGCCCTGTTCGACGAGGTGGTGCGCCACGAGTTCAGCGCCTACCTCGCCGACGCCGCGGCGCGTGTGGCGCAGGACCCAGCGGGAGGACGGCTCTCCCGCATCTACCACCACAGCGTGCATGCGCTGCTGCACCGCGCGTTCCTGCGCTCGCTCTACACGGACACCAGCGGGGCACTGACGGGACTGCTCCACGGTCGCGGTCCGGGTCACTACCGGCCCCGCGTGCTGCTGGGCGCCGAGTTCATCGAGCAGATGCAGGCCGCCGGGCTCATCCGGGCGGATCGACGGCCCGCCGCGATCAGCCACACCCTCAGCACACTGATGGTCGGCCCGCTGCTGTCCGAGCCTCTCTTGCGAAGCGAGGGCTCGCCTCCGCTGGCGGACACCCTGCAGGCGATCAGCTCGATGATCACTGATTCGTACGAGTGCGCGTCCGGCGACGTCGAGGCCGGGAAGAGGGCCTTCGCTGCGCTGATCGAGGCGATGACGGAAGCCATGGGAGAAGATCTGCCGTCGGTGGTCGCACCTCGCCCTGCGCCGGGCGAGCTCACAGGCGGAGGACACCGATGATCCTGCAGCGCCCGGGCACGTCGGTCTGCTACGAGGTGAGCGGTGACGGCCCAGCGGTCGTCCTGATCCATGCCATCAGCACGGGTCGACGTATGTGGGACCGCCACGTCGCGCAGCTTCGCGCACGCTCCAGGGTGATCACGTTCGATGCCCGCGGCGTCGGGGACTCGGGTGACCTGACCGGCACCGATCGTGTGCGGGACCAGATCGCCGACCGCTGTGCCAGCCCCGCGACTTCACCATGATCCTGCCCGAGGCGCTGGACGAAGTGGACAACAGGCAGGCCCGCCAGAACGAGTGATCGGCTCGTGAACCACTACCGTTGCTCCATGGACCGTAGCGACCGAGCCAAGGCGGACGACCGACGTCCGGCACTCAACCGGAGGGACCTCGCAGGCTGGGAGGCGACGGGCCCCGGGCACGCACTACTGGGCCCGTTCTCCCCCGTGTGGGCGGCGGTGCCGTCGCTGGCGGGGCTGGTGCTGGCCGTTCCCGCTGCGGCGGAGGCCTTCGGCACGGCCCCGGAGGCTCGCACCCCCGGGGACCTGGGGCCGCTGCTGCTCGCCCTGGCGCTGCTGGCCGGTGGGTACTCGCTGCTGCGCCTGATGCAGCTGGCCGTCATGGCGTCCCGATGGGACGTGAGCCGGCAGGGTGGCATCCCGTCGAGGCGCGTGATGAGTGAGCATTCGATGCACGGCACGTGGGTGACGGGCGTCGGTGGCTCACTGCTGCTGATGGGCGCGCTGGGCGTGTGGTCCGATCTGGACGGGAAGCTGTCCGGCCTCGAGCCGGGCACGACGCTGGTGGCTGTGGGGGCGGCCGGCAGCATCGCGGCACTGGCCCTGGCGAACTGGATCGGGCGCGCGTGGGAGGGACACACCCAGCGCCACGAGCGGGTTCAGAAGGAGGAGCGGGAGCGCCGGCTCGCAGACCCCCTGGTCCGCATCAGAGAGGCCAGTCGAGATTCACATCCGGGGTCCGACCTTCTTCCTGAGGAACTCGTCGACGTTCTCCGCCCAGGAGTGACGCCGGCTGATCTGCCAGGCACCACACCTCGACCATGACTGGGGACGAGCGGCCCTCCGATCTGCCATCAGCTCTCGCGGTACACGGGCCCGAAGCTGCGGCGCATCCGCTCGCGCAGCCTCGCCACCTCATCAGCGCCAGCGCGAAGCTTGAACACGAGGTCCTTCTCCCTCACCGGCGCAAACCGGACCCGTGGCGGAGCCATCAGCCCTCCGGCAGTGATCTCCACCGCCCGGATCTGCGACCGAGAGATCTCACGTCTGACCTTCCAGCGGATCAGCCCCTGCGCCGTCCAGAGCACGCGGCGATCAGTGACCAGCAGCACCGGGGGATCCTCCGTCGCGACCTGTCCAACAGCAGCGGCCACCACCCGCTCGTCCTCCTCAAGGACCGCACGCGAAGTCCAGACCTCGAAGTCGGCGATGCCGTCCTCCCTCATCAGCTGTGCGAGGCTCTGCTCAGCAGGACTGCTCGCCGTGCTGGAGATCGCGTCCTGGTACTCGCGAAAGCGACTGTCCATATCGCCAGCATAGACATGATCCGATGTGCGGAGCCCGGCTCTCGATCGATGCCCATGGGGACTTCTCCCCATGGCCCCGATCAGCCCTCTCACCGTACTGTCGCACCTGAATCCAGCAACGTCAGGCTGCGCCCCGGCCTCCGAGCCAGGCGTGCGCCTCCCTCATCCCAAGGAAACGGCCATGCCCTTCATCGGTGGCGATACAGAACAGATGCGCCAATACAGCGAATTGGCCACACGAAAGAGCACACTGCTCGCGGAGATGGGCTCCCACCTCGACGCAGTTGTGCTCAATGAGCAGATGTGGGTCGGCCACGATGCCGATGAATTCCGCACCAGGTACCAGACTGACATCCGGCCCCGGCTGGACCAGGTCAGCGCCGATGTGCAGGGCTGCGGCATCACCGTGACCGATCACGCCGAGGAGCAGGACGCCGCTTCCGGCGCGGACTCCGGCACAGGTACCGACAACGGCAGTACCGGAAACGGCAGCGGTGGGGGTGGACTCCCCGAGTGGTTGACCAACCCGACCAAGACCTGGTCCGACTTCCAGAAGCTGTGGAACAAGGGCAAGAAGCTCTTCGACGTCTCCCGGGCTGTTCCGTCCTGGATGCGCGCGCTGACGGACCCGGATGCAATGAAGCAGATCGGCCATCTCCTGGATGCGAACCTGCTCGCCCAGTCGAAAGTGTTCAACTGGGGCAAGGAGTTCAGCAAGCTGACGGAGAAGGTCCTAGGCAACTTCAACATCCCTACCGGGTTCTTCAACCGGCAAGCGTTCGGGTTCATCGATGATTTCGCCCAGGGCTTCGCAGGCAAGGCCTCCCACTTCCTGAGCAATCCCGCATTCCGCCTCGCCGGCAAGGCGGCACCGTGGTTGGACGTGGGGCTCGGCGGCTTCGAGGCGTACGAGGGCTTCCGCGATGGGGATCGGCAGAAGCAGGTCACCGGCGGCATGACAGCCGTAGGCGGCGGTATGGTCCTGGCTGGTGCAGCGGCCTCCGCAACCGGTGTTGGAGCAGTTGCCGGCGTGCCGTTGATGGTCGGGGGGACTGCACTCAGCCTCGGCGCTGCCGGATTGGACATTGCGAAGGACTATTTCGGCTGGAGCGGATTCTGAGACCCTCGCGACATCGATACCGGCCCACCGGTCCTCCCCCACCGCCTCAGCGAACCGGATGACCCCGCCCCTGCCGGTTAAAGTGGCGCTGTCTCCGTCTCACCCGTCAGCCCCGAGGAGTTCTTGATGCCCCCCTCTACGCTCGGCCCCACCTCGCTGATCACGGAGCGCGATGTCAGCTCTGTCCGGTTTCTGCTTCAGCAGATGCCGGAGAGTGAAGAGCAGACGACTTTCATCATGCTCACCGATGAAGAGATCGCGGGGGTCGATGGCACGCAGTCCCTCGAACTGGTGGGGAGCCCCTACCTCTCGAACGAGGGCATCGACCAGCGCTCGGCCGTGGCCTCCGCGACTCGCTCCTTGGCTGCCCGCGGCATGGTCACCCTGGACCCTGAAGCACGGGACGACGAGGGTGCCGTGCTCGAAGGGGACGGCGACCCCTCGAAGCGCACCATGCAGCTCAGCCCTGTTCTGGCCGGCGTGTTCCTGCTGCGCCGGTCGGCCGCCGGTTTCCTCACTGCGACGCGGGTGCTTGAGGACGGAACCACGACGAACTCTCTGTATTTCACGCCCGACGGCACGGCGCTGGAAGAGTTCGTCACGACCGACGGCCTGCATCTGTTCAGCCTGCTGCGACGCGATGCGATCGCTGACCGGCTGGCCACCTATGCTGACCCGTTCAACGCCGCTTCGGAGGACGGCGAAGAGCAGATGATGAACCGCTCCGAGCTGACACCGGGGTTCGTGCTTCCCGATACCCGCGTGGCCACCACGTTCACTGCGATGCACCCTGGCGGCGGCTACGCAGCCTACGTGTACGCCACCGGTGACGCTGTGCACCTCATCGATGCAGGCGCCTTCGATGAGGACGGCCCGGAGGATTCCCAGACTCTGCCAATGGCTGCGGTCTCGGCGTCGACCCTGAGGGAGATGCTCTCCGCAATCCTCGACGAGGTGACACCACCCGGTCAGCCTCAGCCCTGAGGGCTGGACCCGGCGTGCGGTCCGCCCTGGACGGGAAGCAGTCCGTCAGAGAGGCCAGTCGAGGTTCACGTCCGGGGCCCGACCCTTCTTCCTGAGGAACTCGTTGAAGTTCTCCGCCCAGGAGCGGTGCCAGCTGATCTGCTGCTGATGCAGATCTTCCAGGCTGGAGACCCCCACCTGAGGGTGCGCGGCGACGATGGCCCGCAGCACGTCCAAGGTGGCGGAGACGTCCACATCCGCGGTGTGGAGCCTGCCGTCCTGCTGGATCCCGTAGTGCGCCAGCAGATCCGTGAGGGTTCGCTTTCCCTTGCGGTAGCGGTCCACACCACGATCCACCACCAGAGGATCGATCACCGGGGCGATCACATGGCCCACGCGATCGGTGAGGGTGGGCAACCCCAGGCGGCGCAGCTCGTTCTCCAGGATCGCCAGGTCGAAGCTGCCGTTGAAGGCCACGATGGGGACGTCCAGGGCGAGGGCGTCGGCCAGCATCGTGGCGACCTCGTCGAGGGCCTCGGCGGACTTCATTCCGTGCATGCGGGCGTGCTCGGTGCTGATGCCGTGCACCTTCTGCGCCCCCTCGGGGATCTCCATCTCCGGATCGATGAGCCAGGTCGCGACCGTCTCCCCCAGCCTGCCGGGAGCCACCGAGTGCACCAGGGCCACGGTGACGATGCGATCCCGGCCGACGTCGGTGCCGGTGGTCTCGGTGTCGAAGCCGAGCAGCGGGCGCTGGGTCCAAGAGGCGGCAGGGGCGAGTGCGGTCATGGATCCAGGGTAGGCGCCAGGGCCGACATCCCGGTCCGCTGTGGACGGCAGAGCGGCGGGGAGGAACCTGGCTCGCCGGGCACCGGGACCCGGCGCGGACCGGTCAGCTGATCGTCGAGGCGATGATCAGGGCCGGGATCGCGAACGCCCCGAACCAGAGCGCAGGTGCGACAAAGGCGATCAGCAGGCCGGCGATGGCGCGGCCGGGCCGCTCCCGCCGCACCAGCGCCACCACGCCGGTCACCATGGCCGCGAGCGCCGTCAGCCCCCACAGGATGAAGGAGGCGAAGGCCGCGGTCACCAGGGTCTGATAGCCCTCGGGGGTGTCTCCGAGGTAGCGGCCGGCCTCGGCCTCCTGCGGGGCGATGGTGAAGCCCACCAGAGCCGCGACGCCCATACCCCCGATCAGGGCGAGCAGGCCGAGGATCAGCGAGATCCGACCCCAGCGGGTGCCGTTGCGCGGGGCGACCGTGCGTCGGTCGGTGCTCGGCGCGGGTGCGGGCGCGGGACCGGCCGTGCCCTGCCCAGGCGCGGGACCGGCTGCATTCAGCGCAGGATCGGGGGCCTGGCTCGGAGTCGGATCGCCTGCGGGGCGCGGATCGGACTGGGGCATCGGGGTGTTCGTCGTGCTCATGGTCCTCGACGTTAACGAATGCGCGCGTCACAGTCCTGGGGGTTATCCCCACGGATCAGTGCGGGCGCGCCCCGCCCCTGCGGTCTCAGCGGGAGGAGTAGTTGGGCGCCTCCATGATCGCGGCCAGGTCATGAGGGTGGGACTCCTTGAGCCCGGCCGGGGTGATCCGCACGAACTGCCCCTTGTCCTTCAGCTCAGCGACGGTGTGCGCGCCCACGTAGAACATGGACTGGTGCAGGCCGCCCACCAGCTGGTGGAGCACGCTTCCCAGCGGGCCGCGGTAGGCGACCCGGCCCTCGATGCCCTCGGGCACGATCTTGTCGTCGCCGGAGACGTCGGCCTGGAAGTAGCGGTCCTTGGAGAAGGACTTCTTGCCGCGCGAGGCCATCGCGCCCAGGGAGCCCATGCCCCGGTAGGACTTGTACTGCTTGCCGTTGACCAGCACCACCTCGCCCGGGGATTCCTCGGTGCCGGCCAGCAGCGAGCCGACCATCACGGAGTCCGCTCCGGCCACCAGGGCCTTGGCGATGTCACCGGAGTACTGCAGGCCACCGTCGCCTATCAGGGGTACACCGGCGGGCTTGGTGGCCTTGGAGGCCTCGTGGATGGCGGTAATCTGGGGGACGCCCACACCGGCCACCACGCGGGTGGTGCAGATGGAGCCCGGTCCCACGCCCACCTTCACCGCATCCACACCGGCGTCCACCAGGGCCTGGGCCCCGGCCTGGGTGGCGACGTTGCCGCCGATCACCTGGACGCCGTCGAAGTAGGAGTCGGACTTGATGCGCTGGATCATCTCGCGCGCCAGGCGTGCGTGACCGTTGGCGGTGTCCACCACCAGCACGTCCACGCCGGCGTCGCGCAGCGCACCCGCACGGTCGATGGAGTCGCCGAAGAAGCCCACGCCGGCGCCGACCAGCAGGCGCCCCTGCCCGTCCTTGGAGGCATCGGGGAACTGCTCGGACTTCACGAAGTCCTTCACCGTGATCAGGCCGCGCAGGGTGCCATCGGCGGCGACCAGCGGCAGGCGCTCACGCTTGTTCTTGCGCAGCAGGGCGGTGGCCTGCTCGGGGGTGACGTCCTCCGGGGCGGTGAACAGCTCGGTGGTCATCACCTCCCGCACCTGGGTGGTAGGCCATTCGGCCACGGGGATGAATCGCAGGTCGCGGTTGGTGCAGATGCCCAGCAGCTGGTTCTTCTCGTCCACCACCGGCAGGCCGGAGACCCGGAACTGGCCGCACAGGGAGTCGAAGTCCTCGAGGGTGGCGTCGGGGCCGATGGTGATCGGGTTGGAGATGCGGCCGGTCTGGGTGCGCTTGACCAGGTCCACCTGGTGGGCCTGGTCCTCGATGGAGAGGTTGCGGTGCAGGATGCCGATGCCGCCGTGGCGGGCCATGGCGATCGCCATCCGCGACTCGGTCACGGTGTCCATGGCGGCGCTCGCCAGCGGCACCCGCAGGGAGATCTCCCTGGTCAGGCGGGAGGTGGTGTTCACCTCGGAGGGGATCACGTCCGTCTCGCCGGGCAGCAGCAGCACGTCGTCGTAGGTCAGGCCGATGAAACCGAAGGGGTCCGCGCTCGTCATGGATCGATGCTACCCACGCCCCCGCGATGGCAGGGCCCCACGGGGCGTGGTTCCGGACACGTGCCCAAGCGCCGGTCTACAGTCGGCCCATGACCTCTCCCACCCCGTACCTCCACTTCCCCGGCACCGCGCGCCAGGCGCTGGAGTTCTACGCCGAGGTGTTCGGCGGGGAGCTCGAACTGCACACCTTCGCGGACTTCCAGCGGGAGGACGGCCCCGGTTCGGCGATCGCCCACGGGATCCTCACCGGCCCGGTCTCGCTCTACGCCGCCGATGCCACCGAGAAGCGCCACGAGCTGCGCACCGACGGGCTGATGTTCTCCCTGCTGGACACTGCCGACCCCTCGGTGCTGCGACGCTGGTTCGCGCGTCTGGCGTCGGAGGGAACGGTGGTCGAGCAGCTCCAGCGTCGACCCTGGGGCGCCTCCGACGGGCAGGTCAGGGACCGCTTCGGCCTGCTGTGGCTGATCGGCTTCGAGCACGAGCAGGCGGCAGAGCTGGCCCCCGCCACGACGTCCCCGCAGGAGCCCTCCTCCAACGAGCGGTGATCCCCTGCCGAGGTCTCCCGTCGGCCCGGTTGCGCGGGTCACCGGCAGGCTGACCTGACGTCACCCTCGGAATTCACCCGAAGTTCACCAAGCACCGGTTGACGTCCTAGAGTGAGCGGGTCCTTGCCGGGAAGTCGGATGCTCGAATCGCTCCCGGATCCTGCCCCCTCCACACTCGGGAACCACGACGATGCGACGCATCCACGAGCCGACCTCCACCGATGACCCGGTCGGTTCCGCCAGGCACACCCCGGCGCCGGTCGGCATGCTCGGTCCGGACCGGAACTGGCACCTGGGTGCCGGGCTGATGACCCTCGCGACGGCCGGGGCCTTCACGATCTGGGCGTTCGCCTACGCGGGCACCCATGTCAACGCCCTCCTCCTGGTCCTGGCACTCGCCTTCGGCCTGTTCATGGCCTTCAACATCGGCGGCAACGATGTGGCCAACTCCTTCGGCACCAGCGTGGGTGCCGGCACCCTGACCATGAAACAGGCCCTGGTGGTGGCGGCCGTGTTCGAGGTCTCCGGTGCGGTGCTCGCCGGTGGGTCTGTCACCGAGACCGTGCGCAGCGGCATCGTCGATCTGGACCAGATGCAGGTCGACGCGCCCGCCTTCACCTACATCATGATGTCCGCACTGCTGGGTGCAGCGGTATGGCTGCTGCTGGCCACCCGGATGGGCTGGCCGGTCTCGACCACCCACGCGATCATCGGCGGCATCGTCGGTGCCGCGGTGACCACCGGTCTGGTGACCGGGACCGGCGGGCTGGCGATGGTGCAGTGGGGTGAGATCGGGCAGATCGCCATCTCCTGGGTGCTCTCCCCCGTGCTCGGTGGGGTCGCCGCGTTCCTGCTGTTCGGCGCCATCAAGCGGCGCATCCTCGCGCCGGCCGCGCGTGCGATCGCGCTCGGCTCACGGGGGTTCGACGACGGCGACGACGAGGACGATGCGGACGATCCGGAGCAGGCCCGCCACGTGCCCGGCTACGAGCGCCTCACCGAGCTGCAGCAGACGGCGTTCGCCGAGTCCGCGGAGCTGGACCGGAGCCCGGGCAGCCCCGGGGCGGAACTGGTGGAGCGGGCCGAGCAGCTGACCAAGAAGCAGCGCAAGGCCGCCCGCAACGTGGAGCGCAAGGCGGCCTACCACGCACTGGAGAAGAGGGTCCCGCCGCTGGCCGCGGGAGCCGCGGTGGTGATCGCCTCCATGCTGATGTTCAAGGGGCTGAAGAACGTGGGCCTGGACATCACTCCCTGGGGCGGCGCGGTCCTGCTGACCATGCTGGCGGTCGCCGTATGGATCGGCACCCGCGTCTTCGCGCGCGCCCTGCGCACGCAGACCATCTCGCAGGCCACCTTCATCATGTTCAGCTGGCTGCAGGTCTTCACCGCCTGCGCCTTCGCCTTCAGCCACGGTGCGAACGACATCGCCAACGCCGTGGGTCCGTTCGCCGCGGTGCTCGACGTGCTGCGCACCGGAACCGTGTCCCAGGAGGCGGCGGTGCCCATGGCAGTGCTCGTCGCCTTCGGGATCGCGCTGGTCTCCGGCCTGTGGTTCGTGGGCCGCAAGGTGATCCAGACCGTCGGATCCGGGCTCACCACGATGCACCCCTCCTCGGGGTTCGCCGCCGAGCTGGCCGCGGCCGCCACCGTGCTGCTGGCCTCGGTGCTGGGACTGCCGGTCTCCTCGACCCACATCCTGATCGGTGCCGTGCTGGGCGTGGGTATCGTGAACCGGGCGGCGAACTGGAAGCTGATGCGACCCATCTTCCTGGCCTGGATCATCACCCTGCCCGCCGCTGCAGGCATCGGCGCCGTGGCGGTGCTGGTGATGCGGGCGATCTTCTGACCCACCGCTCACCGACGCCGCGCAGCGCCGCGCTCACCCGCTCCTGCGGGACTGGCACGGCTCCGGCAGCCCTCAGGTGGGCTGGTGCACGCGACGCCAGGCGGGTGAGGTGGCCAGGTGCGCCAGGGCCAGACCGAAGGCCGCCGCCAGCACCGTCTGCACCGCTTCCTGCAGCAGCAGCACGCTCTCGGCCAGCTCCCCGGCGTTCAGCATCGTGAACCCGGTGTACATCGCATAGCCGGGGATCATGATCACCACGGCCGGCACCGAGATCGAGATCCGCGGCACGTGCTTGATCCGCGCGATCACGTAGGCGGTCACGCCCACCAGCACGGTCGCTGCGAGAGTGGCCAGCTGCACCGGGACCCCGCCCTCGGTCATCAGGAAGCGCAGCGAGTTGGCCACGGTGGACACCGCAGCCGCAGCCACCGCGATCTTCCAGGGGGAGTTGAAGATGATCGCGAAGCCGAGCACGCCCAGGAACGTGGCCAGGGCCCGCAGCGGAAGCTCCAGTGCGAACGGCAGGCCCAGGGGCGTCGCTGGCTGGGCGTCGACGCCGGCGGCGATGCTCACCGTCCAGATCGCTGCGGCCGCCCCCAGGATGATCATCCCCGAGTAGGTCAATCGAGCCATGCCGGCCGAGAAGTCGGAGCGCACCAGGTCCAGCACCCCGGTGATCATGGGGAAACCCGGAACCAGGAACAGCACGGCGGCCATGTACCCGCCGAGGTTGCCCGGGGGGATCCAGCCCAGGCCCACCGGGACCCCGACCATCGTCAGGTACAGGCAGGCGGTGACCACGGCCGCGATCACGGGGATCAGCAGGTGGGTCCACTGCCGCAGCTGGAACACCCGGCGCACGGCCTGCCCCAGGGTGGCTGCGATCCGCACGGCGAGGATCTCGGTAGGGCCGGCCTGGTTCAGGAAGGCGAAGGCTGCACAGGCGATGCCGGCCGCCAGCGCGTTGACCGGGCGCGAGTACAGGGGGCGCCGTGCCTTGATCCTGGCCAGTGCCTCGAACACATCGGCCGCGGAGGTGCCGCGCTCCGGGAGCGTCTCGACCATGCGCTGGGTGCGGTACAGGTGGTCCACGTCCACGCCCACGTGCCCGGGCTGCGTGATCCGGGTGCGGTAGCGACCGTTCAGCGTGGCAGTGGCCGTGATGTCGGTGTAGGTGACGATCGAGGTGAACGAGTCCAGCCCCAGCGCGCGGGCGGTGCGGCTCATGGCCACCTTCACCCGGTACGAGGCCATCCCGCCGGCCAGCAGCTCGCTGCCCACGGCCGCCGCGGCCTCGGAGCGGATCGTCAGGGAGTCGGCCACCCCGAGGGGGCTGGTCGAGGTGGGCACCGGCCGATCCCCAGGCCGATGGTCCCCCGGTTCCCGCTCCGGTGCCGGCGACGCGGCGTTGCTGGTCATACAGCGAGCCTACCGGCGGTTCCCACGCCACAACTCACCGGTAGACTCCCGCCATCATGACGGAAGGAGGGCCCATGCGATTCACACACATGAACGTCCAGAACTGGCGGAACTTCAAGGACGTCCAGTTTCCGATCGAGGACAGACTGTTCATCGTGGGACCCAACGCCGCGGGGAAATCAAATCTGCTAGATGTGTTCCGGTTCCTTACGGACATAGCCCGGCCCGGCGGAGGTCTCGCGGCCGCCTTCGCTGATCGGGGCGGCTTCAGTGCGGTGCGGTCCCTCTTCGCACGCAACCACCGTCACGGACAGGTATCGGTAACCGCGCATTTTAGCGACGATGCAGATGAGTGGACGTACCACCTCGCCGTCAAGGGCGAGCAGCGCGGCCACCATCGCGCTCTCGTCGCAGAAGAAGTGGTCACGCGCAACGGCGAAGAGTTGTTGCGACGCCCCGATGCCTCCGACGAAGCCGATCCGGAACTGCTGACCCAGACCCACCTGGAACAGATCACGGCCAACAAATCGTTCCGCGCACTTGCCGAGCACCTCCAGAAGACGCGGTACTTCCATCCGGTTCCACAGATCATCCGCAACCCCGGTTTCTTCCACGCATCCGGGCCACGCGACCCTTTCGGCAGCGACGTCATTAAGCAGATGAACGAAACGGCGTCGCGGACCCGATCAGCGTGGCTGCAGAAGATAGAGAACGCGCTACAGGCTGCTGTACCCCAGTTCGAGTCCCTGAGCGTTGAGCCTGATGCGTCCGGGGTCCCCCACCTGCACGCCACCTACCGCAATTGGCGCCCCGCCCCCACCCGGCAGACCGAGTCGGAGCTGTCCGATGGGACGCTGCGCTTGATCGGCCTGCTGTGGACGCTCGTCAGCGCCCCCTCCTCTGGTGGAGTGCTCCTGTTCGAGGAACCAGAGCTGTCCTTGAACGCGGGAATCGTTCGCACCGTCCCCGCTCTTCTCGCACGTGTGCAGCGCGACCGCGATCTGCAAGTGCTCCTTTCCACGCACGCGCCAGAGCTCTTGGACGAGGAGACAGTTTTACCGGAGGAAGTTCTGGTCATGCGGGTCACAGAAGACGGCAGCACCGCCTCGTTGCTCTCCGACATCGCAGAGGTCCGGGCCGAGGTGGACTCAGGTCTCCCCTTGTCGGAGATCGTCCAATCTCTGATCGAACCTGTCGCGGCGCGTCAATTGGCTCTGCGGCTATGATGACTGCGGGCATCACCGTCGTTGTGGAGGGAGATTCCGACGTCGCGGCCGCTCGGGCTGTCATCGAGGCTGCGGGCAGATCCCCTGGTCGCGTCTTCGTCAAGCGCGGCACGGGGGCGATGGATAGAGATCTGGACAAATACATCTCGGCGAGTGCCCACGGTTCCTACGTCATCATTCGCGATTCAGACGGTGTCTGCCCCGTCGAGCTCCGCGAGGAACTTGTCGGAACAGTCTCGCCCCTGCCCCCGAGCTTCCAACTCCGTATCGCGCATGCGATGACGGAGGCCTGGCTCATGGCCGACCACGAGGGCTTCGCGCAGTACTTCTCCGTGCGCACCGCTGATCTGCCTGCTGCCCCGGAGATGATCAGAGACCCCAAACAGCGTTTGCTACAGATATGCGCTCGGTCACGATCGCGAACGATACGTGCGGCAATGGTGCGCAGCAACGGACGAATCGGAACCGGGTATGTCACTACGCTCCAGCAGTTCGCTGAGTCACGCTGGGACGCGAAGCGAGCTGCATCAAGGTCACCGAGTCTGCAGCGCGCCCTCGAACGGATCCGTCAGATGCCCCTGTGAGCGACGCTCACGGCTGTGCGCTCGGATCACCCTCGCGCGGGGGCTCCTTGCCTCCCACCACCCGTCGGACGCGGTCGAATTCGGCCTGGAAGGCGTCCTCGTCGTGAGCATAGTGGTCCTGCCAGGCCATGCCCAGGCGCGCGGCGAGCTCCCGGTTGTTCTGCTCGCGTCGGGCCCGGCGCGCCTCGTCCACCAGGACGCGGCGTGGTGGCGCCGCTCGCAGACCGGCGGCAGTCTGCAGCACGCGCAGACCGTCGAAGGAGGCCTGGTCCCAGCCGATCTCCGGGATCAGCCACTGGCGCTCCTGCGCCGCATCGTCGCGGATCCCGATCAGCGCCAGGGACCCGCGCTCGGCCTCGCCCACGGCGTAGACCACCTGGTCCGTGCGGGCTCGGTCCGTGGTGCGCATACCCTTGCGCAGGGTCAGGGCACCGTGCTGCTCATCGAGCAGGGCGACCCTGCGGGTGAACACCAGCGGCACGAATGCCCACAGTGCGAACAGGCCCCACAGCAGCAGCGCACCGACAAGCAGCTGCGCCCACGCCGGTTCGAGCATCTGCTCCAGCGGTCCGCGGTGCCCGTCCAGGATGCGGGCTCGCCGCCACTGCTGCAGGCCCGCCCCCGCGAAGGGAGACAGCAGCAAGGAGATAAGGGGCAGCCCGATCAGAACCCCGGGCAGGTAGCGGGCCCTGATGCTGGGGCCGACGAGCACCGCGCCGGACCGGGTGCGGCGGGGGGCCGGCGCGGTCGCGGCGTCGCTGAGCGTCTCACCGGTCGTCACCCTCCCAGGGTACGGGGCCGACCGCGGGCTCTCACCGTCGATGTCGCCGTTCATGAGGGGGCCCCGGCAGGTCGAGTGCGGAGGTGAACCGTCGCTCCTGCCCGGTGACGGGGTCGGTGAAGGCGAGGGAGCGGGCCAGCAGGTGCAGCGGCCCGACCGGATCGCGAGGCGTGGGGTAGAGGTCCTCCCCCACGATGGGCATGCCTCGGGAGGCGAGCTGGGCGCGCAGCTGGTGGGTGCGGCCGGTGAGCGGGCGCAACCGCAGGGTGAGGGTGCCGTCCAGCTCGACGGCGGCCACCTCGACCTCGGTGATCGCGTTGGGCTCCCCTGCCACCATGCGGGCGAGCAGATCGCCGTGTTCCTTGACCAGGCGATCGCGCACCACCGTGCGCGCACCGACCATCGTGGGCAGATCAGCCGGCACGGCGGCACCTTCCCGGTACGGCGCTACCCACGCCAGGTACTCCTTGCGCACTTCCCGGCGGGCGAACAGCTCCTGGTAGGCACTACGCTCGGCAGGATCCACGCCGAAGGCGAGCACGCCGGCGGTACGACGGTCCAGGCGATGCAGGGGGCTGAGCGTAGTGATGCCGGTGCTCCGGCGCAGCCGCACCAGGGCGCTGGAGAGCACGTGGGAGCCGCGCGGCATGGTGGCCATGTCGTGCGGCTTGTCCGCCACCAGCAGGTGCTCGTCCTGATGCAGGATCACCAGGTCGACATCAGGGACGTGCTCCTGGCGGAGTTCGCGGTGGAACCACAGCTCGTCCCCGGGCTGCAGGACGTCCTCGGCCGCCCACGCGGTGCCGTCGGCACGCACGATGTCACCGCGGGCGAAGCGCTGCTCGAGCGGAGTCGCGGCTGGATCGGCCAGGGCGGGGTATCTCTGGCGCAGACCGGCCAGGGCCGTGGTCCCCGGAACGTGGCTTCCCCGAGGAGCGGGGGTGGGCTCGGGGCCGTGCGCACCCCGGCCGGGAGGGGTCGCTGCGGGGTTCGGGATCCGGTAGCGGACCGGGTCCAGTCCCTCTCGCTGCGGCAGCGGGGGCGGCATGCGACGGGAGCGCCTCCGGGCGGCTCGGCCGGGCCGACCGAGCTCGGGGCCGGGATCGCGGCCGGGTTCGGGGGACGGGCTCACAGCCCCCACACGACGAAGGTGAACACGTTGTGGAACACGTAGAACGCGATCAGCCCCAGCAGCAGCAGGTTCGGGTGCCTATCGATGAAGGTGAGGGCCTGCGGGACCTGATCGCGCAGCTCCCGCGGCGTGAGGGCGTCGTAGTGGTCCACGGGGGTTCCCGCCTTACCGGCACAGCGCAGCACGGCCTCCTGGGCGCGCGGGCCGAACAGTCGGCTGGAGACGGCCAGCATCCGCTGGTCCCGCTTGTCCAGCAGGTACACACCGTCGTAGCTGGTATCCGCGGTGTCGAGCATCTCGGCCGGGGTGGCTCCCCGGTCGATGTCCCGTACCGCGATCACACGCCCCACGTCCCTCCACTGGGCCTCGATGGTGGTGCGGCAGAGCCCCTGCAGCCGGAAGCCCTTCTCGTTGACCTGCAACCAGGCGGTGAGCACTCTCAGCACGGTCACCGCGGCGATCACGGCCACGGCCACCCACAGCAGCAGGGGCAGGGTGAACAGCGGGTCGCGGGCGAGTTCGGGGTCCCGCCACAGCTTCTGCCCCACGAAGCTGATGATCACCAGGAACTCAAGCACCACCACGAACACCAGCGCGATCAGCAGGGTGCCCAGGATGACGCGGCCGGGTGGGCTGAAGGTCCGGGTGGGTGCGTTCGCGTCAGCCGGTGGCTGCACCTCGCGACTTCCGACCACAGGTCCTCCTGTCCAGCGGCACGACGCGGGTCGCACCGGTTCCGTCCCAGCTCGTCATCGAGCCGCCAGCGGGTCGATGCACCCTGATTCTAGGCTGTCGCGGCGCTCGTGCCCTGCCGCGACCACGTGGAGGGGGCGTGGCGCCTCCACAGCGGGAATGACGGAGCGGGCCGCACCGGGGGTCGGTGCGGCCCGCTGCCTGTCACAGGTCTGGGCCGACAGCGGGGGGGACCCGCCGGTCGACCGACCGGCCGGACGATCAGACGATCACTCGTCCTCATCATCCTTCTTGTCGACCACGAGGGTCTCGGTGGTCAGGACCAGGCCCGCGATCGAGGCCGCGTTGCGCAGCGCCGA
Organism: Brachybacterium epidermidis; assembly: GCF_015209585.1. GTDB lineage: Bacteria > Actinomycetota > Actinomycetes > Actinomycetales > Dermabacteraceae > Brachybacterium > Brachybacterium epidermidis. Next base: position 194,519 of record NZ_JADEYR010000004.1, read on the forward strand.
GCGGGTGACCTTGACCGGGTCGATGATGCCGGCCTCGGCCAGGTCGACGTACTCGCCGGTGGCGGCGTTCAGGCCGTGGCCGACCTTCTCGGCCTTGACCTTCTCCACCACGACGTAGCCCTCGTGGCCCGCGTTCTCGGCGATCCAGCGCAGCGGCTCGGCGACGGCCTTGGCCACCGCACGCACGCCGACGGCCTCATCGTCCGACAGCCCCAGGTCGCCCTCGAGAGCGGAGGCCGCCTGGACGATGGCGCTGCCGCCACCGGCCACGATGCCCTCCTCGATGGCCGCACGAGTCGCGGAGACCGCGTCCTCGATGCGCATCTTCTTCTCCTTGAGCTCGACCTCGGTGTGGGCGCCCACCTTGATGACGGACACGCCGCCGGCGAGCTTGGCGAGGCGCTCCTGGAGCTTCTCGCGGTCCCAGTCGGAGTCGGTGTTCGCGATCTCGGCGCGGATCTGCGCGACGCGATCGGCCACGGCCTGCTCGTCACCGGCACCGCCCACGATGGTGGTGGTGTCCTTGGTGACCACCACGCGGCCGGCGTGGCCGAGCACCTCGGTGCCGACGGTCTTCAGGTCCAGCCCCAGATCGGAGGTGACGACCTGGGCACCGGTGAGCACCGCGATGTCCTGCAGCATCGCCTTGCGGCGGTCGCCGAAGGCGGGGGCCTTCACGGCGGCGCCCTTGAAGGTGCCGCGGATCTTGTTGACGACCAGCGTGGACAGGGCTTCGCCGTCGACGTCCTCAGCGATCACGAACAGCGGCTTGCCGCCCTCGACGACCTTCTCCAGCAGCGGCAGGATGTCGGCCACGGCCGAGATCTTGCCCTGGTGCAGCAGCACCTGGGCGTCCTCGAGCACGACCTCCTGACGGTCGGCGTCGGTGACGAAGTGCGGGGAGATGAAGCCCTTGTCGAACTGCATGCCCTCGGTGAACTCGAGCTCCATCGCGGTGGTGGAGGACTCCTCCACCGTGATGACGCCGTCCTTGCCGACCTTGTCGAAGGCCTCGGCCAGCAGCTCACCGATCTCGCGGTCCTGGCTGGAGACGGCCGCAACGTTCGCGATCTGCTCCTTGCCGTCGACCTCGATGGCGATCTCGCCGAGCTTGGAGGAGATGGCCTCCACGGCCTTCTCCATGCCGCGCTTGAGCGAGGCCGGAGCCGCACCCGAGGCCACGTTGCGCAGGCCCTCGTGGACCAGCGCCTGGGCCAGCACGGTGGCGGTGGTGGTGCCGTCGCCCGCCACGTCGTTGGTCTTGGTGGCGACCTCCTTGGTGAGCTGGGCACCGAGGTTCTCGTAGGGATCCTCGAGCTCGATCTCACGGGCGATGGTCACGCCGTCGTTGGTGATCGTGGGGGCGCCCCACTTCTTGTCCAGCACGACGTTGCGGCCCTTGGGCCCCAGCGTCACGCGGACGGTGTTGGCGAGCTTGTCGACTCCGCGCTCCAGGGCGCGACGAGCCTGCTCGTCGTAGATGATCTCTTTCGCCATGTGGATCTAGACCTCAGTCCGTTCAGTTCTCGATGATCGCGAGGATGTCGCGCGAGCCCAGCACCAGGTACTCCTGGTCGCCGTACTTCAGCTCGGTGCCGCCGTACTTGGAGAAGACGACCTTGTCGCCCACCTTGACGTCGACCGGGATGCGCTTGCCCTGCTCGTCGAAGCGGCCCTCGCCGACGGCGACGACCTCGCCCTCCTGGGGCTTCTCCTTCGCGGTGTCCGGGATGACCAGGCCGGAAGCGGTGGTCTGCTCCGCCTCGAGCGGCTTGATGACGACACGGTCCTCGAGGGGCTTGATGGAGACCGACATGCGGCTCACTCCTTCATGAAGAGATGACTCTGTGAGTTCGGGGTGCGGGATCCCGATCCTGATCGTCGTCGCGGTGCCGACCGGGAAGGATCCCTCTGGCAGCTTCTGGCACTCTGTGCCGTCGACTGCCAACGAGGGCAACTCTAGAACTACGCTGGCACTCATGCAAGATGAGTGCTAACGACTCCCCCGACTCCCTCCTGCGCACCAGGTCACCCCCTTTTTGTGAAGGCAGCGACAACGAACCGAGATCCTCCCCTTCACCCGCGCGGGCATGCACCGGGTGATGGAGCTCGGCGGCGCCGGGCGTGTGGCCGGCAGTGCGGTCGCCGCTCCGGCTGCGGGCGGCGACGTGGTCGACGGCTCTCAGCGCCCGGCGGCGTCGATGATCGCCTGCACGTTCTCGGGTCCGAAGTCATAGACCGGCACCCGCACGTCGCCGGCGGTGTCCCCTCCGGTGTCCCCGGCGTTGGGCCACAGGGAGGTGATGATCCCCGGGGCCGTCCCGTTCGCGTCGATCTGGAGGATGCTCGCACCGGACAGGGCCAGGGACCTCTCGTGATCCCCCGCCGCCACCGGATCCACCACGTTGGTGATGCCCGGGGTCACGTGCACGGGGATCCCGGCGAGCTGCCCGGTCATCTCGTGGTGGTAATGCCCCGAGAGGATCGCCCGCACATCGGTGCCGACGAGCACCTCGGCCAGCTCGTCCACCCCGTCGAGGTCGAGGGCGCGCAGCATCCGGGTGGCGGCCGTCAGCGGGGGATGGTGCACCACCAGCACCGTTCCACCCACGGAGGGCTCAGCCAGAACGCTGCGCAGCCACTCGAGCTGGGCTGGATCCAGGTGGCCGTAGCCGGCACCGGGGACACTCGAGTCCAGCACCACCGCCCGGGCTCCGCCGACCGTGGTGATCACGCGGTCCTGGTAGCGGGGGTCGTGGTCCCCGGGGCCTGCCACCTGGGCGTAGGCGGCGGGAACGTCGTGGTTGCCCATCGCGACCACCAGGGGCGCACCGAGAGTTGCGGCGAAGGGGTCCAGCAGGGCGTGCAGCCTGCGGTAGCTCTCCACCGTGCCATCCTCGGAGGCGTCCCCGCTGTGCACCACCAGGTCCACGCCCTCAAGGCCCGCCAGGCGGTTCAGCACGCCGCGCAGGGCGGCCGCGGTGTCGATCCGCCCGTAGTGACGAGCGGTGGGATCGCCGTACAGGTGGGTGTCGCTCAGGTGCAGGATGCGCATGGCGTCGAGAGTAGCGACCGCAGGTTGCCAGCAGGTGACATCGGCACAGTCGGTGGGTCGTGCGCGGTGCCTGTTCGCGCCGAGGATCTCGGTGGGAATGCCCTCACGGTCCAGTCGCTGGAGCGCCTCCTCCAGCGCCTTCCAGCGCACGTAGATCGGTCGCAGCCGACCGGGGGGACGGACGGCCTCCTCCCGCACGCCGAGGGCGAGCAGGAACTGCCCGGCCGCGACCCCACAGGTAGTCGTGGTCCTGGGTCCATGCGAAGCCCGGTGGCGTCGACCTGATCTCTGATCCCCCCGTCATCCCAGGGCGCCCACCCATTCATCGGTGCCGTCAGCGAAGTGCTGGTGCTTCCAGATCGGCAAGCGCTGCTTGACCGTGTCCACCAGGTCGTCGCAGGCGGCGAAGGCCTGCTTGCGGTGCGGGGCCGCGACCGCGCAGCCCAGTGCGGTCTCACCGATCGCGAGCGGCCCCACGCGGTGGGCGAGGGCGATCACCGTGTCGGGGTAGCGCTCGGCGATCTCACGTGCCACCTCGACGATCACCTCGCCCGCGCCGGGGTGCCCGGAGTACTCCAGGCGATCCACGCCCTTGCCGCCGTCGTGGTCGCGGACCACGCCGTCGAAGGTGACCACGGCGCCGCAGCGCGGATCGGCCACCGCGCGGGCGAGCGCGGTGACGGACACGGGCTGCTCGGTGACCTGTGCGTGGCGCACCCGATCAGGGGCGGGGCCCATGGGAGGGTCCTCCGGCACGCGCAGCTGACCGGGGTCGGCTCCGAAGGGCGTGGGCCCAGGCCCGGGATCCGCTGCCGACGGCGCGGCCGGGTCCGGATCCGACGGTGCAGCCGGGTCCGGATCCGACGGTGCAGCCGGGTCCGGATCCGACGGTGCAGCCGGGTCCGATGCCATCATTCGTGGCCTCCGCCATCGCGCTGCTCCAGCAGGTGGTCGAGGATCGGGTCCAGCACGGCGATGCCGTCCTTGACCCCGCCACGGGAGCCGGGCAGGTTCACCACGAAGCTGCGGCCGGCCATGCCGGCCAGGCCTCGACTGAGCACGGCGGCCGGGGACTTCTGCGAGCCGATGCGGCGCACCGCCTCGAGCACACCGGGCATCTCCCTCTCGATCAGCGGGGCGGTCTGCTCGGGGGTGACGTCGGTGGGGCTGATCCCGGTGCCGCCGGAGCTGATGATCACGTCCACGCCGTCGGCGACGGCTGCGGCGAGCGCTTCTCCCACCTCGGGGCCATCCGGTACCAGCACCTTGGTGACCTCGTCCAGGCCGCGCCCCTGCAGCCACTGCACCAGCAGCGGGCCGGTGCGGTCCTCGTAGGTGCCGTCGGAGGCTCGGGTGGAGGCGATCACCACACGGGCGGTGCCGGTGAGGGCGGGGGCGGGGGCATCCTCGTCGCGGGCTGTGCAGTCGGCGTCGGTGCGCCGAGCGGGCATCTGCTTCATCGGGTCTTCTCCTCGTCGGTCGCGGGCTCCGCGGGTTCGGCGGGCACCACGGGCTCAACGGGCCGGGTGTGCTCAGCGGACTGGACGGATTCCGGGGCTCGGCGGGCTGGGCGGATTCCGGAGCCCGGCGGACTGGGCGGATTCCGGGGGCTCGGCGGGCTGGGCCGACCGGTCCTCCCGGCGCCAGTCGCCGCTCTTTCCGCCGGACTTGGCCAGCACCAAGACCTCCTCGATCACGGCCAGGTGGTCCACGGCCTTGATCATGTCGTACACGGTCAGTGCGGCGATCGACGCCGCGGTCAGGGCCTCCATTTCCACGCCCGTCACGCCCTTGGTACGCACGGTGGCGGTGATCTCCACCCGGTCCTCGCGCGGCTCCAGGTCGATCTCGATGCCGGACAGCGGCAGCGGATGGCACAGCGGGATCAGGTCGCTGGTGCGCTTGGCGCCCATGATCCCGGCGATGCGGGCCACCGGCAGGGCCTCACCCTTGGGCAGGTCGCCGTCGGCGATGCGGGCCACCACGTCGGGGCGGGTGCGCAGGATCGCACGGGCGGTGGCCCGACGGGACGTGGTGGCCTTCTCGGTCACGTCGACCATGTGGGCGGAGCCGTCGGCTCGCACGTGCGAGAGGTCCTGGGGCGGGCTCGCGGGATCCTGGGTCATCGTTCTCCTCCGGGAAGCAGGATGGTCTCCACCACGTCACCGTCGCGCAGATGGCCGGTGCCCACGGGCACCAGCACCAGGGCATCAGCCTGGGCGAAGCCTCCGATCAGGTGGGAGGAGGCTCCCCCTACCAGTCGCACGTGGCCCGAGGGCATCACCCGGGCGCGGCGGTACTGTGCCAGCGCCTTGGGGGACGTCTCTTCGCTCTCGAGCTGCACGGGCAGGCGCAGCGTGGTGCGGGCGGGCGCCCCCAGGGCGGGGCGCGCTATCAGCTCGCAGCTGAGCAGGGCGGAGACAGGGTTGCCGGGGAAGGCCAGCCACGGGATGCGCGCGGCGGGCAGGCCGTCGGAGCCTGCCCGGTCCAGGGTGCCGATCCCCTGGGGGCCGCCGGGCTGCATCGCCACGGAGGTGAAGGTGAGCGTGACGCCCTCGTGCTGGGCGGCGTGGCGCACCACCTCGAAGGCCCCCATGCTCACCCCGCCGCTGGTGACGATCAGCTCGGCCTCGTTCTCGGTGACCAGCCGGCGCAGTGCCTCCAGGAGCTCCTGTGCGTCGTCGGGCACGGTGCCGACATGCACCACGTCGGCACCGGCGGCGGTGAGGGCGGCGGCCAGTCCCGGTCCGTTGGCGTCGAAGGTAGCGCCCTCGGCGAGCACGGCGCCGGCCGACGGGGCGGCGACCTCGCTGCCGGTGGACAGGACGATCGTGCGCACCGGGGCGATCACCTCCACCTCGCCCACGCCGCAGGTGGACAGGTGGGCGAGGCGCGCCGGGGTGAGCACCTGCCCCTCGCGCAGGATCACGTCCCCGTGGTGGGTGTCCGAGCCGCGGCGACGCACGTAGCGGCCCGCCTCGGTTGCGGCGGGGCGCAGGGTGACGGTAGCGGGGCTCCGGGCTGGGGCGCCGGTGACGGTGTCGGGGGTGCCGGTGGCAGTGTCGGGGGTGCCGAGGGTGCCGGTGGCGCCGGCGGGGTCGAACCTGCCGCGCTCGCTCTCCTCCACCGGGATCACGGCGTCGGCGCCGCGCGGGATGGGCGCGCCGGTCATGATGGGGGCCGCCGTGCCCGGCCGATGGTCCACAGGCGGATCGCCGGCAGCGATGGTGGCCGCCAGAGTCAGGGCGACGGGAGTCCCCGGCGCACGGGGGGTGCCTGTCGGGCCATACAGGTCGGCGAGCGCCACGGCGTATCCGTCCATCTGGGAGTTGTCGTGGCCCGGCACGTCGACCGCCGCCCGGCGGTCCGCTGCGGCGACCCTGCCGACGGCTCCTGCCCCCACGGCGATCCGCTCAGTGCGGCGCACGGCGGCCAGCAGGGCGACGGCATCAGCCACGTGGTCGGCCAGAGGGGTGCGCTGCCGACCCGCGGTGCCCGCGGGGGAGCCTGGTGTGCCTGCTGACATGGCCGCCTCTCCGGTGTGACTGGGTCTCCAGTCCAGTATGGCGCGGTGGCCCTCCGGCGCGGGGCTCGGGCGCGGGGAGCGGAGGCTTGATATGGCACACGGCACCGATCCGTGTGCCTGCGCCGGATACCTCCTATGCTGGTCGGACGCCCGGCATCACCCGCCGGGCCGATGGGAGTGATGCAGCGTGAGCCCTCGCCGAGTGGGACTGGGGATGCCCAAGCCGCGCAGCACCGACGCGACCGCGCCGTCGCTGCCGGATGTCTCCGACCGCCCGGCCACCGATGCCCTGGTGGACCGCTTCGGTCGCGAGGCCACGGACCTGCGCCTGTCCCTCACCGACTTCTGCAACCTGCGCTGCACGTACTGCATGCCCGCCTCGGGGCTCACCTTCCTGGCCAAGGACCAGATGCTCTCGGTCGATGAGGTGGTGCGCCTGGTGCGCATCGGCGTGGAGCACCTGGGCATCGACCAGGTGCGCTTCACCGGGGGCGAGCCCCTCACCCGCCCGGACCTCGACGAGATCATCGCCGGGGTGGCTGCCCTGCGCCCCCGCCCGAACATCTCTCTGACCACCAATGCGATCGGCCTGGACGTGCGAGCCGCGAAGCTCAAGGCGGCGGGTCTGGACCGGATCAACGTGTCCCTGGACACCGTGGTCTCCGAGACCTTCGAGCGGATGAGCCGCCGCCCCCTGCTGCACCGGGTGCTGGAGGGCATCGACGGTGCGCGCCGAGCGGGCCTGGACCCGATCAAGGTCAACGCCGTGCTGCTGCCCGGGGTGAACGACCATGAGCTGCCGGACCTGCTGGACTGGTGCCTGGACCGCGGCCTGCAGCTGCGGGTGATCGAGCAGATGCCGCTGGATGCGGACCGGATCTGGGACCGCACCTCCATGATCACCGCGGCCGACGTGCACGGCATCCTGGCCGACCGCTTCGAGCTCACCGCCGCCGAGGAGCCCCGCAACGGTGCCCCCGCCGAGCTGTACGAGGTCACCGACCGTTCCAGCGGCGCGCATCGGGGCCAGGTGGGCATCATCGCCTCGGTGACCCGTCCGTTCTGCGCCGACTGCCGCCGCACCCGCCTCACCGCCGAGGGCCGCGTGCGCACCTGCCTGTTCTCCCGGGAGGAGACCGACCTGCGCGGTGCCCTGCGCGGCGGAGGCAGCGACGAGGAGATCGCCAGGATCTGGCGGGCCGCCCAGTGGGGCAAGAAGGCCGGCCACGGCATGAACTCCACAGACTTCGTACAGCCCGACCGCCCGATGAGCGCCATCGGCGGCTGAGCCCGCCGCGACGACCAGGAGGAGACCGTGACCACCCCCCCCACCCCCTCGCAGGCCACCCACGCAGCGCAGGACACCCGGATAGCACAGGACACCCAGGCAGCGCAGGACACCCAGGCCGCACAAGCCACGACCCCCGCCGAAGCCTCTGTGACCGGCAGCGGATCCGCTGCCGAGGACAGGACCGCGACCATCACAGTGCGCCTGTTCGCCGGGGCGGCAGCCGAGTACGGCTCCGACACCGCCCTGGTGCGCGGCAGCACGGTGGCCGAGGCCATCGCCGACCTCACCTCAGGAGCATCCCCGCAGGCCGCGACCGCGATCGAGCGCTCCAGCCTGCTGGTGAATGCCGTTTCCTGTACCGATCACTCCCGTTCCCTCAAGGACGGCGATCGCATCGACGTGCTGCCGCCCTTCGCCGGCGGCTGATCCCTGCGCCGGTCGCCGGCGGCTGATCCCTGCGCCGGTCGCCGGCGGCTGATCCCGGCGCCGGTCGTCGGGGGCTGATCCCGGCGCCCTTCCGGCTCGGCAAGCAATACCGGGCGGCCAGCTTCCAGAATCCGGAACGTACTCGCCCGTAACCGGTGCACGGTGAGCAATACCGGGCGGCCAGCTTCCAGAAACGGGAACGTACTCGCCCGTAACCGGTGCACGGCGAGCAATACCGGGCGGCCAGCTTCCAGAAACGGGAACGTACTCGCCCGTAACCGGTGCTCAGGGCGTGGTGATCTGCAGTCCGAGGACGTCGGCGCGATCGCGCAGCCCCTCGAAGCCCCCTGCCAGGGAGCGCACCGTGATGCCGCGCCCAGCGAGGGTGCGCTGGGTGCTCGCGGAGCGGGTGCCGGCCGCACAGTAGAGGACGGCGCCCTGGAGCGGATGGGCACCCCCTGCAGCACCGCCGACAGCAGCATCGCCGACAGCAGCATCGCCCGCAGCACCGTCGTTGTCTGTCCCGTCGCCCGCGTCAGGGTCGTCGCCGGTGGCATCGCCCCTCAACAGAACGCCCATGGGCATGTGCTCAGCTTCCGCGAGCATCCCGCGGGCCACCTCGTCGTCCTCGCGGATGTCGATCACCCGCACCCCGGAGGCGAGCAGGCCGGCCAGCTCCTCGGCCGTGACCTCGTCGGTGGCGGGACCCGTGGGTCCAGGCAGCCCGCACGTGAGCGTGAGGTCCTCCAGCTCGGTGACCGGCGCCCGGCCAGGGTCACGGGCCACGGGGACCTCGGTCCAGCGAGCGGCCAGTGCGTCGTACAGGGCGATGCGGCCGTGCAGGGTCTCCCCCACCCCCAGGATGTGCTTGGCCGCCTCCATCGCCATGGTGGATCCGATGACGCCGCACAGCATCCCCAGCACCCCGGCCTCGGAGCAGCTGGGCACCTCACCGGGGCGCGGCGGTACCGGATGCACGTCCCGGTAGGTGACCCCCGTGCCCCCGGCGCCGTGGAACAGGCTCACCTGCCCGGTGAAGCCCAGGATCGAGCCCCACACCAGGGGCAGGTCCAGGATTTCGCAGGCATCGGAGGCGAGATACCGGGTGGGGAAGTTGTCGGTGCCATCCAGCACCAGGTCATGCCCTCCCAGGATCTCCAGGGCGTTGGCAGGGGTGAGGGTGTCCACCACGGCCCGCAGCTCCACCTCGGGGTTCAGCGCCTGCAGGTGCTGCACGGCGCTGACGGCCTTGGGCTGTCCCACCGCGTCGGTGCGGTGGATGACCTGTCGATGCAGGTTGGAGACGTCGACGATGTCCGCGTCGATCACCGTGATCGAGCCGATCCCGGCCGCCGCGAGGTAGGAGAGGACGGGAGCTCCCAGGCCTCCCGCACCGATCACCGCGACCCGCGCGGAGCCGAGCTTCTCCTGGCCGGCGGTGCCCACCTGGGGCAGGCGAATCTGACGGAGGTAGCGGGCATCGGCGTTCATGCTCCCAGTCTCCCACCACCGAGGTGAGAGCAACGCGCGCTGCGGCAGCCATGGCCGGCAGCGAGACGGGGTCCGCGCTGCGGCAGCCATGGCCGACAGCGAGACGGGGTCCGCGCTGCGGCAGCCATGGCCGACGGCGAAACGGGGTCCGCGCTACGGCAGCCACGGCAAACGGTGAGAGGGAAACCGCTCCGACAGTGGTGGCGGACGGGCAGGGGCCCCGAGCGCATTCGCTCGGGGCCCCTCGGGTGCAGGTCGGATCAGCCGTTGAGCTTGTCCGAGCCGGCGACGTAGCCGATCTTGGTCCAGTCCGGGCTCTCGAAGCCCCAGGCGCCGTAGTTGGCGAGATCCGGGTGCTGGACGTAGAAGTCGTAGGACTGCCACAGCGGGATCACACCGGCGGCCTCCCACAGGTGAGCGTCGGCCTCGTTCATCAGCTCCAGGCGCTTGGCGGGATCGGTCTCCACCGCGGCCTGGTCCAGCAGGGGATCGGCCTCGGGGGCGGGGACCTTGCCGAAGTTCTGCTCGCCGTCGGTCTTCCAGATGGAGTCACCGGAGGACAGGAACGGGTTGCCGACCCAGCCGAACAGGGTCAGGTCGAACTCGCCGGGGATGACGTACTTGGAGAACAGATCCGTCGGCGGAACCTTCTGGACCTTCATGGTGATGCCCACGGCTGCGAGGGCCTCCTGGACCACGGGCACCACGGCCTCGTTGGTCTTGGAGCCGTCGTTGTACACGTAGGTGATCTCGATCGGCTTGCCGTCCTTGGAGTAGACGTCGCCCTCCATCGTGTAGCCGGCGTCCTCCAGGAGCTTCTTGGCGGCCTCGGGATCGTGCTTGCCCAGATCGCCGGCGTTGTCCTGGTAGCCCTCCTGGTTGGTCATCAGCAGGTGGTTGTTCAGCGGCTCGGTGTTCTCCGGGTACGGCATGGTGGAGTTGACCGAGAGGAGCACCTCCTCGCGATCGATGGCCCGGAAGATGGCCTGGCGCACGGCCTGGTCCGCCAGCGGGCGGCCCTCGGTGGCGTTCAGCGTGATGTGGGTCCAGTTCGGGCCGGCGGCCCTGCGCAGCACGGCACCGTTGTCGATCAGCGGCTCCACCACGGAATAGGTGGCGGGGACGGTGGTCTGGATGACGTCCAGCTGGCCGTTCTGGAAGCTGGTGGCGGTGGCCGCCGGGTCCTCGATGGTGGTGAACAGCACCTGGGACAGCAGGCCCTTGTCGCCCCACCAGTTCTCGTCCTGCTCGAGCAGCACGGTCTTGTTGGCGGCGTCGATCTTGCCGATCTTGTAGGGGCCGGCGGTGACGAGGGGCTCGGCCTGCCAGCCGGCGTTGAACGCCTCGGCGGACTCGGCGAGCGAGTCCGGCATGACGGCGGCGAGTCCGATCCAGTCCGCGTACTTCTCCTTGAAGGTGATCACGGCGGTGAGGTCATTGTCGCCCTGCTCGATCTTCTCGACCTTGTCGTAGCCCGAGGACGACGCGATGGCGTACTCCTCCTGGGAGCCGTTCATGATGTTGAAGACGTTCTCGATCGACTTGTAGTTGATCGGGGTGCCGTCAGACCACTGCATGCCCTCCTTGAGCTCGATCTCCATGACCTGAGGGTCCTCGGAGGTGAGCTCGATGCGCTTGGCGTAGTGCGGATTGGGCGTCACCTCGCCCGCGGCGCTGTACTGGTACAGGACCGGGTACATCGTGTCCATCATGTCGGTGGTGTTGCGCACGTTGCCATCGGAGTGGAACGTGTTCCAGTTCGCGGGGAACGCATTGTTGGCCAGGCGCAGCACGCCGCCCTCGCCCAGCTCGTCGCGCTCCTTGGCGTTGATGTCGTTCTGATCCGACGCGATCTGGTCGCCGCCACCACCGCCGCCGTCAGAGCCGCCATTGCCGCCGGAACCGCCGCCCTCGCCGGTGTCCTGGCTGCAGGCCGCCAGCGCCGTCACGGTCACTGCCGACAGGGCGGTCGCCCCCAGCATGGAACGTCGCGTCAATCGCATGTGGATCTCCTTCGCTCACGGGTACCGAGATCTTCGGGCCCGCTCGATGTATCGAGCCGTGCCGCGGGGACCGGCCGTGACCACCATGGCCACGCCCTCGCGCGCGGTGGAGTCAGTCTAAGGACGTGGTGACGCTCGACACACCTTCGGGCTCCCCCTGTTACCGCTTTGCAACACTGCAGGTCTCGGTGCTTTCGGCTTCCGACCCCCGCCGGGGATGACGAAGGGGCGGCCCTCTCGTGCGCCGCCCCTGCGTCGATGCTGTCAGTTCGTCGCGTGCGAACCGTCGGTGTCCCTGTTCGGGGGATCCGCGGCAGCCGCGTCGTCGTCCGCGTCGAGATCCTCCGCACCCTCGAACGCCTGGCGGTCGATCACCTGGCGACGGCGCTGTCGGGCCTTCTCGGGGTCCGGGATCGGCACCGCGGCCAGCAGCTCCCTGCTGTACTCGTGCTGCGGATGGGCGAACACCTCGTCGGTGTCCCCCAGCTCCACGATCTTCCCCCGGCGCATCACGGCGATGCGATCGGAGATGTGGCGCACCACCGACAGGTCGTGGGAGACGAACAGGAAGCTCACGCCCAGGCGGGCCTTGAGGTCGGCCAGCATGGCCAGCACTCCGGCCTGCACCGTCACGTCCAGCGCGGAGGTGGGCTCGTCCAGCACGATCAGCTTCGGGTCGCAGGCCAGGGCACGGGCCACGCCCACGCGCTGGCGCTGGCCACCGGAGAACTCGGTGGGGAACCGGGCCGCGTGCTCGGGCAGCAGGCCCACCATGCTGAGCAGCCAGTCCACGCGCTCGTTCATGCGCTTCTCGCTGTAGCGCTGAACCCGCATGGGCTCTTTGATGATGTCCGCGATCGGCATGCGGGGGTCCAGGGAGGCCATCGGGTCCTGGAACACGATCGAGACATCCGCCCGCATGGCGGCCCTCTCCTGACGGGAGAGGTTCCCGGTCTCCTTGCCGGCGATCTTGATCGATCCCTGCTGCGGTGCGCGCAGCTGCATGATCTCCATCAGGGTGGTGGTCTTGCCGCAGCCTGATTCACCCACCAGGGCAAGGCACTCGCCCTCGCGGATGTCGAAGGAGATGCCGTCCACCGCACGCTGCTCCCCCACCTTCCGGCGCACCAGTGCGCCCTTGGTGATGGGGTAGATGCGGTGCAGGTCGGTGACCTCGAGGACCTTCGGGCGCTTCTCGCGCGGAGCCTTCGGCCCGGCGCTCTCCACGATCTTGGCCAGGTCCAGCATCGCCGAGCCGGCCACGGCGTCGGTCTCGTCCGCACCGGACAGGTCCACGCGCGGCACCGCAGAGAGCAGGCTGCGGGTGTACTCCGCGCGGGGGCGGTAGAAGATCTCGTCGACCCCGCCGGTCTCCACCATCCGCGCTTCCTTCATCACCAGCACGCGGTCGGCGAAGCCGGCCACCACGCCCATGTCGTGGGTGATCAGCACGGTGGCGGCACCCAGCATCTCCTGGGCGCTCTTGAGCAGCTCCATCACCTGCGCCTGGATGGTGACGTCCAGAGCGGTCGTGGGCTCGTCGGCGATGATCAGCTCGGGCTCGTTGGCGATGGCCATGGCGATCATGGCGCGCTGGCGCATGCCGCCGGAGAACTCGTGAGGGTACTGCTTCGCGCGGCGCTGCGGCTCGGGGATACCCACGGCATCCAGCAGTTCGACGGCCCGGCGATGGGCCTTGTCGGCGCTCACGCTCGGGTGGTGGATGCGCACCACCTCCGCGATTTGCCGTCCGATCTGGTACACGGGGGTCAGGGCCGACAGCGGGTCCTGGAAGATCATCGAGATGGTGTTGCCGCGCAGCGTGGACAGCTGCTTGTCGTCCATCGTGAACAGCTTCTTGCCCATCAGATCGATCTCACCGCTGATGGAGGCGCTCTTGGGGAGCAGCCCCATCACGGCCAGGGAGCTGACCGACTTACCGGAGCCGGACTCACCGACGATCGCGAGCGCCTCGCCCTGATGCACCTCGTAGCTGAGGTCCTGCACCGCCTGCACGGTGCCGTACTCGGAGGGGAAGGTGACGCTGAGGTCCCTCACGGACAGGATCGGATCAGACATTCGGCTCCCCCTCAGAGACGGCTCGAGCCGCTGGTCGGGTCGAGGGCGTCGCGCAGCGCTTCACCCATGAGGTTGATGGAGATCACCAGGGCGGCGAGCACGGCCGCAGGCGGGATCCAGGTGTACGGGGCCGAGATGTTGTAGTCCTGGAGCACCGTGCCCAGGGACACCTGCGGGTACTGGATGCCGAAGCCGATGAACGACAGGCCCGTCTCACCGAGGATCGCGGCACTCACGCCCAGCGTGGTGTCGATGATGATCCAGCTGGCGATGTTGGGAATGATGTGCCGCACCATCGTGACGATGGGGTTCACCCCCATGAACTTCGCAGCTTCCACGTACTCGGTGCGCACCAGCTGCTGGGTCATCGCGCGCAGCACACGGGCGGTGAGCATCCACGCGAACAGGGCCAGCAGCGGGATCATCCACAGCCACGAGGCACGCTGCAGCACCGGACTGAACAGCATCAGCAGCAGCAGCGAGGGGATCACCAGGAACAGGTTGATCAGGTTCACCAGGGCCCCGTCGCCGATGGCGCCCCACTTCCCCTTGCCGCCGATGTAACCGGCGGTGATGCCCACGATCAGGGCGAGGAAGGTGGTGAGCACGGCGGTTCCCAGGCCGATCACCAAGGAGATCCGCAGGCCCTGCATGGTGCGGGCGAAGATGTCCAGCCCGTTCTCGTTGACCCCGAACCAGTGGTACTGGGTGGGGCCGGTGAGCGAGTTGCGCAGGTCCCTTTCGAAGGGGCCGTATTGGTAGAACATCGGGGCGAAGATCGCCATCAGGACGAGCACCGCGAAGATGATCATGCCGATCCATGCGCTGCGGTTGCGCAGGAAGCGCCTGCGCAGCAGCTCCCCGCGGCTCATGGACTCGATCGCTGGACCGTCCTGGGCCGGTACCGCGTCCTCCTGGAGGTTCGGATCATCGAGCGCCGATCCGAGCACGGGGTTCGCATCGGGATCGGAGCGCCTGCGCAGCTCGGAGGCGTCGGCGGTCGAGCGGATGTCGCCGGGGTTCGTCATCGTCTCACCGGATCCTCGGGTCGAGCGCACCCTGCAGGATGTCTGCGAGCGTGGCGGAGAGCAGGGTCAGGATCGCGGTGTACAGCACCACGCCCGCTGTGCCGTTGACATCGGCCATGCCGATGGAGGACACGGCGAAGCGCCCCACGCCCTGCCAGTTGAACATCAGTTCCACGAACAGCGAGCCGGTGAAGGCTGCACCCACCGCGAAGGCGAAGTACTGGCCCATCGGGATCAGCGCCATGCGCAGGCCGTGGCGGTTCATCGCCTGGCCGCGGGTGAGCCCCTTGGCGCGGGCGGTGCGCAGGTAGTCACTGCCGAGCACGTCCAGCGTGGTCACCTTCATGTAGCGGGAGTAGGAGGCCGCAGCGGTCAGGGACAGCACGATGGTGGGCATCACCAGGGCTTCGATCTGGTACTTCCAGGAAGCCCAGGAACCCTCAGGGAGCAGGGGGTTGACGGGGTTGATGGCCGGCAGGCCCCAGCCGGTGGCGTCCATGATGCCCTGGTTGGTCTGCTGCACGATCAGGATGATGACCGGGGTGGGCAGGGACAGGATGAAGAAGGCCAGCAGGGTGGTGAGGCGGTCGCCGATGGAGTCACGGGCCACGGCGGCGACCATGCCCAGCAGCACACCGGCGACGGTGCCGATGATGGTGCCCAGGATCACCAGGCGCAGGCTGATCGGGATGCGGTTCGCCAGTTCGTCCACCACCGGGACCATCGACTTGTTGGTGCCGGTGGTGACACCGAGGTCACCTCGCACCAGGCCGCCGAGCCAACGGGCGTACCGCTCCATCAGAGGGGTGTCCGGGTTGACGTTGCGGACGTTGAGGTAGTGCTGCGCCGTCTCATACGGCACGGGCTCGGTGGCGATCGGCGGGTACAGCACTTCCTGCGGGTTCATCAGGGCGGCCGCCAGCAGGTAGGCGAAGCTCGTCGCCAGGAACGCCAGGATCACGTACGTGAGCACTCGGATCGCGACGAATCTAGCCACGTCGTCTCCTCACCATGCTGTCCACCATCCGTTTCGTTCCTCTCCATGCTGTCGACGCGGCGATGCGGATCCCCGCATCGGCCCCGTGGGTATGACGCGCTGGAACCCCCGACGGACGCCGACCATTTCCCCGTGGCGGGCGCGCCCTGGAGGACGTTTGCCACGATCCCACAGCTGTTTCCGTCGACTGCGTACTCGCGGTGCGCTCCGGCGTGCCGGACTGACGCATCCGGCAACGATAGCCCCTGACACGATAATGCCTTGACAGAGGCCGCGATCACTTAGGAACTGGACGACAGGGCACTCCCGTGCCTGTCGGGCCCGTCCATGCGCGAAGTTATGCTCGGATCGTGACCTTTCTGCATCTGCTCGTGGTCCTGGTCGGCATCGTGGCGACGGTGGTGGCCGCCGATCTGCTGCGCCACGCGAACGTCGGCACATGGCCGATCGGTGTCGTGATCCTGGTGCTGATCCTGGTGACGGGCTGGACCTACAGTGCCTGGCTCGCCGCCCTCACCCTGGGCCTGGCCACAGGCTTCGCGGCGATCGCCGGACTGGACCTGGTGCGGTCGGTGGCGCGGGGCAGACGCGAGCGGTCCGAGTCCCGGCGCACGCGCCAGGAGGAGCGAGCACGGCAGCTGGAGAAGCTGAAGCCGGGCACGCACAGCCACCGGACGATCCTGTGAACACGCCGCGGCCACGCAATCTCGTGAGCGCGCTGCGGCCGCGCCGGTCCTTCCTCGCCGGGGCGGGAATGCTGGGAGCGGCCACTGCTCTGGCCGCATGCACCGGCGACTCCCCCTCCCCCGGCTCCCCCACCGTGCAGGGTCCCACGGTGACTCCCCTGCCGGACGTGGCCTGGGACCGCGCCGATCACGCGAACGTCCCCGACGGGGGAACACTGCGCCTTGCGGTGCCGCGACTGCCGGAGAACTGGAACTCGCATCATCGGGCCGGCGCCGTCTCCGAGCTGGACCTGCTGCGCGCACCCCTGGGGCTGGGGGCGGAGATCACCGCGCAGGGCACGGACCCACATCCTGACTACATCGAGAGCGCCCAGGTCACCGCGGAGCAGCCGCAGACGGTCAGCTTCCGCTACAACCCCGCGGCGATCTGGGAGGACGGCAGTCCCATCACCGTCGCCGATCTCATCTCCCGCTGGAGAGCGAACAACGGCAGCGATCCGCAGTTCGAGGTGGCCAGCACCGTGGGCTGGGACCAGATCCACTCCATCGAGCAGACCGATGACGAGTTCACCGGGCAGATCGTGTTCACCTCGCCCTTCGCGGACTGGGTCACCGTGCTGCACCCGGATGTGCCCGCCTCGGTGACCTCGACCCCGCAGACCTTCAACCGGGCCCACGCCTCCACGCCCACGCCGTCGCGGGGCCCGTTCCGCGTCGACTCGATCGATGAGGCCTCCGGTGTGGTGACGATGGTGCGCAACGAGAACTGGTGGGGCAGGGCGCCGAGGCTCGAGCGGATCGTCGTCTCCGCACTGGACTCCTCCCAGGCGCCCCAGGCCTTCGTCTCCGGGCATCTCGACGTCCTCGAGGTCTCCACAGCCCAGGAACTCGAGCTGGTGCGTGGGCGCCGGGACGCGACGATCCGCCGCGCGGGCGGCACGTCCTGGACGCACCTGACGATGAACGTGGAGGGGCCCGAGGCGCGACTGGCCGATCCGGTGGTGCGGGAGGCCATTGCTCGCGGCATCGACCGCGAGGCGATCGCTCGCGCCGCCCTGCAGCCGCTGGGCGCGCCTGTGGTGCTGATGGACAACCTGGTGCACCTGCCCGGGCATGACGGCTACGAGGACTCCTTCGACTCCCTCACGCACGATCCCGAGGCCGCTGCATCGCTGCTGGAGGAGGCCGGGTGGCGATTGGAGGGGCAGCGCCGGGTGCGGGACGGTGAGGCGCTGGCGATCGTGCTGGTGGTGCCCGCGCAGTCCCCGTCGCTCGCACAACGGGCCTCCCTGGTGCAGGCGGATCTGTCCGGGCTGGGGTTCGAGGTCGAGGTGCGCGAGGTCCCCGCCGAGACGTTCTTCGCCGAGCATCTGGCCCAGGGGGCGTTCGACGTGACGACGTTCGCGTGGGCCGCGACCCGGTTCCCGGGCACGTCGACGGCCGCGATCGCCTATCCGCTGGATTCCGGTCAGAACTTCACCGGGATGGCCGATGAGCGCATCGGACCGGTGCTGGAGGAGACGGCGGCCGCCCAGGAGCTGTCCGAGCGGACGCGCCTGGCCAACGAGTTCTCCACGATCCTGGCGGAGACGTTCACGGTGATCCCGCTGTTCGTGATGCCGGAGGTGTGGGCGGTGCGCGAGGGCGTGCTGAACCTGGGGCCGTCGACCGTGGAGCGCATGGACTGGACCGCGGTGGGTCTGCGCCGCTGACGCTCAGAGGGGCAGTGCGAGCACGGCAGCGCCGAGATCCCCCGCGGTGGCACCCGCACGGCTCGCGGCTCCAGCGGCATCGCCCGCGGCGCCATCGGCATCGCCCGCGGGTTCGCGCAGCACCAGTGCCTCTGCCCGGGCATAGGGCGTCAGCCGTCTGCCGGGCAGCACGTCCACGAGCAGCCGTCCGTCCTCGGCGAGCCGCCAGATGCCGGGCTGGACCAGCAGCGCACGGCGGCCCCGTCGGCCCCGGAACACACCGGGATCCTCACCCAGCTCCACGCGGATCGGCTCGGCATCCACGCCGGGCAGCAGCTGTCGCACGAACAAGTGGTACCCCACCAGTGCCCCCACGGGAGTGCCGGGCAGATGGATCACGGGCGTGCCGCCGGGCAGTCGACCGCGGCCCTGGGGGCCACCGGGGCGCAGCGCCAGGTGCACCAGCTCGGAGGTCCCCGCTCCCTGCCGCCCCAGTGCTGCGCGCACCACGTCGAAGGCACCCTGGCCGATCCCACCGGTGGTGATCACCAGATCGCAGTCGGGCTCGATCTCGCGCAGCAGCTCCCTCAGGGATGCGGGGTCGTCCCCGGTGTGCCAGGCGCGGGCGCGGGCACCGTCGGCCTCCAGGGCGCTGACGAGCATCAGGCCGTTCGACTCGCGCACCATGCCCGGGGCGGGGCCGCCGGTGGCGGCCAGCTCGTCGCCGGTGACCACGACGCCCACCCGCACCGGCGCCAGCACCGGGAGGTCGCGAGGCCGAGGGACCGCGCCACCCCGATCAGCCCCGCCCCCACCGGGCGTCCGCTCCGGCCAGCAGATCCCCGCGCACGGCCTCTTCGCCACGGGCGCGGATGTGCCGCTGCGGGGGTGGCAGCTGCTCCAGGGTGATGGTGACGCTGCCCGGCGCAGCCCCGAAGGGGTCCGCGTCCGTGGCCTCGACCTCCACCACGGCATCGGCTCCGGCGGGAACGGGGGCTCCGGTCATGATCCGCATGGCCACGCCTGCCGGCAGCTCGGGGGTGGCACCCGGGCGGGCAGGCAGGTCGGCGGCCACCGGCAGACGGGTGCTGCCGGGCGCGTCCAGATCCGCCCGGCGCACCGCGAAGCCGTCCATCGCCGACAGCGGCACCGTCGGGACGTCCTCCGGGCTGGTGACCGGGCCGGCCAGCACCCGGCCCCGCGCCTCGGTGAGCGGCACGTCCTGGACACCGGGGGCCAGCAAGACCTGTGCGCGCAGCGTGGCACGCCAGGTCCAGACGTCGATCGAGTGTCCGCTCATCGCTCCATCATGCACCGGGGCGGGTGGGTGCATGATGGTGGTATGCGCGCGATCACCTACGACCGGTTCGGCAGCCCCGACGTCCTCACCCTGGTCACCGACGCCCCGCAGCCCGAGCCGGCCGAGGGCGAGGTGCTCGTGCAGGTCACCCACGTGGGCCTCAATCCCCTGGACCACAAGATCCGCGATGGCTCCTCGCGCCTCGCCTCCCTGGTGGAGCTGCCGGCCGGCACCGGTCGCGAGATGGCCGGCACCGTGATCGGCGGCGGGCCGGATCTGGACGACTACGAGCTGGGGTCGCGCGGGCTCGCACCCGGCACCCGCGTTTTCGGGATGCGCCCGCCCGGGGACCTGAGAGGCACGGCCTGCGAGATCATCGCGATCGCGGCGGATGCCCTCTCCCCCGTCCCCACCGAGGTGGAGGCGGAGGACCTGCCGCGCTGGGCGGGTCTGGCGCTGGTGGGGCTGACCGCCATCGCCGCAGTGGACGACGCAGCAGAGGTGTCCGCTGGGCAGACGGTGCTGATCCACGGCGGCACCGGCGGCGTGGGCCAGATGCTGATCCCGATGGCGCTCGAGGCGGGCGCAGCCACGGTGTGGGCCACCGGCCGCGCGGCCAACGCCGAGCGCATCCGGGAGCTGGGCGGTGAGCCCATCGCGTACGACGAGGCGGACTGGCAGCAGGAGATCGACCGCGCCACCGGCGGCCGCGGGGTGGACGTGGTGCTGGACACCCACTACGACTCCACCTTCCTTCCCAGCCTGGACCACGTGGCACCCGGGGGCCGGGTGGTGCCGCTGCCCACCCTCGCGGATCTCACCCCGGCACGGGAGCGGGGCATCACCGCCGTGATCCCCGAGATCACGGTGACCCGGCAGCGCCTCGACCGACTGGTCATCGGACTGCGGGAGGGCCACTACCGACTGGAGGTGTCCCAGGTGCTTCCGCTGGAGCAGATCGCCCGCGCCCACGAACTGCTGGCGGACGGCCACACCCGCGGCAAGATCGTGCTGGACCTGAACGCCTGATGCCCCCTCGCCCGGCCGCGGGCCGGTAGGGTCGCTCTCATGCCTGCGCCCTCCGCGAACGATGCCGACGCGCAGGCCGATGACGCCGTGCGGGCACTGGAGCCGTTGCTGCGCCCCGAGGGGTGGACGCTGCTGAACACCCTGCCCCCGTACCGGGAGAAGGACGCCCTGCGCCTGGGCGCCACGCTGCGCGAGGCCGGGCACGACCCCGCCCTGGTCTCCGCCGCGCTCACCCAGTCCCGGCTGCGCGCCCGTGCCACCGAGAAGTTCGGGGAGTTCGCCGCCTCGATGCTCTTCACCCCGCACGGTCTGGAGCAGGCGACCCGGCTGCCGGTGGCAGCCCTGCACGCCGAGCGCTTCGCGAAGGCCGGGGTGGGCTCCGTGGCCGATCTGGGCTGCGGGATCGGCGGGGACTCGATGGCCCTGGCCGGCCTGGGCATGGACGTGCTGGCGGTGGACCGCGATCCGGCCACGGTGGCCGTGGCCACCGTGAACCTGCGCCCCTTCCCCAACGTACGGGTGCGGCTGGGCCGCGCCGAGGGCCACGACCCCGCGCAGACCGAGGGCATCTGGCTGGATCCCGCTCGGCGAGCCGTCTCCGGTCGCGGCACCCGGCGCCTGCACGACCCGGAGCAGTACGAGCCGCCGCTGTCGGCCGTGATCGAGCTGGCCGCCCGGCTGGGGAGCCTGCACGGCGGCACAGAGCTCGAGGGGCCCTGCGCACCGAGCGGCGACGGGGGGTCGCGCGTGCGCTTCGGCGCTCTGGGCGCGAAGCTCGGACCCGCGATCGACCGGGAGCTGCTGCCGGCCGGCACCGAGACCCAATGGCTGTCCTGGCACGGCCAGGTGCTGGAGGCCACCTGCTGGTTCGGGCCCTTGGCCACGCCCGGCACCCCCACCAGCGCTCTGGTGGTGGACCGCGACGGTGCGCACCTGCTCACGGCGCGCAGTCATGGCGCCGGAACGAGCGGCGACAGCGACGAGAGCGTCAGCCCGCCCGCGTTCACGGGTGCGGGCGATCGCGCCGACAGCGGCGAGGTGCCCGGGGATCCGCAGCCCGGCCCGCTGGGCGACCACCTCTACGAGCCCGACGGAGCGGTGATCCGGGCCGGCCTCATCGGCCGCCTGGCCCGAGACCTCGATGCGCACACCCTGGATCCCACGATCGCGTACCTGACCGGCGACGTGCGCACCACCACCCCCTTCGCGCGCGGGTACGCGGTGCGGGACGTGATGCCGTTCGGCCTCAAGCGCCTCACCTCGTACCTCAAGGAGCACCGCCTGGGGGTGCTGGAGATCAAGAAGCGCGGCACCGCCGTGGAGCCCGAGGAGCTGCGGCGCAGGCTGAGGCCGCGCCGCTTCGGCGAGGAGTCCGCGACCCTGGTCCTCACCCGCATCGCCGGGGAGCAGATGGTGGTGGTCACCTCCCCGCACGGGCATTCGCCGGCAGGCGGGACGGGACCGCCGTCGGGAGGGGCACAGTGACGGCCCAGAGCTCCCCGCACCGCATGCTGGCCCTGCTGCTGCTCCTGCTGTCCCTGGGCGGGATCTGCCTGATCTCCCTGGGTGCCGCCGCCGACAGGGGCCAGATCGGCGTCTTCGTGGGCGAGCGCGAGCGGGATCCCGAGACCGTCCCCGCCGCGCGCAAGCCCTACGAGGAGGCCGACTGGGAGACCTACGAAGCACCCATCCCGCCCGAGCAGCACCGCGACAATCCCCTGGGCCTGATCCTCGGCGTCGCCGCGGTGGTGCTGGTGCTCTCGGTGCTCGCGATCTGGGTGCTCATGCGCATGCGGGCCCTCGCACAGCCACCGCTCGAGGTGGCTGGGGAGGACGCCGAGGAGCTCACCGTGGACCAGGCCCGCGCCGCCCTCCAGGAGGCGCAGGAGCACCTGTCCACCGTGGTGGATGCGCAGGGCGCGGTGATCGCGGCCTGGCTGACACTGGAGCGGACCATCGCCGCCGTGGGAATCCGCCGGCACCCCTCGCAGACCACCCGGGAGTACGTGGTCGACGTCCTCAGCGGACTCGAGCTCGACAGGTCCTCGCTGGACTCCTTCGCTCATCTCTACCGCCGGGCCCTGTTCGACCCCTCCCCTCTCACCGAGCCTGACCGTGACCAGGCGCTCGAGCTGCTGCGCGCGCTGAGAGCGGATCTGGACCGGGCCGTGGGGCAGGGGCGACGATGAGCAGGCGGACCGCTGCCGCCGGGCAGCCGGGCAGGTGCGCCCCTCCCCCACGCCGGATGCTGAAGGACGCGCTGCCACTGCTGGTGCGGCTGGCCGCCTGCCTGCTGCTCGCGGCCGCGGTGATCGCCGTCAGCGCCACCTTCGGCCTGCGGGTCTCCTGGCCCATCCCCCTGGCTCTGGGGCTGGCTCTGGGCACGGTGCTGTGGATCGTGGACCGAGGAGCGGACCGCGCCGAACAGCTGCACCCGCCGCAGCTGGACCTGGATGCCGACTACGCCCTCCCCCACGCCCAGGACATGCGCGTGCGCAGGCTGGAGGACGCGATCTACGGCGCACAGCCCAGCCGTCGCATGACCGCCCGCACCCTGGGCCAGGTGCTCGGCGAGGTCGCCGACGAGCGCGCCCTCGACCCCGACGCCCCCGCTCTGAGCTCGAACCTGTCGCAGCTGATCGAACGCTCCCGTACCCCTGCCGCCCCCGAGGGCTCCGTGCCCGCCGTCAGCCCCATCGACCGCCGCACCCTGCACCGCTATCTCCGTGAGCTCGCCGCGCGCGAGGAGAGGGACCGATGACCCAGCACCAGAACCCGTCCGACTCCCACGGGACCGTCATGTCCGTCCCCGAGGCCTCACGTGTCGCCACCGAGGTGCTCGATGCGGTCGAGACCGCCGTGGTCGGCAAGCGAGACGCCCTGGAACTGGTGCTGGCAGGCATCCTCGCCGGCGGCCACGTGCTGCTCGAGGATCTCCCAGGACTGGGCAAGACCCTCGCCGCGCGCTCCTTCGCCCAGGCGCTGGGACTGCCCTTCACCCGCGCCCAGTTCACCCCTGACCTGCTGCCGGCCGACCTCACCGGTGCCGAGGTCTTCGACCAGCGCACCGGCGAGTTCGTGTTCCGGCCCGGGCCGGTGTTCACCGGTCTGCTGCTGGCCGACGAGATCAACCGCACCCCTCCGAAGACCCAGTCGGCCCTGCTGGAGGCGATGCAGGAGCGGCAGGTCTCCGTCGAGGGCACCACGCGCAGACTCCCGCAGCCCTTCCACGTGCTGGCCACCGCCAACCCCATCGAGCACGAGGGCACCTATCCCTTGCCGGAGGCCCAGCTGGACCGCTTCCTGCTGCGCCTGTCCTTCGGCTATCCGAGCCCGGAGCAGGAATGGGACGTGGTCGCGCGTCACATCCACCGCCGCCAGGAGGAGCAGTCGGTGCGGCAGGTGCTCGACGCCGAGGGCCTGCTCAGCGCGCAGCAGGCCGTGGAGACCGTGCACGTGGAGGACACCGTGGGCCACTACGCCGTGGAACTCGTGACCGCCACCCGCGATCACTCCCACGCGCTGGTGGGGGCATCCCCGCGAGGAACCCTGGCGCTGATCACCTGCGCCCGGGCACTGGCGGTGATCCGCGGCCGCGACTACGTGGTGCCCGAGGACGTCAAGGCCCTCGCACATCCGGCACTGGACCACCGGGTCACGGTCAAGCCCGAGCTGTGGCTGCAGAACGCCACCGGCGCCGGCGTGGTCGAGGCCGCCCTGCACTCGGTCGCCGTGCCCGCCGCTGAGGACGACCAGGTTCGCACGTGAGCGCCTCCCCCGCGGCCCCACCCACGGGGCGGCCGATCCGCACCAGGCCCACGGCGGCGCTCATCCGCGCTGCCGTGGTGGGATGCGGGGCCCTGGGCCTCGCCGTGATCCTGGGACGCCCGCACCTGGTGCTGGCGGGCCTGCCGCTGCTGGTATGGGCCCTGATCGCCACGGCCCGACGCATCTCACGCGATGAGGCACTCGGCATCGAGCGCCCCACGATCAGGCTGGGCCGGGCGGTGATCGAGGAGGGCGCCACCACGGCGGCCACGGTGAGCGCTTCGCCGGGTGTCCTGACCGCCACGACCGTTCCCCTGCGCCCCCACGCCGACATGCATCCCCGGTACGGCTCGGTGGTGGGTGACGGCGAGACCAGGCTGCGGCTGACGGCTCACCGCTGGGGCCGCGTGGACGTGGGGCCGACGCACGTGCTCCTGGCCGACTCCCTGGGGGCGTTCCGGGCCCAGCTGACGCTGCCCTCGCAGTCGCTGCAGGTGGTGCCGGGCTCCACGGTGCTGGATGCCCCCGTCGGCGTTCCCACCCCGATCGGCGTCAGCGGCGTGCACCTGTCCCGCCGCCGCGGCGACGGCACGGCCCTGTCGGAGGTGCGGCAGTTCCGCACGGGCGACAGGCTCCACCGCATCAACTGGCGGGTCACCAACCGCACCGGGACGCTCCACACCAACGCCACCTTCACCGAGCAGGACACCGACGTGCTGGTGGTCACCGACACCACGGCCGATGTGCGGCCGGCGCCGTGGGCCGGCGACGACGCCCCCACCAGTCTGGACATGACCATCCGTGCGACCTCGGCGGTGGCCCGCCACTACCTGACGGCCGGGGACCGCGTGGCCCTGTTCGACCTGGGCCATCTGATCGGCCCCGTGCCCGCCGGCACCGGGCCGCGCCAGCTGCGGGTGCTCACCGACGCCCTGTCCCGCGCCACGCGGGAGGACGGCCTGACCAAGCCCTCGCGGCGACTGCGCTCGGTGCGCACCGGAACCCTCACCGTGGTGTGCTCACCGCTTCTGGCCCCCACCACCATCACCCAGATCGGCGAGCTGGTGGCGCAGGGCGCGGACGTGATCGTGGTGGACACCCTGCCGCCGAGCATCGGTGACGTCTCCGTGCTGCGCGGAAGGCCCGTCAGGGTCAACGACGCCTCCTCCGAGCGGTTCTGGCCCGAGGCATGGGCTCTGCGCCGCATGCTGCGCGAACGCACCGTGCGGGAGCTGCGCGAGGCCGGGGTGCCGGTGACCGCCTGGGAAGGGCCGTCGTCGCTCGCGCCGGTGCTGCTGTCACTGTCGCAGGCCCGATCCGCACCGCGGATGAGGAGGTCCTGATGCGTCTGAGCCATCTGGTGGATCCGATCGCCCGGCAGCTGCTGGAACTGCGCACCGTGAGCCCCTCGCAGCTCCTGCTGCGCGCGGCGGGAGTCGTGACCACGGTGGCAGCGCTGCTGCTGGCCGCCCCCGGGCCGCTCGGTTCAAACCTGGCCGCGATCATCGCGGCCCTGGCCGTGGCCTGCGGCCTGCTGGTCCAGGTGCTGCTGCCCGACTCCGACCTCGGCGTGCTGCCGCCCCTGGCCATCATGCTGCTGCTGGTGGGCCAGAGCGATCCGGGAGTGCTCCGCGCGGCAGGGATCGGGCTCGCACTGCTGCTGGCCCACATGGCGTTCGCCATCGCAGCGACGGCCCCCGCGCACGGCCTGCACTCCGCCGCCGCTTGGGCCCTGGTGGGGAAGGGAGCGCTGACGGTCCTGGCCGGAAGTGCCGTGGCCGGGCTGCTCGTGGTGGCGCTGATGGGGGTGGACCTGGGGCCGTGGATGGTCGTGCCGGGGGTCCTCGCACTGATCGCCCTGCTGGCCGTGGTGCTACCCCGGGCCGACTGAGAGGATGCTGGCGCGGCTGGGGGTGCAGATCAAGTTGGTGCAGTACAGCGCGTCCAGCCGCGCCCCCTCCTGCGCGATGCGGTCCAGGTGCGGGGTGGAGTTGATCCGGCCCGAGTAGGCGCTGATCGCGTGAGCGGCGTGGTCGTCGGTGAGGATGAAGACGATGTTCGGACGGGGGGAGGACGCATCGGAGGCCATGGTGACCATCGCTCGATCACGGGACCGGTCCATCACGGGGATCGATGTCGAATTTTCGGCTGACCGCGTAGACGTGGCACCGGCCACGGCGCAGTCCCTGCACAGCGGCGTACGGTGGGTCGCATGTGGCAGATGATGGACCTGCTGTACGGGCACAAGAAGCAGATGGTCGCACCCGAGGACGCGCTCCCGGGCCGCGGCCGGTACCCCTACGCGCTCGAGCGAGAGCACCTGGTGCTGGGCACCGACATGCTGGGGCCCGACTCCCCCGTCGATCCGCGGCCGTGGCCCATCGGCAGCGAGGAGATCATCCTGGCCGGCGGCTGCTTCTGGGGCATCGAGCGGATCGCCTGGCAGATCCCCGGGGTCCACACCACCTCCGCAGGGTACGCGGGCGGGTACACCCCGCACCCCACGTACGAGGAGGTGTTCTCGGCCCGCACCGGGCACGCCGAGTCAGTGCGGGTGATCTACACCGGTGGGGACGACACCCTGCGGGCCCTGCTCACCGAGTTCTGGCAGCAGCACGATCCCACCACCGCGAACCGCCAGGGCAACGACGTGGGCACCGAGTACCGCAGCGCCGTGTACTGGACCACCCCCGCCCAGGGCGAGATCGTCCGCACGAGCGCCGAGCAGTACCAGGAGGCGCTCACCGAAGCGGGACGCGGCCGGATCTCCACGGAACTGTCCCCGCTGTCGGAGGCGGGCTGCGGCGCCTACTTCACCGCCGAGCCCGAGCACCAGCAGTACCTCGCGAAGAACCCCTACGGGTACTGCAACCACGGGTTCAACGGCGTGGCCTGCAGCATCGGGGCCTGAGAGCGAACAACGGGCGGGGCGCGTCCCCCGACACGCCCCGCCCGAGGCCTCCCGCTCGCAGGCTCTCGCCCGCACCCCTGACGTTCATGCGGCACACCACCGGCCGGTGCACCGCGCGGTTCTCAGACCGCCTGCTCCGATTCCCGCTGCACGGTGACCTCCGCGGCTCGGGGCCAGCGGAAGCCCGGTGAGGACAGCGCGTCGATCGCCGCCTCCAGTGCCTCGTCGTCCGCCTCGCCGTTCTCGTCGGTGAAGGGCTCGTCCTCCACCATCACGCTGAGCATAGAAAGCACGCCGTCGCCGATCTGCAGCTCGAGCCGGTGGGCTATGCCGTCGCGCTCGAAGGCCCCGGTGACCGCCCAGGTCTGCTGGTGCGGCACCGCCAGGTGCCGGGGATCCTCCACCACCAGCTGCACGTCGCTGCTGGGGAAGCCGAGGTCCTGGGTGCGTGCATCGGCGAGCTGCTCGCGCAGCGCGGCGGCCCCGGGCAGGTCCTCCCCTGCCTCCGGGGCCTCCAGCAGCAGGGCCACCAGCTCGCGCACCGGCTCCGGCAGCTCCTGCGGCTCGGGCTCCCCGAAGACGTCCTCGGCGGCCACCCACCCACCGCTGCTGGGCGTCAGTGCGTACAGGGCGGCGGTGGACAGCGCATTGAGCGCCGCCATCAGCGGCCGCGGCCGCTCCACTCCGAGACCGCGCAGCACGTCCACGATCCGGCCGTCCACGTGCTCGGTCAGGTCCATGAGGCCCAGAGTCATCCCCCCGGCCAGCAGGCCGTCCCGGGCGGGGTCGATGATCGGCTCGTCCTCATGCGCGAGATCAGCCATCAGCACACCGCAGCCGCCGGCGACGACGAGGCGGTACGCAGCTCGTTGCCGCGGCCCCAGCTCCCGTGGCTCGATCAGGGTCAGCGCACCGGTGACCCCGGCCGCGATCAGTATGCGGGTACGGCGGGAGCGGAGCGGGCCAGGCAGATCGGGACCGGGGCCGAGGACCGTGAAGGACGTCATGGACGCACCGTAGACGCGCCAGACCGTGCCGGTCGTCGACCTCAGGTCGTATCCACCCAGACGAAGGTCTACCCGTCGTCGACGCAGCCCTGCCCGCGCGCTCGTGAACTGGGCGACCCCCGCGCACCCGTATACCCTCACTGCGTGCCTGAAGCGACCGTGCGCCCCGCCGGGCCCTCCTCTGCCCGGCTCGAGGCCGACGCCCCCACCCGGTGGGCACGCCGATTGGTGCCATCCCTGCTGGCGGTGCTGGCCGCGCTCGCCTACGGGCTGCTGGGCACCCAGCAGTGGCGCAACCTGGTGTCCCTCTCCTGGGACCTGGGTATCTTCACCCAGCTGGCCCGGGCCTACGGCGAGCTGGGCGCGCCCATCGTGCCGATCAAGGGCGATGACGTGAACCTGCTGGGCGACCACTTCCACCCGATCCTGGCGGCGCTGGCACCGGTGTGGTGGGTATGGCCCTCCGGCGAGGCGCTGCTGTGGACCCAGGCCCTGCTGCTGGGAGTATCGGCGATCCCCCTGACCCGGGTGGCGATCGACCGCCTCGGCCCCGCGCTGGGGTCCCTCGCGGGAGCTGCCTACGCGTTCTCCTTCGGGCTGCAGGCCGCAGCCGATGTGCAGTTCCACGAGATCGCCTTCGCCGTGCCCCTGCTGGCGTTCTCCCTGACCGCCCTGCTGCGGGGGAGGATCGCCGCCAGCGCACTGTGGGCTGCACCGCTGGTGATGGTCAAGGAGGACCTGGGGCTCACGGTCGCGGTGCTGGGGGCGGTCATCGCCCTGCGTCACGCCCCGTACCGCCGTGAGGGCCTGGGGCTTTTCAGCTGGGGGATCGGCTGGTTCGTGCTGTCCACCTTCGTGATCCTGCCGATGCTCAACACGGCCGGGCAGTACGACTACACCGACAATCTCGGCTCCCCGCTCGAGGTGCTCTGGCCGCCGGTGAAGTGGGTGACGGTGGGGATGCTCCTGCTGGCGGCCGGGGTGATCGGGGCGCGGTCCCCGCTGATCTGGATGATGGTGCCCACCCTGGCGTGGCGCTTCACCGGCACCGTGGAGTTCTACTGGGACTGGTACTGGCACTACAACGCGGTGCTGATCCCGATCGCGATGGCCGCGCTGCTGGATGCGCTCGGGGATCGACGCAGTGGTCGCGCCTCGGCCTGGCTGCGCACGGATGCGCCGCGTCCCGGCCGCACTGTGCGGGTGACGGCGGTGGCCGCCACGGCCGCGGTGACCCTGGTGCTGGGCTCCTCGATGCCGGTGATGAACCTCGTGCGGCCCGAGAAGTGGGCGCTCACCTGGCGGGCCGCCCCCGCCCAGGCCGCCCTCGATGCCGTGCCGGACGGCTCGGTGCTGGCCGTGGACATCACACTGCTCGCGCAGGCCGTCCCTGACCATGACGTGCAGTGGATGCACGGCCCGAACCAGCGGGTGCCGGACTGCGTCCTGGTGGACCGCTACGCGTTCTCCTGGGGCGGCTCGGTCCCGGCGGACCCGGCACACTGGGCGCAGGAACGCTGGGGCGCCGAGTACGCGACCGTCCTGGACGAGGGCGGTTTCGTCGTGGCCTGTCGCGGCTGAGCACCGTCGTCAGGTCACAGCCTCACTGGACATCACTCCTGGTCCTGACCGTCCCCGGAGTCTCCCGTGTCGTCGCTGCCCCCGGGATCCGTGGGGCTCGGTTCCTGCGGAGAGGGCTCCGGCTGCGACGGGGAGGCGGGATC
>NZ_JADEYR010000005.1 GCF_015209585.1 Brachybacterium epidermidis
CCCTCGATGCGCAGGCATGGAGGAGGCATTGGGGCGTGGCCGATCCGGCCGACCACCGCGGCGGCATCCTGCCCCGGCTCTCCGCACCCGGCGCCGGGTCCGGTTCCGGTTCCGACGGGGCCGTGCCGCAGCCCGACCAGCCGGCCCTTGACGTGCCGGCCGACGGTCGACGGGCACGGGTGGTGCACCTGCTGCAGCGCAAGGACACCAAAATTGGGGCGGGCCTGGGCCGCACCACCGGCTGGGTGCACCGGGCGGAGCTGCGCCGCGCCGGGGTCGTCCAGCACACGGGCGTGGTCTATCAGGGCATCGATGAGCAGGGGCTGCATGTCCGAGAGGGTGACCAGGAGCAGCTGATCGAGGTGGACACCGTGGTGATCTGCGCGGGGCAGGTATCGGAGCGCTCCTTGGCCGATGAGCTGTTGCAGGCGCGCTCCGGCCGCTCCCCCCGCGTGCACGTGGTGGGTGGGGCCGATGTGGCCGCCGAGCTGGACGCCGAACGCGCCATCCGGCAGGCCGTGGAGACCGTGGCGAGCATCTGATGCTCTCGCAGCCGGTCCCCGATCCCCGGTTCGCCACTGCCCCGGTACGTCTGGGGGATGAGCTGCGCGGCACCCGGCTGCTGGGGCTGTGGAGCGGGCTGGTGGGCATCGCTCTGGTGCTCTCCCTGACCGTCCCGGTCATCGCCACCATCGTGATGGGCGTGTGGGGCGACGAACTGGCAGGGCCGCCCGACGGGGACATGTTCCACGGGGCCGAGGTGTTCTTCGGCTGGCTGCTGACCAGCCTGGCGGGTCTGGCCCTGATCTCCGTGCTCGCCATGGCCGCCCTCACCCTGGACATCCTGATGCTGGTGCGTCTGGACCGGCTGCGCACCCTGCGCGCGCAGCGCGTTGCACCGCTGGGCTGGTCGCTGCTGGCCGGCACCGGTGTCATCTCCGCCCCGGTGCTGGGGGTGCTGCTGTTCGCACCGGTGCGGGTCTTCGGACCCGGCACCGCCACCATGGCGTCCCTGGTGGTGCTGTTCGTGCTGATGGGGCTGCTTCCGATCGCGGGGCGGGTGGCCGAGATGGTCACCTCCCGCGGGGTGCGACTGCCCGGTCCCTAGACTGGCCGCATGCCTCGCGTGCTGCACACCGCCCAGGCGCTCGTGGACGTGATCCTCGAGGTGCCCGCCCTGCCGCCGCGCGGCGGGAACGTCAACGCCACCAGCGAGCAGCGCTACGCCGGGGGCGCGGTGACCATCCTGGTGGCCGCCGCCCGTACCGGTGCGCAGGCCGTCCACGGCGGCGCGCACGGCACCGGCCTCAACGGCGACCTGGTGCGCAGCGTGCTGGATGAGGCGGGCGTGCAGGTCTCCGACGAGCCCCGTCCCGACGACGACACCGGCTACTGCGTGGGGCTGCTGGAGCCGACGGCTGAGCGCAGCTTCCTGACGGTCTACGGAGCCGAGCGCTCCGTCACCGCCGCATCCCTGGCCCGGCTGGATCCGCAGCCCGGGGACCTGCTGTGCATCTCCGGGTACACCCTGTTCGAGCCCACCCGGGGGCC
This sequence comes from Brachybacterium epidermidis, assembly GCF_015209585.1. Classification (GTDB taxonomy): domain Bacteria; phylum Actinomycetota; class Actinomycetes; order Actinomycetales; family Dermabacteraceae; genus Brachybacterium; species Brachybacterium epidermidis. The sequence continues at coordinate 1,552 of NZ_JADEYR010000005.1, forward strand.
GCTGCTGGAGTTCCTGGACACCGTGCCGCGCGGGGTCGAGGTGGTGCTGGATCCCGGGGAGCCCTTCGCGTCCTTCCCCACCGAGGTGCAGGACCGCGTGCTGGAGCGCACCACCGTGTGGACCTCCAACGCGGATGAGGCGCGCGCGTTCACGGGTCTGGATTCCCTGCAGGACACCCCGGAGGCGCTGCGGCGGCGCATCGGCCAGCGCGCGGTGGTGGTGGTGCGGGACGGCTCCCGCGGGTGCATCGTGTTCCACCACGGCCGGGGCACGCACATCCCGGCGTTCCCGCAGAAGGCGGTGGACACCAACGGTGCCGGGGACACCCACACCGGGGTGATGCTGGCCGAACGGGCCCTGGGCGCCGACTGGGAGTCAGCCGCCACGCGCGCCAACGCCGCCGCGGCGATCGCGGTGACCCGCCGCGGCCCCCAGAACGCCCCCACGCGCGCCGAGGTGGACGAGTTCCTGGCCTGAGCCGCAGGGCGCACGCCGCTTGATAGCGTGGCTCACACCCGCTCACTCCTCAGAAAAGGACCCTCATGGACGGCTTCGTCCTCTTCCTCGTCATCGTCGTGGTCGCCGTCGTCGGCCTCGCGATCCTTGCAGCCCTGCTGTTCGGCGGCCTGCGCACCTCGCTCATGTTCACCGTGCACACGCAGGAGAACGTGATCGTGGAGCGCTTCGGCAAGTTCCGCCGGGTGGCCCGGCCCGGCCTGAACTTCAAGGCGCCGTTCATCGACAACATCACCCGCCCGATCTCCCTGCGCATCCAGCAGTTGGAGGTGAACATCGAGTCCAAGACCAAGGACAACGTGTTCGTCACCGTGCCGGTGGCCGTGCAGTACGTGATCAAGGAGGAGCAGGTCGTCGATGCGTACTACCGCCTCTCCAACCCCGAGGCCCAGATCCGCTCCTACGTGTTCGACACCGTGCGCTCGGCCCTGTCGGGCCTGGAGCTGGACGCCGCCTTCGAGTCCAAGGACGACATCGCCCGCTCCGTGGAGCAGACCCTCTCCGCCCGCATGCAGGAGTTCGGCTTCAACATCGTCAACACCCTCGTTCAGGACATCTCCCCCGACTCGCGCGTGCGCGACTCGATGAACTCCATCAACGCCGCCCAGCGCGACCGCGTGGCCGCACAGTCCCTGGCCGAGGCCGACAAGATCAAGCGCGTCACCCAGGCCGAGGCCGAGGCCGAGTCCAAGCGCCTGCAGGGTGAGGGTGTGGCCGCCCAGCGCAAGGCCAACGCCATGGGCATCGCCGAGCAGTACGAGATGCTGCGCAAGGTGGGCATTGAGCACTCCGCCGAGCAGCTGCTGCTGATGACGCAGTACTTCGACACCATGCAGGACGTGGCCCGCAACGGCCGTTCCAACGTGCTGTTCCTCCCCTCCAACCCGGGCACCGTGGGCACCATGGGCGATGAGATCCGCAACGCCATGCTGCAGGCCCAGGCCGCTCAGGAGGCCGACGCGGACGCCGACACCTCGGATGCCGATGGCCGCCGTCGGGCGGAGGAGCGCCGCCGCAGCCAGGAGCAGGAGCGTGCAGCCCGTGCCCGCCGCGAGGCCCAGCAGCGGGAGGAGAGCGCCCGCCGTCAGGCACAGCAGGCCGCGCAGCCGCCGGCTCCTGGCAACGTCCCGCCGTGGGCACGGCCTGGAAGCGCGAACTGATCGATCGGCACGGGCCGGTCCCTGCGGGGGCCGGCCCGTCCTGTCGCCCGCACCTGCCCTGCCGCCCGCGCCCGTCCTGTCGCCCGCACCCGCCGGCCGCTGACACCCGCCGCGCCCCCTCAAGCCGTCCCCGCCCCCTCATGCCGTTCCCGCCCCCGACGAGGCCGGCCCGCCTGCCACGACCGGGTCCGGTGGCGGTGGCGGCGCGGCTCGAAGGGCCGTGACGGGGATTCTCGCCCTCGTGCGGCCGTGAGTACGACGGGGCGGATCCACGGGCGCGGGACCTCGTCGGTCACAGCCCGCCTCTAGGGTGGGATCATCCGGCTCCAGCCGGAAGGAAGGGGCCGGTAGGAATGCAGATGGAGTTCGGATGGACGGCCGACGGCGCTGCCTGGGCCGATGCTCCCGGGCACGCCGCGCACGGGCAGGTGCGGATGGGCCCCCGGGGCCTGGTGCAGCTGCTGCAGACCAGGCTCGGCCTCACCCGCCCCGCCGTGGACCAGGCCGTGCGCATCGCGCAGTACATGCAACTCATCCACCAGCACCTGGATTCCGCTTCCGAACCCGAGGCGTTCTGGCCGTCCCGCTCCTTCGCAGTGGATCCGTGGAGCACCTCCCGTCAGCTGCTGCGCTGGCGGGATGCAGCGGTCGAGGCCGGTTGGAACCCTCCGGGCACGGACCACCCACTGCCACCGCGGCTGGCCGCGCTGCGCGATGTGGAGGACGCCGTGGTGGTCGGCATGCCCGGCACCACGGGCATCGCCGGGCGCCCGGCCACCCTCTCCCCGTCATCCGCTGATGACCTGGTCGAGCTGCTGTCCCTGCTGGAGGAGCTGGAGCGCACCGGCGGCACCTGGCCGCTGGGCATCACCCAGGTCACCGCGCAGGAGGACCCTTCCGCACTGCCCGGCCTGTGGCCCCGGCTGTTCGCCGCGCTGGCCCGCAGCGGGGTCGTGGTGCATGCACCGCCGGCAGCGCAGCCCACGCCCGGCCCGCACCTCGAGGTGGTGGTCTGCCAGGACGAATGGACCGCCGCCGACGTCGCCGCTCGGTACCTGGCCGCCTCCCACGCGGCCGCACCCGCACCGGCTGCACCCGCTCCCGCCGCAGCTGCCGCGCACTCCCCCGAGGCCCCCGGGGGTGCATCCCTCACCCTCCTGGCAGGAGCCGACACCACCATCCTGGATCAGGCACTGCGGCGCCGCGGGCTGCCCGCGGCGGGTGCGGTCGCCCCCTCGACCGCACGTGCCCACCACCAGGTGCTGGGGCTGTACCTCGACGTCGCCACCGCGCCGGTGGACGTCCACCAGCTCGCCGCCCTGCTGGACCTGCGAGTGCTCCCGGGGGCCGATGGCGATGCCGAGCCCATCGGTCTGGTGCCCGCCGCTGCCCGTCGGCTCCTGCTGCGGGCGCTCACGCAGGAGCCCGGCGTGGGCGGCCCGGCCTGGCGGCGCGCCCTGGGCGAGCTCGAGGAGCGCCTCGCCGCCGCCGATGCGGATCTCCGCCCCAGCGCGGAGAAGGCACTGACGGCCGCCCAGGAGATCCACCGTCTGGTCACAGACCCGCTCCCCGCGGATCGTCTGCAGCCCCCGGCGGTCGCGGCCCGGCTGGACTGGCTGTCGCAGCGGCTGCAGGCCGTCTCCCGCGGGGACGGGGACCTGCTGGCCTCCCTCACCCAGGTGCGCACCCTGCAGGCCGTGCTGGGGATGCTCGATCCGGCCACTTTGCCTCACGGCGCACCCTGCAGCAGATCATCGACGCCTGCGGCGGGTCCGGTCGCTCCCCGCTGGCCGGCGCGCAGGTGGCGACCTGGAAGGTCACCACCCGCCCTGCCCAGGTCGCGGCCGCGGGCGGCACCGTGCTGTGGTGGGCCCCCGAGGGCGGTGAGACCCCGGCCGCCGTGCAATGGGACCAGGCCGAGCGTGAGGCGCTGCGCTCGGGAGGCGCCCACCTGATCGATCCCGAGCAGCTCGCCGGCCTGCACGTCGATGCGGCCCTGCGGGGCCTGCGCACCGCAGGGCAGGTGATCGCGGTGCTGCCCGGGCGCCGGCTGGAGAAACCACCGCCGCCCAGCGGCCTGCTGGCCCACCTGGAAAGCGCACGCAGGCAGGACGGGTGGCCAGGAGCGCACCGCCACAGCCCCGAATCACTGATCACCGGTGGCACCTGGACGCTCGGCGGCGTCGAACTGCCAGTGCGCGTTCCCGGGCTGGTCCGGGCGGAACCGCCGGAGCACCTGCACCGACAGTTCGCCACCGGTGCGCATCTGCTCCCACAGCGCCTGTCGTTCACCGCGGCGCAGACCCTCGTGGGGTGCCCACTGCACTGGCTGCTCCAACACGCCCTCGACGTGCGCACCGCAGACGTCGCCGCCCTGCCCACCGGGGACCGGATGATCGGCACCCTGGTGCACGCCGTGGTAGAGCAGCTGGTGCAGCAGCGGTGGGACGACGGCGTCGGTGGCGCGCCGCTCCGTCCGCCCACCGACGAGGAGATCACCTCCGTCTTCGATCGCCTCGTCCCCCAGTTCGCCTCCGAGCTGGACCTTCCCGGCCACGCGGCGCAGCGAGCCGATGTGCACGACCGCACCGTGAGGTCCCTGCGCACCCTGTTCGCGGGCACGGCGCGAGCAGGCCTGCGGATCACCGGCACCGAGGTGCGCTTCTCCCATCCCCTCACGCTGCCGCTGGCCGGCGGCGCGCGCACCATCGAGTTCGTGGGCAGCCGCGACCTGGACCTGCGCGATGCCTCCGGGCGCCCCACGGTGATCGACCTGAAGTGGTCCCGCAGCCGCACCCGCTACGGCGACCTGTACGAGACCGGGGACGCCGTGCAGCTGGCCTCCTACGCCTGGGCCCTCGACCAGGCCGAGTCCCTCGCCGAGCCCGCACAGGTGGGGTACTTCCTGCTGCATGCCGGGGAGTTCGTCGCCGCGGACCGCGAGCTGGATCCGCGCCGTCGCACCCCGATGGACGTGCGCGACTCCTGGGAGCGCCTGACGCGCTCGGTCACCACCGCCCTGGACCAGATCGCCGAGGGCACGGCCGTGGCCGGCCGCCGATCGCTGCTCGATGGCGCGAACCTGCCGCTGGACGCCCCCTACAGCAAGCGCAGGAGGGCACTGGATGGCGCCCGGGCCGCGGCACGCTCCGAGGGCCAGGTGGCCGTCGACAGCTACTGCGCCACCAGCGAGTACGCCCAGCTGTGCGGCATGACGGGAGACTTCCGATGACCTTCACCCTGATCAACGCCTCCGCCGGCTCCGGCAAGACCCACACCCTCACCCACGACATCGCCGAGCGGATCAAGGGCGGCCTGCAGCCCTCCCAGCTGATCGCCACCACCTTCACCACCAAGGCCGCCGCCGAGCTCTCCGACCGGGTGCGGCGCACCCTGCTGGAGGTGGGCGACGCCCAGGCCGCCACCGGGATCGACAGCGCCATGATCGGCACCGTCAACGCGGTGGCCGGGCAGCTGCTGCGCGAGTTCGCCATGGACGCCGGGATCTCCCCGGACGTGCAGGTGCTGGACGCCGACCGGCAGAAGGCCGCGTTCAACGCCGCCATCGACGACGCTGCTGCGGCCGCCGGTGCCCGTTCGGGCGACCTGCTGGCGCGCACCGGCCACGACGGCGAGGAGGACCCTGCCCTCCCCTACAACGCCACCCCGTCCTGGCGCTCCCACGTGCGAGACCTCGCCGGCCGGGCCCGCACCAACCGCATCGGGGCGGACCAGCTGCGCGCCGCGGCCGCGGCCTCGTGGCAGGAGTACCGGGACGCAGCACTACCGGCCGCTTCCGATCAGGATCGCAGGCAGGCCTGGCTGGCCGGGCTGGACAGTGCTCTGCAGGCCCTTCGTGCCGAGGCCGATGCCGCCGCCGAGAGCCCTGCAGCGACCATCCGCAAGCATCTCGACCCCCTCGAGCAGCTGCGCCGTGACCTGGCCGATCCCTCACGCGCCCCCTGGGCGGGATGGGCGAAGCTCGCCAAGCCCGCGCAGGTCGCCGAGGCCCGGGCCGCCGCCAAGGAGTCGGGCAGGAAGCTCCCTGGTTTCGCGTACGCCAAGGCCGTGGATGCTGCGCTGCTGGGAATCTCCCAGCAGGTCGCCGACGAGCTACTGGCCAATCCTGTGCTGCAGGCCGATGCGCGGGAGCTGATCCACCTGGTGATGGACACCGCCGCGGAGTCCCTCGACGCCTACGCCAAGTACAAGGACGATCTGGGGCTGATCGACTTCGTCGATCAGGAGGTGCGCACCCTCGAGCTGATCCGCAGCAGTCCACGGGCTCAACAGGCCATCAAGGATCGCTTCCGCCTGCTGGCGGTCGACGAGTTCCAGGACACCTCCCCCGTCCAGCTCGAGCTGTTCCTCGAGCTGGGCAGGCTCATCGAGGACAAGATCTGGGTGGGAGACCCCAAGCAGGCCATCTACGGCTTCCGCGACGCCGACCCCTCCCTCATGCTCGACGTGCTGGCGCTGCTGGAGGCCGGCACAACCGAATGGGGCAAGGGCGAGATCACCGACCTCACCCATTCCTGGCGCTCCCAGGAACCGGTGCTGGACCTGGTCAACGCGATCTTCCCGCGCATCTTCCCCCACATGCCCATCGAACGTGTCACGCTGGCCGCCGCAGAGGAAGCCGTCACCCGTCGCCGTGCGCAGGGCCACCCACCGGGGCGGCTGGAGGCGTGGATCCCCGAGTGCACGGGCCGCAAGCCCTTCGCGCAGCACGCCACCGCCGTGGCCGACGGCATCATGCAACTGCTGGCCGAACCCGGTGTCGGGCCCTCGGACATCGCCGTGCTGGTGCGCAAGAACCACCAGGCGGAGCAGGTGATCGAGGCGCTCACCGCGCGCGGCATCCCTGCCTCCGGTGAGGGAGCGAGCATCCTCGCCACCCGCGAGGGCAGGATCCTGCGCGCAGCCCTGGCCGTGACCCTGGACCTCAGCGACACCCTGGCGCTCACCGAGCTGGTGGACCTGCTGCCCGACCATCGGGCGCACCGCGACTGGTTCACCCAGCTCACCGCAGCCCCCGATGCCCAGGCGCGCCAGGAGGTGTTCCAGCAGTGGTGGAGGGATCCCAGCCTCGCCCGGCTGCATGCCCTGCGGGAGGGCTGCATCCTGCTCACCCCCGTCGAGATGATCGCCGCCCTGGTCGACGCCCTGGACCTCACCGAGCAGATCCGCACCTGGTCGCTGCCCGACCAGCGACTGCGCACCCTCGATGCCGTGCGCGCCCTGGCCGCCGAGTACGCCGACCAGGCCCGCATGGACTCCCGTCCCATCACCCTGACCGGCCTGCGGGCCGCACTGGACGAGTCCGACCGCGGCCCGAACCTCACCGGCACCCCGGACACGGTGTGGGTGGGCACCGTGCACGGGGCGAAGGGGCTCGAGTGGTCCCGCGTGGTGGTCATGCTCGAGGCGAAGCCCACCGAGCGCACCCACACCTGGGGATCGTTCATCGCCCCGGCCCCGCAGCTGGACGTCACCGCTCCCCTGGCCGGGCGCTCCGCGCGGTACTGGCCCAAGCTCCTGGATTCCTACCCGCCGGTGCAGGAGGGCCTCGAGGCATCAGCGCACGCCCAGCACCGCCTGAGGCAGGACCGGAACGAGGCCGGTCGCCTGCAGTACGTGGCCTTCACCCGCTCGGCCGATGTCACGGTGCTGTCCGGGGAGGGCAGCGCGCCCGCACTCGACGCCCTCGTGGCCGACGACGACACGGGGACCACTGGCGCCGGTGTCGACGGCAGCACGGCGACCGCCGTCGACGGTGCCGCGGGCCCGGGGCCCCTGCTGTCGTGGTCCCTCGGCCAGTCCTTCCTCCAGGTCGCGGGCGCCGAGCAGCTTCCCGCGGTGGTGCGCTCCACCCGTGGAACGCTCCCCGAGGACGCCGAGGCCTACGGCTCGGCGCGCAGCCCACTGGCCGCCACCGACCTGCCCGACACCCACCCGTCCCTGACCGGCACCGACGTGACTGCGTCCATCACCCCTGCACGGTCCGTGCGTTTCCAGGCCTCCGGCGTGGCCTCGGCCACGGAGCTGGGCACCGTCGGCGCCCCCCAGCGGATCGGCACGCCTCTGGTCTCCCAGGGCGCGGCCGGCTGGGAGCGCGTGGGCGAGGCGATGCACGCCTACCTGTCGCGGCCGCTGGACAGCCTCACCCCTGAGCAGCGCGCGCAGGCCGCGCAGCGCCTGGTGGAGCGCTGGGCCGTGACCCGGTCCGTCGGCTCTGATGCACTGATGCGTGCCGGCGAGGCCTGGTCTGCTTTCCTGGAGGACCGGTTCCCAGGAGCCCAGCAGCTCACCGAGCAGCCCATCACCTGGTGGAACCAGGACGATCAGGTGATGGAGGGATGGATCGACACCCTGCTGCGACTGCCGGACGGCCGCATCGTGCTGGTCGACCACAAGACCTACCCGGGGCCGGAGCCGGTGCGGCACGTGCGCGAGCACTACCTGGGCCAGCTGGACACCTACTCGCAGGCCCTCGCCGCCGCCGGGATCCCGCCCGCCCAAGTACTGATCCACCTGCCTCTGCGCGGAGAGGTGCTCGAGGTGGACCTGGAGGTCAACCGTGCCCGGTGATCCAGCGCGAGAGCCCACCCAGGCCGCTGCCGGGCCGACACCGTCTGCTGCCTCGCACGAGGCCATCGCGGCCATCCCCGAGCCACCACCGTCCACGGCCCTCCCACCGGGAGCTCAGCAGGCCGTCCAGGCGGCACACGTACTGCTCGACGAGGCAGTGCGCGGCGGGAGCCGCCGGATGCTCGGGATCGCCGGGGCACCGGGGGCGGGCAAGTCCACCCTCACGGCACTGCTCGCCTCCCACCTGCCCGCCGGGTCCTGCGCGGTGGTGCCGATGGACGGCTTCCACCTGGCCGATGCGGCCCTGGAACGCATGGGCCTGCGCGACCGCAAGGGCGCCCCGGCCACCTTCGACGCCACCGGCTACGCGGCCCTGCTGCAGCGGCTGCGCAGCGCCCTAAGGCACGACCCGCCGGTGTGGGCGCCCATGTTCGAGCGCGACCTCGAACAGCCCATTGCCGGGGCCATCGACGTCCCTGGCGGCGTGCCACTGGTGATCACCGAAGGCAACTACCTGCTGCTGGACGAAGGCCCCTTCGCGCAGGTGAGGGCCCTGCTGGACGAGGTCTGGTTCGTCGAGACGCCCGAGGACCTCCGGCACCACAGGCTGATCGCACGCCACGAGCTGTTCGGGAAGGACCCGCAGGCCGCCCGCGCCTGGGCACTGGGGCCGGACGAGTCCAACGCCCGCATCGTCGCCGCCACCCGAGCCCGGGCCGACCGGGTGTTCGCTCTGGTGTAGCAGCCGCGACCGACGGCGGGTCACAGGCAGCGCCCCGTCTCAGCGTCGCTGCACGGCCCTCACGAAGTCGGCCGAACGGGCGCGCAGCCCCGCGATCCGCTGCTCGCGGTGGTACTCCAGAAGCGCTGGGTCTGCCGTGCGCAGCTCCCCCGCGGTAGGGGCACGTCGCACGTTCCTCGAGCAGCCGAAGTCCGCACAGATGGCGGTGCCGATCGAGTTCCCGCGTCGGCCGGCCTCGCCTGCCAGCGGGGCCACGAAGGACGCAGCATGCACGCCGTCGATGACGTCCTGGCACCAGGCGCAGAGCATCTTCGTGGACGCCACTGTTGAACTCCCGCGCAGCAGGAGGCAGGCGAGCTCACCATCGACCTCGAGGGCGACGTAGTGCAGGAGTGGACGGCGAGCATCCTGCCAGCCCAGGTAGTCCCGCTCCTCCCACGTGATCTGTGAGAGGTCGGGAAGGACGGCGCGCTTCGCGTCACCCTTGCTGATGTTGAGGAAGGAACTGCGGATCTGGTTCTCGGTCAAGGGGTTCATCACGGGGTCCTCACGGCGGGCGTGCGCACATGCCCCATCCGTGGGGGGCTGCGCAGGAGAGAGATCAGGTCACGATGGCGATGGCGCGCGGGGGCACGCCCCATCAGACCGAGGCGCACTGGAGCTCAGGCGATGATGCCGCAGAGCTCGTGGAACTCCTCCCCCGTCAGCTCCAGGCTCATGGCCTTGGCCGAATCGGTGATCGACTCAGGCCGGCTGGCGCCGGGGATCGGGATCACGTGCTCGCCCAGGCCCAGCTGCCAGGCCAGCACCACCTGCTGCGGGGACACGTCGTGCGCCTTGGCGATGCGGGTGATCTGCTCGAACCGCTCCCCCACACCGCTGGCCCCGCCGCCCGTTCCGCCCAGCGGCGACCAGGGCACGAAGGCGATGCCGTTCTCACCGCAGTGCTTCAGCTCCTCCCGGCTGGTCTGGAAGAAGGTGGGCGAGAACTGGTTCTGCACAGCCGCCAGGCCTCCCTCGCCCAGCACCTCGATCGCCACGTCGATCTCCTCGACGTTCGCGTTGGAGATGCCGATCTCCCTGATCAGGCCCTCCTGCTTGAACGATGCCAGGGTCTCGATGCCCTCGGCGTACCGGATGGAGCGATCCGGGCGGTGCCAGTAGTAGAGGTCGATGGCGTCGGTCTCGAGGTTCTTCAGGGACTTCTCCAGCGCGGAGCGGAGGTACTCGGCGGAGCCGTCCCGGCCCCAGGCCTCGCCCTCACCGCGCGTGATGCCGCCCTTGGTGGCCACCACCACCTGGGAACGGTCGCCGTCCCAGGTGTTCAGGGCGCCGGCCACGATCTTCTCGTTGTGCCCCATGGTGTCCCAGGAGGGGGCGTAGATGTCAGCGGTGTCCAGGAAGGTGATGCCGGCGTCGAGCGCGGCGTGCACGGTGGCGCGGGCCTGCTCCTGCGGGGCGGCGTCGCCGCGGCCCTGGGACAGGGGCATCACGCCCATGCCGATCGGGGAGACGGTCAGGGATCCGATGCGACGGGTTGCGACGTTCTCGTGGGCTGCGGTGGTGGTCATGCTTCGAGCCTACGCATGGTGCGGTGCTGCGGGGACTGCTCGGTCCGAACGGTCGGGGCGGGGCCGGGTTGTCCTCGGGCCACGCGTTGCAGGATCGGCGTGGGCGCCTGGCCCCAGGCCCAGCCGTTCGCCTCACTCCAGCCCCAGGGCCCGCGCGGGTTCGGCCCCGAGCACGACCTGGACTCCGCACCGGGCACAATCGGGTGCATGCCTGCTTTCCTCACCTCCGAGATCCCCGCTGGGAACGAGCTGCTCGCCCTGTACGACGCCGTGGGTTGGAGCACCTACACCGCTGACCCGGAGCGCCTGGTGCGTGCGATGCACGGATCCCACCTGGTCCTGTGCGCACGGGATGCGGGCACCGGCGAGCTGGTTGGGCTGGTGCGCACCGTCTCGGACGGGCAGACCATCGTGTACGTCCAGGACATCCTGGTCGCACCCACCCATCAGCGGGCAGGCATCGGTGCTGTGCTGCTGGACAGCGTGCTGCAGCGCTACGACGCGGTGCGGCAGCTGGTGCTGCTCACCGATGACGAGCCCGGGCAGCGCGCCTTCTACGAGTCCCGGGGCCTCACCGAGGCGCACGACATGGCCCCGCATCCGCTGCGGGCCTTCGTGCGGTTCATCTGAACGCGCACCGGGGCGCGACGATCCCCGAAGCCGTCGGCCTCCGGGATCGCGACCCATCCCGGTAGCCTCGATGTCCAGCTCGTGGAACTCCGCGACGGTGGTGTCCAGCACTGCCTGGGAGGTCACCGCAGCCCTGCCCATGAGCGGCCTACGCTGGCCCTATGCACACATCCGATGACTCGTCCCCTACGTGCTGTGCCGCCAGTAGGGAGCAGCTCGGCCCGGACACCGCTGCCTCCCAGGCATCGGCTGAGGGGACCGACAGCGCCTCCGTGGCCGCTCCCGTGCGTCGGGGTCCCGAGCACCCGCATGCCTTCGCGGCACCGTCCGAGCAGGTGCGCGCCCGCGCCCAGCACGCTGTGCCGATCGAGGCCGGTCCCTTCCGGATGGGAACCGAGGACTCCGACCGGAACCCCATGGACGCCGAGTCGCCGATCCGCGAGGTGGAGGTGGGCGCCTTCCGCATCGACCCCACCTGCGTGACCAACGCCGAGTTCGCAGCATTCGTGGACGAGACCGGGTACGTGACCGAGACCGAGGAGTTCGGCTGGTCCTACGTGTTCGGGGCGCTGCTGGAGCCCGAGGTGCGCCGCTCCTCGCCCAAGCCCCCGGGCACACCGTGGTGGAGGGCCGTGCACGGCGCTCGCTGGGATGCCCCGGAGGGCCCCGGCTCGGACGCCGAGGACCGTGCCGACCACCCCGTGGTGCACGTCTCCGTGCGTGACGCGGAGGCGTTCGCCGCCTGGTGCGGGATGCGGCTGCCCCGGGAGGCGGAATGGGAGAAGGCCGCCCGCGGCGGCATCGACCAGGCTCGCTACGCCTGGGGCGATGACCTCACCCCGGACGGTGAGCACCGCTGCAACATCTGGCAGGGCGCCTTCCCGGTGCGCAACACCCTCGAGGACGGGTACCTGGGCACGGCCCCGGTGCGGTCCTTCCCGCCCAACGGCTTCGGCTTGTACGAGGTGGCGGGCAACGTGTGGGAGTGGTGCAGCGACACCTGGGACGCGGGGCATGCGCCGTCGATGAGGGGTGACGTGCGTGTGATCCGCGGCGGCTCGTACCTGTGCCACGACTCGCACTGCAACCGCTACCGGGTGGCGGCCCGCCATGCCTCCGCCGTGGAGGACGCCAGCGGCAACAAGGGCTTCCGCCTGGCCGCGGACGCCTGACCCTGCTGACCGTCAGGCCTTGCCGTCACGCCGTGCCGTCAGGCCTGGCCGTCAGGCCTTGCGGTCAGGCGTTGCCGTCAGGCCTCGCGGCGCCCCTTGGCCAGGTCCAGCAGGTGGTCCAGCACCACCTGGCCGCTGGAGCGCAGGCCGCCGTGCTCGTACTCGCTGGTGACCCAGGTGCGCAGGCGCGGCAGCAGGGCGGCGGTGGCCATGGAGTACTCGCGCGGCACGTAGGCGTCGTCGTAGTACACCGCCGCAGCACCCGGGACGTCCGCGGCCCGCAGGGCGTCCTCGTCGTACAGCCGCGGCCACGGGTGCTGGGCCAGCAGCTCGGCGGCCTCGGCCCAGACCTGCAGCTCCGGGTCCTCGGTGAACAGCTCGCGGTGCATGTGCTCGCCGGCCAGCAGCGTCGGGTCCTCGCGCACGGACCCGGGCATAGCGCGCTCAGCGGCCCAGTCCGTGACCGTGCCGTCGGCCCAGCAGGACTCGTGGATAACGGCGTAGATCGGGTTGCGGCCGCCGAAGGGCAGGGCGCCGGCCAGGTCGTGAGCGAAGGCCGGGGAGTCCGGGTCCAGGCCCAACAGGTAGTGCAGCTGCTCCTGGCCCTGGGAGCGTCCCAGCAGCATGCCGATGCGGCGCAGGCGCTCCACGCCCACCTGCTGCCCGCCGGGCAGGCGCAGGCGACCGGCCTCCGCGCGGTCCACCAGCACGCGCATGCGGTCGCGGTCGCCGGGGAAGCGGGCCCAGTGCCGCTCACTGCGGGCAGCCATGCCCTCCCAGGTGGTGCGGTACACGGACTCCATGTCCGGCCCCAGGGAGGGGATGCCACCGGTGAACAGGGCGGTCTCCACCGAGGCCGCGGCGGCGCTGAGGTAGCGCAGGGTGGTGAACCCGCCGAAGGACTGCCCCAGCAGGGACCAGGTGTCCACGCCCAGGTGCTCGCGCAGCAGCTCGGCATCGGCCACGATCGCGTCGGCCCGGAAATGGGTGAGGTACTGGGCCTGCTCGGCGGGGGTTGCCTCCCGCAGGGTGGCGGCCCCGTCGATCGCGCCCTCGGGCAGCGCCACATCGGGGCCGACGGGCGTGGAGCGGCCGGTGCCGCGCTGGTCCAGCATGATCACGCGGTGCTCGCGCAGGGCACGGACGAGCCAGGGCGGGCTGTCGGGGCCCACGCTGCGGGGCGCCTCGGAGCCGGGCCCGCCCTGCAGGTACACCAGGTAGGGGCGGTCGGTGCCCTCGGGGTCGGCGTAGATGCGGGCGAACAGCTCCAGGCGCACGGAGGCGGGGTCGGCGTGGTCCAGCGGCACGGGGAGCGTCACCTCGGTGACCTCGAGGCCGGGCAGGGTCCAGGTGTGCGAGCGGATGTCGGTGCTCATGGTTCCTTCCGTGATCATGGCTCCTGGCAGGTGCTGTCCCCGGCGAAGAACTCCCATTCGAACACGTGGCGCTGCCCGGGGCGGTCACTGCGGTCCAGTGCACGCCCCACCACCACCTGGGAGATCCGCTCGAACACGTCGGCCACGCCGTAGTAGCTGATGGGCCCGTAGAACTGGGCCTCCTCGGGGATGTCGCCGATGGCGATGATCTCCAGCTCCTCCGGCATCGTGATGCCCAGGTTCTGGGCTGCGGTCTGCAGGGCGACGGCCTGATAGCCGGTGTAGCAGACCACCGCGTGGGGGGCGTTCTCGCCGCGCAGCCACTCCAGGCTCGAGCGGTATGTCTCGCGGCGCCCGGGCAGGGTGGAGTGCACCAGGTCCGGTGTCGGGCCGTCGCCGTGCTCCTCTGCGGCCTCGAGGAAGGCGCGGGTGCGGGCGGGGATCCGGGCGTCGGAGGCGGGGTCGTAGCGGTGCGGGACCAGCAGGTGCACGCGGCCGTGGCGGGCCCGTAGTCGCTGGTAGGCCGAGCGGATCGCGGCCAGTGGGGAGGAGGAGATGACGTCGAAGCTCTCCGGCTCCATCCTGGTGGTGAAGGCGACGATGCCGGTGCTGGTGGTCTCGGCCAGGCGGCGCACCTTCTCGGGCCCGTCGGCCACGAAGTCCACGCTGGTCACGAAGGCGCTGTCGGCCGAAGCGCCCTGCAGGTACTCGTACCAGCGCTCGTCGGCCAGGATCAGGGTGGACAGGTCGTTCGGGAGGGCAGCGCTGCGCACCTGGCGGGCCAGGCTCACGCCCCACGGATCGGCCAGGGTGCCCAGGGCCAGCACCACTCCCCCGCCGCGGCCGGTGCGCATGGCCTGCGCGGTGCGGTTGGGCACATAGTGCAGTGCCTCGGCAGCGGCGCGCACCTTGGCCTTGGTCTCCGGGGATCCGGAGGAGCGGCTGCCGCTGCGGCCGGAGAGCACGAAGGAGGCGGTGGCCACCGAGACCCCGGCCTCGCGGGCGACGTCGGCGAGGGGGACGGTGGCGCGCACGGGGCCGCCTCCGTTGGCGGGGCCGCTCCCGTTGGCCAGGCCGCTCCCGTTGGCCAGGCCGCGCCCGTTGGCGGGGCCGCTCCCGTTGGCGGGGCCGCGCCCGCCTGCACCTGTACGGCCGTTCGGGGTCATCGGCCGCGCCCCGTCGTCTCGACCACGTGCACGGTGACGCCTGCCTCGCGCAGCGCCTGAAGGGCATCCGGGTCAGCGGCGTCGTCGGTGACCAGCTCGTCGATCGCGTCCACGGGACCGATGCGGGCGAAGGCGTCCGCCCCCACCTTGCTGGAATCGGCCACCACCACCACGCGGGAGGAGCGGTCGATGAGGCGCGCGCTGATGTTGGCCTCGGACTCGTCGTGCGTGGAGGCACCGTCGATGGCGTTGACGGCGTTGATGCCCACGAACATGGTGTCGATGCGGATCTGCGCGAGGAGCTGCTCGGCCCAGCTGCCCACCAGTTCGTAACTTGACTCGCGCACCACGCCGCCGGTGACCACCAGCTGCAGGTGGCGGCGAACGGCCAGCTCCTGGGCGATGTTGACCGCGTTGGTGACCAGCACGGTGGGCCGTTCGGCGTCGCGGAACTCCTGGCGGGAGGCCAGTTCGTGGGCGACGGCGGTGGTGGTGGTGCCGCCGTTGAGGCCGATCACGCTGCCCGACCGCACGAGGTCCACGGCGCGTGCGGCGATCAGCTCCTTCTGCTGCGCGTTGCGGGAGGCCCGGTAGCGCATCGGCAGGGAGCGGGCGTCGGGGTTGGCGGAGGCGCCGCCGTGGCTGCGGATCACCAGCTGCTGATCGGCCAGTGCGTCCAGGTCGCGGCGCACCGTGGCCGGGGAGACGCCGAGCTCGGTGACCAGGTCCTCCACGCTCATGTGGCCGTGGTCGATGATCAGGTCGAGCACCAGGTCGAGGCGGCGCCTGCGGCCGCGGACACGACGGGCGCCGGTGGACTCCGCGCCCCGTGCCTGCCCGTCCGGTGCGCTGATGGCAGCCGCGGACCCTCTGGCGGAACGCCTGCCCCGGTGCGGCTCGGGTTCGACCGGGTCCGTCATCCCCTGCCCTCCTGATCCTGCGCAGCCGTCCTTGGCCACACGCGGGCCACCCCGGGCATCTGCAGCACCGGGGATCAGCCGTGTCTTGCGTCCACGAATCATATCCGCTCATCTGCGCGACCATGGCGCTTCCGCGCGGGATCGCTCAGGTTCGATCGGCGCACCACCCGCAATCTGGCTGATTGCTTTTGATTCTTTTATGCGCGCACAATCAGCACGATGCAGCGCCTGCGGGGTGCCCGCCACCCCAGCACCTCGAGGTGTGCACAGCCAGCACCTCAAGGTGTGCACAGGCCGCCCCAGCACCTCGAGGCGTGCACAGTTGGCGGAATCGGACTCCGATAACGCCAACTGCGCACACCTCGCTCGCGAAACCGCCACTCGCACGGGTGCAGATCGGCAGTGGGTCGACGAATGGGGCCCCGGCCGGGCCTGAGCAGGCCCTCAGCACTTCATGCCGGAGTACGCCAGGCCCTCAGCCCTTCATACCGGAGTGCGCCAGGCCCTCGACCACACGGCGCTGAAGCACGATGAACAGGATCATCAGCGGCAGCATCGCCATGAAGCTGGCGGCCATCATCACCGGGTAGTTGGAGGTGAACTGGCCCTGCATGGTGGAAAGGCCCACCGCCAGGGTGGTGCGGTCGTCGTAGGTGGCCACGATCAGCGGCCACATGAGGTCGTTCCACGAGGCCAGCGCGGTGAGGATCGCGACAGCGCTGAGGGCAGGGCCGGACAGCGGGAACATGATCCGCCAGAACGTCTGCCATGGGGAGGCCCCGTCCAGGCGTGCCGCCTCCTCCAGTGAGCGGGGCATGCCCATGAAGTGCTGGCGCATCAGGAAGGTGCCGAAGGCGCTGAAGATACCGGGGGCGGCGATACCAGCCACCGTGTTCAGCCAGCCCAGCTCCTGGATGATCCCGTACTGCGGGATGAGATAGATCTGGTACGGCACCATCAGGATCGACAGCACCAGGGCGAACAGCACGTTCTTGCCGCGGAACTCCATGCGGGCGAAGGCGTAGCCGGCCATGGCGCACAGGATCAGCTGCCCCACCACGCGCAGCACGGTCACGGCGGCGGTGTTGAGGAACTGGTTCAGGAACGGGATCTGCTCGAACACGGCCGGGTAGTTCCCCCACTGCGGCTCGGCCGGCAGCCAGGTGGGCGGCACCGAGGTGACCTCGGCATGCGTGGACAGCGACATGTTGATCTGCCACAGGAACGGGAACACCATCAGCAGGCCGCCGATCAGCAGCACCGCGTGGGTGCCGTAGCGGGGGCGGGTGCGGCCACCGCCGGTGCGGGTGCGGCCACCGCCGGTGCGGGTGCGGCCACCGCCGGTGCGGCCGTCGCGGGCACCGCCGTCACGACGACGGTGCGCACTGCCCGGCTCACCCGCCGTCGGCCCGCCGGCCATCGGCCCACCCGCCGTCGGCCCACCCGCCGTCGGCCCGCCGCCGCCTGCTCGCTCGCGACGGGGGCGGTCGTCGCCCGCTTGCTCGCATTCGTCTCACTCATAGTGGACCCACCTCCTCTGCATCCGGAACTGCAGCAGGGTGATCAGGCCGATGATCAGCAGGATCAGCAGCGCGATCACCGAGGCGTAGCCCTGGTCGTTCTGCCGGAACGCCTCGGCGTAGAACAGGTACACCAGCGACTGCGTGTCCGCCATGGCGGGGTTGGCCTGCCCCATCATCGCGAACAGCAGGTCGAACAGCTGGAAGCCGTTGATCGCGGTGATGATGGTCAGGAAGAAGATGCTCGGGGTGAGCAGCGGGACTGTCACCGAGCGGAACTGGCGGGCGGGGCCAGCGCCGTCCAGCTGCGCGGCCTCGTACAGCTCCGGCGGGATGCCCTGCAGGCCGGCCGACAGGATGATCACCGCCAGCGGCAGGCTGGACCACAGCCCCACGATCGACACCGCCAGCAGCGACCACCCCGGGGCGGTCACCCAGTACGGCCCCTCGATCCCCACCAGGGACAGGGCGTAGTTGATGATCCCGAACTCCTTGTTGAAGATCATCCGCCACACCAGTGCCACCGCCACCGGCATCGACACCGCTGGCAGGAAGAACAGGATCTGGTAGAAGCGGGAGAACCGAAGCCCCTTCTGCGTGAGAAGGGAGGCGATGCCCACCGCGATCGGGATGCCCAGCAGCACGATGCCGGTGTAGATCGCAGTGTTCAGGATGGCGCGGGGGATGAAGGAGTCCTGGAACAGCTTCGCGTAGTTCTCCAGGCCCGCGAAGGTGCGGCCCCCGAACGGCCCGAAGGTCGAGAAGGAGTTCAGCACCGTGGCCACGATGGGCCAGAAGTAGAACACGACGATGCCCAGCATCAGCGGGGCCAGGAACACGAAGGGCCAGGCCCCGTCCTTCCCCCGTCGCCTGCGTCGCTGCGGCGGCGCCGTGTCCGGCTCGGAGGCGTCGTGCTCGCGGGCGACCTCGGCGCTCGTGCGGGCGAACTGGCCACCGGGGGTGACGGTGTCGGGCACGGGGGCCTGCGCTGCTCTCTCACTCATCAGCCAGCACCTCGTTCATCCTCGCGGCCAGTTCCTCGGCGCCGCTCTCGACCTCGCCCATCACGATCTTGGGGAAGAACAGCTCCTCCAGCCGCAGCCAGGCCTCGGTGTTCTTCGACGCCGGGTAAGGGTTGGCGGTCTCGGCGGCGTCGATGAAGATGTCCAGGGAGAACTCGGGGATCGACTCGACGTAGGCGTCGTTGGTGCCGATGAACGCGGGGTTGGCGGCACCGGCGGCGGCCTGGATCAGGTTCGCCTCCTCCGAACCCAGGAACGCCAGGAACGCGGAGGCGGCCGGCTTGTTGCGGCTGCGGACGTTCATGGCCTGCCCGATCCCGTGGATCACGTTGCCCTCGGTCCTGCCGTGCATCAGCGGCGCCACCCCCAGCTGCTCGAACACCGGGGAGTCCTTGAACACGGCGGCCTCCCAGTTGCCGGACTGGTGCAGGGCGGCGCGACCGGAGTTGAACAGGTCCGCCGGAGGGTTCTCGGTGGTGTAGCGGACGTCGGGTGCGATGCCGTCTGCCACCATGCCCTCCAGGAAGCTGAACGCCTCGATGGCCTCCGGGGTGTCGTAGCCGGACTTCGTCTTGTCCTCCAGCAGGATCTGACCGCCGGCCTGCATGACCAGCGGATAGATGTAGGCCTGCGGCCATATCCCGGCGGAGTTGCCCCAGATCTGCTCGGAGCCGAGCGCCCGGGTGACCATCTCGGAGGCGTCGCGGTACTCCTGCCAGGACCACGACTCGGTGGGCTCGTCCACGCCAGCGCGGTGCAGCAGCTCGCGGTTGTACCACAGCGCGATGGTGTCGAAGTCCTTGGGGACGGCGTACGGAACGCCCTGGTAGGAGTACAGCTCGTTGAGGTTCGAGGGGTAGTGGGCGGGGTCGAAGCCCTCCAGGCCGCTGAGGTCCTGCAGCATGCCCTCGGAGGCGTACAGCTCGAAGTTGGGACCGTTGATCCAGAACACGTCGGGCAGCTCGTCGCCGATCGCCTGGATGCGCAGCATCTCGAAGAAGCTGGCGTTCGCGGTGGTGTTCACCGAGACCGTGATGTTCGGATAGTGCTGGTTGAACGCATCGACGATCTCCAGCATCGCCGGCTCCTGCGCCTTGTCCCAGATCTGGTAGGTCACCGTCCCGGAGTCCTCCGGGGTGGCCATGGGGCCCAGTTCCGGATCCACCTGGGCCTCCGACGAGCTGCAGCCGGTCAGGGCACCCAGGCCGGCCACACCGGTCAGCCCGGCCAGACCCAGCAGGGAGCGTCGTGTGGGCACCATGACTCCTTCGTAC
This sequence comes from Brachybacterium epidermidis, assembly GCF_015209585.1. GTDB lineage: Bacteria > Actinomycetota > Actinomycetes > Actinomycetales > Dermabacteraceae > Brachybacterium > Brachybacterium epidermidis. Next base: position 21,213 of record NZ_JADEYR010000005.1, read on the forward strand.
GTGGGGCGAGCCCCGGCCTCGCATCGACCAGGCACTGCCCACCGTAGTGCACTGCGTCACGAAGGAGCCCACCCGGGCCCACGCACACGGTCGGGTGCGCTGCCCAGCCCGTCACCCCGCCCCGAGCGCGTCCAGCGCGGGCCCGGCAGTGTTGATCACGATAATCACGCCAATGATGCCGATCGCCCAGGAGAAGGCACTGGAGGCGTTCTTCACCGCCCAGCTGTGCAGGCGGTCCATCAGCCGGTCCGCCCTGCCGCCCAGGGCTGCCCGCACCCCGGCCAGTATTGCGGCCGGGGCGATCATCAGCGCGCAGTAGCCCACGAGGATCAGGGCCCCGGTGCCGAGCCCCACGCCCATGTCGGCGATGATCCCCATCGCGGCCAGGTACGGGATCATCGAGGCCGCTTCGATCACTCCGGCCAGCAGGGCCAGGCCGATCAGCAGCAGCGGGCGGCCCGCGGCTTGGCGGACTCGATGGGTCCAGCGCCGGGCCGATGCCTCCGGGTCCCCGCCGCGCTTGCGGATGGCGGCGGGGTCGATGTGGAAGGACCAGACCACCAGCAGCACCCCGATCACCGCCAGCACCAGCATCACCGCGGGCGTGCGCAGCAGGTGCCCCAGGTGCTCCATCAGCGGCAGCAGACCGGCCAGCAGCGCGATCCCCAGCAGCAGGTAGAACACACCGATCACGGCCAGGTACAACAGGGTGCGGCCGGCCACGCGACGAGCACCGCCGCCGCCAGCAACCAGCAGGATCAGTGGGATCACCAGGGTGCCCATGGAGGTGGCGTCCACCAGGGCCAGCACGGCCAGGCCCACGGGGCCCGCAGCGTCGAGCGTCGATTCCATGCCGTCCATGCTTCCGCCGGCGCCGCGCCGGGGCGTCATCCGAAGGTGCTGGAAAGCGTCTCGGCTCCGGCGGCACCCCTGGTCGCGCCGTAGTCTCTGGGCATGCCCTCCCCCGCAGTGCCCGAGACGGCCGGACCGCGCGACGCCCATGCCGCAACCGGCAGGCCGCCCCGCCCCCGCATCGAGGCGCGCGACGTGCTGGTGGCGGTCGGATACGCGTTGCTCGCTGTGGTGCTGGCGTTCTCGGGCATCAGCAACAGTGGGTTCCTCACCCAGTCGTGGGGACTGGAGGTGTCGCTGCCGCTGATGCTGGTGGCAGCGGCGGCCACGCTGTGGCGTCGTCGGGCCCCGGTGGTGACGCTGGTGGTCACGGGGCTGGCGAGCCTGGCCGAAGCAATCGCCGGCGGGCAGATCACCGCGTACGTGCTGCTGTTCGAGGCGCTGTTCACGCCGGTGATCCACGGTTCACGGCAACTGGCAAGGGCCACCACGGGCGTCGCGATCGCTGCCTCGGTGGCGGCGATGCTGGTGGCAGCCGTGGCGACCGGCTCGATGGAGCTGGTGTTCGTGGTGATGATCGTGGTCGCGCTGGTGACGCTCACCCCGCTGCTGTGGGGCTGGGAGGTGCGCCATCACCGGGAGGCGCGCCGCACCGCGGAAGCACTGGCCAGGTCCGCAACGGCCCTGGCACGCTCCCAGCAGGACCTGGCGCAGACCCGTCAGGCCCGCGCAGTGGAGGGCGAGAGGCGCCGCATCGCCCACGACCTGCACGACGTGATCGCCGGCCACCTCAGCGCTGTCACCCTGCACACCTCTCTGGCCTCATCGCTGGAGGATGCCGGTGCGCGCGAGAACTCCCTGCTGACCGCCCGCGATTCGGCGAAGGCGGCCCTGCGGGACCTGCAGTCGATGATCACGGTGCTGTCCACCGAGGAGCCCGGGGCCCTGCCGCAAGCCACGCTGGACTGGGGCTCGCTCACCGCGCGCCTGCGCGGGCGGGACCCCCGCCTGACGGCGCGGATCGACCCGGCGGTGTCGGATCCGGAGCAGGTGGACCCGTCGGTGCAGGCTGCGCTGCTGCGGATCGCCTCGGAGGCGGTCACCAACGCGGTGCGCCACGGGCAGGCCCCGATCTCGCTGCAGGTGGCGTTCGAACCGGCAGGACTGGAGGCACACGTCCCGGCCGAGGTGGGCGCGCCGGCAGGTGTCGACGGTGCCACGCCCGTGGTGCACCTGGTGCTGGAGAACCGGATCAGCGACAGGGCCGAGGCGGGCACCGGGACCGACGCCGGACTGGGCGTCGGCACCGGGTTGGGCATCGGCGCGATCGGCCACCGGGCCGCGGCAGTCGGCGGCACCGCCCATGCCGGGCCCGTCCACCCCGGGCCAGGTCACTCCGCACCCGCCCATGCCGGGGCCGCCCACGACGTGCCTCCCGCCTCGCCCGGCACCTGGCGGGTCGAGGCCCGACTGCCTGCCCGTCCCGTCGGCGCGCTCGCTGCCCATCCTGACCAGGAGGTTCCCGCATGACCGCCCCCGCCCCGATCCGCGTGGTGGTGGCCGATGACCATCCCGCTGTGCTCTCCGGCCTGGTGGCCCTGCTGAGCTCTGCCCCCGACATCGAGGTGGTGGGCCAGGCCAGCGACGGCGAGAGTGCGGTGCGCACCGCCCAGGTGCAGCGCCCTGACGTCGTGCTCACCGATGTGCGCATGCCCGGCGCCACGGGCATCGAGATCACACCGCGCCTGCGCGAGACAGGCGCGAACGTGCTGGTGATCTCCGGTTTCGACCTGGACGAGTTCGTGCTGGGGGCCCTCGCGGCGGGTGCCGACGGCTACCTGGTCAAGACCGAGGACCCGGACCGGATCCTGCAGGCAGTGCGGGATGTGCACCGCGGCGATTCGGTGCTGTCGGTGGCTGCGACGAAGGCCGTGGTGGCGGCGCTGCGCGGCGGTGGCCACACGGCAGGAATTCCGCAGGCAGAGGAGGCGGAGGCAGCGGGCGCCCGCGCTGGAGGCGCTGTCCCCGTGGCCTCCGCGGGCTCGTCGGCCCACGTCCCCTCGCTCACCCGCCGGGAGGAGGACGTGTTGGCTCTGGTGGCACAGGGGCTGTCCAATCAGCAGATCGCCTCGGAACTGTTCGTGGAGATCACCACCGTGAAGACCCACCTGTCCCACGCGCTGGCGAAGCTGCAGCTGGACTCACGGGTGCAGGCCGCCCTGTGGTGGCAGCAGAACCGAGCGAGCCCTCAGCCCCTCAACTCTGGTCAGCCCCCCAACCCTGGCCAGCCCCTCACTCAGGGCCAGCAGCTCAGCCCAGGCCCGCGCCCGTCGGGCCGGCGTCGGTGACGTCGACCAGTTCGACACCCGCGGGGTCACGGCCGTTGTAAGGGTGGATCGCCGCGAAGTCATGCGGTGTAGCGTCGACCCTAGATCTCCCCGCCGCATCTGACCATGGGGAGAGGTACCCATCGTCCCCGGAGGTCCCGTGAGGATGCAGACGAGCCGACGCACCGGCCTGCTCGCCGCCTGTGCGGTGCTCCCGCTGGCTGCGTGCGGCAGCTCCGCTCCACTGGCCGCGGACGGGGCCGTCGCGCACTACGACGGTGCAGCAGAGGCAGTCTTCGACGTCCTGTCCGACGGCGACGACCAGTGGAGCCTCGCCGAGGAGACGCGGAAGGTCACCGACAGCGGCGGGACCTGCGAGTACACCGCTGGCACCTGGACTCCCGAGGCGTCGTTGCCGTCGGTGGACAGCACCGGTTGGCAGGAGCGCCTGGATGCGTTGAACCCCGTGCTGACAGAGCACGGCTTCGAGGAGGCCTCGAGAACCACACAGGACGGCTCCCGCGAAGTGCTGGAGACCCGCGACGAGCACGGCGCCACCCTGCAGATCACCGAACAGGGCCAGGTTCGCATCTGGGGCGCCGAGGTAGACGCCGACCCCTGCGACCCGGCGGAGCTGGGGCTGGGCTGAATGGCGGCGGGAGGGATCGATCGGCAGTAGAAGCGCCGCGCAGCGGAAGCGCCACTCCGGAGACTGAGAGCGGCGCCCACCTGAGAACCACAAATGGTTCTGAGGCGCGCCCCGCTCTCAGTGCCGCAGAGCTACCCCTGCAGCCCGCCACGCTGGGCGAGCTTGTCCTTGATGCCGCGCAGGGTGCGGCCCAGGGCCGAGCTGTCCTCCTCCTCGGGCGGGACCTCGGCGTAGGTGACCACGGCGCGCATGTTGCCCAGGTCGATGCTGGGCTTTCCGCTCTCCAGCAGCTGGCCGAGTCGCTCGCCGACGAGCTTCTCGAACTGCTCGGCGGCCTCCGCACCGCGCTTCTGGCGGGTCTCCTCGAGGCGCTCGCGCAGCAGCTTCGCTGCCACGGGCGAGGCGGGGATGGGGTGAGGGTGCCCGGCGACGGTGATCTGTTCCATGGTCACTGATCCTGCACCAGCAGGCGGTGGCGTTGCTGCACCCCAGCCGCGCCATAGGGGTAGGGGTCCACGCGCGGGGCGCTGACCTCGGTGAGGCGCTGCAGCTCCTGCTCGCTCAGCTCGAGGCCGACGGCGGCCATGTTGTCGTGCAGCTGGTCGAGATTGCGGGCACCGATGATCACGGAGGTGACGGCAGGCTGGGCGGTGAGCCAGGCCAGTGCCACCTGGGAGGCGGTTGCCCCGTGGGCCTCGGCGATCTCGCGCACCACCTCGAGGGTGTTCCAGGTGCGCTCGTCGTCGTTGCGGGCTTGCCAGGCCTCCATGCCGCGCTTGGGGTTCTCCCCCAGCCTCGTGGCGCCCGTCGGCGGCACATCGCGCTCGTACTTGCCGCTCAGCCAGCCGCCGGCCAGCGGCGACCAGGGCAGCAGGCCCAGGCCGGCGTCCTGGCAGGCGGGCACGATCTCGTGCTCGATGTCCCGCACCAGCAGGTTGTACTGCGGCTGCAGGGTGACGGGCAGCGCCCAGTTGTGGGCCTTGGCCACCTGCACGGCCTTGGTGACCTGCCAGCCCAGGTAGTTGGAGAAACCGTAGTAGGAGATCAGCCCCGCGTGGATCGCATCGTCCAGGAAGTCCAGGGTCTCCTCGAGCGGGGTGTGGGCGTCCCAGGCGTGCATCTGGTACAGGTCGATGTGGTCCACCTGCAGTCGGCGCAGGGAGTCCTCCAGGGCGCGGCGCAGGTGGCGGCGTGAGGTGCCCATGTCGTTGGGCGCCTTGCCCATCGGGAAGCGGGCCTTGGTGGCCAGCACCACGTCCTTGGCCAGGTCGGGGTGGTCGAACAGCCAGCGGCCGATGATCTCCTCGCTGACCCCGGCGCTGTACACGTCGGCCGTGTCCAGGAGGTTGCCGCCGGCCTCGACGTAGGCGGTGATGATCTCGTGCGAGGCGGCCTCGTCGGCCTCGGCACCGAAGGTCATGGTGCCCAGCGTCTGCACGGAGACGGCGGTGCCGCTGCGGCCCAGGGTGCGGTACTGCATGTCTGCGCTCATCACCCCAGTGTTCCAAGGTGCGCGCCGAGGTGCCAGGGCCCACGGCCGGTAAGGGGCCTGCCAAGCTGATACCGTCCACATCCCACCGGGCCTACGCGCTCGACCTTCCTGATCGGAGCCTCGCATGCTGCTCATCGCTGGCGTCACCGGAAAGACCGACAACCAGGGGCCGGGCGCCACCCGCACCTGCCCGCGCTGCGGCAACACCACCCAGTGGCAGCGTCTGAAGAGCTACCGGCAGTTCACGCTGTTCTTCGTGCTCCCCCTGTGGCGCTGGGGCCGCCAGGAGTACGAGCAGTGCGGGGTGTGCGGGCAGACGGCTGCGGCCTGAAAGCGTTCACGGCCTGAGCACGTCCACGGCCTGAGTGCGCTCACGGCCTGCCGCTGCGGAGACGGGCCGCGGGCCGCTGGTCCGTTGCGGCTGGTCAGGGGCAGGAGTACCGTCGATGGCACCATTCGTGCACCCGATGAGGGGTGCGGGAGGTGCGATGGCCATGGCAACGACGACGAACCATCACCCGGTCCCCGAGGCGCAGCCCGCCCTCGCCCGCATGCGCAAGCGCCTGGCCGGCCCGCTGATCGAACCACCCGATGCGGGTTACGACCAGGCGCGCGCGGTGTGGAACGGCATGGTGGACCGGTACCCGCTGGCGATCGCCCGCGCGGCCACTGTCGATGATGTGCCCATCGTGCTGGAGGCCGCCCGGGAGACGGGCCTCCCACTGGCGGTGCGCGGCGGCGGGCACAGCATCACGGGACTGAGCACCGTGGACGACGGGATCGTACTGGACCTGGGGGATCTGCGGGAGGTGGTGGTCGATCCCGCAACGCAGCTGGTCACGGTCGCGCCGGGGGCCCGCGCGGCCGACGTCGATGCCGCCACCGCCCCGCACCGGCTTGCGATCCCCCTGGGCGCCTCGTCCCTGCCCGGCGTCGCGGGCCTGACGCTCGGTGGAGGCGTGGGATGGCTGACGCGCAGGGCGGGTCTGGCGCTGGACTGCCTGGAGCGGGCCGAGGTGGTCACCGCCCAGGGCGAGCACCTGGTGGCCAGCCGCGAGGAGCACCCGAACCTGTTCTGGGGGCTTCGCGGGGGCGGTGGGAACTTCGGTGTGGTCACCTCGTTCACGTTCCGGGCCGTGCGCCTGCCGCAGACGGTGCTGGGCTGGACCCTGGTGTATGCGCCATCGCAGTGGTGGCACGCGCTGGCCGCGTTCGAGCGGTGGGCGCGGGAGCTGCCCGATGAGCTCAGCTCGATCCTCACCTTCCGGGCGATGCCCGAGATCTCCGGCATGGGTGAGGAGCCGTGCCTGATGATCCGCTGCGTGTACGTGGGTGAGGACCCGGCACGGGGGACGGTGATGCTGGACCGCCTGCGCCGGGCCGCCCCGCCCGCTCACGAGACCTCCGGGCCGATCTCGTGGCCGCAGTGGCAGAGCGCCATGGATGCCCACTTCCCCGTCGGCTCGCACGGGTTCTGGCGCAACGTAGCCTTCACCCGCATGGACGAGGACGCTCTGGGGGCGGTGCTGGATGTGGCTGAACGGATCCCCGGCCCCGGGCACGCGATCGACATCCATCACCTGGGCGGCGCGTTCGCTCGGGTTCCGGAGCAGGCCACCGCCTTCCCCAACCGCACCGCCCGCTTCTGGATGAACACCTACGGCGCCTGGCAGGAATCCGAGGAGGATCCCCGCGGCTGGGATCTGGCCGAGCACTCCCACGCGGTGATGGAGCGCCTGGCGGAGCGCGGCGAGTACGTGAACTTCCGGGCCCTGGAGTACACCCGCCCCATCACGGACTTCACCCGCCAGATCTACGGGGAGGAGAAGTACCGCCGGCTGCAGCACGTCAAGCAGCGCTACGACCCCGAGAACCTGTTCCGCGGGAACTACAACGTGTCGCCGGACGTGTAGAACTCCGATACCGGCTTCAGCCGCGCCAGGGCGAGTAACCGTCAAGCGACTCGACGGCGTGGCCCTGTTCGCCGAAGTTCTCGGGATCGGCCACCCAACGGTCACGATCCCATTTCAAGGCGACCCGCATCGAGATATTCGCCGTTCCTTCCGGCAGCGCGCCCTCGACGACGAGATCGATGATCGCGGACTCCTCGGTGTAGGTCTGGAACCGGTAGCCGATCAAGGTGACCGTCAACTCTTCGGAATCCTGGAGGCCTTCCTCTTCACTCGCGATGGCTTCGTCACGGAAGTCACCCTCCGGAAGCCACTCGGCGGATACGCCCTCTACTCGTCCCGAGGCACTGAGGAAATATGCACTGGCGAAGAGCGCGCCGTTCGCTGAGTGCTCGTAGCAGGTCCAGAGGTCCCCGTCCTGCGCGTACGGGCCGTACCTCTCGGAGACGGGCGCAGCGGTGCCGGCCACCATGGCCCATTCGTCGACCTCGGGCGCGCCTGACGGGATCTCAGAGCTGCCCTCACCGACGATGCATTCCCCGTCTGCCGTCTTCCCTGGCGACTGCTCATCGGACGAGTCTTCCGCAGCATCGTTCTCGCCAGATTGACCGTTCTCGCTCGTTTCACTTCTCTCGCTGGATTCACGGTTCTCGCTGGATTCACCGTTCTCGCTGGCGTCACCGCCGTTGTCCGACACCCCTTGCTCCTGCGCTTGCGAGTCTGCGTCGTCCTCCCCAGCCGGCGGGCTGGTGGGTCCACACGCGCTGAGGACAAGGAAGGCGGACGCGACCGCGATCGTCGAGCGGGCGATGACTGAGGAGCGCATAAGGGACCGGTGGCCTTCTGGGCGGGTTAATGGTGACCACAACAGCCGACCACATCCGGACCTCACCCGGCACCTGGTTCCTGGGAATGTGGACAGAATGCACCGTCGGCACGGCCCCTGCGGCCAGCGCGGCGGATCACCCTTCAGCCCAGGTTGCCAGGCCCCCTCCATCACGCGCCACCGAAAGCGGACGAACGGATGAGGACCGAAATCATCCGTAAGTATCTCGAAGCCGTCGGCGGCGGGCTCTCGCTCGAGTACGTGACCGGGGACGCCCGAGTCCAGGTCGCCTGAGTTCGCATCGGGGGTCGTGGCTAGCCGACAACGGAAGCATGTCGATTGTCCACATCTTCGCATCGCACCCCCATCAGTGGAGCCACGCGACGGGCTATCTCCCGTCAGACCCCGCCCTGACGCGTGGCGTCGACGGCGGTAATCACCACAGCGAACACCGCGAGGTTGCTGCGGAACGTCGACCCCTCCGGGCCCGGGACCTCCTCCTGCTCAGCACCCGCCGCCGGGTCCTGTCGCAGCAGCCCGCATCGCGACAGGTGCATCAGGTCGGCCTGGACCCTCCACATCCGCCACATCTGATCGCTGCCAGCAGGGAAGGCCGCCGTGCGTGCGGGCTGCTCTCGATGGTCGTGGCTGGTCATCTCGGCCAGGATGCTGTTCGCGTCGGGGAGGGTCAGTCCGTCGGGGCTGGCGGCGAACAGAAGGGCTGCGAAGGTGTCCTGTCCGCCGCGGAAACCACCCTCGTCCGGATCGTTCTGCACAAGGGTGATCAGCAGCATCAGCATCACCGCGCGCGCGAAGGTCGTGAACGCCTCCGGGTCCTCCGACGCCGGGACGTACGGCGCGTGGTCGTGCTGCTCGGGGTAGGCCCGGGTGCTGGTCAGCGTGACCCACCCACCCGCGATCAGGGCGCTCCACGGGCCTGCGATCTCGTCGACCTGCCACATGGAGGTGACCGCGAAGGGGCCGGTGTCGATCTCCCACTCCTCGACGAGGGTGCGTACGTCGGCCAGGCGCAGCGCTCCCGTCGAAGTCACCTGACGCCCCTTGCCCAGGAACTCCAGCAGGCGCGCCGCCCGCTGCACCAGCTTCACGTCGCCGTGCGCTGCCGCGAGCTCCTCCATGTCGTCCTCGGCCCTCTCCAGCGCGAGCAGGGGCTCCTCCAGAGTGGAGTTGTCGGGCAGGAACCAGGGCAACCAGGGCTCCTTGTCGGGGACGTCGGCAGGATCGGGGCCGCCGCCGAAATCACTGCCCGAGCCCGTCCAGTGCGAAGCCTCGAAGGGCATCGACGGGTTCGCCAGGCGCCCGGTGTCGGAGATCTCGTGGCGCTCGGTGTTGGTCAGCGCGGTGTTGTACCACTGCATGTAGGCGTCGAACAGCTCGGGCGTGCTCAGGTCGACCCCCAGCGTGCTCGCGTGGACGAGGATGTTGCCGGTGAAGGAGCGGGCAGTGGGGTCATCGGCGGCTTCCAGGGCCGAGAACTCGAGCCCCTCCAGCACGCTGCGGGCCCGATCCACGTCGATGCCGTCGGGATGCCAGCGCTGGTGCTCGTCGAGGAACGCGAAGAACTGGCCCAGGGCAGGCACCTGCGCCATGACCATCTCGCGCGGCTGGATCACCTTGCGTGGAACCACCTCGGTCAGCAGGACCTCTATCAGTTCTTCGGTCCAGTAGGTCGGGTCCGCACTGTCGAGCTGCTCGGCCTTCAGCCTCAGCAGCGGCTCCACATGTGCGGCCTCCTCGTCGGCCTGATCCGTGGAGACCGCCTCACGGCGCCAGAGAACGAACTGGGCCAGCAGCGCATGCAGATCTCGCTCCATCCGCCTGTCGGATCGCTCGAACGCGTGGGACGGGCCGCGCTGCGGGCGAGAGCGCTGGGTGCCGCGGCGGTGCTTCTTCTTGGGCATCTGACCATCGTGCCGCATGCGGACATCAGCGAAAAGGCTGTGCGCCCCATGGGCTGGTCAGGGACCGCTCCGGCTGGCTGCGGCGTGATCGCGTTCGGTCTGGCCGGCGTTCAGCGCACCGCGTGGCCCTCGCCGTGCCGGTGGCGTCGTGGTCTCGCCGGCGTCTTGGGGCTGACCCGGTCTTGAGGCGGCAGGCTCATTGCTCGCCACCGGAGCACATGTCAGTCGAGCCCTGGAATGGTCGGTGCCAGGGGCGCAGGCGCGGGCGTGCTTCCATCCGCCCCATGCAAGTGGAGCTTCGCTCCTGTAGTCCGCAGCACCGTGAAGATATCGACATACTCGACTCCCATCGCGGCACAGGCGTCCGGGATCTTCACCCGCTTGCGTGCATTCGGACTGGGCAGTTCGTTGGTGACAACGGTGTCGCCATGCCCGGCGGCATGGGCGATGAGGAGGAAATCAGCTTGGTCACTCGAGAACGCGTTCAACGCATCCTGCCGATAGTCCTGCCTCGCTGCCCACGTGCTGAGCAGAGCGAAGTTCTGGGCGGTTCGCTGATCGACTGGTAGGAAGAAGCCCGGGTGATCCCGCGCCCAGTCCGCGAGCTCGTCATCACCGCTAAGGAGCTCTTCGCGAACGGCATCGATACTGATCAGCTCTCCTGCCTGGTGGCCCTGTTCGAGCCAGGTCCAGAACCCCGGCGCGATGTCGAACGCGTAGTACCTGTTCTTTGCCTCGATCAGGATGTTCGCGTCGACGAGGTACATCAGCTGATCCCGACCCGCTCAGCGAGCTGCTCGAAGGTGCTGTACTTCTTCGTGCCGAGCAGTTTGTACGCGTCCCGGTAACTCGTCCCACCCTCGCGTGCGCTGGCGATCACGGCTCGAGCGAACTGTCTGCTGAGCCGTCGCGGCTGGACGTTGTAGAAGCTTCCGCCACCCGTCTTCTGCTCCTTCGCTTCGGCAAGAAGCGCGAGAACACGCGCCTTCTCCTCCTCATATCGCTCGTAGTACAGCTCCTTCGTGATGAGGCGGAGATCGGCGAGTCGACGCAGCACGACGAGAGTGCTCACGGTGAATCGCTGAGCGAGGGCATCCAGTCCTTCTGCGGATTGGTCACCGATGTACTCGGTGCGGACGGTCTCGCGCGGCATCAGCACCTCTGCGGCGACGGCGTTGCACCATTGCTCGTCCGGAGGCGCACTCGTCGCACCGGGCACGGCATCGGAGAGTGCGCTTCCTCCTAGCCACACATGGGCGAACTCGTGAAGGAGCGTGAAGATCTGCGCGGCCTTGCTATCCGCGCCGTTGACGAAGACCAGGGGGGCCAGGTCGTCAGCCAAGGTGAAGCCGCGGAACTCTTCAGGCTGCAGCACGCGGCGGGTGTTCGATCCGACCACGCCGCTGACCATCACGAGGGTTCCGCTGTCCTCGATGCGGTCGGACAGGAGGCTGAAGGCGCTGCCCCAGTTCGGAGCGAGTGGTCCTGCATCAGGACTGATGCCGAGGACGTCCCACATCCTCTGCGCGATGATCGCGGGCTCATCCATCGTCGTCGCGGATCCGACATACGGCACCGGGTCCATGCTGTTCTCGAGTAGGTAGTCCCGGAACCAGTCCTGGCGCAACTGGCACAGGTAGATCGTGTCGAGGAGGTCAGCGGATGGCCTACTGATCGCCGCGTCGTGCAGGGTGCGCATGTCGGGCACCGGGAGTGGTTCCTTCGGTGGGGCTGGGAGGAAAAGCTGCCCGAACGGCGCATGTGTGGCTTGTGCGAACTTCTCGAGCTGCTTCACGGTGGGCCTGCGGGTCCCGGCCCTCCACTCGGCGAGGTGCGGGAACCTCCGCTGCGCCGTCTCCTCGTCCCAGCCTGCACGCCCCACGGCCCAGTCCAGCAAGGTGGGAGCGACATCCACGTGGACACTCACGGCACGTCCTCCTCATCCGGTTCCGTCGCAGTTGTCGTGACCAACATGCTAGACGCGGGGCGCGGAAGGTGACCCTGAGCCGAGGCAGAGCCCACGGCGCCCGCAGAATGGTCCGTCAAGCCGCCGTTGGCCGCGTCCGGGGCTCAGAGCGTTGCAGGCATTTCTGCCTCGAGCGCGGCCCCAGTCAGCGCCCCTGCAGCGCTTCGCGTGTCGCACTCCAGACGCGAAGCACATAGTCGCGACCCGGCTCGCCCGGTCTTACCTCGATCTCTCGTTCGACGCCGTCTTCGCGGATCCACACCGTGCATCGTTCCCACGGCGCACCGTCCGGCGGGCCTATGAACAGATGGATGGAGCGTGCGTCCTTGTCGTTCCCCGCGGCGAGGACGGCTCCGATCCGTTCGTTGCCGGCGCCCTCGTTGAAGCCAGTGGTACCGCGTCCAGGTGCCCCACCGCGGTACGGATTCTTGAGTGCCTGCGCCTGGAAGATCGATCCCAGGAGGAAGAGCGCCTCCTGCGCACCCGGGCTCAGGAGCTCTCCGGCCCGTCTCCCGCTCAGGCGATCAGGGAACTCCATCGTCCCGCTCCTGACCCCCCGGTCGAGTTCCTTCAGAGCTGCGGCTCTCTCCTGTGCGGGAGCACTGAGCCTGCCGTCCCGGAACACGCCGATCTTGGCCGAGGTCAGGTAGCTCTCAGGTTCGCTCGGCCCTCTCACACCTACCAGGAGCGGCTCAGCACTTCCTACGAGGTCGAACTCGAGTCCCACGCTGTCGCTCTTCGTGTCGCTCATCCCCATCTGCAGCCAGGGCACTGCATTGCCGCCGTGCAGCGAAAAGCGAAGCTGACCGGACTTACCGCCCTTGAACTTTGCCGCAACACCCTGAGCACTGAGGAAGGCATCCCGGATCTCACCGGATACCGCAGGGTCCAGGAGAACGCTCGCGTCTGGAAGCAGCTCGAGATCACCCGTTCCGACCGACTCGGTGTACTCCTTCAGCGCTCGCCACAGGACTGCTTCGGGCCGATCTGGAGCGACCTCGATCATCTCCTGCACCAGCTCTGACCAGGTGCGGAACTCAATCGCGACAGACGGGAACTCCTTTCGGAGCGTCTCGGCTTCTGCCTTACCTGCGGACAGTGGGTTTCGCATCGGATGCAGAACGAGGAGCGTCGTCTCCCGCCCCATGTTCGACAGATACTTGCAGTAGTTGTGGAGCTGGCCCACCCCGAGGGGCGCATCGATCTTGTCCTCGATGAGCAGGACCGACGTCCATTCGGTCTCGTCATATCTGTCATCCACGACGTGGTCGAACCTGCGACCGGAGGCTGGGTCCTTCCACTCCGAGTACAGCTCGGGGTAGTGCTCTATACGGATCTCCAGCATGCGGAGGAGGCGATCGAGCTCGCCTTCGATTCGAAGGATGTGGTCAAGCAAGTACTGAGCCACAGCCTCGTGACGCGCGTGATTCCTGTGGAGCGAATCATCACCGCTCCCCAGCTTGCTGGTCACCATCGATTTCTCGACTGCGGCGGTGAACAACCTTGCGATGCGTACGGCTTCGTCATGCTGAGTCATGGGGGCTCCCTTGCTACCGCTGGATGGCTCACGGGCGTTCGTGCCTCTTCGCCGGAGGTGACCGTGATAGCGCCACAGTAGACCGGGGGTACGACAAACCAGGCGGCTCCATCCGATTCCTGGTCAAGTTGACGTCGGTCATCGGCACCGCGACGAGCCACGGCGAGCAGCTGGCTTCGATTCCGCCCCCGCTCCCTCCCTTGACGGGCGATAATGCTGACCATGACTGCCGTGCTCTCGCCGATGAAGCTGCTCGACCGGATGTACAACTCCTCGAGCTCCGAGACGGACAAGGGCACGCGGTTCGAGCGCTTCGTGCAGTCCTTCCTGCAGACCGACCCTGTGTGGGCGGAGCAGTTCTCCAAGGTATGGATGTGGGACGACTGGCCGGAGAAGACGGGTCACGACACCGGTATCGACCTGGTCGCCGAGAGGCGCGACGGCGGGCGCACCGCGATCCAGTGCAAGTTCTACGCCCCCACCCATCACATGACCAAGGGCGACATCGACTCGTTCCTGGCGAAGTCCGGGCGCATTGGCTTCACCGAACGCCTGATCGTCTCGACCACCACCAAATGGGGTCCGAACGCGGAGGATGCGGTCCGCGACCAGGCTGTCCCGGTGCGGCGCCTGGGTCTGGACGATTTCGAGCAGTCTCGCGTGGACTGGGCGACGTTCGACCCGGACACCCCGACGGTGCTGTCCCTCACCGAGGGCTCGGATCTGCGCCCGTACCAGCGCACCGCGATCAACGACGTGGTGGCCGGGTTCAGGGAGCACGACCGCGGCCGACTGATCATGGCGTGCGGCACCGGCAAGACCTTCACCTCCCTGCGCCTTGCGGAGGAGTACGTCGGGTCCGCCGGCAGTGTGCTGTTCCTGGTGCCGTCGATCGCTCTGCTGTCGCAGGCCCTGCGGGAGTGGTCGAACCAGACCACCGCCGGCATGACGGCGATGGCCGTCTGCTCGGACCGCAAGGCCTCCCGCACCCGCCGGGTCTCCGAGGACACCTCGGAGATCTCAGTGGTGGATCTGGCTCTTCCGGCGACCACCGATCCTGAGACCCTTGCCAAGCGCATGCGCGAGTCCCGCACCGGCGGTGAGGGGATGCGCGTGGTGTTCGCTACCTACCAGTCCATCGACGTGGTCGCGCAGGCGCAGAAGATCGCGGGGCTCGCGCCGTTCGACCTGATTATCTGCGACGAGGCGCACCGCACCACTGGAGCCACCCTGGTCGGGGAGGACGAGTCCCCCTTCGTGCGGGTGCATGACGAGAACTATCTGAAGGCGTCCAAGCGCCTCTACATGACCGCCACCCCGCGGATCTACGACGACGCCTCCAAGGCGAAGGCCGGTCGCGCGCAGGCCGTTCTGGCCTCCATGGACGACGAGGACACTTTCGGCCCGGAGATGTACCGACTGGGATTCGGCGATGCCGTGTCGATGGGGATGCTCACCGACTACAAGGTCCTCATCCTCACGGTCAACCAGGAGTCGGTGAACGAGGCGATGCAGGAGGCGTTCGCCGAGAACGGCGAGCTCACTCTCGATGACGCGACCCGCCTGATCGGCTGCTGGAACGGGCTGGCGAAGCGAGGGGACGCCGAGCACTCCTTCGGCTTGGACGCGCAGCCGATGAAGCGGGCCGTCGCCTTCGCCCGCTCCATCAAGGACTCCAAGCGGGTCAAGTCGCAGTTCAACGAGGTCGTCTCCGCCTACGTGGAGAACCACGACGGCGAGGACGTGGACGATCTGCTGCAGGTCGAGGTGGAGCACGTCGACGGCACCATGAACGCGATGGAGCGCAACGCTCATCTGGACTGGCTGCGGGAACCGACGCCGGAGAACCACTGCCGGGTCCTCACCAATGCGCGGTGCCTCTCCGAGGGCGTGGATGTGCCGAGCCTGGATGCGGTGATGTTCCTAAATCCCCGCAAATCCGTGGTGGACGTGGTGCAGTCGGTGGGGCGCGTGATGCGGCTGTCCCAGGGCAAGAAGTTCGGGTACATCATCCTGCCTGTCGTGGTACCCGCTGGTTCCTCTCCGGAGAGCGCGCTGGACGACAACAAGAACTTCCGGGTGGTCTGGGAGGTCCTTCAGGCGCTCCGCGCCCATGACGAGCGGTTCGACGCCATGGTCAACAAGGTCGAGCTGAACCGGAAGCGAGACGACAAGGTCAACGTGATCGGCGTTGGCTTCGGTGGGGATAACTCTGACGAGGGCGGTGCACCGCCCCCGGGCGAATCGGCCCAGGGCAGGATCGATCTGCGTCTGTCGCAAATGGATTCCCTGCGCGATGCGATCTACGCGAAGATGGTCACGAAGGTGGGGTCGCGCCACTACTGGGATCAGTGGGCCAAGGACATCGCGCAGATCGCCCAGGCGCACATCGCTCGTATCACGGCTTTGGTGGATGATCCTTCCACTGCGGCGGCCAATCAGTTCTCCGTGTTCCTCGATGCGCTGCGGCGGAACCTGAACGAATCGATCAGCCGTGACGGGGCGATCGAGATGCTGGCCCAGCACATGATCACCAAGCCGGTGTTCGATGCGCTCTTCGAGGACTATGCCTTCACCGCCTCGAACCCTGTCTCGCAGGTGATGGACCGGATGGTGCAGGCGCTGACCGCGATGCACGTGGACGTCGAGGCAGCGTCCTTGGAGGCGTTCTACGAGTCGGTGCGTCTGCGTGCGGCGGGGATCGACAACGCCGAGGGCAAGCAGAAGATCATCACCGAGCTGTACGAGAGCTTCTTCAAGAGCGCCTTCGCGAAGACCGCCGATTCGATGGGCGTGGGCTACACGCCGGTGGAAATCGTGGACTTCATCCTCCGCAGCGTCGACGACGTGCTCAAGCAGGAGTTCGGCCGCTCCATCAGCGACGAAGGCGTGCACGTGCTGGATCCGTTCACGGGCACCGGCACCTTCATCGTGCGGCTGTTGCAGTCCGGCCTGATCAAGCCCGAGGATCTGGCCCGTAAGTACGCGAGCGAGCTGCATGCCAACGAGATCCTGCTGCTCGCGTACTACATCGCCGCGATCAACATCGAGACCACCTATCACGACCTCGCCGCGGAGGCCGACGGGGTGGCGCTCGAGGAGGAGGCGTACGAGCCGTTCAGCGGGATCGTGCTCACCGATACGTTCCAGCTCACCGAGGATGGCGACCTGCAGGACGAGCGCGTGTTCCCCACGAATAACTCCCGCGCCGAGGCCCAGAAGAAGCTGGACATCCAGGTGATCGTGGGCAACCCGCCGTACTCGGTGGGCCAGACCTCCGGGAACGACGACAACGCGAACATCAAGTACCCCACTCTCGATGCGCGCGTGCGGGACACCTTCGCTGCCAGGACCGACGCCACCAACAAGAACAGCCTGTACGACTCGTACATGCGGGCCATCCGATGGGCAGCCGATCGCGTGGGCGAGGAAGGGGTGGTCGGCTTCGTCACCAACGGTGGGTGGATCGAGGGCAACACCGCCGCGGGAGTGCGCAAGACCCTCACCGAGGAGTTCAGCTCGATCTACGTGTTCAACCTACGGGGCAACGCACGAACTGCCGGGGAGCTGCGGCGGAAGGAGAAGGACAACGTCTTCGGGCAGGGTGCCCGCACCACCGTCGCGATCTTCCTCCTGGTCCGCACCAAGGGTCACGGGGGCCCCGCTACCATCCACTACCGCGATATTGGCGACTACCTCACCGCCAAGGAGAAGCTGGCCATCGTCAACGAGGCAACGCTTGGCACCGTGCCCTGGCGCCCGATCGAGCCGAACCGCCACGGCGACTGGATCAATCAGCGCGATGAGGACTACCTGACATACCCGACGCTGGGAGACAACAAAGGAATCGACCCTGCCATCGCCGTTTTCCGTACCTACTCCAGTGGGCTGAAGACCAATCGTGATGCGTGGGTGTACAACTACTCCCTACCCAGCCTGCGTGCGAACGTCAGCCGGTCAATCGACTTCTACAACAGTGAGGTCGACCGAGCTGCGCTCCCCGGGTTCAACCCTGACCTCGATCCGGCGAAGCTCTCCTGGAACCGTGCAGACAAGACCAACGTCGAACGCGGACGGAAGATCGAACACCGAGATGGGGCATACCGAGAGGGTCTCTACCGACCGTTCTCGCGCGAAAACGTCTACTTCGACCGCGCCTACAACGACATGGTCTACAGGCTTGAACAGCTCTTCCCTACGCGGGATCACGAGAACTACGGGTTCTGCATGACCGGAGTTTCCTCCCACCACGAGTTCTCATTGCTTGCCACCCGAGCCATCCCAGATCTGCATGTACTAGATACCGGCCAGTTCTTCCCCCGCTACACGTGGGAGCCGCTTGTTGAAGGGGAACTAGACCTCAATCTTGAAGGAGACGTCGTAGACAGCTACCGCCGCATCGACAACATCACCGACGAGATCCTGGCCGTTGCCCGCGAGCACCACGGCAGCTCCGTCACCAAGGACGACGTCTTCTTCTTCGTCTACGGTCTTCTCCACTCCCCGGAGTACCGCGAGCGGTACGCCGGGGAGCTCAAGCAGATGCTGCCCCGCATTCCGAACGTTCCCACAGAGACGTTCGAAGCCTTCACTGCGGCAGGCCACGCGCTGTTCCACCTGCACGCGGACTACGAGGAAGCAGAGCCATATCCGCTGGAAGTAGTAGGCGGGGAGCGCCCGCCACTGGACGGCGAGGAGGACTACTACCGCGTCCAAAAGATGCGTTTCCCCTCCGGTCAAAAGGCGGCAGACGCGCCCGGCTCGCTCATCGTGAACGGCAACATCACCGTCACAGGCATCCCCGAGGCTGCCTACCGATACCAGCTGGGATCCCGCTCGGCCATCGAATGGCTCATCCGCCAGTACCAGGTCACCACGGACAAGGCCTCCGGCATCGTCAACGACCCCAACCAGTGGGGCATCGAGCACGGAAACCCCCGCTACATCCTTGACCTGCTCCAAAAGGTCGTTACCGTGTCGGTGCGCACCGTCGAGATCACGGAGAGCCTTCCCGGACTCCATACCGGCGGTGCGCGATGATCGACTGGATCGTCCCCTCGAACCCGGCCACCTTCGACGTTGACAGTGCCTTCATGGATCGAGACCAGATCGACTGGAGCGAGGCACGCAATGCGCACCTCCAGACGGGGGATCGCGTGTTCCTCTACCAGGTGCGGCCGGTCTCGGCGATCACCCACGTCTGCACGGTAATACGAACGGGCATCCCCAGCTCTGACATGCTTGATGATCGCGAGTACTGGGGTGATCCCAACGCCTTCTCTGAACGTCAGGACCGCACGTGGATGCGCCTGCGTGGCATACGTGCCTTCGAAGCACAGGAACGCTCCTTGCTGGCTGTGGACCGGCTTCGTGATGCTGGGATGCCCGTTGCACCCCAGGGGCGCCGGCGCGCACCAGCTGGAGTAAGTGCACTCGTGGACCAAGTGCTTGCCACGGTGGTACGGACGGCTGAGGATCTGATCAGCCAGGAACAAGAACTCCTCCGTGATCTCGGGTACCCGAACGCTCATTGGTCCTACGCTCGAGGCAATCGAGGAGGTATGAGGAGCTACCGTTCGTACGATGACGCTCTCAATGCTCCTGCAGCAGCCCAAGCATTGGCCCTACTACGTGCATATCTTCGCGCAGCCGATCTTGTCTCCAGCAGCGACTATGCGGTCTCCGCACTTCCCACATGGAGCGCCCCGAAGGAGTTTCAGCGTTTCGTCACTGTCAACGGCAGCCACACCGAACTGTTCTATGTGTGGCTCCATTCAGATCCGGGAACGATCGAGAGCTGGGGCATCCGATTGCCCGGGAAGTACAAGAGCACCTTCTCACTCCCGGCAGGGATAGAGGTGCAGCCCACTGATACGAATGATGTGTCCTCCAGCGGCGATGTGGCCTTCAGCGGGCAGTCACTCGATCAGCTCCTTCAGTTCCTCGACCACCAGGACGTGCTCCAGGCGGTGCGCACCACTGCTGCGATGCGAGTCCGGCAACGGCGACTCGACTTGCACAACCCCTATTTCGGCGCGCTGCTCACATCGAATCCAGAATTTGCGGAGCCGATACCGGACCCTTCGTCGGAGTACGAGGTCGAGATCGAACGCCGCTACATCGAGCGCGTGGCTCGAACCCGGCTGCATCAAGCACAACTGCGGCGCGAAGCGCTTCGCCACTTCCCCCATGCCTGCCACTTCTGCGGGTTGGGCGTGGTGGAGGTGCTGGATGCTGCTCACCTCGTCCCTGACCGCCAAGGAGGTGCAGCCAGTATGCGCAACGTGAGACTCCTGTGCGCGAATCACCACCGCGCATTCGACCGCGGCCTGTTGACCTGGGACGAAGAAGCGGGCAAGTTCAGGCGCGCTGAACACGCTGCCCCCGTACCCCCACTTCCGAACGCCGCAGAACCTTCAGCGGCCGGCTCGTGAAGCTCCTTCTGGCCAACAGAACCGCCGGCGGGGCCGTGAGTACAGAGGGTCCGATCAGCGCCGCCGGCTGATTCGCGCGGCAAGCTCAGCTATCTCCTGTTCGACAGCCTCCGGAGGCCCGGTCAGGTCGATGGACCGCACCACGAGTCGCTTCCCGGCATGCTTGACGACCACGGTCCGTTCGTGTTCATCCCCGGGGCGCCTGCAGTAGATGAGCATGCCCTCGGGTAGATCCATGGCCGTGGCGTACGCGAGAAGCTGGTAGTAGTCGCCGGTTTGGCCGCGGGCTTCGGTCGCGATTTTGTACTTCAGGTCCCCCACATACACGATCCCGCCTTTGGGCCGCCGGAACACCAGGTCGGGCCTCATCGGCACTTTCCCACCGAGACCCAGATGCTCCTTCGGTTCCGAGATGACATCGAGCGTTCCCCGCAGCGCCGACCGCAGCCGCTCGGTCACGAAACGCTGGAACAGGTCGTTCATGTCGATCACGAAGGAGGAGGCCGTGGTGCCACCAGCCGCATCGGCCAAAGTCATGTTCGCAAGCACGAGGCGCGCGAGCCGCAGTGCTGGTTCGTAGTGCTTGTTCAGGCGGGTGATGTGGATGCTGTCGACGGTATCGGGCCTAACAGGGGCATCAGCGACCGCGTCGAGCGCGACGAGCTGCCGCATGAGCCTTTGCCGGTCGGCCGCAGCGACAGCCGGGACGTGCAGCGCGCGGCGAATGGCCGCGCGCAGCACCCTGTTCTCCACGATGTCCTCGGTGAAATCGTCGTACGTGCAGGCCATCGGTGTCAGCACACCGGCGCGGCGGAACTGACCGATGACGTCCAGCCGCCCGCGCAAGGCGATCAGAGGCTCTTTCACCACCTCGTAGGACCGCAGCACTCCGCGCCCCAGGGTCGTCTCGACGGTTCGGGCGAAGAAAGCGAACACCGCGGGCAGCAGGTCGGAGGTCGCGTCGTACTCGAACGCTTGCTGCCGCCAGGCACTCGGCGGCAGCCCTGGCTCCAGCAGCAGGAAGAGATTCTCGGGGCGGATCTTCGGTCGGATCAGCAACCGAACCCCTTCGACCGCGATCGTGCCCACGTGCGACGTCGCGGTGACTCGCCACCGCGCCCCAGGTGCCGGCGACACCCCGACCACCCCGGTCGCCTGCAGCGCCTCCGCTTGACGGCGCGTGAGCTCCAGCTCCTGCGACTCGTACTCCGCGAGCACTGGCATGCGGATCAGGCTTGCGGGGCGTCGTCGGCCGATGGATCGGCGATCGCCTCACCGGCGACCTCTCGGAACCGAGCCATCACCTGGGGGAAGCGGAAGTGCTCGATCCGTGCCTGGTCGCCGAAGAACTGGTCCTCGATGAACGGTTCGATGTCGTACTCCCAGATGCGGCACAGCGCCGCCTCATCCAGGCCGCGCTTCATGAAGTGGCTGGGTCCGAGTTGCAGATGAGGGCCGCCCAGTACCGTCTCGAGTTCAGCATTGACCTGGGCGACCAGCTCCCCGACCCACTCCTCCTCCCCCTCCCTCTTCAACCAGCGGTCCAGCAGTCCCTTCATCGGGCCATGGTTGGGGAAGAAGGGGATGAAGTGGAACCGGCGCCTGAGAGCTGCATCCACCAGTGCGATGGAAGGGTCGGCGGTGTTCATGGTGCCGATGAACCAGATGTCCTTCGAGAGCTCGAAAGGGTCATCAGGCCGGTACAGCGTTCGCACCGGGGTGTCGCGATACTCGAACAGGAACAGCAGTTCGCCGAGCACTTTCGGGAGATTGGCCCGGTTGATCTCATCGATGATCATCAAATGGCGCCTGCCGGGGGCGTCCGCTGCCCGGGCAGCCAGATCTGCGAGCGGTCCCCGCTGAAGGCGGTACGTCATCGTGCCGTCGGCGTCCGTCTCGGGACGGTGTCCCGCGTCAAGTAGTTGGCAGGATTTCCTTGGTTTTGAATGTCGGGGTGGTGGGGTCGGCCAGGCCCAGGTGCACCTCCTTGGGCCGGTTCCATGAGATGGCCTCGTGGGGCCGGAGCTCGTTGTACTCGATCCGGTAGTCCTCGGCCCGCTCGGCGAGCACGATCGCGTCGTCAATCTCGTCCAGGTAGAGCCGTTCGTACTTCAGCGTGCCGAAGCCGCGTTCACGGGACCCGTTCTGCCCCGGGGTCTTCACTCGGGTGCGCACGTGGTGTAGCTCGGGGTGGGCGGCGATGAAGGACTCGAAGCGGAAGGACCGGAACGGCCCGCCGTTGTCCGTCACGATGGTCACCACGGGCAACAGCTCACCGGTCTCGGGATCGACCGGGCAGGCCTCGACCAGCGGGTGACCGAACATGGCCTCGTAGTCGGCCAGGGCCAACTCGATCGCGTCGATCGCGTCGTGCTGGTTCCCGGTGGGCGAAACGTGGAAGGGGTGCTCGTACTTGGACCAGTAGTCCCGGCACTGAAGCGCCCTGGGTTCCGTTCCGAGTCTCAGCAAGGAGAATCGGAGCATGCCCAAGAAGTTCAGTCCAGAGCTGCGTGACCGTGCCGTGCGTATGGTCTACGACCGTCAGGTACGCGAGGGTGGTCCCCGTGCAGCATCGATCCGTGCGGTCGCCCCGCAGCTCGGTGTCGGTACGGAGACGCTGCGGATCTGGTGCAACCGCTACGGCCCCACCGAACCAGCCGGCCCGGGGGGGCCGCTCGAGGGGGAGAACCGCCGGCTCCGGCGAGAACTCGCCGAGGCGAGACGCGCGAACGAGATCCTGAAAGCCGCCTCGGCGTTTTTCGCAGCGGAACTCGACCGCCCCACGACGAAATGATCGCGTTCATCGACATGCATCGCGAACAGTTCGGGGTCGAGGCCATCTGCCGCATCCTCGGTGTGACAGAATGTGGGTTCATCACCTCCCGCGGATACCGCGCCTCCAAGAACAGGAATGCTTCCGCGCGCAGCGTTCGGGACGAGATGCTCGTGGAGGAGGTGAAACGAATTCACAAGGAGAACTACAGCGTCTACGGGGTCCGGAAGATGTGGCACGCGATGCGGCATGCGGGATGGGACGTCGGTCGCGACCAGGTGGCACGACTGATGAGGATCGCGGGACTCCAAGGCGTCCGGCGAGGCCGTAAGCCCGTCACCACCTGCCCTGGAGCCGGACCGGATGAGCGCCCCGACCTTGTGGAACGGAAGTTTGCCGCGGACCGTCCGCGGCAGCTCTGGGTCGCTGACATCACCTACGTCCGGATCCTCGCCGGATTCTGCTACGTCGCATTCATCACCGATGTCTTCAGTCGGAGAATCGTCGGCTGGGCGGTCGCACCCACACTCCACACACAGTCTCTACCTTTGCTCGCACTGGAGCACGCACTTCTTTCCACTGGTGCAAGCAGGAATGATAGCGGATTGGTTCACCACTCCGACAGGGGCAGTCAGTATGTCTCACTGGCCTATTCGGACGCTCTCATCGCAGCGGGGGTGAAAGCATCAGTCGGCACCGTTGGCGATAGCTACGATAACGCCCTGGCCGAGACCGTGAACGGTCTCTACAAGACGGAACTGATCTACTCGAAGCGGATCTGGGATTCGGTCAGCGAAGTCGAGTTGGCGACGATGGGCTGGGTCCACTGGTGGAACACGACCCGGCTCCACGAGGCGCTCGACTACCGCACTCCAGCGGCAGTCGAAGCGGCCTACACTCACACCACGACGACCGCGCCCGCGACCGTCTAACCACGGAACGAAACCCAGGGCGCTTCAGCACCCGGCCAGCCGCCAGGTCCCTCCGGTGGTGGTCTCGACCTCGCTGAAGTCCAGCTGCCAGACTTGGTTCGGGCCTGAGGGCTCGGTGGCGAACGCGGCCTTGCGCCGCTCGGCCAGCTTCCGTCGCTCCCGTTGGTACTGCGCGGGCAGAATCAGCCCCTCGTCGCGCAGGATTCGCAGCACGGTCGCCTCGGAAACAACATGCCCGTCGTGGCGGACCATCGCCCAGATCTTCCGATGCCCCCCCGCCGGATGGGCCAGCGCGTGCTTGACCACCAGTTCCCTGGCGGCCTGCCGTGCCGGTTGCGGCCACGGTCCCTTCACCGCCGTCCCGGTGCGGGCCTTGGCCTGCCAGCGGCGCCAGGTCCGCTCGGGCATGTCGAAGAGCTGGCAGAACCTCGCGGTCGACATGCCCGCTTCCACGCGGATCACCTCGAGGTCCTCGAAGGGCCCAGCCGGCCCTCCGCGGACTTCTTCCACACCCTGGCCTCCAGGTGTGCCTCGCCCAAGGCCTGGGTCAGCTCGGCGACCTCGGCCTCCAGCTGTTCCTCTCGGGAGGATGGTCCGGACCTGCCGGCCACCAGGGCGGTCTTGCCGGCTTCCAGGAACTCGGCCTTCCACCGTCCGATGGACTGCTCACTGACTTTCTCCTTGCGTGCCGCTTCGGCGATGGACATCTCGCCGGCCAGCACGCTCAGCACTATCCGGGTCTTCTTCTCCGCCGGAATCGAGGGTGGTCTACCCATGTCTGACTCTCCTTCAGGACCTACATAACGGCCCTGCCACTAAGTCTGACGCGCGACACGCACACTCCACCGATCAGACCCCCGCCGACCGGGAGTGTTGCTTCGACGCTATGACACCACCCCAAGCAGTCCCAACAGTACGACTACGAACACAACTCCCTTGCATACAGCGGGGACGGAGAATCAGAATGCCCCGATCTCTCCGACGTAGTCCAAGACGATGAAGTGAAGCTCTCAGTAGTCATCGAGGGTGGCAAGAGTTACAGCTCCATTGGCGGCCGAACGAACGCCCCCTCCCTGCAGATCGTTGACGTAGAGGTTCTCTGACCGCCTATACCGCCCAGTCCAGCCGCGGGGAGTCCGGCCCCTGGTAGGGCTGTTCCCGGTACTTCTCCTGCAGGCGGGCCGGATCAGCGTCCCCCTTGTCCTATGTGCCAGGATCCCGCCTGTTGCTGGGGGCGCATCTACATCCCCTCCGCGCCCTCTGCCAGCATGGCGAGGACGGCGTTGACCATCAGCAGCACCGCCGTGTTCCCGATGTACCGAGTGCTGGCCCCGTCGGCTACGTCCTCTCGTCGCAACAGTCCGAAATCCGAGAGCTGCTCCAGGTCGCTGA
This sequence comes from Brachybacterium epidermidis, assembly GCF_015209585.1. Lineage (GTDB taxonomy): Bacteria > Actinomycetota > Actinomycetes > Actinomycetales > Dermabacteraceae > Brachybacterium > Brachybacterium epidermidis. The sequence goes on from NZ_JADEYR010000005.1 coordinate 46,225, forward strand.
GGGTCCTCCACAACCGGGAGATCCTCTCCACGTCCCCATCGATGTCGTCGTCTCCGCTGAGCAGCCCCGGGGGGACGTCCTGCAGGATCTCGACACCACCAGGAGCAGCCGAGAGCATCAGGGCGGTGAAGGTGTCCGGTCCACCCTGGAGGCCATCGACCTCGTCGAAGACCATCGTCATCAGCAGTGTGGTGATGATGACCTTTCCGAACTCGGTGTACGCCTGTGAGTCCTCCCGGTCGGGCACGGGGTCCCCGCCAGGCTCCCGATAGACCTTCGTGCGCCCCATGTCCAGCCATTCCCCCGCCACCAGCGCTGTCCACGGACCAACGATCTCCGGGACATCCCACATGGAAGTCACCTTCCGTGGACCCGGATCGAGCCCCCACTGTTCGATCAGGGTGTCGACATCTGCCCGCCGCAATGCACCGGTCGAGGTGACCTGGCGGCTCTCCCCGATGAAGGCAAGCAGCTGGGCCGCCCGCTGCACCATGGGCACCTCATCGAACAGCGCAGCAAACGCGGCCGGGTCGTCCCGCAGCGCTTCCCACTCCTCGTCGCTCACGGGATAGTCGATGCCCTCCGGCAGGAACCACGGCCACGACAAGGGCGCATGGTCGAACTCCGCATCCTCGAGCTCGTCATCGAGCTTCCCGCCGATGACGTCGTCATCCGGCCAGAACGCGCTCTCCTCCTGCGAGGGTGGGAAGAACGCCGACCCTCGAGCTGCCGGTCTTCCCGAACCGGACATGCCCGGTTCGAACGGCGTGCTGGGTTCGTCCAGTCGGCCGGTGTCGCTGATAGCTCGGCGCTCGTCGATGGTGAGGGCAGTGTTGTACCAGTCGAAGAAGTCCTCGAGTGCTTGCGGCTCCTGCGGAGTGACCCCCAGGGTTGCGGCATAGGCAAGGAGGTTCCCGGAGAGGGACCGTCGCGTCGGGTCATCCAACGCCTCGAGCGCCTCGAACTCGAGCCCTTCGACCAGCCGCCGGGCTTGCTGCACCGGGTCGCTCCGCTCATGCCAGAGTCCTTGGGCGGCAAGGAAGTCGAAGAACTGCTGAAGCGCCGGCCCCTGCTCCATCGCGAGCTCCCGCGGCTGGATGACCTTGCGGGGCACCACTTCGAGCAGCAGCAGCTCGATGAGGTCCAAGGACCACCAGGTCGGGTCCACGACCCCCAGCTGGTCGGCTTTGAGGTTCAGCAGCGTCTCGACGTGCGTGGCCTCGTTTTCCGCCGCGCCACGGGGGACGCTTGCGATGCGCCAGGAGACGAACTGCTCGAGCAGCAGGCGACGCTCGCGATGCGCCCTCTTCTCCGCGAGCTCATCCCGCTTGCGGGTCTGTTTGTGCTGAGCTGAGTTGCGGGAGGGGCGGCGCGCTTTCTTCTTCGGCATGCACCCATCATGCCCGGCCCATCCAGCGTTTCACCTTGATTGATCTCAGGTCCCACCGAGCCGGTGCCACCGAGCACCCCGCCCGGTTCCTTCCGAACGGATCCGCCCGTCCTTGCGCAATGCATCCAGCACCAGCCGAATCGTCTGATCGCTGACGCCGGGAAGGGCAGCACGCACGTCACCGATCGCGAAGAACTCCGGTGCGTGATCCAGTACGAACTCACGGACTCGGTCCTGCTTGCTGCCCGTCGAGCGATCCGACGCAGCGCCTTCCTCGAAACGTCTGTACGCCTTGGTCAGCAGCGATACGAAGTACCTGAGCCAGGGCCAGACGTCATGCTCGTTGTCATGCCAACCATGGGTGGATTCCAGCAGGCAGGCGTAGTAGTCGTCGGCGGATTCAGCGATCAGCTGCTCGAGTGAAACGTATCGACCGATCCCGTATCCGGCCTCGGCAAGCAGAGCGTTGGTGAGCACGCGGGCCACCCGCCCGTTCCCATCGTCGAACGGGTGGATCGTCAGCAGGTCGAGGATGAGCAGGCCGATGAGGAGAACGGGGTGATGAGCATCAGCGGAGCGTGCTTCGAGGTACCCGTTCAGGAGATCGTCCAGGTACTGCGCGGTGTAGGCGGCAGGCACGGGGGTGAACCTGATGCTCCGGGAGTCGACCTCGTTCCTGTCGACCACGAGGTTGTCACTGGTCTTCAAGGTCCCACCCTTACCGGGCGTCTCGGAGAACAGCAGGCGGTGCAGGTGCAGGATCAATCCGAGGTTGAGCGGACGCCAGTCGTCCGCGAAGAGATAGTCCAGAGCCGCCCGATACCCGGCGAACTCCTGTTCGCTGCGGGTGCGCAGCCCCCGTGCCGATCCATCGATGATCCTGGCAGCGCGGGCCTTGTCGGGCACGAGCACACCCTCGAGTGCAGAGGAGGCAGTGATGGACTGGACTCGAGCCCGCGCGGCCAGTGCTGTGAGCAGTTCGGGGAGCTGGTTCGCGTAGAGCTCCTCGCGCCCCCGCCCGATGTCGATGCTTCTCAGGTCGCCGACGAGCGTCCCCGGGACCGCTCCGAGCGTTCGCTCCAGCGGGGTGAACGACTTCATCCCTATCCCCCAACAGAATCAACAAACTACCTAAAGTTGGTTCAGATTAGCTTGTTTAGCGCTTCGTTGGGTACTTTCGCCGTGCCACCGTGGCCTCACGATGATCCTGCAGCGGAAGCGGGGTGGGCGTGGGGGTCGGCAGATGCCGCCCTCACCGTCCCTCACACCCGGCTACCCGCCCGCGGCTCCGCTGGCGGGATCGCGGCCAGCAGCATCTTGGTGTAGTCCTCGCGGGGATCGGCGAACAGCTCGGACGCCTCCCGGTGCTCCACGGCGCGGCCCTTCTGCATCACCAGCACGTCGTGGCTCATCTGCTGCACCACGGCGAGATCGTGCGCGATGAACAGGTAGGTGAGCCCCAGCTCGCCCTGCAGCTCCCGCAGCAGGTCCAGCACCTTGGCCTGCACGGACACGTCCAGCGCGCTGGTGGCCTCATCCAGGATGATTACGTCCGGCTCCAGTGCGAGAGCCCGGGCGACGGAGACGCGCTGACGCTGACCGCCGGAGAGCTCGTGCGGGAAGCGGGAGGCGAAGTCCCGCGGCAGGTGCACCAAGTCCAGCAGCTCCTGCACCCTCCCCTTCCGCGATGCCTTGTCCTTACCGCCGAGCTGGTGCACCTTCAGCGGCTCCGCGATCGACGTCCCGATCTCGGTGCGCGGGTTCAGGGAGGAGAACGGGTCCTGGAACACCATCGCCAGGCGGCGTCGCACATCCCGCCGCTCTCCGCGGGACAGCTGGAACAGGTCCGTGCCCGTGAGGGTCGCGGTGCCCGCCTCGGGCTCGACCAGGCCGGTGAGGGCATTCGCGATGGTGGACTTGCCGGAGCCGGACTCCCCCACGATCCCCAGGGTGTGCCCCTTGCGCACCTGGAAGGACACGTCGTCCACCGCGTGGATGGTGCGGGATCCGGTGGGGGTGCGCACCTGGAACTTCACGTCGAGGTCCTGCACGTCCAGCAACACCGGGGATTCCCCCGGCGGGGTGGGTGGGGCGGCCACGCCGATCAGCGGGCGCGCGTCCAGCAGCTCCCGGGTGTACGCCTCGCGGGGGCCGGCGAAGATGTCCTGCACCGGGGCCTGCTCCACGATGTTCCCGTGGCGCAGCACCGTGACGTCGTCGGCCACCTGACCGATCACGCCCAGGTCGTGGCTGATCCAGATCACCGCACTGCCCAGTCGCTCCTGCAGGTCCCACACCAGCTCGATGATCTGCCGCTCCGTGGTCACGTCCAGCGCCGTCGTCGGCTCATCGGCGATCAGCAGCTCCGGCTCGCACGCCAGGGCGATCGCGATCATCACGCGCTGGCGCTGACCACCGGAGAGCTGATGCGGGAAGGAGTGCAGGCGGTCCTCCGGGTCCGGGAGGCCCACCGCCTCCAGCAGCTCGAGTGCCCGGCGCCGGGCCTCCTTCGGGGTGCCGCGGCCGTGGGCCTCCAGCGACTCGGTGATCTGCCGCTGGATCGTCAGCAGCGGGTTCAGCGAGGTGGACGGGTCCTGGAACACGAAGCCGATGCGGGAGCCGTGCACCTTGCGCAGCTGCGCCTGCGTCGCACCGATCAGCTCTCTCTCCCCCGCGAGCACGGAGGAGCCGGTGGCGCTGGACGCGGGGGCGTCCATCAGCCCGGTGGCGGCCAGCACCGTCATCGACTTGCCGGAGCCGGACTCCCCCACCAGGCCCACCGTCTGCCCCTTCTGCACGGAGAAGGAGATGTCCTCCACAATGGTGCGCCGGCCGATGCTCACCTTCAGGTCGCGCACGTCCAGCACGGACTCACGCAGGGAAGCGCTCATCACTTCATCCTCGCTTCCATCAGGCTGCGCTGCTTGGGGTCCATCACGTCGCGCAGGCCATCGCCGAACAGGTTGAAGGCCAGCACCGTCACGAAGATCGCGGCACCGGGGAACACGGCCATCCACCAGGCCTGCCCGATCCACGACTGCGCATCGAAGATCATCCGCCCCCAGGACGGCTCCGGCGGCTGGATGCCCATGCCCAGGAACGACAGGGTGGCCTCGGTGAGGATCGCGAAGGCGAGGGAGACGGAGGTCTGCACGATCAGCGGCGCCATGATGTTGGGCAGCACGTGCCGGGTGAGGATGAACAGGTGCCCGGTGCCCATGGTGCGGGACACCTGCACGTACGGCTCCACGCTCACCGACAGGGTGGAAGCTCGGGAGACGCGCGCGAAGATCGGCGTGTACACCACGCCCACGGCCAGCATGGTGGTCCACTTGCCGGTGCCCAGGATCGCCACGATCACCAGGGCCAGCAGCACCACCGGGAACGCGAACAGCACGTCCACCAGCCGCATCAGCACCGTGTCCACGATGCCCCGCACGTACCCGGCGGTCACACCGATCGCGGTGCCCACGCCCAGAGCGAAGGCCACGGAGATCAGCGCCACCTGCAGGGAGGTCTCGGTGGAGGCGATCACGCGGCTGAACACGTCGCGGCCGAGATCGTCGGTGCCGAAGAGGTGATCGGCGCTGGGACCCTGCAGGGAGTTCAGCACGTCGGTGGAGTTGATGCCGTAGGGGATCAGCCAGCGGCCGAACACCGCCACCAGCACCACCAGCAGCAGCACCAGGGCCGAGATCACGGTGACCGGGTTGGAGAACAGCACCCGCCAGGTGGGGCGGCGCTGCTCGGTGGGAGCGTCGACGTCGGCCGACGGATCCGCGGGATCACCCGAGCCCGTGGGGTTCGCGGGCTCGGCGGGATCGGCCGGAGTGCCCTGGGCGGCAGGGTCGACGGGATCGGCCAGCTCGGCCGCCTCTGCGGCGGCACGCGGGTCGTTCTGACTCATCGCAGCCTCCTCACGACAGCCGGATCCGGGGGTCGACGACGGCGTACAGCACGTCGACCACGAAGTTCACCAGCAGGAACAGGGCCGCCACCAGCAGCACGCCACCCTGCACCACCGGGTAGTCGCGGGCCTCGACGCTGTCGTAGATCAACCGGCCCAGGCCCGGCCAGGCGAACACCACCTCCACCACCATCAGCCCCGAGAGGATCGTGGCCAGCTGGATGCCGGTGATGGTGAGGATGGGGATCAGTGCGTTGCGCACGATGTGGCGGCTCAGCACGGTGCGCGGCGCGAGGCCCTTGGAGCGGGCGGTGCGCACGTAGCCGGAGCTCTTGACCTCCAGCACCGCGGATCTGACGTATCTGGTGATGATCGCGGCGGCCACCAGCCCGGAGGTGGCGCCGGGCAGGATCACGTGCCGGGCCCAGTCCAGCGGGTCCTCGGTGAGCGCGGTGTACCCGTAGGAGGGCAGCCAGCCCAGCACCGCGGCGAACAGCATGATCAGCAGCACGCCCAGCCAGAAGTCCGGCACGGACACACCGAACTGGCTGGTCACGCGGACGATCGCATCGGAGGCCCGGCCCTCGCGCAGTGCCGAGTAGATCCCGGCGGGGATCGCGATCACCAGGGCGATCAGGATCGCCACGGCCGCGAGCGAGGCGGTGGCCGGCAGGCGTTGCAGCAGCAGGTCGGTGACCGAGCGGCCGCTGCGGAAGCTCACCCCGAGGTCCCCGGTGAACACTCCGCCCAGGTAGCTGAAGAACTGCACGATCAGCGGGCGGTCCAGCCCGGAGCGCTCCAGCAGGGCGTCGTAGGAGGACTGGGTGAAGCGGGTCCCCAGGGCCACCCGGATCGGGTCGCCGGGCACCAGGTGCAGCATCGTGAACACCACGATGATCACACCCAGCAGCACCACCAGGGAGTACCCGAGGCGGCGCAGCACGAACTGCACGGTGGGGTTGCGCAGCCACCCGGGCAGGCGGCTGGAGGAGCCCGCTGCGGCGCGCGACCCGGCGGAGCGGGCCGCGGTCACTGGTTCAGGGAGGTGTCGCGGAAGCGGATGGCGGCGTCACCGCGGGCCTCGTAGCCCTCGACCTCCGGCACCCATGCCTGCAGCACCGCCGGGTTGTACAGGTAGATGTAGCTGCACTCGTCGGCGATGATCGTGGCGGCCTCGGCGTAGATCTCCTTGCGGCGTGCCTCGTCGGGCTCGGCGCCGCCCTCCTCCAGCAGCCGGTCCACCTCGGGGTTGGAGTAGCTCTGGCGGTTGTTGGCGCCCTCGGAGTGGTGCTGGGCGTAGTAGAAGCCGGAGGGGTCGATGTTGCCCAGCCAGCCCATCATCAGCATGTCGAAGTTGCCGGCGTTCTGCTCGGCCAGCCAGGTCGCGAAGTCCACGGTGGAGATCTCCACGGTGATCCCGAACGGGGAGAGCTGATCAGCGATCAGCTGGGCGGAGCTGACGGTCTCGGGGTACTCCGAGGTGGCCATGAAGCGGATGGTGGTGCCGTCCACGCCACCGGCGGCGTCGAACAGCTCCTGCGCCTTGTCCGGGTCGGTGGAGTAGGTGCTGTACTCGTGGTACCAGGAGGAGGTCTCCGGGATGGCCAGCTGGTTGGCCACGGCCGTGCCCTGGGTGGAGGCCTGGATGATGGCCTCGCGGTCGATGGCGTAGGCGATGCCCTGGCGGGCCTCCACCGTGTCCCAGGGGGCGTTGGCGATGTTCAGCGCCAGGTACCAGTAGTCGTTGGAGGGCACCTGGCCCAGCACCAGCGCGTCGTTGCCCTCGATCTGCTCCACGCGCTGCGGCTCGAAGGAGTCCGTCCAGTGCACCTCGGAGTTCTGCAGGGCGGTGACGGCGGTGGACCCCTCGGAGATGAACCGGAAGGTGACGCCGCCCAGTGCCGGGGCGCCGCCCCAGAAGTCCGGGTTGGCCTCCAGGGCGATGTGGTCGCCCGCGGTGTAGTCGGCCAGCTTGAACGGGCCGGTGCCGATCGGCGAGGTGACGATGTCGCCGGAGTCCACGTTGTCCTGCTTGACGATCGCCAGGCCCTTGAAGTTGCCCAGGTTGGCCAGCAGGTCCGGGGTGGGTGAGCCCACGGTGATCACCACGGTGCCGGCGTCGGGCGCCTCCACCGATTCGATGGCGGCCAGGCGCCAGGCGTTGGCGAGCTCCTCGTCGATGATCCGGTTGTAGGAGTACACGACGTCATCGGCGGTGAACTCGCTGCCGTCGTGCCAGGTGACGCCCTCGCGCAGGGTGAAGGTGTAGGTCAGCTGGTCGTCGCTGACCTCCCAGTCCTCGGCGAGCGCTCCCACCATCTCCAGGTTCTCGTCGGGCTCGACGAGGGTGTCGAAGATGTTCTCCAGCACCTGGAAGGAGAAGTAGGCGGTGGTGCTGTGGGGGTCCAGCTGGTCCGGCTCACCGGCGATCGCGGCGATCAGCTCGGCGCCGTCGACGGCCCCGCCGCCGTCGGAGCCGGCGCCCCCGCCGTCGAGGTCGACGTCCTCCCCGCCGCCGGAGCAGGCTGCGAGCAGCGCTGCCCCCGAGACTCCGGAGGCGGCCAGAAGAGTGCGGCGGTCGAGCTTCATGAGAGGTCCTTCCCCGGGGGACGAGATGCTGCGGCATCGCGAGCTGTCTTCCCACTGTGGTCCAGGACACCCTCCGGATGGGTGAGAATTGAGCGCATGCGCTGGATCGTTGTGTATTCGTGATCGCTTTCCCAGGCTCGTCGGAAGGGACCCATGACGTTCTCCCTCGCCGTGGTCGACCCGCTGCACGGCCTGCTCGGGGCGGCCAGTGCCAGCCGGTCCCTGGCCGTGGGCAACGCCGTGATGATCGTGGATCCCGCCCGTGGCGTCTCGATCAGTCAGGCCGCCACCAACCGCGGACTGCACGGGGCACTGCTGTCAGGGCTGGAAGCACCGGGTGCCACGCCCGAGGCTGCGCTGGCTGCGGCGCTGGCCACCGATGACCAGCCACAGCGGCGCCAGTGCGGGGTGCTGGACCTGGCCGGTCGCGGTGCCGCCCACACGGGGGAGCTCAATGTCGGCTGGGCGGGCCATTCGCACGGCGGGACGGCCGCAGCGGCCGGCTGGGAGGGCCTCTCGGAGGGCAGCGGCGTGCACATCCACGACGGCCTCCATCGGCCCTCGCTGATCGCGCTGGGCAACTGCCTGGCCGGCCCCGAGGTGCTGGAGGCGATGACCCGCACGGTGCGCTCCTCCGGCTCCGGCGACGGCCTGGCTCTGTCCCTGGTTCAGGCGCTGATCGCGGCCGACGACGCCGGTGGTGACATCCGGGGCCGACAGTCCGCCGCCGTGATGGTGGCCCGCATCGACCCGGAGGCGAGCTGGCCGTTCACCAGCATCGTTGACCTGCGGGTGGACGACGACCCCGAGGCCCCGACCACGCTGCGTGCTCTGCTGGGCACCTGGCTGGACCATGCCGCCGAGCGCAGGCTCGTGGGGAGGCGGTGAGGGCAGGCTGGTGGGTCGGCGCAGAGGGCAGGCTCGTGGGCCGACGCTGAGGGCAGGCTCGTGGGCCGGCGCTGAGCGCACTAACCGGGCGGCGGTGGTCCGGCGGTCGGCTCCCCGCACCCGGGGCCGTCCCTGCGGATGGGGAGTTCTCCCCCTCCCCAAGCTCTCTGGACTTTGCCACCATGGGTGCATGGCTCAACGACAGCGCCACCTTGCCGCCGCACTTCTGGCCGGCGCCGTGCTGCTGCCACTGGCCGCGTGCGAGACGAGCTCCATCAAGAGCAGCTGCGACACGGACAGCTCCTGCCGCATCGAGATCACCGGCAACAGCCTGCACGACCTGCCTCGCCCCCTCGATGCCTCCCACGGCTACGAGAAGCCCGCGGACATGCACGACAAGATCCATCTGGACCAATCGACCGAGGGCGGACCAGCCACCGTCGAGCTGAACGCCGATCCCTACGAATGCTCGGTCGGGGAATCGTTCACCGTCACCGACACCACCTTCCCCTGCACCGAGATCGGCGAGGACTCGATCGCGCTGGAGACCGTGCGGAACTGACGCCGGACAAAGACGACGTGGATCACCCACACCAGCGCTTTCGTAACTTTCGCAACCGGTGTAGTATCGCAGTTCAGGGGTCGGCAGAACACCCAGGCGCTCGACCTCGCGGGCGATCCCGCGAAATCGTGACCGCACGTACAGCCGATCACCCGCACGCAGCACGGACGACGAGGACTCTCCATGCCTGAATCAGCCATCATTCCCAGCGTCCACACCGTTGAGACCCCCCGGGCAGCCGACGCCTCCGGGAAGCTGCTGAGCTTCGTCGTCGCACACGAACAGCGGCATGGAACCGCCCCGTCCCCATCGTTCTTCCTCACGGGTGCCGACGAGCATGACCGTGTGGAGCTCTCAGCGGAACTCTTCGCGATCCTGAAAGAGGCCGCGACCGCTCTACAGCGCGGCCAGTCGGTGAGCATCGTGGCCAGGGACCAGGAGGTCACCACGCAACAGGCCGCAGAGATCCTCGGGCTCAGTCGGCCGACGGTCGTGAAGCTCATCGATGCGGGTGAGATCCCCGCTCGAATACCTGGCAAGCAACGCCGAAAGCTCCGGTTGAAGGATGTCCTCTGCTACCGGGATTCCCTCCACGATCGTCGGACCGACTTCATCTCCGACACATCGTCCGAGTACGACCAGAGTACCCAGGCTGATATCGCTGAGGCCCTTCGCGAGGCTAGGGACCGGGCCTGAACGTCGGGTGCCCCTGGCACACTGAGACAGGTGTACCGCGCCGTTCTTGACACCTGTGTGCTCGTGCCCGATCTGCAACGGGACTTCCTGTTGCAGATCGCGGCCGAGCACGGCTTCGCGCCACTGTGGGGTACTGGCATCATCACGGAACTCGAGTACGTGCTTCGCCGTCTCGACGAGAGACGTGGTCTGACGGCGAACCACGATGCCCGGCAACGGCTGCTGCGTCAGATGGACGAAGCATTCCCCGGATCCACCATCATCGCTCCGAAGTCTGGCACCTACCCGTACGACCTTCGAGATCCAGACGACGGTCACGTCGCCCACGCTGCGATCATGGGCAAGGCTGACGCGATCGTCACCGATGACCGGCGCAGTGGCCTCGCCAGTTGCGCCGCACTTCAGGAGGCCACGGTGGAGGTGCTTTCCGCCCAGGACTTCGCAGCCAACACAGTGATTGCTCACCGTGCCGAAGCTGTTCGCGCACTCCAGATCCTTGCGAGCCGTCGGCAACGGCCGCCGCAGTCCCCCCGTCAACTGCTCGTCCAGCTGCGCAACCGTCACGGCCTGGATGAGGTGTACGAGCATCTGGCGCCAGCAGTGCCCAGCCAGGGCTGAGCTCCAAATTTCTCCGCGGTCTCAGCCCACTCGGGCGAACTCGGCGACCGCCCCGTACAGCCTCCGGTGCACCGGCCGCAGCTCGGCATAGGCGACAACCGCCGACGGGTCCGGTGCGGTCACGTCCCCACCCTGCTCGGCGAGCGGGACGATGCCGTGGTCCAGATCCAGGGCGTCGGCACCCGCGAGCGCAGCACCGAGCAGGGTCGCATCCGACCCGTCGGCGTGCAGCACGGGCCGACCGGTGACGTCGGCCAGGATCCGCCGCCAGGGTGCCGAGGCCGCTCCCCCGCCGACCACGGGCAGCAGCTGCCCGGCGCTGGCGGGATCGAGCGCGTGCGAGAGGGCCAGTGCGACCCCTTCGAGGGTCGCGGCGTAGAGGTCGGTCGCACCGGTTGTGGCATCGATGCCGAACACCGCCCCGCGCAGGACGTCATCCCGCACGGGGAACCGTTCACCGCCCAACGAGGGCAGCACCAGCAGGCCCGTCGGCCCGCGGCCGCGCTCGCGTTCACGGGCCTCGAGCATCTGATCGGCGGCGGTCGCGTCGGCATCTGAGAGGTAGGCGCGCCGCGCCCAGGCCGCAGCTGCCCCAGCGGCGAGGATCGCGGAGATGTGCAGCTCAGCGCCGCCGCCGAGGGCGAGCCGGTGCGAGGCCGGGTCCGAGGTCGAGATCGAGGCCGGGTTCGAGGTCGAGAGCGATGCCAGGTTCGAGGCACCGTTCGCGGCCCGGTCCGAGCCGCCAGCTGCAGCCCGGTCCTGCGCGGCGCGTCGAACGCTCGCGATCCAGCCGCTGGTTCCCAGGGAGACGTGGTCCTGGCCGGGGGCGAGGCCGGTGATCCCCAGCGTCGCGGCACCCGCATCACCGGGCGCGAGCACGATCGGAACACCGGCGGGCACACCCAGCAGGGCGGGGGCGGACTTGTCGGTGTGGCCCACGACCTCCCCGACGGAACTGGTCAGGTACGGCAGGAGGGCCGGGTCGATCCCGGCGGCGCGGGCCAACGCAGGTGACCAGGTGCGGGTGCAGGCATCGAGCAGTCCGGTGGCCGCAGCGGTGGTCAGGTCGCAGTGGAGCCCGGCCCCGAGGACGTGCGCGAGGTGCCCGGCGGGGCCGAACACCAGGCCGCGGGCGCGACGGACGGACTCGGGCTCGTGGCGCACAAGGCGCCGGAACATCGCGGCGCAGCTGCTGGCGTCCTGCAGGTTCCCGGTGATGCGGTCCCAGTCCTCGCCGTCGCGGGCGAGGTCCGTGCAGATCTCGTCGTGCTCGGTGCCCGCACGCAGGTCGGTGTACAGCACGGCGGGTCGCACAGCACCGTGCTCGGGAGCCAGACCCTCCCGCGCGCCACCCACATCTCTGTGTGCGCCCTCGAGGACCAGGTCCTGCATCTGGCCGGTCAGGCACAGTGCGGCGACCTCGACCCAGGCCGGGAGGACTTCAGTGATCGCGATACGGGCGGCGCGCACCCAGTGGTCCGGGTCCTGCTCGGTGCCGCCGTCCGGGGTGTGACAGGTGGGGTACGCGGCACTCGCCGCGCCGTGGAGGTGCCCCTCGAGGTCGAGCAGTGCGGCCTTCGCCGCAGAGGTGCCGAGGTCGAGGGTGAGCAGACCGAGCATGGGGTCACGGTAGCCGGTCGGATGTGCCCGGCAGTCGCGCCGACGGAACAGGGAGGATGTGCCCGGGACTCACTTCGACTTGGTCATCTGGGGGCCAATGAGCGCGTCATTCGCCCCCAGATGGCACAGTCGATTCTCCAGATGGCGGGTCGGATCGTGAACCGACCCACGACCCTCAGCTCGCAGCGCCCCCACGACCCTCAGCTCGCAGCGCGCTCACGACCGTCGACTCACCTCGCCCACGGCCCTCAGCTCACAGCTCACAGCTCGGTGGTGCCGGTCCCGCCCGGGGTGTCCCCGCCGGTGACCTTGGCCTTGAGGATCTGGGCCACACCTGCGACCTTGCCACCGGGCAGGCCCCAGTACTGTGCGGACTCACTGGTGACCAGCACCAGGGCCAGGTTCGGATCGTCCACGCCGTCGGGGAAGTAGCTCTTGGCGGAGTCGTCCCACAGCTCGGCGATCTTGGCGCGGTCCTCGACGAACGTGGCCTTGCCGGCCACGGACAGCCAGGATCCGGCCTCGGAGACGTTGAGGTTCACCTCGGGGCCCTGGCGCAGGGCGTCGGCCTGATCGCCCTGCAGGCCCACGAACAGCCACACATCGGCATCGTCGGTGACGTCCTGGACGGTCATGGGATGGGACAGCAGCTTGCCGTCGGCGCGGGCGGTGGTCAGCATGACAATGCTGGTGCCGCGCAGCTTCTCGACGACGTCCTGCTGGGTGAAGTCCTGGTCGGTGCTCACGGTTCCTCCATCGGGTCGAGCGGGTGGTCGAACGGGGTGCGGGCCCCTGGGCCACACCTGGATGAGCGGGCGCGCCGACGTCGGGCGGCCGCGCCCGGTGATGCGTCGACCGTAGGCTCCGCACCTGCGACGGGCACCCAGGAACCCGACCGATCGGTCCCGGGATGCCAGGCAGCTCGTCGCGCACTCCGGCGGCCACCAGCACCCTTCGGGACCGGATGCGGGTGCCACGCCCCCTCGACCATTCGGTCACAGCAGGCCGTCCGTTCATGGGGCCTGCATGTCGTAGCGTGGCCAGGTGACCCACACCTCCGGCTCCCCGCAGCGGGAGCACACCACCGGCTCCCCACAGCGGGAGCACACCAGCAGCACGCCCGAGGATGACCGGCCGCCCGCCGCCCCCACCGAGGCGGCCACCAGCGGACCCGACATCCCCGTCGGCCTCGACAACGCCCCGGAGGGCCCGGGCGTCTCCGCGGCGGGGTTCGCGGCCCCAGTGCCCGCGATCGTGGCCGGGATCAGCGAGGCCATCGGGAACACTCCCCTGATCCGTCTGGACTCCCTGTTCCCCGACTCCGGGGTGGAGATCCTGGCGAAGCTGGAGTCGGTGAACCCGGGCGGCTCCACCAAGGACCGGCCGGCGATGGGCATGGTGCGCGACGCCCTGCAGACCGGGCGACTGGCCCCCGGCGGCACCGTGGTGGAGTCCTCCTCCGGGAACCTGGGCGTGGCCCTGGCCCGTGCCTGCAACGCCCACGACGTGCGGTTCGTGTGCGTGGTCGACGCCCGTACCAACGCCACCACCGTGCGCACCATCCAGGCGCTCGGCGGGGAGATCGACCTGGTCTCCGAGCCCGATCCAGCCACCGGCGACCTGCTCACCGCCCGCTTCAACCGGGTCAAGGAGCTGCTGGAGGAGATCCCCGATGCGGTGAACCTGTACCAGTACGGCAATCCCGCCAATCCCCGTGCCCACTACGACGGCACCATGCGGGAGATCGCCGAGGCCACCGGGCACCAGGTGGACGTGCTGATGGCGGCGGTGTCCACCACCGGAACCATCGGCGGCTGCTCCGCGTACATCCGCGACCACGACATGACCACCCGCGCGATCGCGGTCGACGCGGTGGGCTCGGTGCTCTTCGGCGGCACCGCCGCGCCCCGCCCCCTGCCCGGCATGGGTGCGGGAGTGGTCACCGAGCTGTCCCGCCAGGTCGAACCCGATCAGGTGATCCGCGTGGAGGGCCTGGACTGCGTGGTGGGCGCCCGGCACCTGGCCCGCAGCGAGGGCATCCTGGCCGGGGGCTCCACCGGCGGCATCGTGCACGCCCTGGGCGGGCTGATCCCCAGCCTCGAGCCCGGCACCCGCGTGGTGTTCGTGGTGCACGACGGCGGTGTGCCGTACCTGGAGACCGTGTACGACGACCAGTGGGTGCGGGAGAACCTCGACGCCGACACGGACGCGATCGCGGAGGGGATCGAGCAGCTGCGCAGGACCGCCCGCCGTGACTGAGCAGCCCTCCGTCCCGACCGGCACCGCCCATCCGGCCCGCAGCGACGGTGCTGCCCGCCCGATTCGCGACGACCGCACTGCACCGCCCATGGCAGCCGCTGGCACACCGCTTCGCCCGGCCGCCGATGCGCCGCTGCGGATCGCCGTCGTCGGTGCCGGACCGAAGGCGCTGTACGCGCTGGAGGAGCTGACCGCGCTGCTGAATGCTGCGCGCTCCGCCACGGCCACCGCCGACGACGCGGGAGCTGCGGCCTCCGAATCGTCAGCAGCATCCGGCCTGACCGTGACGGTGATCGATCCTGTCACCGTGCCGGGCACGGGCGCCGCCTACCACCCCGGCCAGCCGCACCACCTGCGGCTGAACGTGACCGCGGCGATCCTGGATGAGCCCGTCACCGGCGACTTCCCCGCGTACCCCAGCTGGGTGCAGGGCCCGTACCCGCAGCTGGCCGACGAGCCGTACCCGCCGCGCGCGGTGGTCGGCGAGTACCTCGCCCAGCGCTGGCAGCAGATGATCCACGGTCTCTCCCGCCATGCCCGCGTGGAGCACGCCCGGGCCCGGGTGACTGACCTGCGGCGCGAGGGCAGCGCCTGGCATCTGACCACCGACACTGCTCCCGCGGACGTCGGTCCGGTGGACGAGGTGCTGATCGCCACCGGTCACGCCGCCGGCCACCGGGGCGCCCTGGTGCACCACTGGAGTTCACCCCTCCCCCTGGTCCCGGCGGTGCTGCCCGCTGAGCGGATGCTCAGCGCCGAGCAGGTCCCGCCCGGTTCCCGGGTCGCGGTGCGCGGCGGGGCGCTGACCTTCATCGACGCCTGCCTGACCCTCACCGAGGGCCGCGGCGGCACCTTCACCGAGAGCACCGAGGTCGACGCGAGCGGCGGCACCGAGGCGGCCGTCCCAGCCCGCCTGGTGCACCATCGCGGGCCGCACGAGCCGACCGTGATCCGGCCGATCACCCGGCAGGGTCTGCTGCTGGATGCGAAGCCGAACCCGGGAACACCCCTGACCGAGGCCGGCGAGCGCGCCGTCGAGCAGGCCCGCGCCCGATTCACCTCCGGCCAGGGCATGGGGCCGGACGCGGTGCTGGCGATCGTGGTCAATGCCGCCACCGCCATGCTCGAGGGGACATCCGCGCCCAAGAAGCACGCCAGTACCTCGGGACGGGATGCGCGCGACACCGTCGCCGGTTCTCGCGCGGCCGTCGAACACACGCTGAGCACCGGTGCGGAACCCGATCTGCCCCGCGGCCCGGGGCGGGCTGAGGCGGCGCTGCGTCGCAGCATCGAGACGGCCCAGGGCCACCGCTCGCCCGGTCCGGCCTGGGCGCTGGGCCGCGTGTGGCAGACCCTCTACTCCCAGATCTCCGCCGGCCTGCGCGGCAGCGACGCCCCCGAGGAGGAGTGGGCGCGCTTCCGGCAGGCCGCCCAGGTGCTGGAGCGGTTCGCCTTCGGCCCTCCGCTGGTCAACGCCCGCAAGCTGCTGGCGATGATCGACTCCGGCGCGGTGGACCTGTCCTGGATGGACGGTGAGGTTGGCATCGACGGCGCCGGCATCCATGAGGCGCCGGTGGCCGACAGCTCCGACGCCACTGCCACCGCCCGGCACGATGACGCCACTGCCACCGGCCGGCACGACGACGCACCGTCGGGCGGCGATGTCGACGTGGTGATCGACGCGGTGCTCACCCCGCCCGGTCTGCTGAACCTCACCGACGAGCTGGCGGGGTCGCTGCTGCACCGCGGCCTGGTGCAGGTGCGGCCGGGCAGGCGGGGGGCGATGATCGACGAGGACGGCTCCCCCGTCGGCCGCGATGACGCGCCACTGGTCGCCCCCGACGGTCGGACCGTGGCCGGGCTCGCGCTGATCGGGCGGCCCACAGAGGACCATGTCATCGGCCACGACTCGCTGAACCGCCACCTGCACCACGAGGGTCGATGCTGGGCCCGGCGGATCGCGGAGCGCATCACGGGCGCTGACGACGCCGCTCCCGCCGTAACGGCCACTCCCGCCGTAGCGGCCTCCCCAGCCGTACCGGCGGACGGATCTGCTCCTGCCATACCGGCAGAAGGATCTGCTCCTGCCGCCCCCGCCCCCGCCGTCGCCCCCGAGTGAGAGGACCTGCCGTGACCGAGGAACCCACCCTGCGCGAGGCATGCCAGGGAACCCCGCCGCTGTCGGCCCGTCTGGAGCCGTGGATGCAGGAGCTGCTGGCGGACCCTGCGACCTGCAGTTCGCTGCTGGAGCGCTACGGGAGCCCGCTGAACGTGCACGACTTCTCCGCGCTGCCGCGCAACGCCGCAGAGCTCACGGAGGTGGCCGGGGCCTCCGGGGTGGACCTGCGGATCTTCGTGGCCCGCAAGGCCAACAAGACCCTCGGCATGGTGCGGGCCGCGCATCGCGCCGGGCTGGGGGTCGACGTGGGCAGCGAGCGCGAGCTGGCCCAGGTGCTCGAGGCCGGTGTGCCACCGCATGACGTGGTGGTCACCGCGGCCATCAAGCCCGATCCGGTGCTGCGCCTGGCCCTGGAGTCCCGCTCACTGCTGGTGCTGGACAACCTCGACGAGGTGGCCGCCTCCCGGAGGGTCGCCGAGCAGGTCACCGGCGCCCGGAGCGCGGAACCAGGTCGCCCCGCGGACCGGGCCTCCGATGCCCCCGAGCCGTTCCCCGTGGCGCTGCGCCTCGCGCCCAAGCCCAGCGATCTGATCCCGCCCACCCGCTTCGGGGAGTCGGCCCGCAGCTGGCTCGAGCTGATCGACTCCGGCGGCCTGGGCGACCTGCTGAGGGTGGACGGTGTGCACTTCCACCTGCACGGCTATGACCCGATCGCGCGCGCCACCGCCCTCGGGGAGGCGCTGGAGCTGATCGACGCGCTGCGCGAGCGCGGCCTGGCCCAGGACGGCGCGTTCGTGGACATCGGCGGCGGCATCCCGATGAGCTACCTGGACGATGCCGGGCAGTGGGACGCCTTCTGGCAGGCCCACGACCGGCAGGCCTCGGCGTCGGGCCCCGGCGGGGGTGCTCGCGCGGCCGACGATGACCGGCCCGCGGCTGCCCCCGACGCCGGCGGGGGCGCCCCCACCGCCCCGCCCACCTGGCGCGGGGAGCCGCTGCGGCAGGTGTACCCCTACCACCAGCAGGTGATCCGCGGGCCCTGGCTGGAGCGGCTCCTGGGCCACGAGATCCGCCCGGGTGTCACTGCTGGGCAGGCCCTGCGAGAGCGCGGGGTGCAGTTGCGCTGCGAGCCGGGCCGCTCCATGATGGACGGTTGCGGCATGACGCTCGCGAGGGTCATCCAGCGCACCAGTGCCAGCGACGGCGTGCCCCTGGTGGGGCTGGAGATGAACCGCACCCAGTGCCGCTCCACCTCCGACGACTTCCTGGTGGACCCGATCCTGGTGCGCACCGGCGAGGACGGCGGCCGGAAGCGCTCGGGCCCGTTCGAGGGGTTCCTGGTGGGCGCCTACTGCATCGAGGCCGAGCTGATCCTGCGTCGGCGCATGGCGTTCCCGCAGGGTGTGGCCGTGGGCGATGTGATCGCCCTGCCCAACACCGCCGGGTACCTGATGCACATCCTGGAGAGCGCCTCCCACCAGATCCCCCTGGCCTCCAACGTGGAGCGCGTCGGCGGTGGGGACGCGAGCGGATCCGGAGGTAACCGCCCCAGCGCAGAGGTGGCGGACCGCAGCAGCGCAGTCGGCGCGGACCACAGCAGCACCGCCGTCGAAGGCAGCGATCCCCGTCCTGATGTGCCCGGGTTCAAGCGCGACGGCATCGACCGGGTGCTGCCCATCCGGGCCTGATCCCCCGCTTGAGGGCTCCGGACATCCCCCGGTGCATCCCAGGGCCAACCCCGCACCGCGCCCGGCCCGCCGCTCCCTAGCGTGCCGGCGGGCGTGGCCATCGGTGCCGGTCTGGCGCTGAGCATCGGCGCGGCGATCGAACTGGTGCGCCGACGTCGCACTGTCCACGCAGCGGCCGGTCCTGTCGCCACCGGGCGAGCCGGCCTCACACATCCCGGAATCGACCGGCGAACTGCGCCGGGGTCATCCCGGTGGTGGTGCGGAAGTCGCGGGAGAAATGGGCCTGGTCGGCGTACCCCAGCTCCGCTGCGACATCGGCCAGGCGCCCTTCCCTCTCACGCAGGCGGCCGGCCGCCTCGTGCAGGCGCCGGCGCCGAATCAGCCAGGCAGGGCTGAGGCCCAGGCGACGTGCGGTGAGCCGCTGCAGCGCGCGCTGCCCGATGCCGAACCTCTCGCACAGCTGCCCCACGGAGACCACGGCAGGATCGCTCTCCACCGTCTCCACCAGGGCGTTCACCAGCAGGGACTCCTCATCGGGTGCACCCAGGGACGCCACCCTGGACTCCAGCTGCTCCTGGCAGCGTGCGTGGATCTCCGGGTCCGACGGGTCCGCTGCCATCAGCGCCGTGATCTCGGCGGTCAGTCCCCGCAGCGCTTCCACATCGTCGAGACCGCACCAGCTGTCGGTGAGGGCGGAGACCGGCCCGTCGAGCAGGCGCGCCCCGGCGGCCGGCGCGAACATCACTCCGAAACCCCAGCCTCGGCCCCGCAGCTCCGTCACGGACAGGCCGCGCGTGGGCCCGGCGAAGCGGGAGTAGGCCGGGGTGGTGATGGCCAGGCAGATCGGGTACTGCAGCACCTTCTGCACGGCCGCATCGCCCTCCGGCACCTCCCACACCGGCACCCAGTACCGGCGGATCCACGGCGTGAGCTGCGGCGCGGGCGCGTACCGGGTGATGGCGAAGGTGCGATCGGCGGGATCGCGCAGGTGCGCCCGCTCCACGTCGTCCTCGGGCCTGGCCATGGGCACACGATAGAGGCCGCCCCGAGACGGTGCCGTCGGAAAAGTTCAAGACCTCCGCCGTCGGCCCCGCCTACAGTCGCGGCAACGCCCCGGGGCACCTGCGCTCCGGTCACCGCACAACCACGGAGGACACCATGGGACAGGCACCACCGACCTCGATCCAGCAGACCTGGCGCGAGCACGAGAAGCCGTTCACGGCCGTGATCACCCAGGTGCGTGACTGGGACGCGCCCAGCCCCTGCGAGGGATGGGCCGCCCGCGACGTGCTCGCCCATGTGATCGACACCGAGCGCGACTTCCTGCGGGACCACGGCCATCCCCTGCCCGACGGCGCACTCGCCGGCAGCAGCGGCTCCGCCGTGGACCAGGAACCGTCCCAGAGGTGGCTCGCCCACGCCGCTGCGGTCGATGCGCTGCTGGCCGACGACTCGATCGCCGACGAGCGCTTCGACGGCTTCGTCGGCCCCACCACCATCGGGGATACGTGGGCCCGCTTCTACTGCTTCGACCTGCTGGTGCACCGCTGGGACATCGGCACCTCCCAGGGCCTCCGGGTCGACCTCAGCGACGAGGAGCTCGCTGCGATCGACGACGCTGTGGACGGCTTCGGTGAGCACGCCTACATGCCGGGAATCTTCGGCCCACCGGTCGAGGTGGGCACAGATGCGTCCCGTCAGGTGCAGGTGCTGGCACGCACGGGGCGGCACGCGACCAGCTGACGGGGCGGCCATGCACGGGGCGGCCCGGCGCTCGGCGGCACGCGACCTGCTGACGGCGTTGCCAAGCGCAGGGCGGCCTCGCGCTCGGCGGCCCGCGACCTGCTGACGGCGTTGCCAAGCGCAGGGCGGCCTGGCGCTCGGCGGCACGCGACCTGCTGATGGCGTTGCCAAGCGCAGGGCGGCCTCGCGCTCGGCGGCCCGCGACCTGCTGACGGCGTTGCCAAGCGCAGGGCCGCACGCGAGCCGGTGGCGGCGCGGCCTCGGTCTGACCCGACGCGACAGGAGCTGTTCTGACGGATGCGCTCACCTGACGTTCCTGCGGGAACGTGAGGCGCCCGACTGTCCCCGGTTACGGGCGAGTACCTTCCAGGATCTGGAAGCTGGCGGCACGGAACTAGCGGATCACCCGGCTGCCCGATGGCCAGGCCGGCACCTGATGAGCCACCCGGATGACTGACGGGCCAGTGAACGGTAGGCGCTGCCCGCCCCGTCGGGTCAGAGGAACGGACGCAGCGGGATCAGCGCGGTCTCGGCCAGGCGCGCCATGCGGTGGCGATCGCGCCATCGCGGAGAGGTGAGCACTTCGCAGTGCTCGGAGTCCCGCTCGAACACCGTCTCCATGTTCGCGGCGAAGTCCTCGTCGATGATCTCCACGTTGGTCTCGTAGTTGAACGAGAGGGACAAGCGGTCGATGTTGGCGGTGCCCACGGTGGACCAGATGCCGTCGATGGTGGCCGTCTTGGCGTGGATCATCGCGGCGTCGTACAGCAGGATCGTCACCCCGGCCTCGAGCATCTGCCCGTAGAAGCCGCGCGAGGCGAAGTCAGCCACGATGTGGTTGGACTTCCCGGGCACCATCACACGTACGTCCACCCCGCGACGGGCGGCCTGGGTGAGGGCGTGAAGGATCTGCTGGTCGGGGATGAAGTACGGGGTGGTGATGTAGATGTGGTCGCTGGCCCGCTCGATGGCCGCCAGGTACAGCTGCCGGATGGGGTACACCAGCTGCACCGGCAGGTTCGCCGCCACCCGCACCTCCGGATCCCAGCTGTCCGGCGGGATCCAGAGGATCTTGTCGTCCTCCTCGGCGTGCTCGTTCCACGCTCGCTTGATGGAGTTGCGCAGCCCCCATACGGCCGGCCCCTGCTCACGGATGTGGGTGTCGCGCCACTGCCGCGCGTAGAGGTCACCGATGTTGTAGCCGCCGATGAAGCCGGTGTGGTCATCGACCACCAGGATCTTGGAATGGTTGAAGCCGGTGTGGCGCAGCAGGCCCTTCCAGTACGGGCGTGCGATGGCAGGCAGCCGCTTGACGCGCACCTTGTCCGAGAAGCCTGCGTAGAACCGGCGCGGCACCACCAGGTTGCCGAAGCCGTCGTACAGCACGCGCACGTCCACCCCGCGGTCGGCGGCGCGGTTCATGGCGTCGATGAAGCGCTGGCCGACCTCGTCGCCCTTCCAGATGAAGGTCTCCAGCAGCACGCTCTCGCGGGCCCCGTCGATCGCCTCGATCATGTCGTTGTACACCTCAGAGCCGGAGGTGTACAGGGTGATCCGGGAGTCCTGCACCTGCGCCTCGAAGGTGCCCGGGCGCGGGGCCTCGCGCTCCTTGCGGGAGCGGCTCTTGACGCCGTCCACGGCGATCAGGGCGGCCGCCGCGGTCAGGGGCGGGACTGCGGTGACAGCTGCGCCGATCGCCGCCACCCGTCGCAGCGGTCGCTCGCCGAGAATCGCACGCACGGTGTTCAAAGTCGCCATGTGCTCAGCGTAGAGGGGCTTCTTGAGCCCCGCGCTCAGGCGGGCTCGTCATCGACGGGTGCCAGGGGCCTGGTGGCGGGCCCTTCGAGGATCTGGCCGTCGGGGGCGAAGCGGGAGCCGTGCAGGGGGCAGTCCCAGGATTTCTCGGCATCGTTCCAGGCCAGCACGCCGCCCAGGTGCGTGCAGATGCCGGAGACCCGGCAGGTGACGCCGTCGATCGTGGACTGGGCGACGGGCCTGCCACCGCTTCGGCCCACGATCCCGGAGCCGTCGGCAGGCTCCACCTCGGGCAGTTCGCGCAGCTCCCCGCGCGCCCAGCCGGAGGCCATGTGGGCGCCGACGGATGCGTTGCGGGCCGCGCCCGTGCCGAGGCTCTTCACGCCGGGCCGGGCACCGTCGAGCGGTTCCAGCCAGGCCGGCGCCTGCCCGGCCTCCAGGCCCGAGATGGCGAGCGCCGCGGCGACCGCGCCGGTCATCCCCCACTTGCTGTACCCGGTGCCGACGTACGCGGTGGAATCCGAACCGGGCAGGGGGCCGATCAGGGGCAGGTGGCCGGCGGGATGGTAGTCCTGGGCGGCCCAGGCGTGAGTGCGGCGGGCACCGGGCACGTGCTGCTCCGTCCATCGCTCCAGGTCCAGGACCTGCTGGGCGGGGGAGCTCGTGCGGCCGGTGACGTGGTCGTTGCCGCCCACCAGCAGCAGCTCGCGGCCATCGTGGGGCACGGAGCGCAGGGTGCGCACCGGGTCGTCGGCGCTGATGTGCATGCCGTGGGGACGGAAGCCGTCGCCCACCTCGAAGGTGAGGGCGTAGGAGCGGCGGGCCTGCATGCGCACCGAGTACCCGCCTCGCTCGGTGAAGGGCACACCAGTGGCCAGCACCAGCTTCCCGGCACGCACCTGGCCAGCTGTGGTCTCCAGGGTGAAGGGGCCGCGGCGGGGAACGGAGGTGACGCGCACGCCCTCCACCAGGGTGCCGCCCAGCTGGACGAACTCGGCGGCGAGCGCGCTCAGCACGTCCATCGGGTCGAACTGGGCCTGGTCCTCCAGGACCGCGGCACCGGCCACCTCGAAGGGCAGCTCCAGGCCGCCTTCGAAGCGGGCGTCCAGGCCGGCCTCCTGCGCCGCCTCCAGCTCCGAGTGCACGGAGGACAGCCCGGACTTCGTGGTGGCGTACGTGGTGGCGGGGCGGTACTGGACCGGGACGTCGTGTGCGCGGCAGAAGTCCAGCAGCCACGACTGACCGTCCCGTGAAGCCTCCACGTACGCCCGCGTGACGCCAGGCCCGTGCTGGGAGCGGATCTGGCTGAGCACGGTGCCCTGCAGCAGGGACAGCTTGGCCGTGGTGTTGCCGGTGGCGAGCGCGCCCACGCTGCGGGCCTCCAGCACGGCGACCTGCAGGCCCTGGTGGGCGAGCATGAGCGCGGTGGCCAGGCCGGTCAGTCCGGCTCCGACCACCACGACGTCGAAGGACGGGTCTGCGGGCAGTTCTGCGGTGCGGATGCGGTGGGGGTCATGGGAGTCCAGCCACAGCGATCGCATCGTCGGCTTGGTCGGCGAGTGGGACATCGGGAGCCTCCGCCCTGATCGGTGACGGCCGTCCTTGGGGGACCGCCGCGGTCCACCAGCCGATCAGAACCGCCCGGAGAAGGCAACGATCCGGTCGGAACGGGACCGACCGGTCGCATCGCGCCTCAGGCCTGCCCGCTGTCGAAGTAGCCGCGCACGTCCTCCGGGATGGCCGGCACGTCGTAGGGCACGCCGCCGTTGCGGATCGACTCGGCGCCCAGCACGCCCGTGGCCACGGCCTCGCGGGCCGCGACCGCGGAGACGTCGGTGGCGCCGCCCTCGCGCACGAACCGCAGGAACTCCGCCACCAGGTTCGGATCCGCCCCGCCGTGGCCGCCGTCGCCGCGGTCGATGACCTCCACCGCGTCAGGCCGGCCGGCGCCGGAGTAGCGCGACTCCCAGATGTGGATCTGGTCCCCGCCGCCGTCGCCCATGTTCTCGATGCGGCCGGCGTCCCCGATCACGGTGTAGTTGCGCCAGTAGTCGGGGGTGAAGTGGCACTGCTCGTAGGAGGCCAGCACGCCGTTGTCCAGGGTCATGTTGATCATCGAGATGTCCTCCACGTCGATGACGGGGTTCATCTCCTTCTGAGCGGTGGGCGGCCAGTTCTCGGCGTCGTACCAGTCCCACATGCGGCGGTCGGTGTTGTCGCGGCGATCGGTGATGTCGCCGTACACGGCCAGGTCGCCGATCCCGGAGACCCGGCGGGTGTAGCCGCCGGCCAGCCAGTGGATCACGTCGATGTCGTGCGCGCCCTTCTGCAGCAGCAGGCTGGTGGCCTTGGCCCGCTCGGCATGCCAGTCCTTGAAGTAGAAGTCGCCACCGGCGCCGACGAAGTGGCGGCACCAGATGGCGCGCACCCGGCCGATGCGGCCCGAATCCACGATCTTCTTCATCTGCCGGATCACCGGCATGTGGCGCATGTTGTGCCCCACGTACAGGCGGGCCCGCTTCTGCTTGGCCATCACCAGCATCGCGTCGGTGTCCTCGACCCGGATCGCCATCGGCTTCTCCGAGAAGGTGGCGATGCCGGCCCCCAGGGTCTTCAGGGCGATCTCGGCGTGCGCGTAGTCCGGCGCCAGGATCATCACTGCGTCGACCTCGTGCTCGGCCAGCAGCTGGTCCACGTCGTCCACCAGCGTCACGTCCCCGCCGTGGCGCTCGCGGGCGAGGTCCTTCCCGCGCTGGGTGGGCTCGGCGACCACGGTCACGCGGGAACCCTCGCCTGGCTTGTGGGCGTGAGTTGCGAGCGTGGAACGCGCTCCGTAGCCGATGACGCCGATGCGTAGGTCGTGCGAGTGCTCTGTGTCGTTCACGGTGGTCACCTTCCCGTCGTGCGGCCGCCGAAGATGTGCTCCTCGACCAGCGCCAAGCGCGTGGGCTGCTTCTCGAGATCCAGCAGCAGCACCTCGTTGCGCCCCTCGCGGATGACCGGGGCGGGCACGTACAGCGACTGCTGCGGGCCCACGTTCCAGTACCGGCCCACGCAGAACCCGTTGACGTAGGCGACGCCGTGGCCGGCATCGGAGACGTCCAGGAAGGCGTCCTTCTGCTCGCTCGCCTCGAAGGATGCCTGCACCAGGACGGGCAGCGTCACGTCGTCCTCGGCGCCGGGCTCGACCGCGGCGGCACCCGAGGCCAGCGCAGCGAGCTCCTCGGCCATGTCCTCCAGAGGCCATGGATCCGCTTCCCAGTGGTTCAGGAAGCGGATGATCTGCCAGACGCCGCCCAGGATGCCCTTGCGCTCCCCCAGGCTGGGGCCGAAGTTGATGCGGCCCAGGTTCTCCACCAGGATCTCCACCCGCACGGTGCGGTGGCCGCCCTCGGGCAGCAGGCGCTCGGCCAGATGGGCGAGCTCCACGGTGGCGGGGAACTGCTTGTCGGCCTCCGCACCGAGCACGGCATCGGCACCGGCGGCGCCGGCGTAGATGCCGTCCACGTACACCCAGGCACGGTCGTGCAGGTCGTACAGGTGCAGCGGCGCGATCGAGGGGCCGTCCTCGCCGTCGTTGCGGGTGATCTCGATCTTGCGGGACAGGCGCAGCAGGCCTCGCTCCAGCCCCAGGTCCTCGAAGGACGGCGGCTTCGGGTGCACCTCGGCACTGCGGGTGAAGCGCTCGGTGCCGCGCAGGGCCACCGTCCTGTCGATCGTGACCTCGCCGGCGGGCAGGGCCGCGGGCTCGGCGTCCAGACCCAGCTGGGCCAGGTGCTCCTCGAGCGCGGGCAGCTGGCGGTGCTGCGCGATGACCTCGCGGAAGGCGCGGAACTTCTCGGTGAGCCGGCCGTTCTCGGCGATCGGGGCGTCGTAGTCGTAGCTGGTGGTGGTGGGGCCGTAGGTGCCGTGGTGGTTGGCCCCGGCCGACATCCCGAAGTTGGTGCCGCCATGGGCCATGTAGAAGTTGACGCTCATGCCGTTGTCCAGCATGTCGGCCAGCTCCGAGGCAGCGGTCTCACCGGTGCGGGTGTGGTGCTCCTCGCCCCAGTGGTCGAACCAGCCGTTCCAGAACTCCATGCACATCTGGGGCTGGCCCGGCAGCTCACGCTCGGCCATCTCCAGCACCTGCAGGGTGCGAGAGCCGAAGTTCACGGTGGCCAGCGCTCCCTCGACGGTGCCGCCGGTGAGCCACATGCGGGCGGGCCCGTCGGAGGTCACCAGCAGTTCGTCGATGCCGCGCTCACGCAGGCCGTCGCGCAGGTGCGCCAGGTACTGCCGGTCGTCGCCGTAGCTGCCGTACTCGTTCTCCACCTGCACCATCACCACGTTGCCTCCGCGGGAGGCCTGCCGGGAGGCGATCACGGGGATAAGCATGTCGAACCAGGCGTCCACCAGCGCCAGGTAGTCGGGATCGCTGACCCGCAGGCGCAGGTTGCGGTCGCGCAGGATCCAGCCGGGGAACCCGCCGTTCTCCCACTCGGCGCAGATGTAGGGGCCCGGCCGCACAATCGCATCCAGCCCCTCCTCCCCGGCGATGTCCAGAAAGCGGCCCAGGTCCGCGATGCCGGTGAAGGTGGTGGTCTCCGGATCAGGCTGGTGCAGGTTCCAGGCCACGTAGGTCTCCACCGTGTTGCAGCCCATGGCGACCAGGCGGCGCAGGCGGTCGCGCCACTGCTCGGGGTGCACGCGGAAGTAGTGGATCGCACCGGAGATCACCAGGTGCTTCTCACCTCCGCGCAGGAAGCCGTCGGCGGTGGGTTCGAGCAGGGCGGTCATCGGTGGTCTCCCTCGCTGTGAAACGAATAACGCGGTCCAGTCTGGCAGGTCCCATCGGGCGCGGGAAGTCCGATCAGTCGCCGGGATGCTCTGTTCTCACCTGGTCTGCGAAGGATCCCCGATCCAACCCAGCACCAGTGGTGCCAGCGTCGAGGTATCGTAGGCGATGAACAGGAACGGGGAGTCGAGCACCAGCTTCTTGGGATCCTCCGGAGCGGCGGCCTCCTCCATCCCCACGGCGGTGGCGGCAGCAGCCTCCATGCCCTCCGCGTCCACGGGGATCACAGCCTTGTGCACCACGTCGCTGATCAGCAGCTGCCCCCGCGTGGGGATCCCCGAGAAGTCGGCCCCGTCGGTGAAGGCCAGCTCCATCCCCAGGCCCTGCAGCAGCACGGCCAGGGAGGTCTGCCATTCGATGTCGAAGGCAGGGAGGCTCAGGTCGACCACGTCCGGTCCCTGCAGGCCCTCCAGCACTGCTCCGAGACCAGCGTCCGCTCCAACGCCGTCTGCCGCCTCGGCCCAGGCATCGAGCACAGTGCCGACGTCGTCCACGGGCTGCACCAGGGCCAGGGCGAGACCCCGGCCGTAAGTGCTGTGGTGAGGTCCTCGAGATAGGCCTGCTCCAGTTCCATGCCCTCCTTCGCCCACACCCCGATCACGAGGGAGGCCACGGCCGGTTCGGGAGCGTCCTCCGCGTCGGCCTCCCGCTCCTCGTCGCCGACGACAGCGAGCACGGAGGAGAGGGTGTTGGCCGCCTCGGCCAGTTCGTCCATGCTGCCGCCGAGCACCTGCTCCATCTGGGCGCGGGTGTCCCCGGCGGCGCCCATCCCGGCCATGGTCAGCACGATCTGGGCCGACAGCGGGGAGCACACGGTGTTGACCTCGGACCGGTCGATCCCGCCCAGCATCCGGGCGGTGAAGGGCACGGCCGCCCGCCCCGTGCCCTCGGCGGGCCCGGGCTCGGCACGCTCCACCTCGGCGCGCACGTCCGGCTCCCCCACCTCACCGGGCCCGTCGGAACCTCCGAGCATGCCGCAGGAGGGCAGGCCCAGCGCCACCCTTGCCAGGTCGCAAGCCGGTCACGTTCGGTGACGGCCCTGGCGGATCGGCGCCGCAGGCTCTCAGCCCTTGACCGAGCCCTCCGTGAGGCCGCCGCGCCAGAAGCGCTGCAGCACCAGGATCAGTATCGCCAGCGGGACCACCGATAGCAGAGCACCACCGGTGGTGAGCTGGAAGAACTCCGGCAAGCGGTCCGTCTGCGCCCTCCAGCTGTCCAGACCCAGGGTGATCGGGTAGAGGCGCTCGTCGGCCAGCATCACCAGCGGCAGGAAGTAGTTGTTCCAGATGGCCACGAACTGGAACAGCAGGATGGTGACCACGGCCGGGGTGAGCTGCGGCAGCGCCAGCCGGTGGAACAGCCCGATCTCGCTGACGCCGTCGAGCCGACCGGCCTCCAGCATGGAGTCCGGCACCGCGGCGCCGGCGTAGATGGCGGCCAGGAACAGACCGAAGGGGCTCACCAGGGAGGGGATCAGCACCGACCAGTAGGTGTTGGTCAGCCCCATGCTGGAGAACAGGAAGAACAGCGGCAGCGCGGTGGCGGTGCCGGGCACCAGCAACCCGCCCAGCACGAAGGCGTACACGAACTTCCGGCCCGGGAAGCTGTACTTGGCCAGGGCGTACCCGGCGGCGACCGCGAAGTACGTGGCCAGCAGCGAGCCCACCCCGGAGTACAGCAGGGAGTTCAGCGCCCAGCGCGGGAAGATGCCGCCGTTGGCAGAGAGCACCGCGCTGATGTTCTCCACCAGGCGGAACTCGTTGCCGAACCAGAATCCGCTGGTGCCGAACAGGTCCTCGGTGGTCTTGGTGGCGTTGACGACCACCCAGTACACCGGCACCAGGAAGTAGATCGCCACGATCGTCAGCACCGCGGTGACGATGATCGTGGTGGCGGGGCTGCGACCCGCCGCGCGGGCCCCGGAGCGCTCGTCGGCCCCGCGCTTGCCGGCCCCACCGGCGCGGCGCCTGGGCGTGCCTGCGCCGGCGGCACCAGAGCCCGGGCGGTCGGTCTCGAGGGTGCCGGTCGCCTTGCCGGCGGCCAGCGCGTTCTTGGAGGCGTCGGTGGCGCTCATCGCTTCCTCTCCGCCCACGAGGCAGGCCCCACGTCCGGACCCGGAGCTTAAGCTCGACAACGAGCCCAGACCCCATCGCGAAGGAGCACGCGTGAACGCCCAGCCCATCCCCAGCACGCCCGAGGACCTCGACGCCGCCGAGGGCAGCACGTTCACCGGCAGCGGTACCGGCCCGTCCGCCGGCACCGCGGAGGCAGGGCAGAAGGACACCGCGCCCGAGGACCGCCTGGTGACCACGGCCCACATACTCGAGCTGCCGGACGGCCCCCTCTCCTACACCGCCACCACCGGCACCGTGGTGCTGCGTGAGGAGCCGGAGGGCACCGAGTACGGGCGGGCCAAGGCGTATGCGGAGCTGTTCTCCGTCAGCTATGTCGCCACCGAGCAGGATCCCGCCCGCCCGGTGCTGTTCGCCTTCAACGGCGGCCCCGGCGCCTCCACGGTGTGGCTGCACCTGGGCCTGTTCGGCCCGCGCCGTGTGGACACGGCCGATGCGGGCGCTCCCGTGGCGCCCCCGTACCGCCTGCTGGACAACACCGAGACGCTGCTGCGCCATGCGGACCTGGTGATGGTCGATGCGATGACCACCGGCTACTCGCGGCCCGCCCCCGGCTCGAAGCCGGACCGCCACCACGGCCTGACCGAGGACCGCGACCTGATCGCCTCCTTCGTCGTGGACTGGCTGACCCGCAACGACCGCTGGACCTCCCCCATCCACCTGGCCGGGGAGTCCTACGGCACCACCCGGGCCTCCGCCGTGGCGGCCCGGCTGATGGACCGCTACTACGTGGCGGTGGAGGGTGTCTCGCTGATCTCCCCGGTGCTGGACTTCGGCACCATCAGCTTCGATCCCGCCAACGACCGCCCCTACCTGCACTACCTGCCTACCTACGCGGCGATCGCCCACGCCCATGGCAAGCACGAAGGACGTCTGCTGCAGGACGTGGTGGATGAGGCCGAGGCCTTCGCCGAGCAGGAGTACCCGGCGCTGCTGGCCGCTGGGCTAAGGCTCTCCCCCGAGCAGAAGCAGGAGGCGGCCGCCCGCATCGGCGCCCTGATCGGGGTGGACCCGGCGTGGGTGGAGCGGGCAAACCTTCGCATCGAGCACATGGCGTTCCTGGCGGAGCTGCTGCGCGAGGAGGGTCTGATCGCGGGGCGCATCGACGGCCGCTTCACCTCCCCCATGGGTGCGGGCAACGCGCCGACGACGGAGACCGATCCGTCGATCGACCAGCTCGCCCCCGCGTACACCGCCACCATCAACCAGTACCTGCGCACCGAGCTGGGTTACTCCAGCGACATCGTGTACGAGATCATGAGCGGCCGCGTTCACCCGTGGAGCTACAAGGAGTTCGAGGGCCGCTCGGTGGAGGTCGCCTCGGACCTGGCGCGCCTGCTGCGCACGTCCCCCCACACCCGGGTGTACGTGGCACACGGGTACCACGACGCCGCCACCCCGTTCCACGCCAGTGAGCACGTGCTGGCCCACTTGCCGATCCCGCAACAGGACTACGCCGAACGGATCCGGGTGGAGTACTACGAGGCAGGGGACATGATGTACTGCCACGAGCCCAGCCGCCGGGCGATGTCCCAGCACCTGGCGGAGTTCGTGGGCGGCGTCGAGCACGCACCTGTCGGCCACGGCGAGGGACACATCGGCTAGGGGCACGGCCGCGCTAGTCGACCCCGGTCGCCCCTGAGCGTCGTCCCCGGCCCCACTCCCGGGGTTACGGGTGGGTACGTTCCACAAACTGGAAGCGCACCACCCGGTACCGGAAGCGCACCACCCGGTACCGGAAGCGCACCACCCGCTGCCGCTCGCTCACTGGGATCAGCCATGTCAACCTGGGGCTGATCCGGGCGGTCGACGCCATCACCGGCGACACCCTGGAGTGAGCCTCGGGCGCCCCGGCCGCCGTCCGGCAGATGGGGCGCCCTCCCGCGCCCGTGCGGGTCCTGCGCGGCCGCGAGCCTCAGGCCCCCTGGTGGCCGGAGAACTCCGCGGGGTGGCCGCCGCGGCGGCCCTGCTCGCCCTTGTCCAGGGCGTTGATCGCAGCGACCTCCTCGGGGGTGAGCTCCAGCTGGAGGGAGGCGAAGTTCGAGACGATCCGCTCGGGGGTCTCGGACTTGGAGATCACCACGTTGCCCTGGGCGAGGTTCCAGGCCAGCATCACCTGGCCCACCTCGGCGCCGTGGGCCTCGGCGATGCCGGTGATCACCGGGTCCTCCAGCTCACCGCCGCCCTGGCCCAGCGGCGACCAGGACTCGGTGGCGATGCTCTTGGAGGCGTGGTACTCGCGCAGCTCGAGCTGGGCGAAGTAGGGGTGCAGCTCGATCTGGTTCAGCACGGGGACCACGCCGGTCTCCTGCTCCAGCTGCTCGAGGTCCTCCACCCGGAAGTTGGAGACACCGATGGAGCGGATGCGGCCCTGCTCCTTCAGCTCCACCAGTGCCTTCCACGTGTTCAGCGCCTCGCCCCTGGCGGGGGCCGGCCAGTGGATGAGGTACAGGTCCAGCTCCTCCAGGCCCAGGTCGGCCATGGTGGCGTCGAAGGAGCGCAGCGTCTGCTCGCGCCCCTGGTCCTGGTTGGGGACCTTGGAGGTGATGAACAGGTCCTCGCGGCCCACCTCGGTGCGGGCCAGGGCACGGCCCACGCCGGCTTCGTTCTCCTAGCCGCGGGCGGTGTCGATGTGGCGGTAGCCGGCCTCGATCGCCTTCAGCACCACGTCGGTGGCGGTGTCGTCGGAGACCTGCCACACCCCATAGCCGAGCTGGGGGATGGAGCGGCCGTCGTGGAACTCGATGGTGGGCTGCGCGGTCATGATGCTCCTTAGCGGGGACGGGCTCGTCGATCGGGTCGGCACGTGCACCGGGGACTCACCACACTACCGAGCACGCCCCGCGCCGGTGGTCACAGCGGCAGCACCCCCAGGCCGATGGGCCTGCTGCTCGGGTCCGCCTCCAGCCACTGCGCGAGCCCCGGCGGGTGCACCTCATGCTCGGCGAGGTGCCCGATGGGCAGCCAGTCCGTGCCATCCTGCCCGGGATCCGGGTCGCTGCCCGGACCCGGCTCCTGACCGTCGGCCAGACCGCACCAGTAGGCCACGTTGACCTGGTGGAACGGAGGGATGGGCACACCGTCGCGCAGTCGGCTCACGGACTGCACCTCGTACACGCAGGCGACCTGGTGCACCTCGACCTCCGCGCCGATCTCCTCGCGGCACTCGCGGACCAGGGCGGCGACCTGGTCCTCGCCGTGCTCCTGCCCGCCGCCGGGCGGGCCGTGCAGCACGGTTCCGTCCGGGGTGACCACACGGTTCATCAGCACGTGCCCGTCCCGCACGATGAGCGCCTTGACAGCCACCCGGGGGCCGGAGCCGGCGGCGGAGCCTGGCCCGGAACGTGGCCCGGAACCAGGCGCGGGACGAGGAGCCGGTGCTCCCGCGGCGGAGCCCGTCATGCGATGGGGTGTCCGGTCAGGTGCTGCTCGGCCAGGCGCAGCAGCTCGGCCTCGTCGGCTGCGCCGAGCAGCGCCGCGACGGCCTGCTCGTCGGTGAGCATGCCCATCATCCGCTGCAGCGCCGGCACCATCGCCTCGGGATCCGTGACCAGCGGGAGCACCAGCAGCTGCGTCTCGACGGTGTCCGCGGCGCGGCCGCCCATCTCGCCGAAACGCACGGGCCGGGCCAGGGTGGCGACCGCCAGGCAGCGCACGCGCACGTGCTCGGCATCGGAGTGCGGAATCGCGGTGGGGATCCGGGTGGGCAGCCCGGTGGGGAAGCGCTGCTCGCGCTCCCACAGCGCTGCCGGGAAGCTCTCCTCCACCAGGCCCTCGGCCAGCAGGTGGCGGGCGATGGTCCCGAGGACCTCCTTCGCGTCCTCGCCCTGGACTGCGTGCAGCACGGCACGGATGGGCACGGCCTCCAGCGGATCCGCGTTCTCGCTGGGGCGCTGATGCTCGGTCATGGGGCCTCCCGGGTCGATGGCACGATTCTGGCACCCGCGCGGGGCCGACGGGGATACTGGAGTCCCGTTCGCCCGAAGGAGCACCGATGCCGGCACCCCGCGACACCGCACTGGTCGTGCGCGCTGCGCGGCTCTACTACGAGCAGGGCCGTTCGCAGACGGAGGTGGCGCAGGAGCTGGGGCTGTCCCGCTCGAACGTCTCTCGGATCCTCACCCAGGCACGCGAGCGCGGCATCGTGGAGATCTCCATCAACGATCCGGACGGCCCCCCGCGCCACCATCCCGCGGTCGAGGCAGCGCTGAGCGCCCGGTACTCGCTGCGTGAGGCCCACGTGGTCTCCGCCCCTCGCACCCCGGGCCTGGAGGCCGTGGCCAGGCAGGCGTCGGCCCTGATCACGGAGCGGGCCGCCCAGGTGCGCTCGATCGGTCTGTCCTGGGGACAGACGGTCCAGCGGGTGGTCGAGCAGCTGGAACCGGTGCGACTGCGGCCGGCGCCGCGAGTGCTGCCGCTGGTGGGCGGGCACTCCACGCTGGACCAGTTCGAGTCCGGCGAGTCAGTGCTGCGGGTGATGGCCTCCCGGTTCGGTGCTCGCGCCGAGATGCTCTACGCGCCGGCGGTGCTGGAGGCGGCCACCACGGTGAGCACGCTGCGGCGCGAGTCGAGCATCGCCTCGGTGCTGGAGGCCGCCGCGCAGGTGGAGCTGGCACTGGTGGGCATGGGCTCCATGGGCATGCACTCCTCCCCGCACATCGTGGAGCAGATGGGGCTGAGCGAGCAGGAGCATGCCGCGTTCCTCGCGCAGGAGCCCGTGGGGGACGTGTGCGGCAGGTTCGTGGACGCCCACGGGGTCCCGGTAGGGGCGCCGACGGACCAGCGGGTGCTCGCGGTGACGTTCTCCGAGCTGCTGCGCATCCCCGAGGTGGTGGGGGTGGCCGCAGGCGCGGAGAAGGCCCCGGGCGTGGCCGGGGTGCTGCGCAGCGGCACCATCGACACCGCCGTGGTGGACGTGGACCTGGCGCGCGAGCTGCTGGCCTCCACCTGAGCCCGACCCCCTCCCCCAGGGGCATCGCCGCTCGACATGGGCGAGGGTGGAGCCGAGCCCGGGCGCAGGCCTGTCAGCGAGAACCCGGGCACCGCACTGTCAGCGAGAACCCGGGCACCGCACTGTCAGCGAGAGCCCGGGTACTGCCCCTTCAGCACGGAGATCAGCTGGGCGGTGCGATGGGCATCCACGGTGAGCCGGGTGTCATCGAGGCGGGCGATGGGCGCGGCCAGACGACTGGAGGACAGCAGCCAGGCAGCGTCGGCCGAGGCCACCTGATCGGGGGTCATCAGCTCCTCGCGCACGGTGGCTCCCTCGGCCCGCAGCACCTCGAACACGGAGGCGATGCTGGTGCCCGGCAGCACTCCGGCGTCGGCGGGGGTGGTGGTCCAGGTGTCGCCGTGCTGCACGAGCAGAGTGGAGGTGGGACCCTCCAGGCAGTAGCCGTCGGTGCTCACGAACAGCACGTCGTCGGCGCCGCGGCGCACCGCCTCACGGGTGGCGGCCATGTTGACGGCGTAGCTGAGGGTCTTGGCGCCCGGCAGCAGCCAGGGGCTGGGGCGAGGCACGGGGGTGGACAGCCCCCGGTCCAGGGTGACCACGGCGATGCCCTCACGGCAGCGGGACCAGTCCTCGGCGGTGCGGGCATGTATCCAGGCGGTGGGAGTGCCAGAGCCCTCCACGCCGCGGGTGACCATCACCCGCACCGTCAGCTCGGGCACGGGGGCATGGGCGTCGATCGCCGCCTGCACGGCCTGCGCCAGCACCGTGAGATCCAGGGCGGGCAGCTCCACCAGTTCGGCACTGCGAGCCAGTCGGCGCAGGTGGGGGTCCAGGTTCACGGGGGTGCCGTCGAACACGCCGATGGTCTCGAACACGCCGTCCCCGCGAGTGGCCACCAGGTCCGTCACCAGCAGCTGCGGCTCGTCGGCCTTCCCGAGGCGGAAGGGCTCGGAGCCGTCGGCCGGCGCCCCGGCCGCTCCCATCACCCACACGAGGACGGGGCTGTGGGCGGGCGTGCTGGGCTGTGTCATGGGGGCCTCCGCGTCGGGTTCCCTCCGTGGTGCTCACGGCGGGGGCCGCGACCTGGGCGCGGCCTGGCCCCAGGCTAACCGCACCGGTGCGCGGGGAGAGGGTCATCCACCCGCGTCAGCGGTCCAGGTGCTCGGTGCCGATGGCCTCCCCGGCCTGGGAGCCGGGCACGGCCCCGGAGTCGAACGCGGAGCCCAGCAGGGCCATCAGCTGGTCCCACAGGGAACCGGGCTCGTCCACCGATCCCACGGCAGCACCGATCCGATCGGTGACCATCGAGCCGGCGGAGGCTCCCGCACCGTCCGCCGAGCTGAGATGGAGGAAGGTTCCTGCGCCGACCGCCGCACCGGCATCGGCAGCGCCCCCGGCCGCACCGGCACCGGCATCCGCCCCGCCGCTCCCGGCCTCGGATCCGCCGCCGGAGCCCGACCCGCCGCCGGACCCGGACCCGCCGCCGGAGCCGCCCGCGGAGGCCCCTGCTCCCGAGCCGCCACCGGAACCCGCGGAGTCGCCGCCCCCGGATCCTTCACCGCCACCGGCAGCCCCGTCGGCACCAGCGGCGTCGGCCTCGCCGATCGATGCCCCCACGGCACCGGCAGCCGCACCCCCGGCAGTGCCCGCCCCGGTGCCGATGCCCGCGAGGGCGCCCGCACCAAGGCCCGCATGGCCCATCATGTCGTCCAACGGCTCCAGGCCGAGCATGCCGCCGATCTCACGCCCGCCCCCCAGCAGGCTCAGCAGCTGCTCGGCGAGCATCGCACCGGCCAGCAGGTTTCCGATCATGGCGCCGACGGGACCGCCGATCATGCCTCCGACCAGCCCGGCGAGCAGGCCGAGGCGGCCCATCGGGGAGTCCAGCAGGGCAGCCAGCGCGCGCTGCTCGGGAGTGGAGCCGTCACCCAGCAGGGCATCGCGAAGGGCCTGGGCCGCCCCGGAGAGCGCTGCGGCAAGGCCCCCGGCCGCACCCCCGGCCAGGGCTCCGCCCAGGGCAGCGGCGAGACCCGCGCCTGCGGCCACACCGGCCTGGAACGCGTGGGAGGCGCTGAAGAAGTCGATCGTGGAGGCCGCGTCCTGCTCATCGGCGTGCTGGATCAGCAGGCGGGCCCGACGCCGCAGATCGAGGGAGCAGTCCTCCAGGCCGGGGCGCACGACGCCGGCCCACTGGCCACGGAAGCGGTCGGCGTCCTCACCCACCCATTCGACGTCCTCGACCAGCACCTTGAGGCCGCCGTAGAGGTCCTCCAGCAGATCCGAGCGGCGGACCACCATCTGCGCCATCGTGCGCAGGGCCTCGGTGTCCGCCCCCTGGAACCCTGCCATTGCCTGCCCCCTCTGAATCTCTCCGCTGTCCTGCCCCTGACGACGTGTCCCACCGTAGGACCCGCCGGTCACCTGCGCCATGGGGAGGACTCCCCATGGCTGTCCGCCCGCCGACCGTGCGAGCTGGGGCGGACCTCGCACTCACGGGCGAGGGAGCTTCTCCTGCACCCATGCGGGCAGGCGGTCGTCACCGAAGCGCTCGGCCATGTGGCGGGCCACCTGCTCGTCCACCCCGCCCAGGCCGTCGAAGCTGCCCGGATCGGTGTCGTAGTTGAGCTTCGAGCCCAGGGCGATCCGGCTGCGGTCCTCCCCGGTGCGCTCGGCATCCAGGCGCAGGGAGACGAAGGGCTGGCGCTGATCGGCGGCGGCCTGCTGCAGTGCGTCCAGCAGCAGGCTCACCTGCGAATCGGTTCCGAAGCGGGCGTCGCCGCCGCTGCTGGAGCCGTCCGCGTCGGTGACCACGATGCGGCCGGCCCATGCCTCGCCGTCCGGGATGAAGGCGACGGTGAGCTGCTGCCACTGCTCGGTGAGGTCCACCGAGGTCAGCATCACGCGCGCGAGATCCCGCAGCAGCTCGCCCTGCCGCTCCATCGGGGAGGAGTCGTTCTGGGGCTGGGTCATCGGGATCCTCTCGCTTCGTGGTGCGATCGACTCGCGGTGCGACCGGCTCGGTCTCCGATCGACTCATGGTCCGTTCGACGTGGCCGACGGGCTCGGCTCAGTCGTCGAAGGTGGCACCGTCAGGGTAGTTGGGCAGGGTGTTATCGGCGATCACGTCGCCGTTCTCCGTGATGCGCACGTCGTAGCTCTCGGGCACGTACTCCCAGGGTGCACTGCCCTGGTCGGGGCCCACACCGGGTGGCTGCTCATCGCCCCAGTTGAAGCGGGTCTCATAGGAGTACTGGTGGCCGTGCTTCTCGATGCCGTCGGCCATCAGGCTCTCGTAGGCGTAGATGTTGTCGTCCACTCCGCTGCGGGCCTGGTTCACCTCGTCCCACTGGCGGGTGTAGTTGATCTCCTCGCGCACCCCGCCGAACTGGCGGGCCAGGGCGTGCCCGGCGTTGAACTCGATGCTCTCGGTGTCGCCGTCGGCGGTCATGTCGAAGCGCTCGGCGATCTTGGACTGGATGGACTGGCTGCGGGAGGTGTCCGGGTGCAGCTCCACCTCGGGCACGTACATGTGGTCCAGGCGGCCCAGCTCATCGGTGCTGTAGAAGACGTTCTCGTTGACGTGGTAGTTCGCATCGGGGAACACCTCGCGCAGGTTGGGGTTCATCGCGCCCCCGCCGCCGGTGGCCTCGACGTACACCACGCGGCCGTCGCCGTCGGTGTAGTACGTGCCGTGGTCGCCCACCTCGTACCTCGTGTTCGGGGCCAGCTCGATCGGGGCGCCGTCCGCATCCAGGCCGAAGGGCTTCGCGGCGCTTCCCGGTGCCAGCTCGTGATCGGCGTCCACGGTGATCGTGCCCGAGGTACGGGGCGGCTCCAGCACCAGCCCGGTGCCGTCGAAGGCCAGCGGGGAGTCCGTGCCGATGGCGTCACTGACCTGCTGAGCGACGGCGCGCGCCCGGCCGACGGCGCCGGTGATCAGGCCGGTGCCCTCCACCGCCGATTCGGCGGCCGTGCCGAGGGCGTCCCCGATGGCGCCCGCGACACGGACTACCCCCTGCGATGCAGCATCCAGCGGGACGCTGAGGGCTGCCAGGGTGATCTGCGGGGTCGAGGCGGCGCGCAGCAGGCCGTCCGGTCCACCCACGCCGCCATTGCCGCGCCCACTGTCGGCCCATCGACCACCATCGGCCCCGCTGCCCCCGTCTGCCACGTCACCGGCCGGGTCCGACGCCCGGTCCTGTTCCTCGGCATGGTCGCGGAGGGAACGCCCCTCCTCGCGCAGACGCATCTGGCAGTCCATCAGGCGGGGCCGGATGCGGAAGGACCAATCGGCACGCAGGGCCATGGCATCCGGGCCCACCCACGGCACCGCGTTGATCAGCGCCCCCAGGCGGGCGGTCATGTCCTCCAGGGAAGAGGAGCGGTCCTCGAGCAGCGAGCCCATGCGCTGCAAAGCCTGGGTATCAGCACCCTGAAATCCGCTCATCGCACGTCCCCTCAAGCCCGCTGTCAACGACGCCTCCACCGTAAGGATCCGGGGAAGGCCCGGCCATGGGTAGTTCTCCCCATGGCGCACCCGAACACTAAGGTGGCGTCCATGAAAAGCCCTGCTCACACACGGTCGGGGCTGGGAGACTGAGGTATTCCCCGAGCATCGTCAGCGAAGTCTTGCCCTCGCCGTCACCAGGAGTTCGCCCCGTGTCCACCCCGCAGCAGTCGCCATCTCTCGCCCAGCGCCGCGGCATGCCGGATCCCGAGACGCTGGCGCGCTTGCAGCGCCTGCGCGAGCAGTTCGTTCGCATGCAGATGGAGTACGGGTTCGCTGTGGACGAGGTGCTCACCAAGATCGAGATCCTCCGGCAGGAGTTCCTGCACCTGCACCGCTACAACCCGATCGAGCACGTGACCTCACGGGTGAAGTCCCCGGCCAGCATTCTGGACAAGGCGATGCGCCGCGGAATCGACCTCACCCCCGAGGCGATCCGGCAGGGGATCACCGACATCGGCGGGGTGCGGATCACCTGCAGCTTCATCGCCGACACCTTTACGGTGCTGGAGCATCTGGTCTCACAGACGGACATCGAGCTGGTCACGGTGAAGGACTACATCGCCCAGCCCAAGCCCAACGGGTACAAGTCGCTGCACGCGATCATCCGGATCCCGGTGTTTTTGAGCACCGGGCCGGTGCCCACCACGGTGGAGGTGCAGATCCGCACCATCGCGATGGACTTCTGGGCCAGCCTCGAGCACAAGATCTACT
Organism: Brachybacterium epidermidis; assembly: GCF_015209585.1. Lineage (GTDB taxonomy): Bacteria > Actinomycetota > Actinomycetes > Actinomycetales > Dermabacteraceae > Brachybacterium > Brachybacterium epidermidis. Next base: position 85,203 of record NZ_JADEYR010000005.1, read on the forward strand.
ACAAGTACGACGGGCAGGTGCCGGACCATCTGGCCCAGAGCCTGGCCGATGCGGCCGCCGTGGCCGATCAGCTGGACCGCCGCATGGAGCAGCTGCACCGCGAGGTGCACGGCCCTCACCCGGAGCGCGAGGAGCGCTCACGGCTGGACGACCTGGACGAGAGGCTGCTGCGCGCCCTGTGGGAGCGGACGGGCGGCGGGGGCTACTCGGCGACGACGTAGACCAACAGGCCGCCGTCGCGCCACTCCACCTGCTGCCCCAGCGGGTCTCCGGGCAGATCGGCGTCCATCACGTCCACCATGGCGCCGGGGGCCGCGCCGCGCAGATCGGCGACGGCGACGGCACCCGCGGGGGCGTTCTCGGAGGCTGAGCCAGGATGGCCATCGGCCGCCCCCGAGCCGTCGGCCGCGGGGCCGCCGGCTGGCAGCGGATCGGCCGCAGCATCGCCTCCGAGGGGCCGCAGCGGCACCGCAGCCGCATCGTCCTGCTCGCCCATGCCGAGGATCGCGGCGTACAGCTGCGCATCCAGCAGCTGCTCGCCCACATCGGCCCGCAGCTCCTCATCATCCAGGGCGTCCTCGTCGTACAGCTCCCGCAGCCGCGCGTCGATCCCCGAGACCGCTGCCTCCAGGGCGTCGGCGTAGCGCTGCAGGTAGGAGGGGAGGTCCCGCGCGGCCAGGCGCAGGGCGAGGTCCTCGCCGATGCCGTACACGGCACCGGGGGCGCCATCCTCATCGAGGGTCAGCACGACCGCCACGTCCGATCCCTCGTACAGGGGGTAGTAGCTGGTCGCCTCACCCAGCATCGTGTACGGGCCGATGTCACCACGCTCGTCGATCAGCAGGTCCAGGTCTCGCCGGCCGTGCACCGCGATCCCGCCGAACTCATCAACGATCTGCTCGAGGGCGGGGGGCGGATCGGCGGAGATCTCGCCGTCCTCCTGCGCCAGGCCCGGGATCCAGGTGAGGTCGCGCGGGTTGGTGCGGGCCAGGGACTCCAGGCGTTCCAGCACGGGGCGCACCTGTGAGACGGGGAGCACGGCGGCGCCGGTGGGCCAGGACAGGGACGAGGGCGGCACAGGAGAGGTCATGCCGTCATGCTGGCACACCCGCGCTCGATTCCGATCCCTGCGCGGGCTCAGCCGGCCTGCACGTCGACCCGGTGCGCGCAGGAGCCGGGGCGGGTGACCAGCACGGAGGCGCGGCCGGCGGCATGCGGGTGGCGGGTGCGGTACAGGTCCAGCCACTGCTGGGCGAACTGCTCGGCCGTCTCGGTGGGCACCAGGGCCCACACGCTGCCGCCGAACCCGGCACCGAAGGCGCTGGCGGCGTGGGCGCCCAGCTCTCGGGCGGTGCGCTGGAGGTCGACCGTCTCGGGGACCTGGTTGCCCAGTCCGTCCTCGGCGCCGCGCTGGGACTCGTCCACCAGGCGGCCCAGCTCCTCCAGGTCGCCCTCCTCCAGGGCGATCGCGGCGGCAGGCACCAGGCGCTCGGACTCGGCGATGAACTGCTCGAGGCGACCGCGCAGGTACGCGTCATCTCCCGCGTACTCGACCAGTCGCCCACGGGCGGCCGGGCCGGAGGCGAGGGCGTCGGCCAGCACCCGGTCGTCGCGACGACCGGTGTCCACGCGCCAGCGGTCGATCAGCTCCCAGGCGGCCAGGGACACCCGGTTGTAGGCGTCGCGGGCGGCGCCGGTCTTCGCGGCGTCGACACCGGAGACCGCCACGACCAGGGCGAGGTCCTGCGGGAACGGGACGGTGCGCTCGTGGCGCACGGGGCAGAAGGAGTACTGCACCAGCGCGTCGGCGCGGCCGCACAGCATGGCGGTGTGGTCCTCGCTGCCGCCGAAGGTGCCCACGCCGCGATGCCCGCCCAGGCTGCCGTAGGTCTGTCCGTTCTCCACGGTGCCCAGGTACTCGCCGAGCTGCTCGGGGGTGGTGATCGCGGCGCGGAACGCGGGGTCGGCGGCGATGCCGGTGAGGTCGATCAGGGCCAGGGCCAGCCCCACCACCAGGGCCGAGGAGCTGGACATGCCGGCCGCCAGCGGCAGGGTGGAGGGGATGGAGATGTCCGCCCCCACCAGTCGCCCGGGGAAGTTGGCATCCAGTCGCTCCACCACGGTGCGCACGTACCCGCCCCAGTGCCCGGAGCCGTCGTCCTCGCGTCGCGATCCGGGATCGTCCAGGTCCAGCACCACCTCGTCCTCGGCGGCGCCGGAGGTCACGACGATCAGGCGGTCCTCGCGGCGGCGGGCGGTGACGGTGTGGCCACGGTCCACGGCGGCCAGCAGGGAGCGGCCGCCCGCGTAGTCGGTGTGCTTGCCCAGCACCTCGATGCGACCGGGCACGAACCAGGCCGTCTGCTGGCGGGGCTCAGCCCGGGAGGACAGCAGGTCGTGCACGCCCCCCTCCCGCTCAGCAGGTTCGATACGGGCGGGCTGCGGGTCGCCGACGGGGCCGTGGTGGCTAAGCCCGGCAGTTCCGGGCGCTGCGCTCACAGCACGACCTCGACACCGGCCAGGGCCTGCTGCACGGCGGCCACGTCCCCGCGGGAGGACATGTCCAGCACGCCCACGGCGGCGGGCACCACGGTGACGGGGTGACCCTCGGAGGCCAGCGTGCGCACCGCGTCGATGATCTCCAGCTCGCCGCGGGAGGAGGGCTGCACCCGGTCGCAGGCGTCGAAGACGGCGGGGGTGAACAGCCAGGCGTTCATGGACACCGGGGCATCCTGCCCGTAGGCGGTGAGGGTGGCCGCGTCGGGCTTCTCCACGATGTCGGTGAGGTGGCCGGCCTCGTCGGTGGCCACCAGCGCGAAGGCGGCGATGCGATCGGCGGGGATGTTGGACCGCTCCACCAAGGCGGCTCGGTCGAAGCCGACCAGGGCGTTGCCGGGGGCTGCGACCAGGGCGCGCAGCGACTCCAGCGGGTAGTAGTTGTCGGAGTTCAGCACCACCACGCGGTCGGCGCCGGCGAACTCGCGGGCGGCGGCCACGGCGTCGGCGGTGCCGCGCGGCTCCTCCTGCACGGCGGTGGTGACCTGCACGCGCCCTCCGCTGATGGCGGCCGCGTACTCCCGCAGCGCATCGTGCTCGGGGCCGATCACCAGGCACACCTCGGTGATGCCGGCATCGGCCAGCACGGAGATCACGTAGTCCAGGAAGGGACGCCCCACGTCGATCAGCGCCTTGACCCCGCTGGCGGCCATCTGCGCCTGCTTCTCATCGAGCTGGGCGCTGTCGTCGGCCCGGCGCATCCTGGTCCCGAGCCCACGCGCGAGGATGACCGCCTTGGTGGGCGGGATGCTCGCTGAGGGGTCCGTGGAGGCGGCGTCGGCGTTCAGGGTCGTCGTGTCCACGCCGGAAGCATAGTTCGGAGGACCGCGACGGGCGGGAAGCCCCTGGCTGCAGGGCCCCGCCCCGGCGGCCCGCACCGCTGTCCGATCGGTCGCCTCGGCCCTCCGCCCCGCCCTGGTCGACGCATAGACTCGGTGCGCAGCGGGTCGGCGCTCTGCGTCGGGCCGCCCCCTTGAACCGCGGGAGGAACCAGCCATGGGCCAAGAGATCGCCGCCAAGGAGTACACCCGCTCCCAGCGCACCCGGTACCGCCGGGAGCTGCGCCGCAACCTGGACCTGTTCGAGACCTTCCTGGACACGGCGGAGTTCGTGGACGAGGGGACCGTGGGCGTGGAGCTGGAGATGAACCTGGCCTCCATCACCGACATGAGCCCGGCCCTGCTGGTGGACGAGATCCTGGAGGATCTCGACGACGAGCAGTACGTCCATGAGATCGGCCGCTTCAACCTCGAGGTGAACCTGCCGGTCACCCATCCCGTGGGCAGCGGCCTGCGGGAGCTGGAGCACAACCTCACCGCCCTGCTGGCCCGGGCGGATGCCACCGCGCAGCAGCACGGCGCGCGGGTGATCCCCATCGGCCACCTGCCCACCATCACCGAGGACCTGTTCTCCGACTCGCAGTGGCGCTCTCCGGGTGCGCGCTACGAGGCGCTGGAGAACAGCGTGATGCAGGCCCGCGGCGAGGAGATCCAGCTGCGGATCGACGGCGAGGGCAAGGGCCTGGACGCCACCTTCGACTCGATCGGCGCGGAGGCCGCCTGCACCTCGCTGCAGCTGCACCTGCAGGTGCCGCCGGAGCAGTTCGCCGCTGGGTGGAACGCCGCCCAGGCGATGGCCGGGCCCCAGCTGGCTCTGGCCGCGAACTCCCCGTACCTGATGGGCAGGCGCCTGTGGCACGAGACCCGGGTGCCCACGTTCACGCAGGCCCTGGACAGCCGTCCTCCGGAATACGCGGCGCAGGGAGTGCGACCGCGGGTGTGGTTCGGGGAGCGCTGGATCACCTCGATGTTCGACCTGTTCGAGGAAAACGTGCGGCTGTTCCCGGCACTGATCCCGGAGTCCCGCACGATGGCCGAGGAGCCGTTGCTGACCGCGGGCGCCTCCCCTCGCCTGCACGAGCTGATGCTGCACAACGGCACGGTGTGGCGCTGGAACCGGCCCATCTACGACCCGGGCACGGAGGTGCCGCACCTGCGGCTGGAGAACCGCCTGCTGCCCGCGGGACCGACGCCGATCGACATGGCTGCCAACGCGGCGTTCTTCTACGGACTGATCCACACCCTGATGCACGAGCGGCGCCCGCTGTGGTCGCGGATGAGCTTCGAACAGGCCGACGAGTCGTTCCAGCAGTGCGCCCGGTGGGGCCTGGAGGCCCGCGTGAAGTGGCCGCGCATCGGCCGGGTGCGGGTGGCGGACCTTCTGCTGGAGCAGCTGATCCCCCAGGCGGTGGAGGGCCTGCAGGACCTGGGGGCCGACGCCGAGGTGGTGGAGCGCTACGGCGAGGTGCTGCGGGGCCGTGCCCGCACCGGCCGCAACGGTGCCCGCTGGCAGATCGACACGGTGACCTCCCTGGAGGTGCGCGGGGCTGATCGCGCAGAGGCACTGGCATCGATGACGCGGCTGTACCGCGAGGGCGTGGACTCCGGCATGCCCGTGCACGAGTGGCCGGTGCCCGCCCGGCAGCGCGCCTCGCAGGACTGAGCGCGCCGGAGACCAGTTTGTGAGACGGAGTCTCACATGATGAGCCTAGGGTCGTAGGGTTCGCGCGTGAACGATCCCCGCACCCCCTCCTCGGCTGCCCGCCACGGCGGGCCCGCTGGTCAGCGCAGTTCGGTGTCCAGCAGGCCCTGAGCGGGCCCTCAGCGTCCGGCGGGGCGGGGGGGGCGAGGCTTGGAGCTGCCGGTGCGGGCCGGGAGCGTGCCGGCCTGCGGCTTCTTGGGATCGCCGTGCTCGAGGTACGGGTCCCGCATCGTCGGGGTGTCCCCAGCGGCCTCGGGCTCGACCACCACGGCGGTGGTGTCGTGCTCGTCCTCGTCCTGGCGGCGCTCGTACTCCTCGGGCGGCAGCACCTTCTTCCACTCGCGGGTGCGCATCTGCGGCAGCTCACCGGCGTCCTCCTGCAGCGCCCGATACAGGGCGTACATCTGGAAGAAGCCCATGACGAAGAAGGGCAGGCCCACCAGGATGATGGTGGACTCCAGCGCTTCCAGCCCACCGGTGCCGGAGAACACCAGCAGGGTGGCGGTGACCAGGCCGATGGCCAGGGCCCAGAAGATGCGCTGGCCCAGCGGGTTGAAGTCCTCGTGGCCGTTGGCCATGGTGTCGGTGACCAGCGCGGCGGAGTCCACCGAGGTCACGAAGAAGATGGCCACCAGGATGATCGCGATCACGGAGAGCGCCCCGGCGGCCGGGTAGTGCTCCAGGAACGCGAACAGTGCCCCGGGCACGTCACCGTCCTCGACCACCCTCTCGACCAGGCCGCCCTCGCCGTTCAGCTCGATGTCGATGCTGGCCAGGCCGAACACACCGAACCAGATCACGGAGAAGCCGGCCGGGACGGCGAGCACGCCGGAGACGAACTGGCGGATGGTGCGGCCCTTGGAGATGCGGGCGATGAAGATGCCCACGAAGGGTGACCAGGTGATGGTCCAGGCCCAGTAGAAGACGGTCCAGGTGTTCTGCCAGCCGGTGTCGGCGAAGGTGTCGTTCCACAGGGCGAGCTCGGGCAGGTTCATCAGGTAGCTGCCGAATGACTGGATGGTGCCCTTGAGGATGAACAGCGTGGAGCCTCCGGCGACCAGCACGAAGATCATCAGCGCCACGGCGGTGGCGATGTTGAAGTTGGAGAGCACCTTGATGCCCTTCTCCAGGCCCAGGCTCACGGAGATCAGGGCGATGCCGACCACCACGCCGATGATGATCAGCTGCCAGCCGGCGCTCTCGGGCACGCCCCACAGCTGGTTCAGGCCGCCGTTGATCTGCAGGGTGCCCAGGCCGATCGAGACAGCGACGCCGAACACGGTGCCCACGATCGCGACTACGTCGATGAACTGGCCGATCGGGCCGTGGATGCGGTTGCCGAGGATGGGCTGGAAGATCGAGCTCACCCGCGGCGGCAGGTTGCGCTTGTGGATGAAGTAGGCGAAGCACAGGGCGGGCAGGGCGAAGATCGTCCAGGTGTGCAGGGTGAAGTGGTAGTACGTGAAGTTCATGGCCTCGCGCGCCGCCTCCCAGGTGCCGGGCTCGATGCCCAGCGCCTCGCCGCGCGGCGGGTCGCCGAAGTGGCTCACCGGCTCGGCGACGCCCCAGAACATGAGGATCGAGCCGATGCCCGCGGCGAACAGCATCGCGAACCAGGCCGGGCCGGAGTGCTCCGGCGGTGCGTCGTCCGGCCCCAGCTTCACCCGACCGAAGCGCCCCAGGGCGATGAAGATCACGCCTCAGGCACCCGAACAGGCCGGCCGCGATCCAGGCCCCGATCCCGGCCCCTCGAACGACGTCCTGGTGATGCGGGCGATCGCGGGCTCGGTTGCCTATGACCGCCTGGTGCAGCTGCTGCGGGCGCTCGGGCACACCTCGCTGAGCGTCATGGAGGACCGCCCGCCGCGGGAGTGAGGCCACGGGCCGCTGGGGTGAGGGGGCCACGGACTGCAGGAGAAACGCCCCCATCGTCCCTCCCAGACAACGGACAGCAACGCCTCAGAGGTTTTCCTGGATCGAGGCGTCTACTGTTCCCCATCGCGTCACCGGAGCGCACCGCTGACTGAGGAGGAGGCGGGCAGCGCCTATCCGTGACGCGGGGGAAAGGGATGGCCCCGGCTCGTGGGGACGAGCCGGGGCACCTTTTTGCCCTGATCCAGCAGCCCGTCAGCGCCGCAGGTCGATGCCGAACACCCGCCGGATCTGCGTGACCGCGTGGCGCGTGTACCGGCGGTCCGAGGGCGTGGAGGCCAGGGGGACGAACAGGCCCGGATGGTCCGGGTGGGAGACCCTGTAGTGGGTGGAGCCGGGGGCGATCACGAAGCCGGCCTCCCGCATCCGCGCCATCAGCTCCCGGTGCGAGGTGGGGTGTCGGGTGCCGCGGCCCCCGCGAGCACTGGGGCCGGCGGCGTCCTCGGCGATGTCCGCTGCGGGCTCGTACTCCGGCGGCCGCACCGCAAGGGCGTAGCGCAGGGGGAACACGCCGATCACGGTGTTGTCGGCCCGGCGCACCTGCACCACCGCGTCGCCCCGCCGGAAGTGGTCGCTGGTGCCGGCGTCGGCGGTCCAGGCCTCCTCCGGGTCGGCGACGGCCAGCACGATCTGCTCGACGTCCAGATCTGTCGGTCCGACCGTGCGGATCAGCTCCTCCCGGATGCGCAGCGGCCTGCGCAGGGGACGCTCGTCGGCGGCGTCCAGGGTGTGCACGGCCTCCGGCGGCGGGCCCGGCAGGGGCCGGGGCAGCTCGATGGTGCGGGGGCGCGTGCGGGATGCCGGCAGTGGGGCCGGCGGGGATCCGGGCGCGGCGTCCGGCTCGGCCGGCGGGGATCCGGGCGCGGCGTCAAGCTCGGCCGGCGGGCGCCGGCCGGGCACCGCGGTGTAGTCCACCGGCCGCACACGGGAGGCCGGTGCGGAGCGCCCGGCGAGCGCACGGGGCGTGGCCCCGGGCGCACCGGATGCTGGACCCGATGCGCGGGCGCCAGGTCCGGGCGGGCGGGGGCCAGGGCCCTCATGACGTGGCGGCATGGGCGTGCACCTCGATTCCCTGGAGTCGGATCCGGCGGGCCTTCCAGTAGCGTAGGCGGTGCGAGTCGATCGCTCGCCCGAGCCGCTCACTCGCCACCGCTGGCCTTCCTCGCGGTCGCGCGAGGCAGTCCCCGTCCGAGAGGTCCCCGTCCATGGCACTCCTGCGCCGCCCCCTAAGCACCCGACCCGTCCGCCTCGCGGGCGCCCTGCTGGCGGTGTCCCTGCTGGCTGCCGGCTGCACCGGCGAGGATCCCGATCCGACGTCGACCGACGGCACAGTGGCCTCCGACGACGGCGGCGCGGACGCCCCCGATCAGGGCGGTGCCGGGGATGCCACGGAGCCATCGGACGGCGGGGGCCGCACGGCGGCAGCCGTACCGGTCGAGCCGATCGAGGTGACCCCGGCCCCGGAGGGCTTCGAGCCCCCCGCGCCGTGCACTCACGAGGGTGCACACCTGGTGAGCGCCGATGCACCGGCCACCCCGGAGCTTCCCGAGCGCGGCGGGGACGTCCCCGTCATCGAACTGACGGGTATCGAGGGCGACAAGGCGCAGCTGACGGTCACGATCGGTGAGGGTGAGCCGCGCCCCGTCGAGGACGCCGCGATCGGGGAGACCATCGGCCTGGACCTGTGGACCATCTCCATCACCAGCGTGTGCAGCGATCAGGATCAGGTCGAGTTCGACCTGATCGACTGACCCGCTGCGCCGAGCATCCGTGTGGCTGCGGACGGCCGCCCCGTGAACCCACCCCCCGCGCGGCCCGTCGCCCCTGCCGCCTCGGGCCCGGCATGACCCCTGTGCACCGCTTCGACCTCGACGCCATCGGCGCCGGGCCGCCGGTCTCCGCCAGCCGCCGCGACATCGTGGAGGCTGCGCGCGGCGGGGCGCTGGTGGTGACCGCCCCACCCGGCACCGGCAAGACCACGTTGGTGCCGGCACTGGTCGCAGAGGTGATCGCCGCTGCCGATGAGACCGGGACTCCGGGCCTCACCCTGGTCACGCAGCCGCGCCGGATCGCAGTGCGCGCGGCCGCTCGTCGGATCGCCTCCTTGGACGGCTCGGCCGTGGGCGGCCCGGTCGGCTTCACCGTGCGCGGCGAGCGTCAGGTCTCGGCCGACACCCGGATCGAGATGCTCACCCCCGGGGTGCTGCTGCGCCGCCTGCTGGCCGACCCGGAGCTGCCCGGGGTGGCGGCGGTGGTGCTGGACGAGGTGCACGAGCGGTCCCTGGAGACGGACCTGCTGCTGGGCATGCTGGCCGAGGTGCGCCAGCTGCGGGAGGACCTGCTGGTGGGGGCGATGTCGGCCACCGTGGACGCCCAGGCGGTCGCGGCCCTGCTGGGCGGCGCCCCGGTGGTGGAGGTGCCCGGCGTGCTGCACCCGCTGGACGTGGCCTACGCGCCGTCGCCGTCGCCCCGCCTGGACGTACGCGGGGTGACGCGGGAGTTCCTGGACCACGTGGCCCGCACCGCCGCCGCGCAGCAGCGTGTTTCGGGCACCGACGCCCTGGTGTTCCTGCCCGGCGCCCGGGAGGTGGACGAGGTGGTGGCCCGCCTGGGCGCGCTGGTGGACGGGGTGGAGGTGCTGCCGCTGCACGGGCGTCTGCCCGCCCGGGTGCAGGACCGCGCCACCTCCGGTCGTGACCCGGGGGATCCTCCGCGGATCGTGGTCTCCACCGCGGTGGCGGAGAGCGCCCTGACCGTACCGGGCGTGCACCTGGTGATCGATGCGGGCCTCTCCCGCGAGGTGCGCCGGGACCGCGAACGGGACATGGCGGGCCTGGTGACGGTGAGCGCCTCGCAGGCGTCGGTGCAGCAGCGCGCCGGCCGCGCCGCGCGACTGGGGCCGGGCCGCGCGGTCCGGGCCTATGCGGAGGCCGATCTGGGGCGGATGCCAGCGCACTCCCCTGCCGAGATCACCGCCGCCGACCTCACCGATGCGGCCCTGTGGCTGGCCTGCTGGGGAACCCCGCGCGGGGAGGGTCTGCCGCTGCTGACCCCACCCCCGGAGCGGGAGATCGCGCAGGCCGAGCAGACCCTGTTCTCCCTCGGGCTGGTGGATGCTGACGGCCACCCCACGGCCTCCGGGACCCGGGTGGCCGGCATGCCCGTGGGGGTGCGGGAGGCCCGGGCGCTGCTGGACGGGGCCCGGACGCTTCGGGGCCAGGCACAGCCCCGGTCGGGCACCGCGCGTGTGCTGCCCGGGTCCGACGGGCCCCGGTTCGTCGCCGAGGTGGTCGCAGCGGTCTCGGACGATCATCGGCCCGTGGGCGCCGACCTGCCGCGCCTGCTGCGCGAGCTGCGGTCGGGCCGCGGCGATGGTGCGGGGCGCTGGCGCCGCGAGGCGGACCGTCTGTCCCGGATCGCACGCGGGGACACCGGAGGCGGCGGGGACGGGCGCGAGGCGGCACCGCTGCTCGCCGCTGCCGACGAGGCCGGGCTGATCGGTGCGGTGCTGGCCCTGGGCAGGCCTGAGCGGATCGCCCGCCGCGTGGGAGCGGGAGCGCAGCACACGGGAACGGGAGCGCAACACACGGGAACGGGTCCCAAGCGATCAGCCAACGGCGCCGGGGGCACCTCACGGTCGTACCTGCTGGCCTCGGGGACCCGGGCCGCTCTGCCGGAGGGCAGCGGTCTGCTGGGGCACGAGTGGATCGCGGTGTGGGAGGTGCAGCGGGCACAGGGCAGGGCGGCTGACGGCACCGGCGCGGTGATCCGCACCGCTGCTCCCCTCGACGAGGAGGACGCCCTGAAGATCGGCGAGCCCCTGCTGGTCAAGCAGCGCACCGCCCGCCTCGAGGACGGCGCCGTGCGGGTGCGACAGGAGCGTCGTCTGGGAGCGATCACCCTGATGAGCACCCCGGTGTCGGCCACGCCTGAGGACGCTGCTCCCGCATTGCTGGACCATGTGCGCCGACAGGGCCTGGACGTGCTGCCGTGGACACCTGCGGCAACGGCCCTGCGGGCTCGGCTGGGCCTGCTGCACCGGGAACTGGGCGCGCCCTGGCCCGCCATGGATGCGGCATCGCTGCTGGAGGGTGTGGAGCAGTGGCTGGCCCCTCATCTGCCTGCCGCCCGCGGCGCCCTGGACCGCATCGACCTGGTGGCGGCGCTGCGCGGCCTGCTGCCGTGGCCGGAGGCCTCGCGCCTGGAGGAGCTGGCGCCGGAGAGGCTGGCGGTGCCCTCGGGCTCCACCGCACTGATCGACTACCCCGATCCGGACGACGAGGCGGGCAGGCCCGTGGTGGCGGTCAAGCTGCAGGAGCTGTTCGGTCTGGGGGACACCCCGCGTCTGGCGGGCGATCGGGTGCCGGTGCTGTTCCACCTGCTGTCCCCGGCCCGCAGACCGCTCGCGGTCACCGATGACCTGCGGTCCTTCTGGGACGGGCCGTACCGCGAGGTGCGCAAGGAGATGCGCGGCCGCTACCCGAAGCACCCGTGGCCGGAGGACCCGTGGACCGCGCAGGCCACGGCCCGCACCACGCGCGCCGCACGAGAGCGGTCCTGATCGGCCTGACGACGCTGCGCCGACCTTCACGCCGCCACCAGGTCAGCCCGTCACCCCGCCACCACGCCACGACGTCGGACCGCCACCACGTCAGACCGCCGCCACAGCGGCGGTCTGCTCGTCGATCAGCCGTCGCAGCACCCGGCAGACGGGGTGGATCTTCCGCGCCGTTGCGCATCCGCCGATGGTCGACAGAAGCACCCGGTGCGGCGCACGACTCCCGCCCGGCGCGAAACGGGACGCCTGCCCGGTGGCCTGTGCTGGCTCTAAGAGCGGGGCGCACCTCAGAACCATTTCTGGTTCTCAGATGCGCCCGGCTCTCAGTCCCGAAAGAAGGACCACGCGGCTCGGCGACGGCCAGCCCGACCCCAGGAGGCCAACCTCCTGGCCTCGCCCGGGCCACCCGGGCCGCCCGGGCCACCCGGGCGACCCGGCCTCGCCCGGGAGGAGCCGGGGCCGCCCGTAGACTCCAGCGCGTGCAGTGCCATCATTTCGACGCCGGGGAGTGCCGCTCCTGCACGCTCCTGGACATCCCGCGTGAGCGTCAGGTCGCGACAGCGAGCGCCCGGATCCGCGAACTGCTCGCTCCCTTCGTGCACACCGAGGTGGCGGATCCGTGGGCACCACCGATCCTGGGCCCGGAGGCCGGGTTCCGGTCCCGCGGCAAGATGGCCGTGGCCGGCACCGCCGCCGCCCCCGTTCTGGGGCTGCCCGGCCAGCCCACCACTGCGGACCTCTCGGACTGCCCGCTGTACCCGCCGGGCGTCGAGGAGGTGCTGGAGGGCGCGAAGCAGCTGATCCGTCGAGCGCAGGTCCCGCCGTACGACGTCGCACGTCGACGCGGCGAGATCAAGAACGTGCTGGTCACCGTCACACCTGAGGCGGAGCACTACCTGCGCTTGGTGCTGCGCAGCGAGAAGGCCCGGGCGCGGATCCGTGAGCACCTTCCGCGTCTGCTGGAGGCGCACCCCTCGGTGGTGGGGGTCAGTGCCAACATCCATCCCGCGCACACCACCGCAGTCGAGGGCGAGCAGGAGATCCATCTGGCCGGCAGCACCTCGATCGGTGTGCGCACCGGGGACGTGGAGCTGCAGGCCCGACCGCAGTCGTTCCTGCAGACCAACACGGAGGTGGCCGGTGAGCTGTACCGACAGGCGGCGGCCTGGATCGCGGACGCCGGTGTCGGCCACGAACGGGCTGCCGCGGGCAGAGCCCAGGCTGCCACGCGCCGGGCCCAGGCGGCGACGGACGCCGCGCATGACCTGCGGGTGTGGGACCTGTACTGCGGGCTGGGCGGTTTCGCGCTGCATGTGGCACGCGCCGTGCCCTCGGCCGAGGTCACGGGCGTGGAGGCCTCCGCACAGGCCATTGAGGGGGCACGGGAGGCCGCACAGGCGGAGGGGTTGGAGGTGCGGTTCCTCGCGGAGGACGCCACCGCGTGGGCGCGCCGACAGAGCGCACCGGGCTGCAGCACCGACGGCAGGCCCAAACCGTCCCCGGGGGGCCTCGGTGGCGGGAACGGCGCCGTGCCGGACTCAGGGGCACCCGACGTGGTGATCGTGAACCCGCCCCGTCGAGGGATCGGTGCGGAGCTCGCGTCCTGGCTGCAGGAATCGCCTGTCCCGCAGGTGGTCTACTCCAGCTGCAATCCGGCCACCCTGGCCACAGATCTGGCGGTGATGCCCTCGCTGAGGATCGTGGCAGCGCGCTATGTGGACATGTTCCCGCACACGGAGCATGCCGAGGTGATCGTGATGCTGCACAGGATCCACTGACGAGCCCCGCCGGACCTGGCACAGTGGCCCCATGCTCGCCACCACCGACACCCAGCTGAGGGACGTCACCCGCACCGTCGAGCAGGACGGCCCGGGCTTCGCCGTGATCCTCGCGCAGGCCTTCGATGCCCCACCCGCCGAGGTGTGGGCCGCCCTCACCGAGCCCGCCCGCATCTTGCGGTACTTCGGGGAGGTCAACGGTGAGCTGCGCGAGGGCGGGGAGTTCCGGATCCCGATGATGGGGGTCCACGGGCCCGTCCTCACGGTGCACGAGCGGGAGCTGCTCCGCCTCGCCTGGGGGTTCGAGGCGCATGCCAGCAGCGTGGAGCTGCGCATCGCCCCGTCGGCCGACGGCACCGAGTCCCTGTTCACCCTGCGCCACCACGTGCCGGCCGACGAGCACTGGGACACCTACGGCCCCGCCGCCACCGGCTGCGGCTGGGACGGCGCTCTGCTGGGACTGGCCCGCCATCTGCAGCAGCCCGCCACCTCCTGGACCCAGGAGATGGCCGGGTTCGAGACCTCCTCCGAGGGCCGCGAGTTCGTCACCGCCCCCTGCGAGCTGTGGCAGCAGGCCCATCTGGCCGCCGGAGCGGATCCTCATCAGGCGCACGAGGCCGCCGCGCGCACTGCGGCCTTCTACCGCGGCGAGGGCCCGAACGGCGGGGATGCCGCATGACCGCGCAGTCCCCCGATCCAGGAATCCCCACCGACCCCGCCTCCGAGCTCGCGGCAGCCTGGCCGGGCCACGATGGTGGGGCATCGGCACCAGGGCCCGACCAGGGGATGTCGGCGCCCGCCGCACCGCGGGCACGGGTGGCGCTGCTGTCCCTGGGCGGCACCATCTTCATGACCCAGGACCTCACCGGCCTGCGGGCCGCGCCTGATGCCTCCACCGGTGCGGACCTCGCCCGCACCCTGATCGACGGTGTGGCCGTGGGGCATACCGAGGTTGCCAACGTCGGCTCACCCTCGGTGACCGCGGCTCACCTGCGCGAGGTGCTGGAGCTGGCGCGAGCCGCGGTCGACGGCGGCGCGGCCGGGGTGGTGCTCACCCACGGCACCGACACCCTGGAGGAGTCGGCCTTCGTGCTGAACCGCTACTGGGACCGGGAGGCACCGCTGGTGCTCACCGGTGCGATGCGACCGGCGAACGCCCCCGGGGCCGACGGGCCCGCGAACCTGCGCGACGCCGTGCGCACGGCGGCCGCGCCATCGGCCCGCGGCCTGGGCGTGCTGGCCGTGTTCGATGCGATGGTGCACCTGGCAGACCGGGTCACCAAGACCTCCTCCCGCTCAGTGGACGCCTTCGCCTCCGAGCCCTCAGGGCCGATGGCCCTGGTGGACGAGGAGGATCTGCGCCTGGTGTACCGGCCGCTGGACCGCACCGCCCTGATCGGCGGGGCCCTGCCCGCCACGCTCCCGCGCGTGCCGAGCCTCGTCTCCGGCATCGGCGAGGACCTGGCGCTGCTCGACAGTCTGACCCCCGGGGCGATCGACGGTCTGGTGATCGCGGGCGCCGGCATGGGCCACGTCTCCGCCGATGCGGTGCCGCGGGTGCGAGCCCTCACCGACGCCGGAGTGCCGGTGGTGGTGGCGACCCGCGTGGCCACGGGAGGAACCTCCACCCGGCACTACGACTACCCCGGATCCGAGGTGGACCTGATCGCCAACGGGGCGGTGATGGCGGGGGCCCTGCCGCCCCAGAAGGCCCGCCTGCTGCTGCAGGTGCTGCTGGCATCCGGGGCCCAGCAGGACCGGGTGCGCCGCACCTTCGAGGCCTACGCGTACTGAGGCTGTACCGCGCGAACGATCCACCGAGGGACGGACCGCACCTGCTCACGCGCTGCGCGAACAGCCTGGCCCCCTCCCCCGCACCGGGTGACACACTGGAGGCATCCGATCCCGTCCTGAGAGGTGCTCCCCATGACTGTTCCCGTTGATCCGTCGCCCGCCCTGCAGCAGTACGCCCACCCGGAGAAGCTGGTGACCACCGACTGGCTGACCGAGAACCTCGACAAGGTCGGCACGAGCGAACTGGTGGTGGTGGAGTCCGACGAGGACGTGCTGCTGTACGAGACCGGGCACATCCCCGGCGCCGTGAAGGTGGACTGGCACCTGGATCTCAACGACCCCGTCACCCGCGACTACGTGGACGGCGAGGGTTTCGCGAGGCTGATGGACGCCTCCGGCATCTCCCGCGACACCACCGTGGTGGTCTACGGCGACAAGTCCAACTGGTGGGCCGCCTACGCCCTGTGGGTGTTCGAGCTGTTCGGCCACCCCGACGTGCGCCTGCTGGACGGCGGCCGCGCCGCCTGGGAGGCCGAGGGCCGCGAGATGACCCTGGACCGCCCGGAGATCACTCCCCCGGCAGACGGCCAGGGCTATCCCGTGGTCGACCGGGATGATGCCCCCATCCGCGCCTACCGCGAGGACGTGCTGGACTTCCTGGGCGGGCAGCTGATCGACGTCCGCTCCCCGCAGGAGTACACCGGCGAGCGCACCCACATGCCGGACTACCCGCAGGAGGGCACTCTGCGCGGCGGCCACATCCCCACCGCGCGATCGGTGCCGTGGGCCCGCGCCGCCCAGGAGGACGGCCGCTTCAAGTCCCGCGAGGAGCTCGAGGCGATCTACCGTCAGGAGCTGGCCTTCGACGACGCGGAGCCGGTGATCGCCTACTGCCGCATCGGTGAGCGCTCCAGTCACACCTGGTTCGTGCTCACCTACCTGCTGGGCTTCGGGAACGTGCGCAACTACGACG
This sequence comes from Brachybacterium epidermidis, assembly GCF_015209585.1. Taxonomy (GTDB): domain Bacteria; phylum Actinomycetota; class Actinomycetes; order Actinomycetales; family Dermabacteraceae; genus Brachybacterium; species Brachybacterium epidermidis. Next base: position 101,335 of record NZ_JADEYR010000005.1, read on the forward strand.
GCTCCTGGACCGAGTGGGGCAACAGCGTGCGCCTGCCGATCGCCCAGGGCACCGAGCCCGGTGAGGTGCCTGCCGCGAAGGACGCGCGCCGATGAGCGCCGACGCCACCGCGACCGGGCCCGATGCCCTCCCCGAGAGCTTCCGCGAGATCGCCGAGGACTTCCACGCCCTCGGCGAGCGGGATCGCCTGCAGCTGCTGCTGGAGTTCTCCCAGGGCCTGCCGGAGCTGCCGGAGCGCTATGCGGACCATCCCGAGCTGCTCGAGCCCGTACCGGAGTGCCAGTCCCCGATCTTCCTGATCACCGAGGTGGAGGGCACAGGCCGCGAGGCCACCGCGCACCTGTTCTTCTCCGCCCCACCGGAGGCCCCCACCACGCGCGGGTTCGCCGGGATCCTCGCAGAGGCGCTCGACGGCCGCTCGGTGGGCGAGGTGCTGGACACCCCCGATGAGGTCACCGCCGAGCTGGGCCTGGCCGAAGTGGTCAGCCCGCTGCGCCTGCGCGGCATGAGCGGGATGCTGGGTCGCATCAAGCGGCAGCTGCGGGAGAAGTCCGGGGCCTGACGGCGCACGGCGTCGGCCCACGACCGGGGCCCGGCGACTCAGCTGCTGGGCGGGCGCTTCCTCGTCCGACCGCTGCCGCCGGCCCCGCTGCCGCCGCCGTCCTCGCGGGAGGCCTCGCGCTGCTGGTACATGTCGAAGGCACGCTCCCCCACCGTCCGCATGACCTCGAAGGTCTTGCGCCCCGTGTCGGAGGTGGCGAAGCCGTTCAGTGCGGCGACCTGTTCGGCGATGCCCCGGCGCGGCGCACCGTCCTCGGTGCCGCCGTCATCGTCCGCGGGCCCCGTCGAGCCCTCGCCGGCACTCGAGGTCGCTGCGGTCCAGGCCTTCCCGGTGGAGGTGCGTCCACCACCGGTGCCCGCGCTCACCCGGGGGCGCGTTCCGGTGCTGTCGTCCGCCTCGGCCCTGCCGGTGCGACGCTCCTCGATGCGCCGGTGCTTGTCGTCGGCCTCCTTGAGCTCGAGCGGCACGGTCACCACGCGCACGAGCGCGGTGCGCACCTCCTCCCGGATCCGGCCGGCCTGCTCGGTGACGTACTCCTCCTCGCCGGGCAGGGACCGGTCGCGCTCAGCCTCGAAGCCGACCCCCTGCTCCGTGGCGGCCTGTGCGGCGTGGGCGCCCCGCTCCATCCGCCAGGCCCGAGTGAGCAGGAACGAGGCGAGGTCGGCGGCCACCTCGAGGGAGAGCCCGTAGGCGTCGGCGGAGGAGGGCGCGCGCGTGAGCTCGATGGCGTCGTCGCGCTCCAGCAGGCTGGGAGCGATGTCGATCGCGGCCAGCACCTCACTGACGAAGGACTGGAAGGCGGCATCGCCGGGTACGTCAGCGCGACGCAGCTCGGCGCGGCCCCACTGCTGCGGCAGCTGCACCAGGCTCACGCCCTCGCGGGCGAACTCGTCCAGCGCGGCCTGGCGCATCAGGCGGCGGGCCCGACGGACCAGCTGGTCCGCATCGGCTCCGCGCGGCACGTCACCGAACACCTCGCGGGCGTCGGCCAGCGCCTCCCCTGCGGCGAGCACCGCCGGGTCATTGCGGCGGCGGGCTGGGCGTCGCTCCTGGTCGGAGCGCTTCGGGGTGCCTGGCGAGCGGCGCGGGAGCTTCCCGCGCAGTGCATCGAGCTTGGACATCCGTGAACCTCCCCGTGGTCGTCAGAACAGCGCCATGGTACGGGCGAGGAACATCGCGCGGTCGATCAGCGTTGCACCAACGAGCAAGCCCTGTTCGACGACCTTCAAGGAGATGACATGGCCGACCTCGCATACACCGTTCCCGGTCTCGGCACCGAGGACTCCCAGCGCCTGGTGGAGTCCCTGCAGGACCGCCTGCACGCGATGAACGATCTGCACCTCACCCTCAAGCACGCCCACTGGAACGTGGTGGGCCCCCGCTTCATCGCGGTCCACGAGATGCTGGACCCGCAGGTCGAACTGGTGCGCGGCTACGCCGACGAGCTCGCCGAGCGCATCGCCCAGCTGGGCGCCAGCCCCGTCGGCACCCCCGGTCGCCTGGTCTCGGACCGCAGCTGGTCCGACTACGAGCTGGGCAAGGCCGACACCCAGGAGCACCTGAAGGCCATCGACGCGGTGTACGACGGCGTGATCGCCTCCAACCGCAAGGCCATCACGCTGGCCGGCGAGCTGGACCCGATCACCGAGGACCTCCTGATCGGCCAGACGGCCGAGCTGGAGAAGTTCCAGTGGTTCGTGCGCGCTCACTTCGAGGGTTCCCAGGCCTGATCGGCCAGTGCCCACTGTCGGCCGGATCGACCTGGTCGACGTACCGCGGCGCGCACGGCGCGGCAGCTGCCCCGGGGCGGTTGCCGCGCCGTCGTCGTCCCTCACCTGGAACGGCGTCCTTCACCTGAGACAATGCCTGCATGTCTATCGCCGAACCCACCGCTGACGAGCTGACCACCCTGCAGGACGAGGCGGTGCGCTTCACCCGTGAACTGATCCGCATCGACACCACGAACTTCGGCACGGGCGATCCGGCCACCTGGGGCAAGGGCGAGACCGAGGCCGCCGAGTACGCGGTCGCGCTGTTGCGCGAGGTGGGCCTGGAGCCGGTGGTGCACGAGTCCGCCCCGGGCCGCCCCAACGTGTTCGTGCGCCTGCCCGGGGAGGACCGGGAGCGCGGTGGCCTGGTGATCCACGGTCACCTCGACGTGGTGCCGGCCAACGCGGAGGACTGGTCGGTCGATCCCTTCGCCGCCGAGATCCGGGACGGCATGATCTACGGTCGCGGCGCGGTGGACATGAAGGACATGGTGGGGATGATGCTGGCGTTGGCGCGGCACCTGGCCCGCACCGGCCAGCAGCCCCCGCGCGACCTGGTGTTCGCCTTCTTCGCCGACGAGGAGGCCGGCGGGGTCTACGGCAGCCGCTGGGTGGTGGCCCACCATCCCGAGCTGTTCGAGGGCTGCACCGAGTCGATCAGCGAGGTGGGCGGGTACTCGATCACTCTGCCGGAGAAGGCGAGCGGTGAGGACGTGCGCGCCTACCTGGTGCAGACCGCCGAGAAGGGCCTGGCCTGGGGTCGTCTGCGCGCGACCGGTCGTGCAGGTCACGGTTCGGTGCCCAATGACGAGAACCCCATCGTGCGCCTGGCCCGCGCGATCGTGGCGATCGACGAGCACGAGTTCCCCGATGAGATGACCGCAGCGGTGCAGGCCCTGTACGACGGGGTCACCGAGATCACCGGCATCGGCTGGGACGAGGAGGACCTGCGGGCCTTCCTGCCGATGATGGGCGGGGCGAGGCAGTTCGTCTCCGGCACCCTCGCGGACACCACCAACGTGACGATGCTGGACGCCGGCTACAAGGGCAACGTGGTCCCCCAGGTGGCGGAGGCCTCGATCGACTGCCGCTTCCTGCCCGGCCACCAGGACAGCCTCAAGCAGCTGCTGGAGGAGCTGGCCGGGGAGCACGTGGAGGTGATCTTCGATCACGTGGGCATCTCCCTGGACGCCCCGCGCCAGTCCCCCCTGATCGATGCGATGACCCGCTCCCTGGAGGCCGAGGACCCGGGCTGCCGGGTGCTCCCCTACTGCCTGAGCGCGGGTACGGACAACAAGCAGCTCAAGGAGCTGGGCATCGACGGGTACGGCTTCACCCCGCTGCAGCTGCCCGCGGATCTGGACTTCGCGCCGCTGTTCCACGGCGTGGACGAGCGGGTCCCCGTGGACGCTGTGCGGTTCGGGGCGCGGGTGCTGCTGCGCCTGGTGCGGGAGAGCTGAGCGCGGGAGCGTCGGCGGGGGTGGGCCCCGCGGGCCCGTGCCCGGATGAAGCGTTGTCCACGGTGCGGCACAATCGATCCATGCTCCCCTTCATGGCCGGCAGGTCTGGACCCCAGGGCCATCCCCTGCTCGAGGTGCTGGCGGGGCAGACGATCGTGCACACCCGCGTGGCCGCGCGCGGCACCTGGACGGTGACCGCCCGCGGCTGGGTGCTGCACTCCCGCATCCAGCTGCTCGACCAGGACGCGGTCGGCCTGCGCGATCCGCGCCTGATCGGTGCGCGGATCGCCACCGCTGAGATGCTGCCCGACGGCACGCTGAGCCTGGCACTGCAGGGCGGCGGCGCCGGTCCTCAGCCGGCACGGGCGCCGAGTCGCCTCACCACCGCGACGCCCTGGCGACTGGAGGGCCCGCAGCGGGCACTGCTGGAGGCCGACGAGAAGGGGCACCTCTGCGCCGCTCCACCCGGACCGCCGGTGTTCGCGACCCCGGAGGCGGTGGCCGAGTTCTCCGCTTCCGAGCCCAGCGGCATCGAGCAGCGCCTGCTGAAGATCGCCGAGGGCACCTGGCTGCACCCGGGCCACGTGGTGGAGCTGCTGGCCAATGCCGGGGCGCTCGAGGACGAGGAGTTCGAGCGCCGCGGCCCCATCCTGCTCTCACGCATGCTGGCGCGCGGTGAGATGCGGGCCGGGTTCGTCACCGACGGCAGGTTCTCCCCCTGGCAGCTGAGCCTGCCCGAGGTCATCGAGCACATCGAAAGCGTGTGGACGGCGATCGGCGGCCGCGCACCGGGCCCGGACACGATCGCCTGGTTCGAGATCACCGACACCGGCCGTGAGCACCTGGGGCTGACCGGGCCGCAGTCGCTGCCCCCGGGGATGTCCGGCTACGACAGTCCCGGCGTGGTGGGCGGCTTCCGGTGACGGCCTGGGCCGGCATTCGTCCGCATGGTGGCCCGCATGCGCCGACGGCCTGCCGTGAGCAACGGGACCATGGAAGGACCATGCAGAACGCCCCCGGACCACAGATCCAGGGGCGTTCATGTCCTAAGGACAAGAGCGGTAGCGGCGGGATTTGAACCCGCGGTACGGGGTCACCGTACACATCATTTCGAGTGATGCACCTTCGGCCGCTCGGACACGCTACCGCCGACGATCGTAACCGCCGGTACAGCACCCGTTCAAACGCAATGGCAGCGGGCGCGAGTCAGCTCACGTCCCACCGTGTCGGCGTCGTGCTCCCACCCCTCCGGAATCGGTTGGGCGGGGACGCAATCCGCTGGATAGGCTCGCGCCATGACCACCCAGACCCTGCTGCACCCGCCCGCCCCAGCGCCCCACCGAGCGTGTCTTCCACGGTGACACCGTGGTGGATCCCTACGAGTGGATGCGGGACAAGAACGATCCCGAGGTGATCGCCCACCTCGAGGCCGAGAACGCCTACGCCGATGCCCGCACCGCCCACCTGGACGGCCTGCGCAGCACCCTGGTCCAGGAGTTCGTGGGCCATCTGCAGGAGACGGACCTGTCGGTGCCGGTGCGCCGCGGCAACTGGTGGTACATCACCCGCACCACCGCCGGTCACGACTACCCGGCCTTCACGCGGGTGGCCGAGCACCCGGACCTGCCGCGCGGCGCCGGGGGCGTGCCCGCGATCGAGCCCGGTGTCGCGCTCGAGGGCGAGCAGGTGCTGCTGGACGCCCAGTCCGAGGCCGAGGGCGCCGAGTTCTACCAGCTGGGCGGTTTCGTCCCCTCCCCCGAGCACGACCTGCTGGCCTACGCAGTGGACACCGCCGGCGACGAGCGGTACACGGTGCGGATCAAGGACCTGGGCGACGGCGCGATCCTTGACGAGTCGGTGACCGGTGTGGGCTACGGGCTGGCGTTCTCCGCCGATCAGAAGTGGCTGTTCTACGCCCGGGTGGACGATGCCTGGCGCCAGCACCAGATCTGGCGCCACCGCATCGGCACCCCCGCTGAGCAGGACGAGCTGGTGATCGAGGAGACCGACGAGCGCTTCTCGATCGGCTTCGGCCGCTCCCGGGACGGCTCCACCCTGGTGATCCAGGCGGGCTCCACCACCACCTCGGAGGTGTGGCTGCTGGACCTGCACGACCCCACCTCCGCTCCGCGGCCCACGGCCGGTCGCCGCGACGGCGTGGACTACTCGATCGAGCATGCCGGGGACCGCCTGCTGGTGGTGCACAACGACGGCATCCAGGGGTTCGCCCTGGCGGTGGCCTCGCTGGAGGAGCCGTCGGCCTGGGAGAACGTGCTGGAGGCCGCCGAGGGCGAGCGGATCCTGGCTGCGGACGCCTTCGCATCGTTCGTGGCGCTCGAGCTGCGCAGCGAGGGCCTGGCCGGGGTGCGGGTGATCCCGCGCGGTGCCGATGGCGACCTGGACCTGGGTGCGGCGCGCACCATCACGCACGGCGGCGAGCTGGACACGGTGGAGCTGAGCGCCAACCCGGACTGGGAGCAGACCACGCTGCGCTACGAGCTGGGCAGCCTGCTGACCCCCGTCACCATCGCGCAGGTCGAGGTGGGCACCGACGACGAGCCCGAGCCGACGATCCTGCACCGCACCCCGGTGCCGAACTACGACCCCGAGCTGTACGTGGAGAAGCGCCTGTGGGCGACCGCCGCTGACGGCACGCAGATCCCCGTCTCCCTGGTGGCGCGCCGTGAGGTGAGCGCGGACGGCACGAACCCCGGCTATCTGTACGGCTACGGCAGCTACGAGACCAGCGTGGATCCGTCGTTCGTGGCGAGCCGACTGTCGATGCTGGACCGCGGGGTGGCGATCGCGATCGCCCACATCCGCGGCGGTGGCGAGATGGGTCGCGCCTGGTACGAGCACGGCAAGCTGCTGGAGAAGAAGAACACCTTCTCCGACTTCGTGGCCGTGGCCGATCACCTGGTGGCCGAGGGCTGGGTGGCCGAGGACCGACTGGCGGCCGAGGGCCGCAGCGCCGGCGGCCTGCTGATGGGTGCGATCGCGAACCTGGCCCCGCACCGCTTCCGGGCGGTGCTGGCCGGGGTTCCCTTCGTCGATGCGCTCACCACGATCCTGGACCCCTCGCTGCCGCTGACGGTGGGCGAGTGGGAGGAGTGGGGCAACCCGGTGGACAGCGAGGAGGTGTACCGCTACATGAAGGAGTACACCCCGTACGAGAACGTGCGCGCCGAGCAGTACCCGGCGATCTTCGCCACCACCTCGCTGAACGACACCCGGGTGTTCTTCGTGGAGCCCGCCAAGTGGGTGGCGCGACTGCGGGAGACGGTCACCTCCGACCAGGCTGAACGGCCGATCGTCTTCCGCTGCGAGATGGTGGCCGGCCACGGCGGGCGCTCGGGCCGGTACCGCAAGTTCGAGCAGCGGGCCGGCGAGCTCGCGTGGCTGCTGGACCAGATCGGGGCCAGTGAGCTGATCTGAGCACAGCGCTGATCTGAGCGCAGCGCTGATCCGAGCACAGCACGAGCGGCCCGGGCCGGGGATCCCTCCCCCGCCCGGGCCGCTCAGGCTGTCAAGGCCGGTCCGGCCGGGTCAGAAGGCGGGGATGACGGAGCCGTCGGTGTAGGTGTCCAGGATGAACTGCTTGACCTCCTCGGAGTGCAGCAGCTCATCGAGCTTCACCAGGGCCTCGTTGTCCTTGTCGGCCTCGCGCACCACCACGAGGTTCGCGTAGGGGCTGTCCTCCCCCGGCTCGAGGAACAGGGCCTCCTCCTTCGGGTTGAGCCCGGCCTCCAGGGCGTAGTTGCCGTTGACGGCACCGACGGCGAAGTCACCCAGGGAGCGGGGGATCTGTGCCGCCTCCAGGGTGGTGAAGCGCAGGTTCTTGGGGTTCTCGGCGATGTCGGCGGGGGTGGCGGAGACGATGTCCACGCCCTCGGTCAGGGTGATCAGCCCGGCGGACTCGAACAGGGCCAGGCCGCGGCCGGTGTTGGCGGGGTCGTTGGCCACGGCCACCTCGGCGCCGTCGGAGATGTCGTCCAGCGAGCTCAGCGACTCGGAGTACAGGCCCATCGGCTCGATGTGCACGCCCTTGAAGGCGTGGAACTCGTAGCCCTTCTCCTCGACCTGCTGCTCGAGGAAGTTGGGGGTCTGGTAGAAGTTGGCGTCGATCTCGCCGTCGTTCAGGGCCTGGTTGGGGATCTGGTAGTCGGTGTACGGGGTGATGGACAGCTCGAGCCCGGCATCAGCGGCCAGGTTGTCCTGGACGTACTGGAGGATCTCGGCGTGGGGCTTCGGGGAGGCGCCGATGGTGATGGTGGTGACGCCGCCCTCCTCCGTGGGTCCGTCGGCGCTGGTGCCTCCCGCCCCGCAGGCGGAGAGGGTCAGCGCTGCCAGGCCGGCCGAGGAGGCAAACAGGGTACGGCGGTCGATGCGGGTCATGGGGTCCTCCTGTGTGGGGTGTGTCGGGGTCGGGGTGCGCTCTGCTCGAGGAGCGGAGCGCTCAGGGCGTGCGGGTCGGGCGGAGCGTGCGGGGGCGGGGCGTGCGGGTCGGGCGGGCGGGGCAGGGCCCTGTCGGGTCACCGCTTCATGTCGGCACCGTCATGTCGTCACCGGCTCACGGCACGGTGGTCGACGGCGCGCGCCAGCGCCGTGCCCGCGCTCTGCAGGGCGATCACGATCAGCACCAGAATCACCACGGTCGCGATCATCACCACGTTGTCGTAGCTCTGGTAGCCCATGCGTATGGCGAGGTCGCCCAGGCCCTTCCCGCCGACGGCGCCGGCCATGGCGGTGTAGCCGATCACGGCGATCGCGGTGGTGGTGAGGGACCCGATGATGCCGGGCAACGCCTCGGGCAGCAGCACCTGGCGGATCACCTGGAAGCGGGTGGCGCCCATCATCCGCACCGCCTCGATCTTCCCGGCGGCGACCTCCTGCAGGTTGATCTCGATCAGCCGGGCAAGGAACGGGATCGCCGAGATGGTCAGGGCGAACATGGCGGCGTTGGGGCCGGTCACGCGGCCCACCACGAAGCGCGTCACGGGGATCAGGGCGATGATCAGGATGATGAACGGGAAGGAGCGGCCCACGTTCACGGCGAAGCCCACCACGCGGTTGATCCAGCGGGTGAGGCCGTGGGGCGAGCGGGAGGTCTCGAACAGGGCGACCCCCAGCGGTACCCCCACCAGGGCGCTCAGCAGCATCGTCCCGGCGGTCATGTACAGGGTGATCAGGGTGTTGGACCACAGGCTGAAGTTCGGGTCCCAGGTGGTGAACACCGGGTTGGTGAGTATCTCGGTCATCGGCGTGCCTCCGTCGCCACCACGCCGGCCTCGCGCAGATCGGTCAGGAACTGCTGCAGCCCGGGCCTGGTGATCGGTGTGCCGTCGTGGTTGTGCAGGGCCAGCTGCACGCGCCCCACCTGCACGCCGGCGATGGTCTCGATGGTGCCGGCCACGATGGTGGCGCGGGTGCCGTAGGTGGCGGCAAGGTCGATGAGGTCCTGCGTGGTGCGCATCCGGGAGTTGCCCCCGTAGTCGCAGTCCACCATCACGTCGTCCACACCGGTGGGGGCCGGAGGCAGGGGGATCAGCTCCGGGGCCAGCGGGCCGGTGGGGTCGCTGGCCACCTCCAGCAGGCTCCCGGACTGCGCCACCGTGCCGTTCTCCAGCAGCGTCACCTCGTCGCACACCTCCCGCACCACGCTCATCTCGTGCGTGATGATCACGACCGTGATGCCCAGCCGTGAGCGCAGGTCGCGGATCAGCTGGAGGATCTGCCGGGTGGTCGAGGGGTCCAGGGCGCTGGTGGGCTCATCGCACAGCAGCACCTTGGGCTCGGCGGCGAGGCCGCGGGCGATGCCCACCCGCTGGATCTGCCCGCCGGAGAGCTGGGCGGGGTGATTGTTCTCGCGGCCCTCCAGGCCCACCAGGGAGACCAGCTCGGCGACGCGCTCGGCACGGCGCGCGGCGGGCATCCCGATGATCTCCAGCGGGTGCGCGATGTTCTTGGCGGCGGTGCGGGAGTCCAGCAGGTTGGCCTGCTGGAACACCATGCCGATTTCGCGTCGAGCCGCGCGCAGGGCGGCCCCTTCCAGCGCAGCGATGTCCGTGCCGTCGATCTCCACGCGGCCCGAGGTGGGCTTCTCCAGTCCGGTCAGGCAGCGGATCAGGGTGGACTTCCCGGCCCCTGAGCGACCCACGATGCCGTGGATCGATCCCTTCCCGATGTGCAGGTCGATCCCGCCCAGCGCGACGACGGGGTCTCCCCCGCTGGGCGCGGGGAAGACCTTGGTGAGGCCGTCCAGAGTGATCACCACGGTAGTGAATCATCGGGTGCTCCCCGGCCGGTAGCGCGCGTTCATCCAGCGACATATTCGCGGCCGGCGAGCCTCGCGGTGATGTCGCAGCTCACACAGCAGCGGGGGTGCGCTCAGGCGCCGCTGCCCTCGGCGAAGCTCGCATCGACGATGGTGGACACGTCCAGCGGCTCGCTGGAGGTGATCTGCCCGGCCTCGATCCACACCTGCTGCATGTTCTCCAGCTGGTCGGGCTGCGGCGCGAGGTCCGGCAGGTAGGAGTACATCGGGGAGGCCTTCAGCACCTCGATGTCCTGCCCCAGGGTGTCGGCGAGGATCTGGTAGACCTCGTCGGACTGCTGGCCGTCGTCGGAGAGCTCCTGCGCGCCCTTGGTGAGAGCGGTGAAGAAGGGCTGGGCGAGGTCCGATCCGATGAAGGTCTCGGAATAGGTGACACCGGTGCCGGTCACGCCCTTCGCGGGCACAGCGAGCGGGGATCCCACTCCGGCCTCCTCGATGGAGGTGGAGAAGGGGGCCGACGGGGTGGCGGCGTCGACCGAGCCGTTGGTCAGGGCCGGCTCCTGGTCGGGGGTGGAGAGGTTCACGACCTCCACGTCGTTCAGGGTGAGGCCGCCCTCCTCGAGCATCGCCGCGAGCAGGTAGCCGCCGGTGGCGCCGGGGCCGCCGGCCACCGCGATCTTGCGGCCCTCGAGGTCCGCGACGGAGCTGACGGAGCCGTCGTCGATCAGCTCCTGGCGCACCTCCAGAGCGGTGGGCGAGTTCTTCGGATCGCCCGGGGAGATGCCCATGGAGCCCACGATCTTGAACTGCAGGCCCTGGTTGAGGGCATTGAACATGCCGGCGCTGAAGCCGGCGACCATCACGTCGAGCTGGTCGTTGGACAGCATGGGGATGCCGTCCTGGCCGGACTTCAGCGGCACCAGCTCCAGGGTGATGCCCTCCTCCTCGAAGAAGCCCTTGGCGTCGGCCACGTACAGCGGCGTGAACAGGGCCGAGGGCAGGTGGCCCACGCGCACGGTGCCGCCGGCACCGCCGCCACCACCATCGTCGGAGCCCCCGTTGCCGCCGCCGTTGCCGGAGTCCCCGGTGACGGCGGCCGCAGGCGGCCAGGGTGAGGCCCGCGGCTCCGGCGGGCAGGAGGGAGAGGATGGTGCGGCGTCGCATGGGGTGCTCCTTCATCGGGGCGGGGAATGGGGGTGCGGCAGTGCGCGGATAGGTCGGGGTCAGTGACTGCGGCGCCAGGGCAGCAGCAGCTTCTCGGAGTGGACGATGAGCGAGGTGAGCACGGCGCCGATGATGCCGATCACCACCAGGCCCACGTACAGCTTCTCCGGCAGGAACAGCTGCCAGGAGTTCCAGATCAGGTAGCCCAGGCCGGTGGTGGAAGCTCCGGTGAACTCGACGGCGGTCACCACCACCACGGCGGTGCCGGTCGCTGTGCGCAGCCCGGAGAACACGAAGGGCATCGCGCCGGGCAGCACCACGAAGCGGAACCGGTCGAAGCCGGTGGCGCCGTAGGCCGTGCCGGCCTCCAGCAGCTTCTTGTCGATCGCCCACACGCCGGAGACCGCGGCGATCTGCATGACGAAGAACGTCGTGATGAACACGGCGATGATCTTGGGCAGCTCGGTGGGACCGAAGATCATCAGCAGGATCGGGAAGATCGCGATCTTGGGCAGCGGGTACAGCGCGGAGAACAGCGGCCCCAGCGCTGCGTTCAGGGCGCGGGAGGAGCCCATGAGCAGTCCGACGGCGATGCCGCTGATCGCACCCAGTCCCCCGCCCACCAGCAGGCGCATCAGGGTGGGGCCGGTGTGCATCCACAGCTCGCCGCTGCGGGCCATCTCGATGCCGGCGGTGAGGATCCGGCTGGGGGGCGGGAAGAAGCGCGGGTCGATGATGAGGGCACGGGCACTGATCTCCCACAGCAGCACCAGCACGATGGGGGCGCTGATGGACAGGACGAGATCGCGGGTGCTGAGCGCTCGGGCATGCCTGCGCTGGGCCTGCGCGGCCTCCAGCGTGCGCTCCTCGCGCCGACTGAGAGTCGCGTCGGCGGCATCGGCCTGCGAAGTGCGGGCAGGGGCCTGCTCGTGGGAGGCGCTCACTGGGGGACCATCCTTAGTGCGGCCTTGTTCGGTAGGGTCGTGACCACTCGGTCCCGGTGGGTGCATGGCCTATGGTGCGTGCCGTTCGACGGCCAGCATGAGTTCTGCCAGCCCTGCCGGGCCGAGGCCATCTGAACGGCATCAGGAACATGCCCCTTCGAGGGCCGAGCAGTGAGCTTCCGGCAGGTGTCCTCTACCAAGTGGTGCTCCTTCGAGAGACCTGGAGTGCATGCATGTTTGTCGGATGGGACTGGGGCAACACCACCCACGCGGTCGCTGTCATCGACGGCCAGGGCCAGACGGTCGACCGTTGGCTCTGCCCCCATAGCGAGGACGGGCTGCGCGCCACGTTCGCTCGCCTCGCGGGCCACGGCGCGCCAGCTGAGCTGCCGGTAGCGATCGAGACCACGCGCGGGCTGGTCGTGGACCGGATTCTGGCGGCCGGGCATCCAGTCGTGGCCGTCCACCCCAATGCGTTCAACGCCGTTCGTCCCCGCTGGGGCGCGGCCCGCGCGAAGGACGATCCCGGCGACGCGTTCAAGCTCGCCGACTACCTCCGCACCGACGGTCGTCGCCTGCGGACCCTGCGCCCCACCGAGCAGGTCACTCTTGAGCTGCAGGCACTCGTTCGTGCCCGTGAGGACCAGGTCACCGCCCGCGTGACGGCGACCAACCAGCTCGCCGCGCTGCTGGCCGAGCACTGGCCCGGCGCCGGGATGGTCTTCGCCCGCCTGGACTCCGATATCGCCCTGGCGTTCTGCGACCGCTTCCCCGCCCCTGCGACGGCCAGACGACTGGCACCGGCGAGAATGCGGGACTGGCTGGCCCGCCAGCACTACTCCGGACGCAACGACCCGACAGTTTTGGTGGCCAAGCTCCGCGACGCTCCCGCACCTGCCTCCAGGCTCGGCGAGGAGACGAACACCGCGCTGGTCCGTGCTCAGGTCGCGGTCATCCGCGCCCTGAAGACCGCGATCGACGAGCTCGAGGCCCAGATCGACACGGCCCTGGCCGCCCATCCCTGGGCAGCGCTGATCAAGGACTTGCCCCGAGTCGGGACCGTCAACCTCGCCCAGCTCATCGGTGAGATCGGCCCCCTGCTGGAGCACACCGCCAGCGCGGACCAGCTCGCCGCCGCGGCCGGCGTCGTGCCCGCCACCCCCGCCCCGGGCAAGCCCCGCGCGGGCCTGTTCCGCTACGCCACCAACCGGCGAGCTCGCCAAGCCCTCGTCCGCTGGGCCGATAACTCCCGCCACGCCTCGCCCTGGGCGAGGAACATCTACGACACCGCCCGCGAACAAGGCAAACGACACCCCCACGCCGTGCGGATCCTCGCCCGTTCCTGGCTGCGGATCATCTACGCCTGCTGGCGCGACGGAACCTGCTACGACCCTGCCGCCCACGAACGGCGCAGAACCGAGAAAACGGACCACATCACCGCTCTCGCGGCCTAGAGGTTGACTCAGGGAACTCATGCGGTGGCCTCCTTCGCACCGGCGCCGCCGGCCAGGGCGTCCTCACGCAGCGACTCCCAGATGTGGGAGCGCAGGCGGGTGAACTCAGGGGTGGACTCCACGCCGATCGAGCGGGGGCGGGCGAACGGCACCTCGATGTCCTCCTTGAGGCGGCCGGGGCGGGGGGTCATCACGATCACCCGGTCCCCCAGGATGAGTGCCTCGTCGATGTCGTGGGTGACCATCAGGACCGTCTTGCGCTCCTGCTCCCACAGCGTGACCAGCTCCTCCTGCATCAGCATGCGGGTCTGGGCGTCCAGGGCGCCCAGCGGCTCGTCCATCAGCAGCAGGGGGCTGCCGGTGGCGAAGGCGCGGGCGATCGCCACGCGCTGGCGCATGCCGCCGGAGAGCTGGTGGGGGTAGGAGCGGGCGAAGTCCTGCAGGCGCACACGCCGCAGCCAGTCCTCCGCGATCCGGTCGCGCTCGGCGCGGGACGTGCCCATCATGCGCAGGCCGAAGGTGACGTTCTCCCGCACCGTCATCCAGGGGAACACGCCGTGCTCCTGGAACACGAAAGCCGAGGGGATGGGGTGCTCGGCTCCGGTGACCTCCACGGTGCCGACGGTGCGCTCCTCGAGCCCGCCCACGATCCGCAGGAAGGTGGACTTGCCGCAGCCGGAAGGGCCCACGATGCAGGTGAAGGAGCCCGGCTCCAGGGTGAGGGAGAAGTCCTCGAGCGCCCACACCGGGTCGGAGCCGGAGAAGAAGACCTTGGAGACGTCCTCGGCGACGACGGTGGCCCGGGCGGCATCGGCCTGGCGGTCCGTGTCGGAGTCCCGGCCGGCGCGGGGGTCGTCGGTGGGCGACGGAGCGGCTGCCATCGGGACTCCTCGGCAGGTCGTGACGGGATGATCGGGAGGATGACCGGGGCGGGTCGATCGCCCCACTGTAGATCCGGGAAACGCCCCTGACCGCACCTGACCAGTCTGTGGACAAATATCCCAATAACCGGACAGACGGGGTGGGGACCAATGCGGCACAGCAGCCGCGCCCACCCATGACATCTCTCATCGCCGGGCCGTGAGAAACGCACATGAGCTGGTGAAACAGCGCCCTACTGGAGAGGTGCGCGGCTCGGAAGAGTAGGGGCCATGAACACGACGAAGATGAGCCTGACCACCTCGACCCGGGCGGGCGGTTCCGGCTGCACACCGGCCACCTCGACCCCCACACCGCCCACTTCGACCACCACACCGACCGCCCGGGAGTCCGCTCGCCCCGCACGCACCAGTCCCACCGCCGATCGCGGCGTGCTGGGCGATGTGATGGGCTTCCGCCCCTCGGCGACGCTGGGCCGCGAAGTGTTCGCGATCGCGATCAACATCGTGATCGTGCTGGCCGTCGCCATCGCCGTGCAGCCCCCCGCGCTGGCCTGCATCGTGGGTGGAGTGATCGTGGCCGTGATCCTGGCGGCGCGCCTCGCGGCCGGCTTCGCCACCGAGGGTTACGCCGAGCAGCTGAAGGGAGGGCGCTGACATGACTGCCACGACGACCGCACGGGACCTCACCACCGCGCAGGACGCCACTGTCCATGGCATCCATGGCTCGACCTCGGGCACCGCCGCACCGCGGGAGACGGTGATCCGCGTCGAGGGCCTCGAGCGCCGCTACGGCCGGGGCCGCGACAGCCATCTGGCCGTGGCCGGGATCGATCTCGAGATCCGCCGCGGCGAGCTGTTCGCCCTGCTGGGCACCAACGGCGCCGGCAAGACCTCGACCCTCGAGGTGCTGGAGGGCCTGGCCCGGCCCACCGGCGGCACCGTGAGCGTGTTCGGCCTGGACCCGTACCGGGACCGCCGCCATGTGCGCCCCCGCCAGGGCCTGATGCTGCAGACCGGCGGGTTCCCCACCGATCTCACCACGGCGGAGGCACTGCGGATGTGGACCTCCACGCTGTCGGCCCCGCGCCCGGTGAGCGAGGTGCTGGCGCAGGTGGACCTCGCCGACCGCGCCTGGACCCGCATCTCCGCCCTCTCCGGAGGGGAGGTGCGCCGCCTGGACCTGGCCTGCGCCATCGCCGGCGAACCCGAGCTGCTGTTCCTGGACGAGCCCACCACCGGGCTGGACCCCGAGTCACGCGCCCGCGCCTGGGAGCTGATCCGGGCACTCAAGGAGAACGGCACCACGATCGTGCTGACCACGCACTACCTCGATGAGGCCGAGACCCTCGCCGACGAGCTGGCGATCATGCATCGCGGACGTATCGTGCGACGCGGCACCGTCGAGGAGGTGGTGGCCGGCCACCCTGCGACCATCCGCGCGACCCTGCCGATCGACGCCCCGGCCGACGTCCCCGCTCTGCCCGCGATCCATGGCTCCAGCACCCGCGACCGCAAGGGCCGGCTGGAGATCACCACCGACCGTCTCGAGGATGACCTGCTGGCCCTGCTCAGCTGGAGCCGCGAGCAGGGCGTGGAGCTGTCCGGTCTCGACGCCCGCGCCGCGAGCCTGGAGTCCGTGTTCCTCGAGATCGCCGGATCCGGCTTGGAACCCGGCGAGACCCCGGCCGCCTGACATCCCGCCGCCCCCACGCCTGTGCGGTCAGCGCACCCGCAGGCGGTCCCACCTCCAGAAGGAACAGTCCCCATGAGCACCCCCACCCTCGACCCCGCGACCACCCCGTCCACGCCGACGGCCCAGCAGGCCGCCACCGCCCGGTCCCGAGCGACAAGCCCCCGCCGCCCCCCCGCCTGCTGGGCCTGGCCCGCGCGGAGCTGACGCTGCTGCTGCGCAATCGCATGCAGCTGGTCACCGCGCTGCTGCTGCCCCTGTCGGTGCCGTTCCTCTACCTGCCGCTGGCGCGCCAGGGCGGCACCCGAGAGGCGATGGCCTCGGGCCTGGGCACCATGTTCGTGGTGGCGCTGCTGTTCGTCGTCTACTACAACCTGCTCAGCTCGTACGTGGCCCGCCGGCAGGACCTGGTCCTGAATCGCCTGCGCACCGGTGAGGCCTCCGATGCGACGGTGCTGATCGCCACGGCGGTGCCGGCCCTGCTGATCGCCTTCGTGATGATCGGTGTGATGGGTGCGATCGCCGCTCCGCTGCTGGACCTGCCCCTTCCCTCTCGTCCCGGGGTGCTTGCGATCGGCCTGGTGCTGGGGGCGGCGGTGATGGTGCCGCTGGCGCTGGCCACGGCGAACATGACGCGCACCGTGGAGGCCGCCCAGGTGACCTGCCTGCCCCTGATGGCGGTGCTGGTGATCGGGGCGGGGGCCGCGATCCCGCTGCAGATGATGCCGGACTGGTTCGGCCGACTGGTCGCGCTGGTGCCCTCGGCCCCGATCACCGCGTTGGTGCGCCTGGGCTGGCTGGGCATCGATGCCGAGGGCGCTGCGCTGAGCACCGCCGAGGTGTGGACGCAGACCACCCAGCAGACCGGGATCCTGCTGGTGTGGCTGGTCCTCGGAATCCTGTTCGTGCGCAGCCACTTCCGCTGGGAGCCCCGTGGCTGACCTCCGGGTGCACGGCGGCACGAGGATGCGGCCGGTGCGCACCCGCCGCTCAGAAGGGCGGCGGCGCGCAGGACCTCATCCCTGTGCCCTCGTGCGGATCGGTGTAGTCCGGCCCGCAGTCCTCCTCGGGTTCATCCAGCAGCCCGCTGCGGAGGGCGGCCGCCATCTGCAGATCGGTGCGGTACGCCTCCCAGGACTCCTGGAGCGCCTGGGCCATCACCGGGGTGAGCAGATCCCGATTCGGGCAGATCGACACCCGCAGGCCGCTGCCGCGCAGTTCCCAGTGGGTGGTGCCGTCGGGACCGCGAACCGGGTCGATCAGGCCTTCCGTCTTGAGGCGATGATGGGTGAAGCACAGCAGGTGCAGGTTCTCCACGCAGGTGGCCCCGCCGTTCTCAGGATCGGCGTGGTCGTACTCCTGGATGTGGTCGGCCTCGCTGGCATCGAGCGTGGGGCGGGTGCAGCCGGGAACGGCGCACACCGGGTGCTGCAGGCGCAGGTGTTCGAGCATTCCCGTGGCGGGACGGTACGTGGTCGCCTCGATGGGCAGGTACCGGCCGTCGACCGGATCGGTGAGGATGCGGTGCCAGACGGGCTCGCCCGCAGCCAGCCGCCTGGCCATCTCCGCCGGGATCGGGGTGAGGCCGTCCAGCACTGCCGGGGTGTCGGAGAGGCCGAGCAGTGTCAGGAACGGGACGGTCACCTGCATCCGGAATCGCGGCGCGGGGACCTCGACCCCGCCGGTGTCCAGCACGCTGCGGGTGAGGATCGCGTAGCGCAGCTGTGCCAGGCTCAGGGGGCTGCCGGATTCGTCGGCGGCGCCATCGATGTCGAAGGGGATCGGTGCGCCGGCGGCCAGGGCCTTCCGCTGTGCGTTCTGCACGGCGCGGGCGCCGTTGTCCAGGCGGCGCGCGAGCGCGAGGATCTCCGGGACCGGGCCGGTGATGCGCAGGCAGGCGGTGCCATCGTCGATGGGGGACCGCTCCAGGGCGACATCCCGCAGATCCTGAGGGCGGGCGACCCCCTCGCCCTCGCGGACCAGCCATGCAGCCAGCAGTCGCAGCTCGCGACGGAACCGTGCGACGGGGATGGAGGCGAGGTCCCATTCAGAGACCCGCGCGTCGACCTGCGCCTTCTGCTGGGGTGTGAAGTCCCGGACGGTGCGCAGTATCCGATCGAACCATTCCACCGGGAGATCGCCGCTCTCCAGACGAGCGAGCAGCCGGGGCAGCTGATCGACCGCGGTGCGGGCGGCGCGCAGCAGGGAACTGGCCTTGTCCGTGGTGGTGCGCAGGGCGATCCCCACCAGGAGGCCTGCTTCCTCGCGCTCCCCCGGTGGCTCGCCCGGCTCCGGCTCCGTCCACATCGGCGCGATCTCGCGCAGCAGCCGGGCGTGCTCGACGGACCTCCGGCGCTCCTGCGCGATCAGGCGGCCCGCCGCCGATGCCTGCGCCGAATCAGGGTCGATGCCGAGCCTGTCGGCCAGGGAGTCGGTGGTCAGGGGCTGGCGCGCTGTCACCCTCGCGCGCGGGGCCCGGGGCTCATCGGGGACGCCGCGGACCCGACGCCCACGTGGAGCGCGGCGCGGCTCCTCGACCAGTCGGCCGTTCTCCCAGCGATGCACTGGCACTGCGCTCCCCTCCCTTCCGACGTCGACGTCGATCGATGTGAACCACGCTACGGAGGGGGTATGACAAACGAACCTCGCCGACCCGCTCCCCCACGACGCACGCCGTCACCGCCATGGAAGGATCGACCCATGACCACCGCCTCCCGCCCGTCTTCGGTGTTCTTCTGGTACACCGCGACCTCGGCGCTGGTCCTGGTCGCAGGCATGCCGGTGTTCGCGCTGTTCGTCAGCTGGGTGGAGCCCCCCGATCTGCCTGACCACCCCTTGTCCGCCGCCCTTTTCGTGCTGCAGACGGCCCTCTCCACCGCCGCGGCTGCGTGGTGGCTGGTGCGCTGGCGGGACGGTCTGCGCGATCGGCCGCTGCCCCGGCGGGCGCATGTGGCCGCGGCCGCGCCCGCAGTGGTGGCCCCGGTGATGCTGCTGGCGCGCGCGATCTCTCCCGCGGCGCCCGACGAGCAGGACCCCATGGTGATGATCAACCTGATCACCGTTCTGTCGGGTCTGGTCACCGTGCACATGGTGCTGCGCTGGTGGACCGCGATCCTCTCCGCTGCAGCCCTGACCGGCATCGCCGTGCTGGCCGGGCTCCCCTTGCCCGTCGCCGCCCCGATCGGATCGTTCATGCTGGCGATCGTCATCGGTCTGCGCAGCTCCCTGTGGCTGCTGGAGCTGGTGGACGGCATCGACCGCGCCCGGCAGATGGAGGGCCTGCTCGCACTGGCCGAGGAGCGCCTGCGCTTCAGCCGCGACCTGCACGACGTGATGGGCAGGGACCTCTCCTCGATCGCGGTGACCGCGGAGCTGGTCACCCAGCTGGCCGAGCGCGGTGACCCGCGTGCCGCCGAGCACGCCAGGTCCATCTCCGCGATGGCCCGCTCCTCCCTGGCCGACGTGCGCGCCCTGGTGCGCGGCTACCGCGACGTGGACCTCGCCTCTGAGCTGCAGGGCACCCTGTCGCTGCTGCGCTCGGCGGGGATCCGCACCCATCTGCGCGGCGAGGTGCAGGACGTCCCCGCCGAGCATGCGGAGGCCGCCACCTGGGTGCTGCGGGAGGCCGGCACCAACCTGCTGCGCCATGCCGACGCCACCGCGGTCACCATCGAACTGGGGGCCGGCGGGCTGACCGTCACCAACGACGGCGCTTTGGCCGTTGCGGCCGATGGGGGCCAGCCCGTCACGGAAGGTGCCCAGCCCGTCACGGAGAGCCCCCGCCCCGTCACGGAGAATGCCCGGCCCGTCACCGAGGGCACCGGTCTGCGCGGCCTGCGTGAGCGCATCGGCCCCGCGCGTGCCCTCAGCGCGCGTCGGGAGGGCGAGTCCTTCACGCTGGCCCTGCACTTCGCGCCCGGGACCGGCACCGCATCGACGCCCGGCCCCATCGACCCGGGCGAGACCGCACCCACCCCGTCCGATGGAGGACCCCGATGACTCCCAGCACCCCGACCACCCCCGGCAGCCCGCTGCGCGTGATGCTGATCGACGACGAGAACCTGATCCGCTCGGCGCTGGCCACCATGCTGAGCCTGGAGGAGGACATCGACGCCGTCGCCCAGGCGTCCTCGGCCGCCGAGGGCGTCCGCGCCACCTCGGAGCACACCCCGGACGTCGCCGTGGTGGACCTGCAGCTGCCCGACGGGGACGGCCTGGAGATCTGCGCGGCCATCGCGGAGCACTCCCCCGCCACACGGTGCATGATCCTCACCTCCCACGCCCGCCCCGGCTACCTCAAGCGGGCCCTCGAGCAGGGGATCCTGGGGTTCCTGCCCAAGACCACCTCGGCGCCCCAGCTGGCGGAGGCGGTGCGGGCGGTCGCCGCGGGCAGGCGGGCTATCGATCCGGAGCTGGCCGCGGAGACCATCTCCTCCGGCGACTCCCCGCTCACGCCGCGTGAATCGGACGTGCTGGAGTACGCGGCCGACGGCGCCAGCATCGACCAGATCGCCCGGCGTGCGCATCTGGCCGAGGGCACGGTGCGCAACTACCTCTCCAACGCGCAGGCGAAGCTGCAGGCGTCGAACCGGCACGAGGCCGTGGCCATCGCCCGCAGGCACGGCTGGATCTGAGCGCCGGGGGCGGGGCGACCGGCGGCCTCCCCGCCTGCGGGATCAGCCGCGTGCCGCCTGCGGGATCAGCCGCGTCCCGCCTGCGGGATCAGCCGATGAAGATGCCGTTGCCCGGCCCCAGAGGAATGTCCAGGTAGAAGAAGACCGCCAGGATCGCGGCCCAGAAGATCCAGAACGGCACCACGAAGGGCAGCATGCGGGCCATCAGGGTGCCGAAGCCGGCATCGGGCTGGTAGCGGCGCAGCATGCCCAGCAGCACAATCATGTACGGGTTCATCGGGGTGATCACCTGGGTGGCGGAGTCGCCCACGCGGAACGCGGCCTGGGTGAAGGCGGGCTCGTAGCCGATCAGCGCGAACATCGGCACGAACACCGCGGCCATGATCGCCCACATCGAGGAGCCCGAGATGATGAACAGGTTCAGGAAGCTCGCCAGCAGCATGAAGCCGACGATCGCGGGGAAGCCGGTCAGGTTCGCGCTCTCCAGGCCCGCGGCGCCGGTGACGGCGATCCAGGAGCCGATGCCGGACCAGTTGAACAGGGCGATGAACTGGCCCAGGATGAACGCCAGCACGAGGAACGGGAGCATGTCCTTCAGCGCGTTGGTCATCATCGCGACGGCATCCTTGGTGGTGCGCAGGGTGCCCACCACCCAGCCGTAGATCGCGCCGACCACCACGAAGTAGATGAACACGATGAACACGATGGAGTCCAGCAGCGGGGACTTCGGCAGGAAGCCGCCCTCCTCGTTGCGCCACGGCGAGCCGGAGGGCAGCACCGCCACCAGCAGCACCGCGGTGAGCACCACGGCCGCCAGCACCGCGATCAGCAGGCCCCTGTTCTCCTTCGGGTCGAGCTCGGCGCGCATCTGCTCGGCGTCGGCACGATCGGTGGCGTCGGAGTCGGTGGCGATCTCGTCGCGCGGGATGCCCTCACGGACGATGCGCGGCTCCAGGATGCGGTCGATGATGAAGCCGGCCACGATGCCCAGCACGATCGAGGAGGCGATGTTGAACCACCAGTTCGAGACCGGGTTCACCGGATCGAACTCGTAGCCGGGCAGGGCGCCCATCACGGAGGTGGTGATGCCGGCGAACAGCGCGTCCAAGCTGGTGGGGAACAGGTTGGTGGAGTAGCCCGCACCGGCTGCGGCGAAGCCGCCCAGCAGGCCGGCCACGGGATGACGGCCGGCTGCCTTGAACACCAGCGCGGCCAGCGGGGGCACCACCACGAAGGCGGAGTCGGCCATGATCGAGCTGACAACGCCCACCAGGCCCACCACGTACGGCAGCAGCCAGGCCGGGGAGGAGCCGAACAGCTTGCGCACCGCGGCCGAGAGCATGCCGGAGTGCTCGGCGATGCCGATCGCCAGCAGGATCGGCAGCACGGTCTTCAGCGGCGGGAACCCGACGTAGTTCTCCCCCAGGCTCGAGGTGAGCCAGGTCATGCCCTCCCCGGTGAACAGGCCCTTGATGACCGTAGGCTCATCCGTGCCGGGCACGGTGACCGAGACGTCGGCGAGCGCCATGCCGGTGGACACCAGGCCCGTGATCAGGAACAGCACGAGGAACAGCATGAAGGGCTCGGGCAGCTTGTTGCCGAGCCTCTCGACACCGTTGAGGAGCCGGTCGCCGAGCCCGCGGGGGCCGGACGGCTGGGTGGTCGCCGTGCTCATAGGTTCTCCTGGGGGATGGGATGGGTCGGGGATGGGGGGAACCGTCGGCCCGGGGTGGGCCGGCAGGGAATGGTACGACGCCGGCGGCACCGGCCGGGTGTGTTCAGTCGAAGTAGCCGGGCACGTCGATCGCGCCGCCGGCCTCCTCGAACTCCTCGGTGACGGCCTTCGAGAGAGCGGGGTCGTGCAGCACGTCCAGCAGGGTCGCGGCCAGGCCGTAGGCACCGTCGGCCGCGGCGCTGCGGGCCAGGTCCGAGGTGGCGGCCTTCGCGAACTCGCGGGTGTGCAGGGCCGTGTCGGGGTCGGCGATGCGGATCATCGGGTGGATGCCGGGCAGGCGGAAGCTGACGTTGCCGAAGTCGGTGGAGGCGGCGAGGGTCTCGGAGACCACGCCGCGGGGCAGCGGGTCGCGGCCGCGGCGCCGCTGGGCCTCCACCCAGCGCCCGGTGAGGGTGGTGTTGGTGCGCACCGGCAGGGACGGGGGCTGCTTGTCCCAGGTGACGGTGACGCCGCAGCTGGTCATCAGGGCGGCGCCGCGGGCCACGTCCTCGATGCGCCGGGACAGGTCGCGCAGCGTCTCGGGGGCCAGGGACCGCACGTACAGGTCCAGTCGGGCCAGGTCGGGAATCACGCTGGCCCGGTCGCCGCCCTCGCGGATCACGGCGTGCACGCGGTCCGACGGCGGGATCTGCTGGCGAAGTAGTCCGATCCCCTGGTACATCAGGCTCGCGGCGTCCAGCGCGTTGCGGCCCATGAAGGGCTGGGCGGAGGCGTGGGCGGTGCGGCCGTGGAACTCGACGGTGAGGGTGCGGCGGCCCAGCCAGGCGGTGTCGGCCACGTCGTGGCTGAAGGGGTGGGCCATCACGGCCATGTCGATGTCGTCCCACGCGCCGCCGGCGGCCATGACCTCCTTGCCGGAGTGGCCCTCCTCAGCGGGGGTGCCCAGGTAGACGATGCGACCGGGCACGGCCGACGGGTCCTTCTTCGCCAGCGCCGCGAGGGCCAGGAACGCCCCCAGCCCCATCACGGCGATCACGTTGTGGCCGCAGCCGTGGCCGACGACCGGCAGGGCGTCGTACTCGGAGAGCACCGCGAGGGTGGGGGCGCCGGGCGCGGCAGCCGCGTCACTCTCGGCCCCGGTGGCGCCTTCCGCATCGGACGCGGCGGCCCCGCGGATCTCGGCGCGGATGGCGGTCTCGACGCCGTGGGCGCCCAGCTCGGCCTCGATGCCGTGCTTGCGCAGCACCTCGACGATGGCCCTGCTGGACCGCACCTCCGCGAAGGCGACCTCGGGGTGCTCGTACAGGTCCAGCATCAGCTCGACCAGTTCGCCGTGGACGGCCTCGACCTCTGCCTCGAGCGCGTCGTGCAGCTGGGCGGGGGCGCCGGTGTGCTCGGAGCCCGCGTGACGACGGGTGCGCATCGCCGTGCGGGTCTGCGCCTCGAGCTGATCCACGTAGTCGGAGGACGGCGGGATCGGCTCGGCAGCGGGGAAGGTCGAGAGGTCCAGGAGGTCGCGGGGGTCACGGTCGGTCATTGCCGCAGGATAACGACCGGCCGTTGCGATCCGTGCCGGATGTCCGGGATCGACCGCTTCTGCGCGGGCGGCTCGCCGCCCCCGCTCAGGCCTGCCGCGAGCGCGTCGGCCTCGGCCCGGCGCGGGGCTGAGCAGGCCCATCATCCGAGGTCAGCGGCGACCCCGGCGATGACCCCGGCCAGCTGCCGGGGTGCGCTCGCCATCGGCCAGTGCCCGCTGTCGAGATCCACGAAGCGCAGGTCCCGCACTGGCTCGAGCTCGGGCAGATCGCCGGCGGCCAGCCACTGACGGGCATCCTCGGGCGAGTACTCGGGGCACACCATCGCCACCGGCACCTCGTGTCGACGCGGGTCGGTGTAGTGCACGGGGGCGCGGGTGACGGACTCGGGCACAGGGTGCATGCGGGCCTCGAGCCAGGCGCGGGCCCCGGCGTCGAGGTCGTCGCTGTCCGGCCCCGCGAATGCCTCCCAGCCGGGGAAGACGCTGACGCCGTCCGAGACCGGGGCGAAGCCCGCGTAGGCCTCTCCTTCGGGAGCGGGCATGCCGCCGATCATCACCACCGCGGCGACGTCGTCCACACGGCGGTCCGCCACCATCCAGGCGAGGGTGGAGGCCGCGGAGTGCCCCACTACCAGCACCCGGTCGTCGGCGGCGTCGATCGGGGCGAGGGCAGCCTCGAGCTGGTCGTCGAGGCCGGCGGCTGCCGCCGCGGGGGCCGCGCCGGGTGTGGCGGCACCCTGGCCGGGCAGGGTGAGGGGGAAGGGCCGGTGCAGGGCTTCGCGCAGCGGTCCCAGCACGGGCTCCCAGACGGAGCCGTCGAGCCACAGCCCGGGCAGCAGGATGATGTCCATGGAGGAAGTGTGCACCCCTTGACCAGCGGACGCCAGGGGCTCACGCTGGCTCCGCCGGCCCGACCAGTCGCGCCCATCCACCAGGAGCGGCCATGAACGAGGACGGTCCCCTCGCCACCGGCGTTCGCGATGCCGACGGCATACGCGATTCCGGCGGGTGCGCTGTGCTCCTGACCGTCATCGGCGTGCGCGTGCCCGCAGTCAGCGCTTGCGCCGCGCGCGGAAGAAATCCCGCAGCAGGTCACCGCACTCCTGCCCTCGCACGCCCACGGTGACCTCGGCGCGGTGGTTCAGCCGGGGCTCGCGCAGCAGGTCGTAGAGGGATCCGGCGGCCCCGGCCTTCGGGTCCATCGCCCCGATGACCACGCGCTGGATACGGGCGAGCACGATCGCACCCGCACACATGGTGCACGGCTCGAGGGTGACCACGAGTGTGCAGCCGGTGAGGTTCCATCGCCCGGTCGCCCGGGCGGCCTCCCGCAGGGCCAGGATCTCGGCGTGAGCCGTCGGGTCCTCATCGGCCTCCCGGCGGTTGCCGGCTGCGGCCAGCACCTCACCGCCCGGTCCCAGCACGAGCGCGCCGATGGGGACGTCGGCGGGCTCGCGTGCGGCAGCGGCGCGGGCCTCGTCGATCGCCAGGCCCATCAGGTCGTCGTCGGTCACGGGCTCATTGTCCCGGTTCGTGGAGCGCACTGTCGCTGCTAACCCGCATCGCGCACAGCGACCAGGGCACTCACCAGATCCGTCGCAGTCCGCTGACCTGGTCGAACATGCGGTCCGAGCTGACCAGAGGGCATCCCCTGCGCAGCGCTTGAGACGCGAGCATGCGGTCGAACGGATCACGGTGCGCCCACGCCATGGTGCCTGCCAGGAGGGAGTCTGCACTGCTCACGGGAAGCTCTCGCGCCAACCACCGTTCGAGGTTGCGGACGTAGTCCAGGACGAGGTGCTCACCGCCGGGCAGCTTGCCAATGCGCACCTTCGTGGCCAGCTCCCACGCCGTTGCCGCGCTGACCAGGACGACGACATCGGGGTCGGCAAGAACCTCCGTGGCCGCGGAGGAGAGTCGCTCCGGCTGCGACAACCCCCAAATCAGCACATGGGTATCGACCAGCAGCTCCACTCACGCCTCCCACGCCGTGAGCTCATCCTCCGGCAGCTCGTCGAAGAAGCTCTCGGGGAGTGTGTAGGAGATGAACCCGAAGGGACGGGCCTCCAGATCAGAGCGCAGCGGTGCCAGGCGGGCGACCTGCCGGTCCCCCCGGGCGATCGTCACCTCGGCACCGCTCTCCACCTCCCGCAGCAGTGCAGACAGCTGCGTCTTCGCGTCCTGCACCTTCACCACGCGAGGGGCATCGTGATCTGCCGTGGCACCGGAACTCTCCGTTGCCCCCTTCTGCACTGCCCCACCCTGGACCCTCATCCTCCAAGGCTAAAAGCTCGAACCACCCTGGTCAACCGATCTGGTCAACTGCGGAATGCACACCCGCGGGAACTGGGCGACGAAGGGCGGTGCCCCACCGGACGCATCCGATGGGGCACCGCAGCAGGAAGGGCACAGCAGGTCAGGGGCGCATGCCCAACTCGAGCTCGTTCACGATCATTCCCACATGGGTGTAGTAGTTCAGCGCACCGAACAGCAGCAGGAACAGGCCCGCCGTTACAAGGAGAGCCACCACGAGCTTGGCCAGGCCCGGCACGACGGCCTGCTCGGTCGCAGCCGCGGCACGCGCGGCCTCGGCGTCGGACTCACGATCCGCAGCGCCGTCGGCGTCGGTCGCATGGGCACCGGCGGCGCGCTTGCCCGTGGAGGAGGCCTGGGTCACCACATGGGGGTAGCGGTGCGCATTGGCGTCGACCACGCCGTGCATGGCGAAGGGGAACAGCGCCGCGGCGATGCCGATGATCCCGTACAGGCCGGAGATGATCGCGGCCTCGAACCAGGGCCACTTGGCGAAGTAGCCGGAGATCGGCTCCCACTCGGGGGCGGCGAACAGGGTGTAGATGTTACCCGCGAACAGGATGGCGATGCAGGCCAGGCCCATGCCCACGATGAACGGGGTGAGCGGGCGCAGTGTCTCGAAGAAGTCCCGCAGGGGGTTGGTGGAGGCGCGCAGCTCGTCGCGGCGGCGCCACAGGAAGAAGGCCAGTGCGGCCATCAGCAGGCCGAAGGCCAGGGCGGGCTCGCCGAAGATGATGTTGTCGAAGGGGAGCTCCTCCAGCGGCCACACCAGGGTCATGTGCAGGCCGGTGGTGATGAGCACGGCGGCCAGCACGCCGAAGCTGAGGGCCCAGCCGTCGTAGGCGACGGGGCGGAGGGCGCCGTCGGCCGCGGGCCTGCGCATGCCCAGCAGTTCCCGCAGGAAGAGGACCAGAGTGAGCAGGCCGGCGCCCGCGGCGATGGCCATGATGGTGTTGTAGATGATCACTCAATCAACATACCCGCGGCGGGTTCTCGGTAGGTCCGACGGTGGTGTCTGATCGCTCAACAGCGCGGCGCGAGACCCCGCCGTCTGCAGGAGCCCCGCACCGCCAGCGACCGTCGGTCCCGATCAGCTGCGGATCGAGCGGGTCAGCGCCGCTCCGGCACCGAGGATCATCAGCACGCCCAGGGCGATCACCCAGCCGACGTTGTGGACGAGCAGATCCGGAAGCACGGCCGCACCGTAGAAGGAGGCCGGGATCGCATCGGTCACGGGCCCCTCACCGAGCTGCAGCATGCCGGAGCGAACGGCATCGACGGCGGTGGCGGCCATGATCAGCGCGGCCAGCACGATCGTGGTCAGCAGACCGGCGGTGCGCAGGCCGTCGAAGGCGGGGGCAGGGCGGGCGCTCGGGGCGGTCTTCGTGGTGGGGGTGGTCATCGTCTTCCCTTCCTCTCAGGGGGCGTCGTTCGTCCGTACGGGAATCACTCTTCCGCGACTGCGGCCGTCCGGGCAGAGCGCTCTGTCACCACTGTCCCCTCACATATGTCACCGGTACCTCGGATCCGCTGCCGCTTGAGGACCCTCCGCGTCCTCGCATCCCCCGGGCCTCCGGTAGATTCGGGGCCATGCGCGTCCTCGAGATCGACCACCCGCTCGTCGCCCACAAACTGACGGTGCTGCGCGACCGCTCCACGCACTCCTCCGTGTTCCGCCAGCTCGCCGACGAACTGGTGACGCTGCTGGCCTACGAGGCCACCCGCAACGTGGCCGTGGCCCCGGTGCAGATCGAGACCCCGGTGACCGAGATGACCGGCACCAAGCTGTCCCGTCCCAAGCCCATGGTGGTGCCGATCCTGCGCGCGGGCCTGGGCATGCTGGACGGGCTCACCCGCCTGCTGCCCACCGCCGAGGTGGGCTTCCTGGGCATGGTGCGCAACGAGCAGACCCTCGAGGTCACCACCTACGCCAACCGCCTGCCCGAGGACCTCTCCGGCCGCCAGTGCTTCGTGCTGGACCCGATGCTGGCCACCGGCCACACCCTGATCGCCGCGTGCGAGTACATCCACGAGCGGGGCGCCCGGGACATCACGTGCGTGACCCTGCTGGCCGCCCCGGAGGGGCTGAAGGCCATGCAGGAAGCGGTGGATCCGTCCATCGACCTCACCATCGTCACCGCCGCGATCGACGAGAAGCTCAACGAGAAGGGCTACATCGTCCCCGGTCTGGGCGATGCAGGCGACCGCCTCTTCGGCGTGGTCGACTGACACCCCCGCTCGGACCCAGCCCCTGTCCCGCTCCGCGATCCTGCGCCGCGCCGCCGGCGGTGTCGCGCCGGGCGGGCGCCTGGTGCTGCGCCGCTGCAGCTGATCCGCCCGGGCTCCGATTCGCCCTGCCTCCGTTTCGCACCGTCTCCGTTTCACAGTGTGAACACTGTCTTGCCCTTCAAGCGTCCCGGGTGCATGATCGCCGCATGACATCGATCGCCGTTCGCGTCGAGGCCGCCATCCGGGTGGCCTCCGCCATGATGCGCTCGATGATGATGATGATGATGCAGATGATGCAGCGTCAGCCGAGCCTCTGAGCGCTCGAGACACCTCCGGGGTCGGCTGACAGGAGCCGGCCGGAAGGCGCGGGTTCCAGGTGCCACCGGGAGCACACCCCGCAGATCCGCCACCGTGCGTCGATCACCGGGATCCCGGGTCCACCATCCGCCGCGCCCACCGCGCCGCACCCCGGAGAACTTGCATCATGACCATCGCACTGGACCGCACCACCTCTCACCCCCTGCCCACCCGTGGGGCGACCGCCTCCCACGACCTGCGCCTGTCGACCCCCTCTTCCCCGCGCACCGACCGCGGCGGCCGGCCCTCCCCGGCGCCCGCCCACGCCCGGGCCCTGCCCTCCGGCGAGAACGGCGTGACCATCACCGTCTCGGTCACCCTGCCCTCCGGCACCGGTGACGTCGAGGCCGCCCTGCTGGCCGACAACCTGCGCGCTCAGGCCACCCGCCTCACCTCGGCCCGCCGCGGGCTCACCACGGTGACGGTGACCAGCCCGCGCCCCTTCGTGGCCGCGCCCCAGCGAGAAGGCGCTGCCTCCCACTCGTCAGCAGGCCGCGATCAGCCCGCTGCGCCCGCGCCGCACCGGCACCGTCCCCCCACCTCCCCGGCCCGTCGGGATGCGGAGAACGCACGCCGACGCGCCTTCGCGGCGACCGCCGTCAGCCCCTCGAGCCCCTCCGCCCCGGGGGACAGCGCCCTGGTGCTGGACCTGTACGGCAGGCGCGTGCGGATCGACGGCCAGGACGTGGACCTCACCTACAAGGAGTTCGAGCTGCTGGCCCACCTGGCGCGCAATGCCCGTCGAACCGTCTCCCGCGAGGAGCTCATGACCACCGTGTGGTCCGACGCCCCCGCCGAGACCGGTGAGCGCACCGTGGACGTGCACGTACGGCGGCTGCGCACCAAGCTGGGCCGCTACCGCAAGCTGGTCTCCACCGTGCGCGGTACCGGGTACCGCCTGGACCCGGGCAGCGACGTGGCCATCCTGGGCTGAGGCTCAGGAGCGCCCCTGCTCAGCGGCTCTCCTGCTCAGGGGCCGTCCTGGCCGTCCAGCAGCACCGCGCCCCCGACGCGCGCCAGGTCACGGCCGGTGATGAGGAAGCGGTGGTACTCCTCGGTGGGTACGAAGTCGAAGAGGCCGGTGCGCTCGCTGCCGTCCCGCAGGGTGATGCTCCACCGCCCGCGGGTGCCCCCGACGTTCATCACGGTGGCGCGCGATCCCTCGGGCAGGGCGTCCAGCGGGGTCTCCGCCGCACGCAGCAGGTCGATGCGGTCGATCTGCTGCCAGGGGATCGTGGGCCCGTCGGCCGCGGTGGCCCCGGTGTGGTCCAGGCGCAGGTGCGGGTCGCCTGATCGCAGCGCCTTCTGGCCGCGGCGGGGGCGGGACCACAGTGCCCGCGTCCCGGCGGCCAGGACCACGGCGGGGATCAGCAGAAGCAGGCCCCAGCGGGTGCCGAACCAGCCGATGTACAGCGCGGCGAAGGCGAAGAACGCGCCGATCAGCAGCAGGAGCAGCGCTGGTCCGCGGGACAGCCGACGCACGGCGTCGACCCGACCGGCCTCGGGGCTCAGGGAGACGTTCACCCCGCCATGGTCTCAGGCGCAACCGCCTCGTCTCAGGCGCGGCGCATCCCCCTGGAACGGGACGAGCGGCCCGGAGCTCTGCGCCGACAGTGTCGGGGGCTCACGGACCGCTCGTCATGCCTGTCGTCCGTCAGGGGTGGGTGCGGGCGAACAGGCTGGACGGGCTGCCAAAGGTGGGGGGAACCTGGCGTAGTGCCCGTCCGGCCGCTCCCCGTGAGGGGGGTCTCGAGAAGCGGCACATCTATGAAGTTGTCAGGTGCATGAAACCCGCGGTTTCAGGAGCACGACGGGGACACTATCAGGCCCACCGGGAAGTTTCGCCTTCAAGCACTGTCTACCCCACCACACCTCTGGATCCGGCTCTCATGCATGCGGTGCGCACCCGTTCCTCAGCCGCAGCCACAGATCGCGCGAGGATCGTGCGAGCACTGCGCACACGGTCGAGTCTAGACCGCAGGGCCCCGGCTGTAAACGCTCACGGGACGATTGTTCCCGCAGGTAGAAGCGGGGCTGACGATCCTCCACCGGGGTCTCGAGCGCGGCAAGGGATGGTCAATTCTCCGCCAAGCACGGCGCGCCTTCCCCACCGCGCCGCCATATCCCCCGGGTAGAGGTCAGCGGGGGCGCCATCTCTTTGCTCACCGGCGGTGCCGTGCCTCACCAGCGCAGGGTGAGCGCGGTCGCGTCGTCGTGGATCTTGCGGGGACGCCGCGCGGGATCGAGAGCGCGCTCAGCGGCCCGCAGCTGCTCGAGCAGTTCCTCCGGCGCGGTGAGCAGGGTCTCGCTGAGAGAGGCGGGCGTGTGCAGGCCCAGCCGGTCGATCGCACGCGTGATGCCATCGCTGACCAGGTGCACGGCCCGCAGGTCCGCGAGGGGCACGCTGCCGGTCAGGGCCTCGTCGGCGGCCTCCGGCTCGTGCCGGGCCAGCCAGAAGCCGCCGGGGGCGTTGCGCATCGCCTCGACGGAGGGCGCGGAGTGGTCGGCGAGGACCAGATGGTCGACCCGGTCGTCGGTGATGCGGCGCACGGTGCCGTCGCGGTGGTGCAGCAGCACGGAGGAGTCGCACAGCACCAGGTGCTCGAGCCGGTCCTCGCACCGGCGCACGGCCACCACGGTGGCCGACGGCGACCCGGCGTCCAGATCGCACTGATCGGCGTGCAGGTCCCGCACCGCGGTGATGGCATCGGCGAGGGCCTCGCGCAGGGTGCGTGCGGGATCGCTGGCGCGCAGCAGCAGGTGAGCGGCCAGGGTGTGGGAGTACCAGGCCACCGAGTGGTGGCAGCCGGCACGGAACCGCTGCGGGACCCCGGCCCCGTCGAGCACCACGGCGACCTCGCCCAGCACACCGGCGGCGTCCTCGTCGGCGCCCGGGAGGGCCTCGTCGGTGAGCAGATGAGCGCGCACGCTGCCACTGTAGGTGCACGAATGCCGCAGGTCGACCGTAGAGTGGTGCGGTCACCGAGCACACCGCATCGGGGACGGATCCGGGCCCACGCGGGCCGCAGTCGTGGAAGGGACCGATCGATGATCGCGCAGGCGCGCATCACCTCCGACACCCGTGCGAGCGTGCACCTCGACAACGAGGTGGTGGAGGTCGAGGGAGCCGATCTGTCCGAGCTGCGGGCGAACGTGAAGCAGGTGTTCATCACCGCCGCGCAGATCGAGGGCTCCGCCCTGGACGTGGTGATCCTCGAGCCCGGGGCGCGTCACTTCCTGCGGGTGGAGCCCAACGGGCAGATCTCCCCGCGCGAGGCGGGCCCGGAGGACGAGGACCTGCCTGCGCTCCCCACCGGCGAGCGCCCCTCCTCCTCCCTGCAGCCCTCCGGGGGCGCGGCCGCCGCGCCCTCCGGTCGGCCCGGTGACCCCACGGCCTCCCCCTGGGACGCCCCGTCCTCGGCGCCCACGTACACCGGGGAGCTGCCGGTGGCACGCACGCATCGCGCGGGCCGCCGTCGTGCGCACGGCACCCACGCCTCGGCGCACTCCGCAGCGTCGGTCGCCTCCGCGCCGTCCGCGAGCTCGGCGACCTCCGCGGTCTCGGCCGCCTCCGCCGCGCCCGCGCCGAGCTCCACCCCGGGCTCGCCCCCGTCGGCTCCGTCGGCTCCTTCCGCGCCGTCGAGCGCCGGGGAGACGTGGCGTGCCCGCACGGCCGACGACGATGCCGCCGAGGCCGGAACGGCCGGGCCCCGCACGAGCGAGCCGGTGCGGCAGCGACCCGACGACGACGGCCGCCCCACCCTGAAGGACCTGCAGGCCACCACGGCCCGCAAGCCCAAGGCGAAGGCCGCCAAGGGCTGGCAGGGCTTCCTCACCCGCGCCACCGGCGGCGTGATCTCCCCGCGCCCCGGCAGGCGTGAGCAGTACGAGATCGACCGCCTGGAGCGGATCCGCCGCCCCCTGGACGGCCCGCGCAACATCGTGGTGGTGAACCTCAAGGGCGGCGCCCACAAGACCACCGCCTCACTGATGATCGCGGCCACGCTAGGCGTGACCCGCGGCGGCAACGTGCTGGCCTGGGACAACAACGAGACCCGCGGCACCCTGGGCTGGCGGGGCATCCCCACCGATCACACCCGCACCGCCGTGGACCTGCTGCACGACCTTGACCGCATGAAGGCCCCGCAGGCCAGCGCCACGGACCTGGATCCGTTCATGCGGCCGCAGGGAGCGATGCGCTTCGACATCCTGGCCTCCGACGAGGACCCGGGATCGGCTGCCTCGATCGACGCCGAGGCGTTCACCGAGCTGAACGACACCCTCTCCCGCTTCTACCGGATCAAGGTGATCGACACCGGCAACAACGTGCGGGCGTCGAACTGGATGGCTGCGGTGCGCAGCGCCGACCAGCTGGTGATCATCTCCACCGTGCGCGAGGACACCTTCAACGCCGCCGCCTGGATGATCGACGAGCTGCGGGCCACCGGCCTGCAGACGCAGGTGGAGCACGCCGTGACGATCCTCTCCCACTCCTCGAAGGGGAAGTTCGACCCGGTGCTGCGCACCCGCCTGATGAACCACTTCGGTGCGCACACCCGCGCGGTCACCGAGGTGCCCTACGAGCACCAGTTCGTGGACGGCTCCCACCTGGACTGGAACCGTGTCTCCTCCGCCACCAAGGAGGCATGGCTGGACGCCACCGCCCTGATCATCGACGGCATGTGAGCACCCGCGCTGCACGTGTGCGGCCATGCCGCGCATCGTCCACAGCGACGGCGGGAGGCCGCCCGATGTCGGTGCCGCGATCTAGTCTGAGCAGATGCCCACCCGCCGCCTGCACCTCGTCGTCGATGACGACCTCGGCCCCGCGCTGTGGGTACGGGAGCAGGTCGCTCCGGGGCGCTCGCGCGCTCTCAGCGAGCTCGCACCCGTGCACGCACACTCCCCGCACGCTCTCGCCGAGGTGCTCGCGGCGGCCCCGGCCACACTGCGGCACCGGGTGCGGATCCCCGGGGCCCCCGGCACCCCTGATCGCCGCGTCCCGGCCCTGCCCCTGGACGGGCCGGCGCTGATCGACCTGGTCGCGGCAGTGAGGGAGGGCTTGGGCGAGCGCTTCGGCACCGATGCCGTCGAACAGCTGTCACGGCTGGTCACCGAGGGTGCAGCGGTGCGGCTGGCCTCCGTGGGCCCGGCCTCCGAGCTCACCGTGATGCCGGATCTGCTGGCCGCGACAGTGCTGGACGTCGAGGCGCGCGCGCTGGTGGCGGCGCGGGACCTGCGGGTCGATGTGCAGTGGCATCACGGGCGGGCGCTGCTGCGGTGGCAGGCTCCCACCGAGCGTCGCCCGAGTCTGCTGCACGCCCTGGTCGACGCCCATGCCCGGCAGGCCTTCGCCGCGCACCTCGCGCAGTGCTCGCCCACCCCTGCAGCCCCCGGCGCGGACCGGTACGGCGTGCTGGCAGCGCTAGCCGGGGAGACGGAGCTGGAGGCCGAGGTGCCCGAGCAGCGAGCGATCGTGAGCGCGTTCGCGGCGTACCGCGACTCGGGCCGCATCGGGGTGCAGCTGACCTCCACCGACAGCGAGCTGGTGGTGCGCCTGCACGAACCCCCGGTGGGCACGGCCTGGCCGCTGCAGACGTGCCTGCGGCAGAGCGACGGCACCGTGCTCCCGGTGGCCGATCTGCGCGCGGTGGGCGACGTGCCCGCGGCCGGGGCGGCGGAGGCCACCGCCGAGGGGATGCGCCTGGCTCCCACGGTGCGGCAGGCCGCGATGGACGACACCGGCGTGGACTGGCTGCTGACCACCGCCGAGGCTGGCACGTTCCTGGCCCACGACGCCCCGGGGCTGGAGCAGGCGGGTGTGACGGTGCTGCTGCCGCGCGACTGGACCAAGCAGGCGGCCACCCTGCGGCCCCAGGTCACCGAGGCGCCCGCTGGGGAGCGCGAGTCCTCCGTGGGTCTGGGACAGGTGACCCAGTTCCGATGGCGGATGGCCGTGGGTGAGACGGACCTGACCGACGAGGAGATGTCCGAGATCCTGGCCGCACAGTCGGAGCTGGTGCAGCTGCGCGGCCGGTGGGTGCGACTGGATGCGACCACCCTGCGCGCCGCAGAACGGTTCCTGGACGAGTTCACCGATCGCGCCAAGCGCTTCCGGCGCCTGGCGGCCGAGCGGGCGGCTCGCCTCGCGGGCCTTCCGGAGCCGGAGGGGGGCGCGGCCGCCGAGGGCCCCCATGCCCCCGGCGCACCCGCGACCGGGAAGGCCGGTGCGTCGGCCGCTGACGATCGCCCGATGCCGGTGCTCACGTCCCTGTTCCCGGTGCCGGACACGGTGCCCGGATCACTGAGCGGGGTGCTGCCGTGGGCCGAACTGTTCTCCCTGGTGCTGTCCCCGCACGCCGCGGAGCTGCACCTGGGGGCAGCGGCTCTGCAGGATGCCGACAGGGCCGGCATCGCGCGCCTGCTGCCCGGCGGGCCCGGACCCCGCACCCTCCCGCAGCCGGCGACCCTGCAGGCCACCCTGCGGCCCTACCAGCAGGCGGGACTGGACTGGATGTGGGAGCTGCACCAGCTGGGCCTGGGCGGGATCCTCGCCGACGACATGGGCCTGGGCAAGACCATGCAGGTCCTCGCCCTGCTGTGCCGCGAGCGAGAGCAGGAGCCGGGGCGCAGCGGGCGCACGAGCCGCGGTGAGGTCCGCCCCGTCGGCCCCACCCTGCTGGTGTGCCCGATGTCGGTGGTGGGCGCCTGGCAGCGGGAGGCGCGGGCCTTCGCCCCTCACCTGGCGGTGCACGTGCACCACGGCGGGGATCGCATCCGCGATGAGTCCTTCGCCGCCGGCGCGGCCGACATGGACCTGGTGATCACCACCTACGCCCTGCTGGCGCGGGACCTGCCCGTGCTGCAGCGGGTGGACTGGCACCGCGTGGTGTACGACGAGGCGCAGCACTTGAAGAACGCCCACACGCAGGTGAGCCAGGCGGCACGGAGGCTGCGGCCCCCGCACCGCCTGGCCCTGACCGGCACCCCGGTGGAGAACCGTCTGGAGGACCTCCACTCGTTGATGGAAGTGGTGGAGCCGGGACTGCTGGGCAAGGCCGCCGATTTCAGCGAGCACGTGGCCTCCCCGATCTCCAAGGAGGCCGATCCCGGGGCGCTGGCCCGGCTGAAGCTGGTGACCTCCCCGTTCGTGCTGCGCCGCGTGAAGACGGACCGGTCGATCATCGCGGACCTGCCGGAGAAGCGGGAGCTGACCCGCACCGTCACCCTCACCCCCGAGCAGGCCGGCCTGTACCAGGCACTGGTGGAGGATCTGAAGGACCAGCTGGACACCGCCACCCAGAAGCAGCGGCGCTCGGTGGTGGTCTCGACCCTGACCCGGCTGAAGCAGGTGTGCAACCATCCCGCGCACTACCTGGGGGACGGCTCCCCGATGCTGCGGGAGGGGCACCACCGCTCCGGGAAGCTCGAGCTGGTGGACGACCTGCTGGAGACGGCCTTCGCCGACGGCGAGAAGGTGCTGCTGTTCACGCAGTTCACCACCTTCGGGCACCTGCTGGTGCCGTACTGGACCGAGCGCTTCGGGCTGCCGGTGCCGTTCCTGCACGGCGGGGTGGCGAAGAAGGACCGCGACCAGATGGTGGCACAGTTCCAGGCGCAGCGGGACCAGCCCGGGCTGATGCTGCTGAGCCTGCGCGCCGGCGGCACGGGTCTGACCCTCACTGCCGCCAACCACGTCGTGCACCTGGACCGCTGGTGGAACCCGGCGGTGGAGAACCAGGCCACCGACCGGGCGTTCCGCATCGGGCAGCGGCGGGACGTGCAGGTGCACAAGCTGGTCAGCGCAGGCACCATCGAGGAGCGCATCGACACCGTGCTGCTGGACAAGCAGTCCCTGGCCGATCTCACCATCGCCCCCGGTGAGGACTGGCTCGCCCAGCTGGACGACGACTCCCTGCTGGAGCTGCTGTCGCTGTCGGAGGAGGAGAAGGGCGGTGGTCCGGGGTGAACATCCAGCTGCGGTCCCGGCGCGGGCCGATCGGAAAGGGCTGGCACGCGGTCGCCCTGCGCAATGCCATGGAGACCATCCTCGGGGTGGGCAGGGCCTCGGGCGGTCGGGCGGATGCCCGCTCGGGCCGCGTGGCCTGGATCGATGTCACCACCGGCACGGCCCGCGGCGCGGTGCAGGACTCCGACGGGGAGCTGTACCGCCCGCAGCTGGACCTGCCGGCGTTCTCCGCTGCGGACACAGAGGCGTTCCTGGTCGTGGCTCGCGCCCACCCCGGGTTGCCGGCCACCATGGCCGCCGGGGAGTACCCGCAGCTGGTGGAGAAGGAGCTGTCCGCGCATGAGGTGTCCCTGCTGCCGCGCGGCCCCTCCGAGCTGTCCCACGACTGCTCCTGCCTGGACTGGCCCGGGCCCTGCCGTCACGTCGCGGCGCTGGCGTACGTGCTGGTCGAGGCGGTGGACGAGAAGCCGCTGCTGCTGCTCACCCTGCGCGGACTGCGCATCGAGGACCTGGTGGCCCCCGTGAACACGGGTCCGGTCCCGGCTGACGACGCATCGGCACCGGAATCCGACGGGCCCGGCTCGGGCGACGCCGCTGCCCCCGACGGTTCGGGCGACGCCGCTGCCCCCGACGGTTCGGGCGACGCCGCCGCTCCCGCTGGTTCGGGCGACGCAGGTCCTGCCCGCCGCTCCCCGGCTTCGACCCCCGACGAGCGGATCCCGCCCTGGTGGCCGAGGTGATGGGCGAGCACGTCGCCGCGGTGATCGCAACGTTCTACCGGGACGGATCACCCGGGGACGTCGACACCCATCCGGACGGCGACACCCATCCGGACGGCCGCGCGTAGTTCCCGAGAAAACAGTCGTCGACCGCGCACTGGCGGCGGTCGTCGTTTACTGCGGGCAACACCCTCCCGCCGGCTCGCAGCCCACGGCTGTGCTGTGCACCCGCCGCCCCGCCGCGATTG
Source organism: Brachybacterium epidermidis (assembly GCF_015209585.1). Classification (GTDB taxonomy): domain Bacteria; phylum Actinomycetota; class Actinomycetes; order Actinomycetales; family Dermabacteraceae; genus Brachybacterium; species Brachybacterium epidermidis. The sequence continues at coordinate 139,214 of NZ_JADEYR010000005.1, forward strand.
CGGCCATGCCGACTCCTGGTCCACCCGATACGGTAACAGGCATGCAGCACACAGCACCCGGCCCCGCCGCTCCGCCCCCGCCGTTCCCCAGCAGGCCATCGACGAGATCGCCGCACTGTACGAGAAGACCATCACCGACCATCAGATCGCCGGCGTGACCTGGGCGATCGTCGGGGGTCACGGTCACGACGAGGCGGTGCTGGCACACGGTGCGGCCGGGCACCGCGAGCTGGAGGACGGCGAGCCCACCCCGGGCTCCACACCGATGGGGCGCGGCAGCATCTCCCGCATCGCCTCGCTGACCAAGTCCTTCACCGCCGCGACCATCCTGGCGCTGCGCGACGAGGGCAGGCTGCGCCTGGACGATCCCGTCGAGCAGCACCTGCCGGAGGCCGCTGGCGCCTTCGACTCCCCCGCCGATGCCCGCCCCGTCACCCTGCGCGACCTGCTGTCGATGAACTCCGGCCTGGTCACCGACAACCCGTGGGGCGACCGCCAGGAGTCGATGACCCGCGAGGCCTTCGCCCAGCTGCTGCAGGGCGGCCTGGGCCGCTCGAACACCCCCGGCACCCGCTACGAGTACTCCAACACCGGCTTCGCGATGCTGGGCCGAGTGATCGACGAGATCACCGGTCGGGACTACACCGTCGAGATCCACGAGCGCTTCCTGGACCCGCTGGGCATGGTGGACACCGCCTTCGAGACCTCCGGCCTGGACCTCGCGCGCCTGGCCACGGGCCACCGCCTCAACGAGCGCAGCGACGCCACGCGCTTCGAGGCGGTGCCCTTCGACCAGCCCGGTGTGTACGGGGCGATGGCGGGCCTGTACTCCACCGTGGACGACATCGCCACCTGGGTGCGGTTCCTCGCCGCGGCCGATGCTCCTGATGCCGCTGGCCGCTCCCAGGACCTGCTGTCCACCGGATCACGGCGCGAGATGCAGCAGATCCACCGTCACCATGTGCTGCCGCCCCTGCCCGCAGGCACGGACGGCACCTCCCCCGGATTCGACCGCATCCGCGGCTACGGCTACGGCCTGGCGGTGGACGTGCTGCCGGACCTCGGGGAGCTGGTCTCCCACTCCGGTGGATACCCGGGGTACGGGGCGTTCATGCAGTGGCACCGCGACTCCGGTGTAGGTGTGGTGGCGCTGGCCAACAGCAAGTACGCACCGCTGGGAGTGCTGTCGGTGCAGGCACTGCAGATCCTCGCGAAGCACGAGCCGCGGCTGCTGGCCGACCGCATCCCCACCCCGGCCCCGCGCACCCTGCAGGCTGCCGGTGCGGCCCTGGACTGGCTGCGAGGAGCGGGCGACGCGCTGGCCGACACCTGGTTCGCCGACAACATGGACCTGGACATCCCCCGCGCCGAGCGGCGACGCCGCCTGGAGCAGGCCCTCGAGCAGGCGGGCCTGGAGCTGGGCGCGCTGGGCTCCCTCACCCCCGAGGGCGCCGTGCCTCTCAGCCAGACCCACCTGCGCTGGACCGTTCCCGGCGCGCAGCAGGAGGAGGAGTCGTCCGAGCCCACCCAGGCTCCGCGTCGGCCGGGCGCTCCTGGCGACCAGGCCAAGCACGGATCAGCGGACGGTGCACGTGACGGTGGGGACGGGGCGAAGGATCTGCGGATCGACCTGCAGATGGACCCGCGGCGCGAGGCCCTGGTCCAGGGACTGGACACCGTGGCGGTGCCGCGCGCCTGAGGGCGGGTCCTCAGCCGAAGGCGGGGCCGTCGGCGGTGGGCGCGCAGGAGAGGTAATGGCCGTCCTCGGTCAGCCCGATCACGCCCACGTCCTCCGGGACGCATTCCTGGCCCACGGTGACCAGGGCGTACGCCGAGTCGATGCTGCTGGTGGCCCCGGCGCTGCCGGAGCTGTCGAAGATCATCACCAGCACCACCGCCACGATGATCCCCAGGACCACTGCGGCGATCGCCCCCAGCGCCACCGCCATCAACGTGCTGCGGTTGCGGCCGGCATCGGGTCCGGTGCCGGTGAGCGTGCTGGTGATGGTGCCGGTGATGCCCTGGGAGCGGGTGCCCTGCTGCGTGCTCGTGCGGGTGCCGGCTGCAGTGGGGGTGCCCACGCGCGAGGAGCCCTGCGGGCCGTGGCCGCCCGGCGCGGTGCCCTGCGGCCCGCCGCCGTGACCACCGGTGGCACGCCCGCCGGGACCGCCCGTCAGACCGCCGGCCCACTGCGGGCCCGTCTGCGGGGAGGCGGATCCGGCGGAGAACCCCTGCTGGACGCGCCCTGAACGGATCGCCTCCATCGAGGAGGCGGAGACCCCGGGAGCGGGGCGCTCAGGCCTGCGCGCACCCGGAGCGTTCGGAGGCAGCGGCGGCAGCGTGTCGGTGAACTCCAGCGGGGTGCCGTCGGCCAGGGTGAGGGGGTAGCCCCGCGGTACGCGCGGCAGATCCCGGCGCACGCTCTGGGCGTCCTGGTAGCGCTCCTCGGGCTGGGCCGCGAGCAGCTTGCGGATCACGGCCGACAGCTTCGGTGTAACTCCGCGCAGGTACTGGTTGAGCTCATCGGGCCGGAAGGCGCCGTCGTGCAGCTTGATGGGGCCGTTCAGCGCCACCAGCGCCACCACGCCCGCGGCGTACAGGTCGTGGGAGGGCGTGGGCTCGGCCATTGCGAACAGCTCCGGGGCCATGTAGCCGGGGGTCCCGTTGACCATGCCCACATGGGTGAAGCGCACATCGGTCTCGTGCACGGCGATGCCGAAGTCGGCCAGGCGCGAATGCGGCCAGGCCCGGCCTCTGGGCTCGAACATGATGTTGGCGGGCTTGACGTCGCGATGGATCCAGCCCTCGGAGTGGATGTGGGCCAGGCCGTCCAGCAGCTGCTCCAGCACCACCACCACGGCGGGCTCGGCGAGCTTGCCCTGCTTCTTGACCACCGACTCGAGGGTGCCGCCGGAGACCAGCGGCATCGCGATCACCACGTGCTCGTCCTCGGCACCCCAGCCGTAGGGGGTCAGCAGGTGGGGGTGGTCGAAGCTGACGCCCTTCTCCCGCACGAACCGCATGAGGTCCGCGGAGTCGCGCTGGCGCAGCACCTTGGCCGCGCAGATCTCCTGCGTCTTCTGATCCCAGGCGCGCCAGACGGACCCGGATCCCCCCTTGGCGATCAGGTCTATCAGCGCGAAGCGCCCGACGATCACGTCTGCCATAGCCCGGCCAGCATATCCGCGATGGGGACCGGCAGTTATGCTGACGGTATCGGGGACGGGCCGCAGAGCACGAAGGGGGGACCCGTGATCGCTCCGGAGCTGCTGATCGCCGCCCCTCTGGGGGACGACTCCTTCTGGGATCCGGTGAAGGCGAACTGGTCGCTGTTCGGGATCCTGCTGGCCGGCACCGCGGTGCTGACCATCGCCTTCGTGGTGTGGCTGGTGATCCAGCCCGAGGAGCCCGATCACGACACCAAGGAGCTGGTGGACCGCGCCGTGGACCGCGACCACGACCGGGCCCGCACCATCTCGCGCCGCATGGACGCCGATGCGGGCCGGGCCGACACCTCCGAGCCCGAGCTGCGATGACACCGGGGCCTCCCCGGCCCGGGACGCCGCCCACGGGGTCGCTTCCGGCCGGGCGCGCCGCACGCGCGCTCCTGCCCCGGCGCCGTCTCACCGCGACGGTGCTGGGGATCGGCCTGCTGGCTCCCGCCGCCTGCTCCCCCGGCGCCCAGCCCGTGGCCACCGACCCCGAGCTGGCGCGAGATCCCCTGGCCACCGTCGATCAGTCCGCCTGGGACGCCCGTGAGGCGGGCGCGCTCACGGGCCTGCCGATCGAGGGCGACCTCGCCGACTTCGCGAGCTGGGAGGAGGCGGGCCTGGACGACTCCTCCGTCGCCCCGACGCGGCAGCAGCTGGTGGACTTCCTGGGCGCCGTCTACCTGAGCCCGTCGAGCTTCGCGGGCTCTCCGATGCCGAGACCCGCTCCCGGGTCGACGAGGTGACCCCGGACTTCTGGAAGGACGATCTCGCCGAGGCCTGGGACGACGGGAACCGCCACTTCTACGCCTTCGCCCTGGCCGATCCCTTCGCACCGGTGGGGGCACCGCGGATCGCCGCGAACTGGTACCGGGCCGAGGAGGGCTCGGTCCCGCAGCTGATGACCACCGGTACCTTCGCCCACACGGTGATCGACACGAGCTCGCGCGAGGTGGGGGTGGTCGTCCAGCGCTTCGCCATGCGGGTGGACCTCGGGGCTCAGGGGGAGGCGGTGCGCGGCATGCACCAGGTGACCCTGCACGGTCTCGACCTGTGCGCCACCGGGGAGGCCGGCGGCCGTCACGTACCGGCCATCAGCACCGCTCGCGCGCATCAGGACGTGCAGAGCGCCACCATGGACCAGGTGATCGCCTCCCCACGGGTACCGCGCACCGCACTGGACAGCGGCTCCGAGGATGCCCGGCAGGGCGATCGGGAGACCGTCCTGTTCTGCGACTGAGCCTCCCGGTTCGGCGACGGGGACGCGCACCCCGACCGGACTTCGTCGGCTGTTCACCTGGCCGTGGCCGCCCGGTCACCGCGGGATTCCACGTGGGAAATCCTGTCCTCGTACGTTCATGCTGCTGCCGGCGCGGGACGAGGAGGGGGGTGCACCGTGGACCAGGGCCGCACCCTTGTGATCGCTGTCGATGGGCTCGATGCCGCCGACCTGGCCGACGGGCCGCTCACCGATCCGGGATCGCCGCTGCGCGACGCCCTGCTCCGCCACGCCGTTCCTCTGGAGATCCGAACCGGCGGTCCCTCCGAGCCCTCACCGGCCCTGGTGAGCCTGATGACCGGCGCCTCGGTGGGGCACACCGGTGTGGCGATGGAGCTCGCCTTCGATCCGGCCGAGCCGGCCGTGGGGGGCGTGTGGTACCACGACGACCTGCGGATCCCCACCCTGCTGGAGGTGGCGCGGTCCCGGGGGGCGGTGACCTGCGCGCTCCAGTGGCCGGCCACAGCCGGGAGCGGGGTTGACCTGTGCCTGCCCCTGGTGGAGGACCTGCGCCGCTATCGCGACCGCTGGAGCATGGCCGAGCAGACCAGCTCCCCGCGGATGGTGGCCGAGCACCTGCGGCACCGGCGGGAGGCCGGGCTGCACCTGTCCCAGATCGAGCCCGACTCCCTGGTGGGGCAGGTGAGTGAGGAGGCTCTGTCCGGCGGCCGGGTGGACCTGGCGATGGTCCGGCTCACCGGGCTGGGTCGGGCACGGCGCCGCGAGGGGTGCACCTCCTCCGCCGCGAGGCGGGCCCTGGCGGTCACGGTGGAGGCCCTGGACCGCCTGGTGGTCGCGTTCGCCGCCACCGAGGAGGATCGGATCGTGCTGGTGCCGGGGCGTCCCCTGGTGCCCGTGGAGCTGCTGGTCCACCCCAATGCCGTGCTGGAGCGCCACGGCCTGGTGCGCACCGACGGCCCGCGGCTGGCCGGCTTCCGGGCACTGGTGTGGCCCGACGGCCCGCGCGGCGCGCTCCACGTGCGGCGCGGCGAGAGTCCCTCCGTCGGCCGCGCGGCGATGGAGGCCCTCGCCGAGGTCGCCGCGCATTACCGGCTGAGGCTGCGGCCGGTCGACGACGGGGTGGGGGCCACCGCTCAGACCGACGTGATCGCGGTGCTGGAGGGGACCCCGGGCACCGTGTTCGGCCTGTCCCCCACGCACCGCCCCCTGGTCGAGGGCGATGACCCGTACTACGCGGGGCCGCGTGCCGTGGCCGATCCCACCGCGTCCACCACGGTGCTGGGGAGCGGTCCGGGCCTGCCCGGCACGAGGGTGGAGGGCGGCTGGGCCGATCTGGGCGTGACCCTGGCGGAGTCGATGGGGCTCGTCCTTCCCGCGGCGACGGCCTCCGGGATGCGCCCGGCCGCACTCGCCGAGGCCTGAGACCCCGGTCAGCGGATCCGGCGCAGCAGATCCATGAGCGCGTCCCATCCGCGCTGCAGCGGGCCGACGGTCTCCTCAGCGAGGCGGTCGCGCAGGTCCTCGAGCGCGGGGGCGTGGCGGGCGATGTGGTGGTCGCCGTCGTGGACCGCGTCGTGCACGTCCTCTCCCTGCACCTCTCGCGGGGACACGTCGAGCGCGAGGGCGATGCCCACCCGGTCGGTGCCATCGGCGTCCAGCACCACCTCGATGGCGTCGACATCGGGCAGGCCGTCCTCCGCGAGGTCCCGTCGCAGCATCGCGAAGGCCTCGTCGAGCGCGGCGGCCCGGCCCTGATCGGCGCGGACCGCCTGACGCAGCGGCACCGCCACCAGGTTCCCGTCGACGTCCGCCACGGAGGAGATCACCTCGTGCTCACCGGCGGGCCGGCCCTGGTCGTGCAGGGCGATCCTCTGCACCACCAGGCGCAGCACGCCGCTGGGGGCGCAGGGGCCGAGCACGTCCCGCAGCCGCCCCGGAGCGGCGGTGCGGCCCTGCCACAGCACGTACTGTCCGGGGGCAGGTTCCTGGCTGGTCACGGGCACATGGTAGCTGGCCATCCGATGTCTCAGTCGGTGGGTTCGCAGCTCGTCGTACAGGGCCGTGCGGTGGGTGAGCGCCTCCTGGTCGTGCACCAGGACGTGGTAGTAGTCGTTGGGCTTCTGGTTATGCATTGTTCGTGTCGCAAAGTTCTGCTTATACACGCAGGTCCTAGGCCATAAGAGCGCACTTCATCGGTGATCACGGTTTCGCAGGAGCGGTGCTGCGCGCTTCCTGTCATGATGAGAAGTCCGTTCACCGCCGCGCACCGCGCGCCCCGCCCTCGAAGGAGACAGCCGTGCCCCTGGCTCAGAGCTTGGATGCGATCACCGTGGATCACCTGCGCTCGACCGGGGCGCTCAAGTGGAGCCTGCCCGATGAGGTCACCGGCGCCTTCGTGGCGGAGATGGACTACGGCACCTCGCCGGCGATCGTGGCCGCCCTGGAACAGGCGGTGCAGGTGGGGTGCTTCGGCTACCCCACCCCGGAACTGGCCCAGGAGCTCCAGGAGGCCACCGCCCGACGGCTCGCCGGCGCGCACGGCTGGGAGGTGGCACCCGAGGACGTCCACCCCGTCCCGGACGTGATCTCGGTGCTCGAGAAGGCGATCGCGCTGACCACGGACCCGGGCACGCCGGTGGTGGTCCCGACCCCGGCCTACATGAACTTCTTCAACACCATCCGGGGCCTGGGCCGCGAGGTCATCGAGGTGCCCATGGTGCTCGACGAACAGGGCCTGTTCCGCATGGACCTGCCCGCCATCCGGGCGGCCATCACCGGCAGCGGGGCGCAGCTGGTGACGCTGTGCAACCCCCACAACCCCACCGGGCGGGTCTTCACGCGCCAGGAGCTCGCGGAGCTCTCCGAGGTGATCGAGCAGACCGGTGCCCGGGTGTTCGCCGACGAGATCTGGGCGCCCCTGGTGTTCTCGGGCCACACCCACCTCCCCTACGCCTCCCTGAGCCCCCGCACTGCCGCGCACACGATCACGGCCGTGTCCGCGTCGAAGGGCTGGAACATCCCCGGCCTCAAGTGCGCCCAGGCGGTGCTGAGCAGCGACAGGGATCGGGAGGCGTGGGCGCGGATCCAGCCGCCGAGCTGGCACCGGGTCGCCCCGTTGGGCATGGTGGGCACCATCGCCGCCTACCGCGATCGCTCGGGGTGGATCGAGGAGGTCACCGCGTACATCGAGGACTGCACCGCGATGGTGGCCGATGCCCTGACCCAGAGCGCACCGGCCGCGCGGATGAGCAGGCCCCAGGCGACCTACGTGTGCTGGATCGACCTGAGCGCCCTCGAGGTGCCCGCCCCGGCCTCCGCACACCTCCAGCAGGCCGCTCGCCTGCTGCCCACGGACGGCGCTTCCTGCGGGGAGGTGGGGCGCGACCACATCCGGCTGATCGCCGCGATGCCGCGCCCTGTGCTGCGCGAGTCCCTGGAGCGCATGACCCGGGAGCTGGCGCTCAGATCCCGCTGAGCTCGCCCGGGAGCACGGAGGAGCCGCTCAGCAGCAGCTCGGCGTCCGTGACGGTGCCGGTCAGGATCTTGGCGCGCGAGGAGAGGATCGATGTGCGGGTGATCTCGCGCGCGCGCTCCACGGAGTGACGGGTGAGCGCCGGGGCGCTCAGGCGCGGGGTATGGCCCGCTCGAGGTCGAGGGCTCGGCGCACCGCGCTGATCTGGGAGCGGCGGGCGGCCTGGGCCACCGGGCCCACCTGCTGCAGGGGGTAGCTGTGCCCGCCCTCGACGGCCTCGTGGATCTCGAGCTCCACCCCGGCGGCGCGCAGCTTCTCACTGAGCCTCCGTGAATCGGCCAGCAGCGGGTCGCTGCCGCCGACGCTCAGGTGCACGGGCGGCAGCCCCTCCATGGGGCCGCGCAGCGGGTTCAGGCGCGGGTCGTCGCGATCAGCGCCGTCGGCGTACAGCTCGGCGGCCTCACGCAGCTCGGGCCGCAGCAGCCGCTCCTCGGTGAGGTCCAGCCAGGGGGTGGTGAGCATCAGCAGGGCGGGCTGGGCGCCCCCGTGCTCGCGTAGCGCCTGGGCCACGGCGAGCGCGAGGCCGCCGCCGGCACCGTCGCCGGAGAGCACCCAGTGGCCCGGCCGCACCTCGGCCTTGCGGGTCAGGGACAGGACCGCCTGGAGGGCGTCGTCGAAGGCGTGCGGGAAGGGGTGGCGCGGAGGCACGCGGTAGTGCACCATTGCGGCGGCCACGTCGGAGCGTCGCCGCACGTCCTCCAGCCACTCCCAGGTCTTCTGGTCCGCACCGCGCAGGAAGGCACCGCCGTGCAGGTGCACGATGGCCGCGCCACCCGCGCCACCCGCGCGATCCGGGTCGATCCAGGTGGTGGGCACGTGGTGGTGCCGTCGGCGCTCCACCAGGCGGCGGTCCACGAGGTCGCGAGCCGGCTTGGACGGTCCCTGGGCCCACAGATGGCTAAGCGCGCGCACGATGCTCATGCCCTGCATCCTCCCATGTCCGCCGCCGCCGCGCCCGGACGGAACTACCATCAGCCATGGCCACTCACCAGCTCCGCCTCAGCCGCCAGATCCCCGCCACCGCCGAGCAGGTGTGGGCGGTGATCGCCGACATCGAAGCCGCGCCCCACACCCTCCGCGACGTGCTCGCGGTGGACCTGCAGACCCAGGGTCCCTACGGCGTGGGCACCCGCTGGATCGAGACGCGGAAGATGTTCGGCTTCGAGGGCAGCCAGGAGATGCAGGTGGTCGAGGCCGATGCACCCCGCCGCACCGTCGTGGTGGCCGAGGCCGGCGGTGCCGACTACCGCACGGAGTTCATCCTCTCCCCGATCTCCGGCTCGCCGGATGCGACCCAGTTGACGATGGTGTTCACCGCCGTCCCGCAGTCCCGCGGCGGCCTGAAGGGGAAGCTGACGGGTGTGATGGCGAAGGTCGGATTGAAGGCCACCCGCAAGGCGATGGAGCAGGACCTCGAGGACATCGCCGCGGCGGCTGCCAGGCGCTGATCGGCGGCGTCAGCGCCGTCAGCGCCGTCAGCGCCGTCGGCCCTCATCAGTGCTCGCAGCGCTGAGCAAGGCTATGAGCGCGCCGCGCACCCCATCTCGTCGTCGACGAAGGCGGGCCTGGCGGCGCGGAAGCCGACCACACCCAGGGCGAGTCCGGTCACGGCCATCATCGTGAGCATGGTGCGCGCGGAGCCGGTGGCGTCCAGCACCACTCCCGCGGTGATCGAGCCGGCGGCGGCGATCAGGTACCCCACCGGCTGCACCATCCCGGACAGCCTCGCGGTCACCAGCGGGTCGCGGCTACGGGCGGGGATGAGCGCGATCGCGGTGGGGAAGGCGAAGCCGCCGACGCCCAGCACGGACGCCCACAGCAGTGCGCCTGCGGCGGGGGCCAGGATCAGTCCGATGTACCCGGCGGCGGTCAGCAGGCCCATGCCCAGGGCGATCAGCGGCAGGTGGTGGGAGCGCTCGATCACCGTGGGCATGACGAGCCCGCCCAGGATGCCCCAGGCCGCGACGGATCCGGTCACGAGGCCGGCATCGGCCGCGCTCATGCCGCCCTGGGTGAGGATCTGGGGCAGCAGGCCGAACTGCGTGTAGGCGTTCATGGACTGCAGGCCGAACATCGCGGTGAGCGCCACCGCGGTGGGCGAGCGCAGGACGGAGGTTCGCAGCTCGCCCTGGGCGGCGTCGGGAGGGAAGTCGTGGCCGGTGCGGGCCAGCACGATCGTCCACACCACCACCGGCACCACGGCCAGCAGGCCCCAGAACCGCAGGGAGTCCTGCCAGCCCAGTGCTTCGTCCGTGATCAGGGGGACGGCGAAGGCGGAACCGCTGGCGCCGCCCACCCCCAGCAGGGTCGAGTACAGGGTCATCAGCGCCACGGTGCGGCGCCCGCCGTACTGCTTGATCCACGCCGGGACGATCACGTTGCCCAGCGCCGGTCCCACCAGGGCCAGCAGCGACAGCAGCGTGAACATCACGAAGGTGCTCGCCTGGGGGCGCAGCAGCAGGCCGGCCACCGCCAGCACGAGGGAGGCCACCACGGTGCCGGTCAGACCCACCCGCTTGGAGATCGGCACCGCCAGCGCACCCAGCACCCCGAAGGCCAGGCACGGCAGCGCGGTCAGCAGGCCCATGGCGAGCCCGCCTTGGCCGTGGAAGGCCACCACGTCCTCCAGCAGCGGGCCCAGGGACGTGGCACCGGGCCGCAGGTTCAGCGACACGGTGGCCACCGCGATCACGGCCAGCACGGCACCGATGGCGGGTGCTCCGGCAGCGGGGCCGCCCCGCCGCTCGGACCGACGCGTGCGCATCAGCCGACGCGGGCGCTCAGCCCTGGGCATGTGCTCGGGCCGGGGCGGGTGCTCAGCGCTGGGCATGTGCTCTGGCCGGGCGGGGTCCTCGAGCCGTACCGGGGGCTCAGGCCGGGGCGCAGGGGTATCGGTCACCGCTCCCTTCTACACCCCACCGGCCGGTGTCTCCACATGTGAGGGCACACATCACCGAGCCGCCCGCCCTGCTCGACCGCCCACCCTGCTCGGCCGCCCGCCCTGCTCGGCCGCCCACCCTGCTCGGCCGCCCGCCCTGCTCGGCCGCCTGCCCCATCCGGCGGTTACGGGTGGGTACGTTCCAGGATCTGGAAGCGGGCGGCACGCTGCGGTCGCCGGGAACCGCCCCGCCACCGCGTACTGTCGTCCCATGGCCAGGACGATCTACGTGACCGGGGAGGCGAAGTCGCCGAGCAACAATCCGATCACCTCCCAGTACGGGTTGTTCTTCGTGGGCCTCGTGGTCGACACTGAGACCCACGCCATCCTCCGCGCCGACTGCACCGCGGCGCTCGCTCTCACCGTGGAGTTCGTGCGCGGGCTGCTCGAGGGCAGGAGTCTGCTGGAGGAGGACGCGCTGGTGGAGACCATCATCGATCGGTACCACGGGTCCTCTCAGCGGGCCATGACCGCCGCCGTGCGGAGCGCCGCTGCGAAGTACCGCGACCTGGTCGACGGCTCTGCCGGTACAACTGCATAACCCTGTCGCTCGCCGTCAGCCCGGTACCTGACCGCACCGGATCCCGTCGGAAGCGCCCGGACAGGGCATCGACGCGCCGCCCTCGTGGGCAGGCGCGAGGCGTGTCGCCGTCGGCGGCCGCGCTGGTCGCCGCGCCCCAGGAGGGCGGCCGTCCGCGATGCCCGCGCCGCCCCGCGGCAGGTCCGGTGCGCTTCCGATTTCTCTTTGCCCGGTCAGCGGGGTGTCGGCCCTTCCCGAAGGAGAACCGTTGATCACCGACGGCCTGCTCATGCTCGGCGTCCTGCTGGGCCTCTCATGCCTGCTCATCGTGCTGGAACGCACCACGGGCTGGAAGTTCTTCACGTTCGTGCCGGGCATGGTGCTGATGTACCTGCTCTGCGCCACCCTGAACTCCCTGGGCATGTTCGGCGACGCCGAGGAGACCCGCGCCCCCATAGCCGCGGTGAAGGACGTCGCCCTGCCGGCGATGATCTTCCTGTTCCTGTTCAGCTGCGACGTCCGCAAGATCATCAAGCTGGGCCCGAAGCTGCTGCTGACCATGTTCGTGGCCGCCGCCTCACTCGCCGTGGGCATGGTGGCGGTGTACGCCGTGTTCCAGAGCGCCCTGCACGAGGAGTCCTGGAAGGCCCTGGGCGCCCTGCTGGCCTCCTGGACCGGCGGCAGCGCCAACATGGTCGCGGTGCAGGACATCCTCCAGGCACCGGAGAACATCTTCGGCTACGCCCTGATCACCGACACCATCGTGTACTCGGTGTGGCTGATGGCGATGTTTTCCTCGGCGGCGGTCTCCGATCGCTTCAACCGCTTCACCAAGGCCAACACCTCCTATCTGGACTCCCACGCCGGCGCCGACCTCGCTGAGGAGAAGCGGGAGATCACCGTGACCTCCCTGGCGATCGTGGCCTTCGGCTCGATCTTCGTCTCCACCGTGGCGATCTGGATCGGTGGTCAGCTGCCCGAGCTGGGCGACGTGGTCAACGGCACCGCCTGGACCATCCTCATCGTGTCGTTGCTGGGCCTGATCGTGGCGCACACACCGCTGGGCAAGGTGGCCGGCTCGATGGAGGTGGGCACCCTTATGCTGTTCATCGTGATCGGCCAGATCGCCTCCGGCTCCGACTTCTCCGCCCTCACCCAGGCACCGCTGTACCTGCTGATCGGCTTCCTGGTGCTGCTGGTGCACGCCGTGATCATGGTTATCTACGCGAAGCTCACCCGCACCGAGCTGTTCTCGCTGGCCGTGGCCTCCACCGCGAACATCGGCGGTATCGCTTCCGCACCCGTAGTGGCCAGTGCGTTCAATCGTCAGCTCGTGCCGGTGGGCGTGCTGTTCGCGCTGATCGGCTCCTTCGCGGGCACGTGGATCGGCCTGGGTGCCGCTCAGCTGATGAGCATGCTGTGACCGGCCGCCCCGCTCCCCGCACCCCCGGCGGCACGCCTGAGCCCGCCTTGCCCGTCAGCGCCGTGGCGCTGGAGCTGGAGGTGGCGGCAGTGCGCATGCATCGCCACGCCGCTCCCCTGCTGCGTCCCTTCGTCACCGCCGCTCGGCGCACCGAGGCCGTGGAGTACCTGGCCATCGAGGTGGAGCTGCGCGCCGGAGTGATCGGGCAGGGAACCGCGGCCGACACCAAGCCCGTCACCGGGGAGGACCTGGCCTCGATCACCACTGCGGTGGAGGGACCGATCACCGCCGCCCTCACCGGGGCCCGTGGCACCATCGCCGAGCTGAGCGCCCTGCTGGCGCAATCGGTCCAGAGAGCCAGCAGTGCGCGCGCCGCGGTGGACGTGGCTCTGCACGACGCCTGGGGCAAGGCCGCAGGCCGCCCCCTGGTGGAACTGCTGGGTGGTGCGGTGCACACCCGCATCGAGTCGGACATGACCGTCTCCCTCGAGGAGCCGGAGGTGATGGCCCAGCACGCCCGCGCGGCCGCTGCTGAGGGCTACCGGGTGCTGAAGATCAAGCTGGGCAGGGACGTGGAGGAGGACCGTCGGCGCTTGGATGCCGTGCTCGAAGCGGTCCCCGGGGCCCGCCTGCGATTGGACGCCAACCAGGGCTGGAGCGTGCAGCAGGCCATCGAGATCATCGGCGCCTTCGAGGCCGACGGGCTCCCCGTGGACCTCGTGGAGCAGCCCGTCGCGGCCGCCGACCTGGAGGGCATGGCGCAGGTGCGCCGCGCCGTCAGCACTCCGATCATGGCGGACGAGTCCGTGTGGACCGCCGCCGATGCCCGCCGCATCGCAGAGCTCGGCGCCGCCGACATGCTCAACATCAAACTGGCCAAGACCGGCGGAATCCCCGAGGCGATGGCCATCGCCGATGTGGCCCAGCACGCGGGCCTCACCTGCATGGTGGGGGCGATGATGGAGCCGAGCATCACGATCACGGGCGCCGCGCACGTGGCGCTGGCGCACCCGGCTATCACCATGGTGGCCCTGGACTCCCCCGACTGGCTCACCACCCGCCACCCTTCCGGCGGCTACAAGGTCCAGGAGGGCTGGCTGGCGCTGACCGGCGGGCCCGGCCTGGGCATGGAGCTGCTGCGCCCCGACCAGGACCCGCCCCGGTAGGCCCGCACCGTCCTTGAGGAGAGACCGATGAACCCTTCGAATCCCACCCCTGACCCCAGCAGCCGCGCGGGCCACGCCGCGGGATCCGTCCCCCGCCCCGGGGATACAGCATTCGTCCAGGTCGCCGTGGCCACCGTGTGGGTGCGGCCGGGCCTGGACCGTGCGGGGATCGATGATCCCTCGCTGACCGTACCGGTGGACCTGGATGCCTGGAACTCCGCCATGGACGAGACCGAGACGCTGCGCTGGCTGACCGGCCGCCTGGAGACCCAGGCCCTGCTGGGCGCTCGTGTGATCGTCGATGAGGTCGACGGGCAGTGGGCACGCATCGTCGTCACCGATCAGCTCTCCCCGCGTGACCCCCGCGGCTACCCGGGGTGGGTGCCGCTGGCCCAGCTGAGTGTCGACCCGGGCTTCGCGCAGGCTGCGGCATCGTCCCCGACAGCGACGGTCACCGCCTCCCGCTCCCGTCTCATGGAGGACGCCGAGGGGACATCCCCCGGGATCGAGGTCTCCTTCGGGACCGTGCTGCCAGTGCTGGGACACACGGGGGCTGTGGTGGAGCTGGCGGTCCCCGGAGGCGGTACCCAGTACCTGCCCGAGGCCGACGTGGTGGTCCGGGAGCCGGGTGAGGTGCCCCCCACCCCGACGGTGGAGGAGGTGATCGCCACCGGCGAGCGCTTCCTGGGACTGCGGTACCTGTGGTCGGGCATGAGTGCATGGGGCTTCGACTGCTCGGGTTTCACCCACTCGGTGTTCCGTCACCACGGGATCACGATCCCCCGCGACGCCGGCCCGCAGCTGAACGGCTCCGGCTTCCCCCGGGTGGAGCGCGAGGACCTGCGCCGCGGCGACCTGGTGTTCTTCTCCGAGGGGCCCGGCAGTCCTGAGATCCGGCACGTGGCCCTGTACCTGGGCGATGACCTGATCATCCACGCGCCCAATGCCCCACGCACGATCGCTGTCGAGTCGCTCAGCGGGTACGACGTCAAGGACGAGTACGCCGGGGCGGTGCGGGTGATCCAGCAGTGAGCTGAGGGCCGGTCGATGCCGGCCCGGGGCGCCCCTCTCAGGGCAGCAGAAGCCTGCGCAGCATCCCACCGGCAGCGGCGTGCGCCTGGTCGCTCGCCTCCTGCTGCAATGCCCAGCGGTCCACCTCAATCACCACGGTGGTGGCCAGGGCGGCCTGCAGTGCGATCGGGAGGGAGTCGTCCACGGCGCGCACCTCTCGGCCCCGCTCGAGCATGGCCTGGCCCCACTGCGACAGCTGCCCCCGGAACTCCTCCAGCGCCGGGGAGGCGGGAGCGTCCCGCAGGTGCACCAGGCGCCCTGCCACCAGGGTCCTGGGTTCGTCGCGCGCCGCTGCACCGAGCTGGGCCAGGAGGTCATCGATCGCCTCCCACCACTGATCGACCGTGAGGGATGCCGGGTCCGGCAGCGTGACGTGGCGGGCCAGCAGCTCCACGTGCTCACGCGCCACCAGGTCGAACAGTGCCTGCTTGTCCCCCACGTGGTGGTACGCGGAGCTCTTGGACACTCCCGCGCTGCGCAGGATCGCGTTGAGCGAGGCTCGCTGGTAGCCGCCTGCCACGAAGGCATCGGCGCCTGCGGCGATCAGTGCCTGGCGGCCGCGGGCAGGCATGGGCCTGGGTGGTCTCGCCATCCTCGCCTCCGTCGTTCGATCACCGGTCTGCTGGTTCCCGGATTCTCCCAGATCCCCCGGAGGCAATGCCTCGACACCAGCGGGGCGCACACCTATTCTTGGACCATGTGGTCCACTAATGAAGGCGCCCCCGCTCCCTCGCCCGTTCGGCAGGATCACGCCCCTGCCCGTCGCGTCGTGCTGTTCACCCCGCTGGGTCTGAACCTCGCCGAGGTGACGCGCATGATCGAAGTGGCGCGCGCCCTGATCGAGCTCCAGCTTCCCGGGCCCGGACGCCTGTGCCCGGTGTTCCTGGTGCACGACGAGGGCTTCGACCACCTGGTGGACCAAGCCGGCTTCGAACGCGTCCCCGGCGCCCGGTCCTTCACCCCCGAGCAGGCGCGGCAGCTGATGGCCTTCGACCAGGGTCGCGCGCTGCGCCACCCCTTCACCCGCCAGGTCATCGCCGAGAGGGTCCGTATCGAGAGGGCCGCGATCCAGGACCTGGGGGCGGTGGCGGTGGTGCACGGCACCAACCCCACCTCCCCCATCTCCGCACGCGCCGAGCAGGTACCGCTGTTCTACCCGGTGCCGTACGTGTTCAGCGCGGCGCACCTGGCGGCCGGACGGGGCATCCCACTGCTGCCCGAGCGGGGCTGGGGCGCCGTGGCGAACCGGGTGCTGCGCGGCCCGGCGGCGTGGGTGATGGGCTCGGCCCCGCTGGTGCCGCCGTCGTTCCGCTCGGTGGCGCACGGGAACGGCGTGCGAGGGCGCTCCCTGATGGACCTGCTGGGGGCCGACGTCACCCTGCTGACCTCGATGGCCGAGGAGATCGGCGCGGATCCCCTGCCGCCCAGGTCGCACCGGGTGGGTCCGATCTTCGCGCGCCTGGACGGGGAGGTGCCGGAGCAGGTGCGCGAGCTGGCAGCCGGGGATCAGCCGCTGGTGTACCTGGCCTGCGGCTCCTCCGGGAACCCTCGCCTGGTGCTGGATGCGATGCGGGCCCTGGGCCGGGCTCCGGTGCAGGTGATCGCTCCGGTCAGGCAGTACCTCGATGCCGCTCAGATCGCGTCGACGCCGGCGAACGTCCACGTCACGGAGCTGCTGCCGGCGCACCTGATGGGCGGGCTGGTGGATGCCGCCGTCCTGCACGGCGGTCAGGGGACGGTGCAGACGGCCTGCGCCACCGGGGTGCCGTTCATCGGCATGGGGCTCAGTGCGGAGCAGCGGTGGAACGTGGACGTATGGGCCAGGCGGGGCAATGCGATCGCCCTGGCGCCGTCGGATCTGCGTGGGGACGCCGTGCGGTTCCATCGGGCTCTGCGGGCGCTGCTGACGGATCCTGGGATCCGCCGTGCGGCCGATGCGGTCGCGGGCGAGCACCGAGGTGAGGACGGCGCGCGTCGCAGCGCCGAGATCATCGGCGACCTCGTCGGCTGAATCCCCTCGCGCCGCTGGACGGGTCCTACCAGCAGCGAGCGTTCCTGGCGGGATGGCGGTGCAGGCCCGCGGGTGGTCAGCGGGCGAGGTCCGGCAGCAGTTCCCGAACCCGCGCTCGGATCACCTCGTCGGCCTCGGCCTTGACCATGCCCGAGGTCATCACGGCCAGGTAGCGCACCTCGGGCCCGTCGGGGTCGCCGATGAATGCCACGTCATGCCGGTAGCCGTCCACCCAACCGGACTTCGAGCCCACCGGCACCTCGGGCCGCAGGGCGCTGGCGATGATGGTGATGCGCTGGGCGGACATCGCTTCGCGGGTGAGCACGCGGTGATCGGGCTGCAGGTTCGAGGAGGGGCCCACCATGGCGCGCACGGTGCGCACCAGGTCCGCAGGGGTGGTCTCGAGGGTTAACCCCTGGTCGATGGCGGCCGCGTCGCCGATCAGTCGCTCCGCGCGGGTGGCGGTCAGGCCCAGCTCGTCGATGGCGGTGGCCACGGCCGGCAGCCCCACGAGCTCGATGAGGTGATCGGTGCCCTCGTTGCTGGAACGGTCGATCATCCGCACCGCGAGCTCGCGCACCGTGATCGGCTGCCCGTCGGCAGGGTGCGTGGGGTCCAGGTGGTCGCCGAACAGAGTGAACGGAGCACCGTCGACCCCGGTGAAGGTGCGCCTGGCCGGCTCGGTGCGGTCCAGGTCGAGGTGCCCGGCATCGACTGCGTTCAGCACTGCCATCAGCACATGGAGCTTGATGGTGCTGGCCGCGTAGAAGGGGCGGTCCGGGTCCTGGCTGTGGAGGAGGGAACCGTCGGCCCCGGCGAAGGCGATCGCAACGTGACGCTCGGTGGGCGGGGCGGCGGTGCTCAGGCTCATCCCCCCACACTAGCCGGGCGGTCAGGGGCTGCGCGCCACCGGTCAGTACCCCGAGCCCCGCGGCCCCGCCGTAGAATCGCGGCCATGAGGCCACTGCAGCAGCGCATCATCGACGAGACCGGCGTGAAGCCCACCATCGACCCCGCCGCGGAGATCGAGTCCCGCATCCAGTTCCTGGTGGACTACCTCGCGGCGACCCGCGCGAAGGGCTACGTGCTGGGTATCTCCGGGGGCGTGGACTCCACGGCCGCGGGGCGCCTCGCGCAGCTCGCGGTGGAGCGCGTGCGCGAGCAGGGCGGTGAAGCCCTGTTCGTGGGCGTGCGCCTGCCCTACGGGGTCCAGCACGACGAGGACGACGCCCAGGCGGCCCTCGACTTCATCGCCGCGGACCGCGAGGTCACCATCAACGTGTCCGGCGGGGTGGACGGCCTGTCCGAGGCGTACGCCGCGGGAATGGGCGAGGAGCTCACCGACTTCACCAAGGGCAACGCCAAGGCCCGGCTGCGGATGAGCGCCCAGTACGCGATCGGCGGCGACCTGGGCCTGTTGGTGCTCGGCACCGACCAGGCGGCCGAGAACATCACCGGGTTCTTCACCAAGTTCGGCGACGGCGGCGCAGACCTGCTGCCCCTGTCGGGCCTGAACAAGCGCCAGGTACGGAGCCTGCTCCAGGAGCTCGGTGCTGCGGAGAGGCTGTGGGAGAAGGTCCCCACCGCGGACCTGCTGGACGGCACCCCCGGCCAGACCGACGAAGCAGAGCTGGGGCTGCGCTACGAGGACATCGACGACTACCTCGAGGGTCGTGAGATCGACGAGGCCGCCGCCGAGAAGCTCGAGGCGATCTTCCTGCGCACCCGCCACAAGCGCGCCCTGCCGGTCACGGTGCACGACACCTGGTGGCGGGAGTGACCTGGAGTCAGTCCAGGATGGTGTTGTACCGGTAGGCCTGGTACTCGGGCGGGCTTGAGCTGGCGCGCTCGATCACCTGGTCACGGGTGATGGGCTCGTTGAAGCCGGGGTGGGCGGCGGCTCCGGATCGGGCGCTGGAGCCCGGACCGCGGTCCCACACGGGCCGACGGCGCGCACCGCTCCGAAGAGCTGTGCGCGCCGTCGGGGCGTGCTCGCGGACCAGCCGTGGCGTGCGCTGCGGTGTCCTGGCGGGGAGCCCGACGTCGGGACCCCTCCTCCAACCGCGGCGGTGGATCAGCGGTGGCCGGGCCGCGGAAGGATCACTTGGAGAAGCCGTCCTTCAGGTTCTTGGCGGCATCCTTGACGCTCTCGCCGGCCTGGCGGGCGTTCGCCTCGGCCTGGTCGCCACGGCCCTCGGCCTCGAGGGAGTGGTTGTCGGTGGCGTCGCCGAGGCCTTCCTTGGTCTTGCCGGAGGCCTCCTGGGCCTTGTTCTTGATCTTGTCGCCGAGGTTCATGTGCATTCCCTTCGTCGGATCGTGCCCCGCGGGGCGGCCACGGCACGGGTGCGCCGTGGCGGTGGGGAGAACCTAGCGCACCGGCCTGACATGCGCATCCAGTCTTCCGAAAGACCTGGGAAGCAGCACGGGGCTGCGTTGCCTCTCAGTCGTGGGAGCGCCGCTGCGGGATCCCGGCACCCCACAGTGCGGCCGCGATGAGCAGCGGTTGGCCGAACAGGCGGGCCAGCCGCTTGGCGGCGGTGTCCAATCCGAAGGCGTCCACCCCCTCCAGGTACTGCGAGACGTTGCCGGGGAACACCGCGACATAGAACGCGGCCAGCGCGACCCCCGTGAGCCGCCGATAGCGCGGCAGTGCGGTCAAGGACGCTCCCAGGGCGACCTCGACGACACCGGATCCCAGCACCACGATGTCCTCGGGGAAGGGCTGCCAGGAGGGGACCTGGGCGCGGAACTCGTCGCGGGCGAAGGTCAGGTGGGAGACCCCCGCGAAGGTCATGAACGCTCCCAGCCCGATCCGGGTCAGGTTCTGGGAGGTGGTGGCAGGTACGCGGCGCAGAAGGGATCTCATCGGTTCATCGTACGGCGAAGGACTGCACGTCCCCGGAACGCCCGGTCGGCCCGGGCGGCCCGGCCGCCCGGCTAGTACCGTCGAGACATGAAGCCGATCCCCCCGTACTGGGCCCAGCACCGCGGGACGGTCACCTTCCGCGGCGGGGCCACCTGGGACATGACGATCAACGGGTCCTCCTTCGTCTCCGAGGAGAACGCGCAGCGCCTGATCGACCTGCACGACCGTGCGACCCGACCCACCTCCGGGCCACCACAGGCCTGACTCCGAGCACTCACCCATCCACGTCATCGAAGGAGCACATCATGGCCATTGCCACCGTCAACCCCGCCACCGGGGACACCGAGAAGACGTTCACCGCCCACGACGAGGCCGAGGTGGAGCGCCGCATCGCCCAGGCGCACGCCGCCCACGAGGAGCTGCGCGCCACCAGCTTCGCCCAGCGCGCCCAGTGGGCCCGCGCCACCGCGGACGTGCTGGAGGGCGACGTGGACGAGCTGGCCCGCATCGTCACGGTGGAGATGGGCAAGCCCATCGAGCAGTCCCGCGCCGAGATCACCAAGTCCGCGAACGCACTGCGGTTCTACGCCGAGCACGCCGAGGGGTTCTTGGCGGACGAGGTGCTGGAGGACCCGTCGGCCGTCGGCGCCTCACGGGCCTATGCGCGGTACCGGCCGCTGGGGCTGGTGCTCGCGGTGATGCCGTGGAACTTCCCTGTGTGGCAGGTGATCCGCTTCGCGGCACCGGCGCTGATGGCGGGCAACACCGGGGTGCTCAAGCACGCCTCGAACGTGCCGCAGACGGCCCTGTACCTCGACGAGCTGTTCGAGCGTGGAGGTTTCCCGGCCGGCGTGTTCCGCACCCTGCTGATCGGGTCGAAGCAGGTCGATGCGGTGATCCGCGATGTGCGGGTGAAGGCCGTGACGCTCACCGGGTCCGAGCCCGCCGGTCAGGCCGTCGCCGCGACCGCCGGTGAGGAGATCAAGACGACGGTGCTGGAGCTGGGCGGTTCGGACCCGTTCATCGTGATGCCCAGCGCGGATCTGGACGCGGCCGTGGACACCGCCGTGGATGCACGGATGATGAACAACGGCCAGTCCTGCATCGCAGCCAAGCGGTTCATCATCCACGCCGACGTGTACGAGCAGTTCGCCGAGCGCTTCACGGAGAAGGTGCGACAGCTGCGGGTGGGCGACCCGCTGGATGCACAGGTGGACGTGGGGCCGCTGGCCAGCCAGGGCGGGGTGGACGATCTCGCGGAGCTGGTGGACGACGCCGTCGCCACGGGAGCCTCGGTGCTGGTGGGAGGCCCGGATGCAGTCGCGGACCTGCCCGGCGAGGGGGTCTACTACCCGCCGACGGTGATCGCCGATCTGCCCGAACGGGCCCGTATGACGCGCGAGGAGACCTTCGGTCCGGTCGCGGCGCTGTACAAGGTGGCCGATGCCCGGGAGGCGGTGCGGGTGGCGAACGCGACCAGCTTCGGCCTGTCCTCCTCCGTGTGGACCACCGATGCCCAGGAGCAGGAGTACTTCGTGCAGGAGGTCCAGGCCGGCGGGGTGTTCGTCAACGGGATGACGGTCTCGAACCCGGCACTGCCCTTCGGGGGGATCAAGCGCTCCGGCTACGGCCGTGAGCTGTCCGCGGCGGGGATCCGCGAGTTCTGCAACCTCACCACCGTGTGGGTGGCCTGATGCTCGTCCAACGGGCCCGCGGCCTGCTTCCCCGCATCTGGCGCTCCATGCCCTGGGTGCAGTGGCGGCTGCTGCACCTGACCCAGCCCACTTTCCTGGTGGCGGTGTGTGCGCTGCTGAGAACCGAGGACGATGAGTTCCTGCTGGTGCGGAACGCGTTCTGGCCGAAGGGACAGCAGTGGGGCATGCCCTCCGGTTACCTCGAGCCGAACGAGTCCCTGTCCGAATGCGTCACCCGCGAGCTGCACGAGGAGATCGGCGGCGGTGTGGTGGAGGGCATTCGGGTGCTGGACATGAGCGCCGGCCACCGGATGCGGGTGGAGATCCTGCTCGAGGGCACCGTGCGGGACCTGCCCTCTCGCGACGAGCACGAATCCATCGAGGTGTCGGACCACCGCCTGGCCGCCATGGACACCCTGCCCGAGGATCTGCACGACGGGCACCGGGAGAAGCTGGAGGCGCACCTGCGGGAGGGGTGAGGGCACACGCGGCCAGCCGCACTCCTACAAGTACGCCCCTGCAGGTGCGCGGCCAGCGCACCCGATCATCGCTCGTGACTTCGGCGGCGCGGGACGAGGGGTGACAGGCGCATCAGCGAGCGCACGAGCGTGGCCGGGTTGAGCGCACGGGAGCGGTCGATCAGCGCCTCCAGCTCCTCTGCTGCAGCCATCACCGCCTGGGGACCCTCGGTGCTGACCAGGGTGAGTACGCGCCGGGCGGCCGCGGGATGGGAGTCCAGCAGGCTGTGGCCGGCGCCGCGCAGGGGCACCAGATGGCTGTGCGGAGCGAGTTCGGTGATCCGTTCGGCCACCGACCGCGGGGTGCGCAGGTCCCGCTCCCCGGAGAGGAGGATGACCGGCATCGTGAATCCTCGGATCGTCGACGGCAGGTCGTAGGGCTCGCCCTCGAAGGGCGGGAAGCGTTGCGCGAGATCAGCGAAGGATGCCCCGGGATCGAAGGGCAGCCCGTCGGGCTCCGGGGCGTAGTTCAGTTCGCGGAAGGCGATCACCCCCACCAGGTCGAACTCCATCCGGAACGGTCGACGCTCTCCGGTGTCCATGGGCTCCAGGGCGGCGATGCTCTTCCACGCGAAGCCCCCGGTGCCACGGCGCACCTGGTCGAGCAGACACTCCAGCACCACGGGGCCGCAGTATTCGTAGACGATGCGAGCCACGACATCGGCCTCGGATCGCTGGACGGTGCCGTCGGCCACCAGCGCCCGGAGCTTGCCTGCGGCTCGCGCGGTGTCCTGCCCGGATCCGTGCAGCAGCCGGTCCCGGGAGGCAGCTCGTACGTCCAGGTGGTCCTGCGCTGTGAGCATCGCCGAGTCCAGCAGCAGGCAGGCGACGCGGTCCGGGTGCTCAACGGCGAAGGCCTGAGCGAGATAGGTGCCGTAGGAGCTTCCGTACACCGCGGCGCTCTGGATGTTCTCCGCGTCGAGCACGGAAGCGATGTCCTCGACCACGAGTCCCAAGCGCATGTCGTCCGCGGTGAGGTCGGCGCCGGTGGCGTCGCGCCGGGACAGGCCCACGCCACGGTGCTCGATCATCAGCAGGTCGATGCTGTTGCGGCGCGCCCAGCTGCGCAGCCCGCCGTACAGCGTCGCGGTGCCGAGACCCGGCCCGCCGGGGATCACCACGACGGTGGGACGGCCGGGGAAGGGACCGGTGCGCATGTACGTCAGTGGAAAGGTCGACCCGGAGGCGGTGGGTCGGTCAACGGACCGGGTGCGGTGCCGGCGGCGCAAGCGGGCAGCTCGCGCCTCGTAGCGGCCTCGATCATGCCCCGTCCGTGCCCCCCTGCGGTTCCGTCCGTTCCCCATGCAGGGAAGGTACCGGCGCGCAGACCGTACGCGCCCCCGACTTTCGGTGGATCCTGTCCGACGAGGGTCGAGAGGCCGCGAACGGGAGTGGCCCCAGGGGGAGGCCAACGGCGAGAGCAAGGGTAGAGGGGTGAAAGCACACACGGCCGGCCAGGGAATCCGTCCTCGATCCCGGCAGGCGTCAGTCTCCGATCAGCACCTCGGGCACCAGGCGGCGGCCGTCCACATCGGCCAGCAGCGCGGCATCGATCTTCTCGCCGGCCCGCACGATGGTGAGGCTGCCGCGGTTCTCCAGGATCACCAGCTCAGCGTCCTCCACGCGGTGGATCCCGGCTCGGCGCAACATGGCCATCAGGTGCTCGGGCTGGAGGTGGCGGCGCTTCAGGTGCGCAGCGATCACCTGACCGTTCACCATCACCACCGTGGGCTGCGGTCCCTTCAGGTGCAGCACCTTCGACGCGCCCTCATGGATCCGGCCCATCAGCGACTCGAGCACCATCAGGGTGCCGATCGCGATCAAGGCCCCCACCAGGGTGGGCGAGTTGCCCAGCATGGCGCGAGCCGCGATCGCCCCGAACAGCGCCACCAGGGTGAAGCTCAGCACCGAGGGGGCCGACATCAGCCGCGGCCCCAGCAGCTGCATCACCAGCGTGTACACGAGGTACAGCACGGTGGTGGAGATGACGACGCCCAGGGCTCCCCAGCCGTCGACGCCGATCTGGAACCACAGGGGGTGCATGTCGTCAGGAGGCAGCATGCTTCGATTATCGGGGCCCGGCCGCGGCGCGACGGGACACGCACCGCGGCGGCCTCCCGACGGGCCACCGCGGCGACTTGCAGCGATCAGTGCGGGGCACCGCTGCAGGACCTTCGATCAGTTCGATCCGATCAGGCCCCGAAGCCGCCCATGTTGGCCATGTCCTTGAAGCGCGAGTACTGGCCCTGGAAGGCCACGGGGATGGTGGCCGTGGCGCCGTTGCGGTGCTTGGCGACGATGAGGTCAGCCTCGCCGGCGCGCTGGGACTCCTTCTCGTAGTAGTCCTCCCGGTGGATCAGCACGATGAGGTCCGCGTCCTGCTCGATCGAGCCGGACTCGCGCAGGTCGCTCATCATCGGGGTCTTGTCCTGGCGCTGCTCGTTGCCGCGGTTCAGCTGCGAGATGGCGATCACCGGCACCTCCAGCTCCTTGGCCAGCAGCTTCAACGCGCGGGAGAACTCCGAGACCTCCTGCTGGCGGGACTCCACGCGCTTGCCGGAGCTCATCAGCTGCAGATAGTCGATGACCACGAGTTTCAGGTCGTGCTTCTGCTTGAGCCGGCGGCACTTCGCGCGGATCTCCATCAGCGACATGTTGGCGCTGTCGTCCATGAACAGCGGGGCATCGGTGATGCGGTTCATCGCCCGGGCCATGGCCTGCCAGTCGCGGTCGTCCATCGAGCCGTCGCGCATGCGGTTCATCGGCACCTGGGACTCCGCCGAGAGCAGACGCATGGTGATCTCGGTCTTGTCCATCTCCAGGGAGAAGATGACGGCCGTCTGCCCGTTGTGGATCGAGGCGCTGCGCAGCACGTCCATGCCGAGCGTCGTCTTTCCCATGGCGGGGCGCCCGGCGAAGATGATCATCTGCCCGGCGTGCAGGCCCTGGGTGAGCTCGTCGAACTCGGCGAAGCCGGTGGGGATGCCGGTGACCTGGCCGCCGCGGTTCTGGGTGGCCTCGATGGTGTTGAGGGTGTCGTCGATGACCTCGCCGAGGGCCACGAAGTCCTCGGACTGGCCGCGCTCGGTGACCGCGTACACCTGGGCCTGGGCCTCGTTGATGACCTCCTCGATCTCTCCGCCATCGGCGGCGTAGCCGAGCTGGACGATGCGGGTGCCGGCCTCCACCAGGCGGCGCAGGGTGGCGCGCTCCACCACGATGTCGGCGTAGAAGCCGGCGTTGGCGGCGGTGGTGACCATGTCGATCAGATCAGCGAGGTAGGCGCCGCCGCCCACGCGCTGCAGCTCGCCGCGCTTGGTGAGCTCGTCGGAGACGGTGACCAGATCCGCCGGTTCCCCGCGGCCGTACAGGTCCACGATCGCCTCGTAGATCAGCTCGTGCGCGGGGCGGTAGAAATCGATGCCGCGCACCTTCTCCACCACATCGGCGATGGCGTCCTTGGACAGCATCATCCCGCCGAGCACGCCGCGCTCGGCGGCGAGATCCTGGGGCGGGGTGCGCTCCAGGCCGCGGTCCGGTCCAGCTTCGAAGGCGTCAGTCGATGTCACCGGTCCAGTGTAGGAAGCCCACCGTGCCCCCGGGACCGCCGTGGGCCGTAAGGTGGACAACTCCCCCACCGTCATGGAGTCACCGCGTGAGATACCTCGTCCTGGGCCTGATCGTCGGCCTGCTGGTGATGCGTCTGCTGCGCACCCGCTGGGCGGGGACGCTGCTGGGCATCTCCCGTCGCGCCCTCGAGGTGGCGCAGCTGATCCTGCTGGCCGTCACGGTCGCGATCGCACTGGCCGCCGAGGAGTGGGTGCTGCTGGCCGTGGTGGGCGCACTGCTGATCTGGGCGATCGTGGACCTGGTACGGGGGCGGCGCACGGGGCGGGGCGCGGGGCGAACCGCTGGAGGCAGCGCACGCCCGAGGGGAGCACCCGAGAAGAGCCGGCGCCGGTGAGCGGAACCGGGACGGGGCCACCGGCCCCCTCCACCGGGAAGGCTGGGCGGGCTGCTGGCGAAGGTGATCGTGGAGGCGCTTCGTCCCACCGGTGTGCTGGACCAGTGCGCCATCGTGCGCGACGGCTCCCGGACGCAGGCACCGGAGCGCCGTGTCGCATCGTGAGTCCGTCCTGCTCTGCGGCCTCGAGGCCGTCTTCACCGCCGGCGCCCCGCCATGAGACATGGTCTCGATGGTGTTGCGCGCCGACCGCACGGATCGACTGATGCACCACAATCCCTTCCGCAGCTTTGCATGGCCATGCGCGAAGGAGGACCATCGATCCTCGTGAATCGAGACCAGCACTCCCCTGACAGCCCAGCTGGCGCACCGCAGCCATCGGCCACCGCGCCCGTCGGCCCCGACCCTCGCGATCCCTCGGGTGGCGCACTGCGCCCTGGCGCCGCGAACGCCCCCGGCGCCGCGAACGCCCCCGGCGTCGCGGGTGCCCCAGGCGGGTACGACGCCGAGCACAACCCCTCCGGCAAGACCTTCATGGGCCAGCCCCGCCCGTTGGCGAACCTGTTCAGCGTCGAGATGTGGGAGCGCTTCAGCTTCTACGGCATGCAGGGCATTCTCGCGATCTACATGTACTTCGCGGCCACCGACGGCGGCCTGGGGATCGACGAGAACGTGGCCCTGGGCATCGTGGGTGCCTACGGCGGCTCCGTGTACATCTTCTCCATCCTGGGCGCACTGATCTCGGACCGGCTGCTGGGACCGGAGAAGACCCTGTTCGGCTCCGCGGTGATGATCATGCTGGGCCACATCGCCCTGGCCCTGATCCCGGGTGTGCCCGGCCTGGTGGCGGGCCTGCTGCTGGTGGGCGTGGGCTCGGGCGGCCTGAAGTCCACTGCCGCCACCCTGGTGGGGTCGCTGTACGACGTCTCCGACCCCCGCCGTGACGCCGGCTTCTCCATCTACTACATGGGCATCAACATCGGCGGCCTGCTTGGCCCGCTGCTGACCGGCCTGCTGCAGAAGGAGTGGGGCTTCCACTTCGGCTTCGGCCTGGCCGCGATCGGCATGGCCATCGGCCTGACCCAGTACGTGCTCACCCGCAAGGGCCTGCCCGCCAGTGTCCACGTGGTGCCCGACCCGCTGCCCCGCTCGAAGTACCCCCTGTGGGGCGGCATCGCCCTGGGCGGTCTGGTGCTGATCCTGGTGCTGGTGCTCACCGGCGTCGTCAACCCGGCGAACCTCGCCACCATCATGACCGCGCTGTCGGTGATCGGTGCCATCGTCATCTTCGCCCTGCTGCTGACCACGCCGAAGATCAGCGCCGACGAGCGCTCCCGCGTGATCGCGTTCATCCCGCTGTTCATCGGCACCGCGGCGTTCTTCGCGCTGTTCCAGCAGCAGTTCACCGTGATCACGCTGTACTCGGACACCCGCCTGGACCGCGCCCTGCAGCTGCCGTTCCTGGGCGAGTGGGAGATGCCGATCTCCTGGGCGCAGTCCTTCAACCCCTTCTACATCATCGTGCTGGCGCCGCTGTTCGCCCTGATGTGGACCAAGCTGGGTCGTCGCCAGCCGGGCACGCCCACCAAGTTTGCGATCGGCATCATCCTCATGGGTGCGGCGTTCCTGCTGTTCCTGCCGATGGCCTCGGTGGCCGCGGTTCCCGTGCTGTGGGTCGCGATGATCATGCTGGTGGCCACCCTGGGTGAGCTGTCGCTGTCGCCGGTGGGCCTGTCCCTGGCCACCAAGCTGGCCCCGCGCGCCTTCCCGGTGATGATGATGGCGCTGTACAACCTGTCGGTTGCCCTGGGCACCTCGCTGTCTGGCTCGCTGGCGCAGTTCTACTCCGCCGACAACGAGACCGCCTACTTCGGTGCCCTCGGCGCGATCACGATCGCGATCGGCGTGGTGATGCTGCTGATCGCCAAGCCCGTGGGCCGGGCTATGCGCGGAGTGCGCTGACCTCCAAGCCCGCCGGCCGGGCCATGCGCGGAGCGCGCTGGCCCCCAAGCCCGCCGGCCGGGCCATGCGCGGAGCGCGCTGGCCCCCAAGCCCGCCGGCCGGGCCATGCGCGGAGCGCGCTGGCCCCCAAGCCCGCCGGCCGGGCCATGCGCGGAGCGCGCTGGCCCCAAGCCCGCCGGCCGGGCCATGCCCCGGTCCCCGTCGGATGACCCACCCCGCGTCGACGTGCGAGCAGTTGGTGCTATGAGGCATCCATAACGCCAACTGCTCGCACGTCGACCGTCACGCCACCCCCGACGTTTCTCCGCACGGGTCCGGCAGGCCCGCCGGGCCCGTGCAGAGTCTGGATCGGGCGGTGGGCCCGCCGCCCGATCCGGGCGACCCTCAGGTCTCCTTACGGCGCCGGCCGTGACCGGTGCCCAGCTCCTCGGCAGCCTTCTCGATGGCCTCCGGTGAACCGTGGGCAGGCTCCTCCTCCGTGGTGGGCTCGATGTCCTGATCCACGGGGCGTTCGGTGTCCCGATTCGTGGCTGGTTCGGCATCGCGCACGGAGTCGCGCTCGGAGGTGGGCGCACTGGAGACCGCGGCATCGGCACCGTCCTCGGCCCCCCGATCGTGCTCGACCACCTTATGGGCGGCGGCGGTGCCGCCGTGCCCGTCGGCCGCGAGCTTGCGGGGCCACCACAGGTGGCGGCCCAGCTCGGTGGCGATGCCGGGCACCTGCAGGGTGCGCACCAGGAAGGTGTCCACGAGTACGCCGAGGGCCACGATGAAGGCCAGCTGCAGCAGGAACAGGATCGGGATCACCACGAGCGCGGCGAACGTGGCGGCCAGCACGACGCCGGCCGAGGTGATCACGCCGCCGGTGAGCGCGACGCCGCGGATGATGCCCTCGCGGGTGCCGTGACGCTCGCTCTCCTCCCGCACGCGCGTCATCAGGAAGATGTTGTAGTCAATGCCCAGTGCCACCAGGAACACGAATCCGTACAGCGGCACGGCCGGATCGGCGCCGGGCAGGTCCAGCACGTGGTTGAACACCAGCGCCGCCACACCCATCGCGGCGGCGAAGCTCAGCACCGTCGTGATCACCAGCATCAGCGCCGCCACGATGGCGCGCATCAGGGCGATCAGGATCAGGGCGATCACCGCCAGCACGATCGGGATGATGAGGTTGCGGTCGTGGATGGAGGCGTCGTCAGTGTCGACGTCGGTGGCGGTGTTGCCGCCCACCTGCACGTCATCTCCGTAGGCCTCGCGCAGCTCGCGCACCGTCTCCTGGGCGGCGGCGGAGTCGTAGGCGTCGGTGAGGGTGGCCTGGAGAAGCACCTTGCCCTCCGAGACCGTCGGCTCGGCGACCGGAGCGTTGGGATCGGGGATGGAGCCGACGAACTCGCCGTCCTGGAAGGAGAGCTGACCGGCCGGGTCGTCGTTGGCGGTGAGGGAGACGGACTCCACGCCCTCCAGGTCCAGGGCGGTCTGGGCGACCTCCTCGGCGTCCTCCTCCGGGGCCAGGATGTACGCCGGGGTGCCGGAGCCGCCGGGGAAGTGCTCGGAGAGCACCTCCTGGCCGTCGCGGGCGTCGGAGGCGGTGAGGATCAGGTCGCTCTGGGCGACGCCTTCTGCCTTCAGGGTCGGGAAGAACGCCGCGCCCAGGATCAGCAGCAGGGTCACGCCCACCCAGATCCGGCGGGGATGGCCCACGGTGTACTTGCCGATGCGGCCGTACACGCCGTGGCCCTCGACCACCTGCTCCAGGGACTGGTCGGCGCGGGCGTCGGCCTGCTCGCCCTGGGCCTCCTCGCCGGCGTAGCGGGGGACGCGGGGCCAGTAGGCCACTCGCCCGAACAGCGCGAGCAGGCTGGGCAGCAGGGTGAGGGCGGCCAGGATCGCACAGAGGATGCCCACGGAGGCCACGGGACCCAGGGCGCGGTTGGACTCCAGGTCGCTCAGCAGCAGGCACAGCAGGCCGGCGATCACGGTGCCGCCGGAGGCGATAATCGGCTCGACCGCGCCCTTCCAGGCGGACTTCAGGGCCGTGACGTGGTCGCGGCTGCGCTCGAGCTCCTCGCGGTAGCGGGCGGTCAGCAGCAGCCCGTAGTCGGTGGCGGCCCCGATCACCAGGATGAAAAGGATGCCCTGCACCTGGCCGTTGAGCAGGAATAGGCCGGCGTCGGCCAGCAGCCAGTTCACCAGCACCGCCACGCACAGGGCGAACAGGGAACTGGTGAGCACGAGCAGCGGCAGGATCACCGCGCGGTACACGATCAGCAGGATCACCAGCACCACGGCGAAGGCCACGATCAGCAGCAGGCCGTCGATGCCGGCGAAGGCCTCGGTGAGATCCGCCGAGAACCCGGCGGGCCCGGTGACGTACACGTCGATCCCGTCGACGGTGCCCTTGAGGCCCTCGCGGAGGGAGTCGACGGTCTCGCCGGCCTCGACGTCCGCATCGATCGGCACGAAGACCTGCAGGGCCTGGCCGTCCTCGGAGGGGATGGGCGGGGACGCCTCGCCCACGGCCTGCGCATCTGCGGTGACCGATTCGATGACCTCGGTGAACTCGTCGATCTGCTCCTCGGTGAGCTCGCTGCCGTCGGCGCTCTGCGCGACCACGATGGCGGGGATCTCGTCGGACTCGAAGAATCCGGCCTGGGCCTCCTGCACGGCGGTGGACTCCGCGCTGGAGGGCAGGTAGGTGGTGGGGTCGTTGGAGGAGACCTCCCCGATGCGGCCGAAGAAGGGACCGCCGATGCCCGCGAGGGTCAGCCACACCAGCACCAGTACGGCGGGCACGACGACGCGCAGCAGGCGTGCCTTCCCGCGGGCCTTGCCGTCGCCCGTCCCGCGGGGCTTGCCGTCGCCGTGCCCGGCGGGCTTGTCATCGCCGATCCCCCGGGTGCTGCCGCCGCCCTGTCCGGCGGAATTGCCATCACCGACCCCGCGGGTGCTGCCGTTATCCACGCGGTGGGAGGACGTGGGGGGTGGGGAGTCAGTGGGCATCGGGCACCTTCCACGGCTGTCGCCTGCGTGCGGGGTGGCAGCTGCCGGGACCTGTGACCCGGGCGGCACGAGGGAGAAGATTGCTAACGTCGTTAGTTAGCGGCTTGTTCATCGTAGTCCATGCACCTCGCAAGAGGTCTACAGTGTTGTGGATTCCTGCGGGGTGATTCGGACACATCTGCGTCCGCCTCGACCCGCCGGTCAACCCCATGGCGGCCGCCCTCATCCTGCACGACGAGAGAGACGTGAACCAGAACCTCTACTCACCGACGTCGAACGATCCCCATGGAGAGCTGTTCGACCACGAGGCGCTCTCCCCTGGGGAGCTCGCCCAGATCGGCGAGCTGTTCGGGGCGATGGGGGCGCTGCGGGACGTGGAGCGTCGGATCATGGACGCCTCGCAGCAGTACATGAAGCTCAACGCCACCGCGATGCGAGCGATCCACGTGCTGATGGTGGCCGAGAACGACGGCACCCTGGCCACGCCCACGGTGCTGGCGGAACGACTGGGCATCTCCACCGCTGCCGTCGCGAAGATGATCGCGAAGCTGGAGGCGGACGGACACGTGGTGCGCCACCGCCACCCCTCCGACCGTCGCGCTCAGACCCTGACGGTCTCCCCCTCCACCCGCGCGGCCGCGATGGACACGATGGGCCGCACCCAGGCCAGCCGCATGCGGGCCGCAACCGTTCTCACGGCTCAGGAGAGGGACGTGGTGATCGGGTTCCTGCGACGCACCGCCGAGGATCTCGCCGCATCGCTGGACCGCGAGGACAACTAGGACAGCCAGGAGACGCTGGAGAGCCAGGCCAGGAAGGGCAGCCTGGCCGTTGTCTCCGGCCCGCCGGCGTCAGCGCCCGGCCGGTGTCCCCACCGGTCAGCTGCGGTCACCGCCCGGCGCCCTCATCCACCACGATGTCTTCCTGCTCGGGGTGACGTGCCAGCCAGCTCTCGACGAACGGGCAGATCACGGCCACGCGCATCGAGGCGGCCCGCGCGTCGGTGAAGGCCGTGCGCACCAGGGCCGAGGCGATCCCCTCGCTGCGATGGCCCGGATCGGTGACGGTGTGCAGCAGGCTCACCCTGTCGCCGGTGCGCTCGTATGTCAGCATCCCCACCACGTCCTCACCCTCGACGGCGACGAACCGGGAGTCGTTGAGCTCATGGCGGATCTCGAACTTCGGGTGGGAGAGGGGATTGTCGAAGTCGTCGTCGGCCATCGTCGGCGCTACTCATGAGTCCGGTGGGCAGTCGCAGGCACGGTCCGTGCAGCCTCTACGGTACGCCTCGCAGGCATTCACATGAACAGCTCGTGCAACGATGCAGGGCGTGATCACACCGCCCAAGCCCCACCACCCCGCCCGCGACGCCCGCACCACCTCGCACAACGAGGAGCGCACGGCCTTCGCGCAGGCCTCGCACGCCCTGCAGTGGCACCGCCCGCCCTCGCCGGTGTGGGGCGATGAGCGGGAGGCGGTGAGCATCGCGCTGGAGTGGGCGGCGGCGCACACCGCGCTGGCCTCGGACCCAAAGGCCACCGCCCGCAGCGCCCAGGAGCTGCAGGAGCAGGCCGGGCAGACCATCACCGCGCAGGGCATCGGCGCCCAGCGGGCGATGGAGCTGTTCGACCAGGTGCTGCTGCCCGCCACCCGAGCCTCCGACGACCCGATGAACCTCGCCTACATCCCTGCAGCCCCCACTCGGGCCGCGGTCGCCTTCGACACGGTGGTCTCGGCTGCGAACGTGTTCGGCGGGCTGTGGGAGGGCGGCGCCGGGGCGATCTTCGCCGAGAACCAGGTGCTGCGCTGGCTGGCCGATCTGCTGGGCTGGCCGTCGGATGCGGCCGGGGTGTTCGTCTCCGGGGGCACCAACGGGAACCTCTCGGCCCTGGCCACCGCACGTGAGCACGCCCGCCGCACCCGCGGTGGGAAACCTGCCGGAGGCTGGGCATTGGCCTGCGCCTCCACCGCCCACTCCTCGATCTCCTCAGCCGCGCGGCTGCTGGACATGGACGTGGTGATGGTGCCCGTCGATGCCAACGGGCACCTCACCGGCGAGGCGCTGGAGCCGCTGCTGGCGGCCGATGAGAGGATCTGCGCGGTGGTGGCCTCCGGCGGCACCACCAATGCCGGGATCGTCGACGACATCGCCTCGGTGGTCGAGGTGGCGCACCGCCACGGCGCCTGGGTGCACGTGGACGGCGCCTACGGCGGCGCGGCGCTGACCGCGCCCAGTGCCCGCCACCGCTTCGACGGGATCGAGCAGGCAGACAGCTTCATCGTGGACCCCCACAAGTGGCTGTTCGCGCCGTATGACTGCTGCGCCCTGCTGTACCGCGACCCGCGCCCCGCGGCGGAGGCGCATGCCCAGCACGCCGCGTACCTGGACTCGATCGACCGCGGCGAGTCCAACCCGGCCGACCTCGCCGCGCACCTCTCGCGCCGCACGCGCGGACTGCCGCTGTGGTACTCCCTTGCCACGCACGGCACCGAGGCGTACACCCGGGCTGTGGAGCGCTGCCTGGCCACCGCGCGCACCGTCGCCGCCGCGATCCGGGACAGCGAGCATCTGGAGCTGCTGCTGGAGCCGGAGCTGTCGGTGGTGGTGTTCCGCCGCCCCGGCTGGGACCTCGAGGCCTACCGTCGCTGGTCCCACCGGTTGGCGAAGGAGGGCGTGATGCTGTGCGTGCCCACAGCCTTCCAGGGGGAGCCGGCGCTGCGCCTGGCCTTCGTGAACCCGTCGGTGGAGCCCGATGCGGTGATCGCGGTGCTGAGCGGCACCATGGGCGAGCCGGACGGCAGCTGAGGGATGGCATGTCCGATCCCACGCATCCTTTCCAGGGCCTGATCGGGTTCTCGTCCGTCCGGTTCGACGTGCCTGGTTGACACTCTCGCCAGTCAACCAGACTGACACTTCACAATCTGTTCGGACTGTCACTGTGAATGCTGTGGGACTTTGACCTTCGGCGATGTCAAGGCGTCGAAGCAACATGGGGCTCGCCGGCGAGCAGTCGAGCGAATGCCTCGGTGGGCGTGAGATAGCCCAGTCGGCGGCGGGGTCGATTGTTGATCTCCTCGGCGATGGTGG
This sequence comes from Brachybacterium epidermidis, assembly GCF_015209585.1. Taxonomy (GTDB): domain Bacteria; phylum Actinomycetota; class Actinomycetes; order Actinomycetales; family Dermabacteraceae; genus Brachybacterium; species Brachybacterium epidermidis. The sequence goes on from NZ_JADEYR010000005.1 coordinate 173,416, forward strand.
TGAGGTAGGGCTGGTGATCGGGGATCACCGTGCCCTTGGGCAGATACTCCCGGTAGAGCCGGTTCGTGTTCTCGTTGCTGGGCCTCTGCCAGGGCGAGTGGGGATCGGCGAAGTAGACCGGCATCGCCGTGGCCAGGGAGACCTTCGCGTGCTGGGCCATCTCGCTGCCCTGGTCCCACGCCAACGATGCCTTCATCATCTCGGGCAGGTCGTTGAAAAACTCGATGACCGCGTCAGCGGTTGGCTCGGCGTGTTTCGAGGGCAGGGCCAGCAGCCCGGTGAACCCGCTCATCCGCTCCACCAACGTCGCCGCGCACGAGGTGCCGTTCTTCCCGATGATCAGGTCACCCTCCCAGTGCCCCGGCACCCGACGCTGGGCGGCGTCCTCACCCCGCTCGCTCAGTGGCACCATCCCCACGATCGGGCCGCCCCGAGACCGACCGGTGGTGCGGGGCCTGCGCTTGGTCCGCTTGGACTGCAGGAAGATGCCCTTGCGGGCGAGCTCACCCTTCGGGATTGCGTAGATGTACTGGTAGATAGCCTCACCGGAGACGGTTCGGCCGCGTGCGTCAGGAGAGTTCGCCATGCGTTCAACGGTCGGGTCTGCGGCCTCCAGACGCAACCGGCCCGCTATCTCGTTCGGCGTCCACGACGCGGCCAGATCCGCCTCCACCCGCGCCTGCAGCACCGGATCCCGAGCGACCTTCCGCTGCTGCGGGCGAGCCCGCCGACGCTGCGCTCTGACGTCTGCGGTCACGGCTTGGTAGCCGCGGGTCTTCGTCGAGTTCCGGTGAAGCTCCCGCGAGATCACCGACGGGCAACGCCCCAGGTGACGGGCGATCCTCCGCACCGACCAGCCCGCTTTCGAGGCCGTCGAGATCTCCGACCTGTCACTGAACGACAACCCCACCCGCGCCATCCGCACACTCCACCGATCAGACCCCCGCCGACCGGGAGTGTTGCTTCGACGCTATGACACCACCTTCAACGCTCCGCTCACCTGCATATTCGCACCCGAACAAACACTTGCACACTTGCAATCGTCAGAGTAGGTTTCACACTGTGGAGTTGACAGTATCCAGCGTCCTTGCCGTCCTCGATGAGCTGCGAGTTCACCGCGGAGACCGCACCGACGTCGATGCCAGGTCGACTGACCAGACACGTTCCGCGGTCGGAGAGTTGTCTATTCGGATGACTCGGGCTTAGATTGGATCCACACCACCCGACCCCTCAGGGGTCGGGTTTTTCATTGTCTGGCTCACTTCCCCGCGCCGAGCCCCTCGATCAGTGCTGCCACCCGCTCGGCATCCTCCTGGGCGCCGATGGCCAGCCATCCCTCATGGGCCCGGTGCGCCACTTTCTGCGCCTGGGTGTGCTCGCCGCGCTCGGCGAGCAGGGCGGCGTGGCGTTCGTCCAGGTAGGCGGCCCAGTAGCGGGCACGGTCGTCGTGCCCGGGGGGCATCTGGTCGATGGCCCGCAGAGCCTCGAGCCGGCGCTGGTCGACGTCGCTCGCCTCCACGCCGTCCTCCCCGCGTCCCGCGGCGGCGGCCACGGCGATGAAACGGCCCACCAGTGCATCGACCCGGTGGTCCCAGAGCGTCTCGGCCGGCAGCACGGGGCGTCCACCGTCGTCGCGGGTGCGGCGCTCGATCGCCGCGGCCGCCGACAGTGCCAGGGCCGTCTGCTCCAGGTCCATCGCCCGGCGCATCACCAGGGACTGGGCCTGCAGCTCGGCCAGCACCAGGCGGGAGCGCTCCGACGCGGAGGTGGCGAGGTCATCGGCCAGCCAGTGCGCGTCGGCCGCCACCTGGCGCAGTTCCACCAGGGAGCCGCGCAGGTCACCGGTGCGCTCGTGGATGCTGGCCGCGAGGCGGGCGGCCTCCAGGCCGCATCGCCGGTCCCGCTCCTGGCGACCGATCAGGCGGGCCTGCTCCAAGGGCACCCAGGCGGCGTCGTACCGCTCGGCGCTGATGCGCTGGGCGGCCACCGCGAGCAGGGGTGCGGTGCGGTGGGCATCGCGCTTCAGGGTGCGCTGCAGGGACAGCAGGCGCCCCGCGGTGAAGGAGGCGTGAGCGGTCAGCCCGGCCGCCATCAGTGCGTTCAGCAGGTCGGTGATCAGGCCGATCCGCAGCGGCGGGTCATCCACGGTGCGCAGGCTGAGCAGGGCGTCGACCGCGTGATGCGCGGCCAATACCGGATGGGTCTGTCCCAGGGTGCGCGCCAGCAGGGCGTGGGCGGAGGTGCGGGCACGCTGCGGGTCCGGGACCGCCTCGCCGGCGACCTCGAGCTGCTCCATCCCCTCGAGCACGTCCAGGGCCAGCGAGGTGGCGGTGGCGAGGTCCCCGATCCCTTCGTAGGCCTGTGCCAGGCGGATCGTGAGCAGGGGCCGGGGGTCGCCCAGCAGTTCCTCGCGCACTGCGGGAAGGGACTGCAGGGCCGCCCCCAGCAGGCGCACCTCGATGCGCGGGTCGTTGCCGCCCCAGCGCTGCGAGGGCTCCAGCGCACCCCCGGCCCGGTCCACCCGGCCCCGCAGGAGGGGCGACTGCAGACCGCGCACCACTGCCAGCAGCTCGGGGCTCACCGCGGTGCGGCTGCCGCGTCGGCGCCCCGGCGCGGAGGCGGACTGCTCGGAGACGGGGACCGCCGAGGGCGCGGCAGCGCTGCGCACCTCCCCCCGCCAGTGGGGCACGTGCTCCAGTAGCACCGTCGCCGTGGCGGCAGCCTGGGCGCGGTGGCCGGTGCGGCGCAGGTGGCCCACCAGATCCGCCGCGGCCTGCTCGCACGCCTCAGCGCCACCGATCATCACGGTGGCCACCAGCCTGGCGCGCAGCAGTTCGAGCCGATCCTGGGGAGCCGTGGGACCGGTCTGCTCACGAGTGCGCTCGAGGTGCACCTCGGCCACGCGCACGGCGTCGCGGTACTGCTCGGCATGCAGCAGGTCCATGACGCGATGGGCAGCGCTGAGCGCGTCGTGCGGGGTGGGAGTCGGCAGTTCCGGCGGGCGCAGGGCGACCCTCAGATCGTCGAGCTGCGGCGGCGCCAGGGAGCCCGCGACGTCCCCGGGGGCGGGGAGGCTGTCGGGACCCAGAGCGCTCACGCCCTGAACCTACCAATCAGTCGACCATCGGCTGAACGTGGTGACGGAGCGCCACAGGGCGTGAGCACCCCGGTGATCGCCAGACCACCCGCCATGAAGGCCAGCAGTGCCGACAGCACACGCGTGCGCACCGTCCAACCCCCTGCTGCGGTGCGCAGGATGCTGCGGCGGGGGCGCATGGCGGGCATGACGGCATGGTATGCCGCCGCCGACTCCTCAGTCCCTGCGCAGGCGGCCCTTCAGGATTCCCACCAGCCCGCCGCGCTCCTTCAGGGAACGGCGCTGCGTGGCCGTGTGCCCGCGCTCCACCGTGCCGGGCGCGACTCCGGCGGCACCGGCACGGCCCGAGGCCTCGACAGCCGAGGCATCGACGGCCGAGGCATCGACGGCCGGGGCGGCGACGCTCGAGCCCGACCCGGCAGGAGTGCCCTCGGCCTCGGTGGTCGCAGTGCCCACGCGGCCGACGCCCCCGACCCCAGAGGCTCCCTGCGCCCGTTCAGCGGCACCCCGTCCCCGCTCGACCTCCCGGCGCTCCCGCTCGATGCGGCGCTCCTCATCCAGGGCCTGTTCGCGCAGGCGGCGCTTCTCCCCCGGGCCCTCGGCGATCCGGTACAGCACCGGCACGATGATCAGGGTGAGCAGGGTGGAGGTGACCAGGCCGCCGATCACCACCACTGCCAGCGGCTGGGCGATGAACCCGGCGCTGCCGGTGATGCCCAGCGCCATCGGCACCAGCGCGAAGATCGTCGCCGCGGAGGTCATCAGGATCGGCCGCAGACGCTTGTGAGCGCCGGTCATGAGGCCCTCGTCCAGTTCCATCCCGTCACGCCGGTACTGGTTGACCAGGTCGATGAGCACGATCGCGTTGGTGACCACGATGCCCACCAGCATCAGCATGCCGATCATGGAAGGCAGGCCCAGGGGAACCCCGGTGAGCACCAGCAGGCCCAGCGAGCCGGTGGCCGCGAAGGGGATGGACACCAGCAGGATCAGGGGCTGGATCAGGGACTTGAAGATCCACACCAGCAGCACGTAGGTGAGCAGGATCGCGACCACCAGGGCCAGCACCAGCTGGCCGAAGATGGTCTGCAGGTCCTCGGCGGCGCCGCCGGTAGTGGCCTGCACGCCGTCGGGCACGTCCACCGCGTCGATCGCCTGCTGGGCGGCCTGGGCGGTGGCGCCCACGTCGTCGGTGGAGGCCGGGGTGAGGGACACGGTGACCGTCTCCAGGGAGTTCTGGGAGCGGATCATGGGCCGTTCCAGGGTCTCCTCGATGGTGGCCACGTCGGTCACCGGGAAGCCGGCGATCTGCATGGACTCGAGCTCGTCGAGGGTCTCGATGCCCTCGCCCTGCTCGACGAAGATGTCCAGCTCGGCGTCGCCGATGGTGACCTGGCCGATGGCGGCCGGGAACAGCTGCTGGGCCACCAGGCCCACCACGGCCTCCTCGGTGAGGCCGCGCTGGGCGGCGGCCTCACGGTCCACCGTGATCACGGCGGTGGGCTGCTCGCCCTCCAGGTCGCTGCTGACCTCCTCGACGCTGTCCGGCAGCGGGTCCAGCTCGGCGATGAGCGCCTCGACGGCGGTCTCTCGGTCCTCGGGGGTGGGGCCGGTGACCAGGATGTCCACGGTGGAGGAGCCGATGGCGCCGGCGTCGAAGGAGTCCTCGATCTCCCCGGCCTCCGGGAGGTCCTGCAGCGTGGTGAGCATCTGTTCGCGCAGGGCCTCCTGGTCGGCGTCGGGATCGGTGGTGACCTGGTAGGTGATCTCGTTGGTGGCGCCGCCGAAGCCGAACTGGGAGCCGCCGATGGTGGTCTGGACGACGTCGACGCCGTCCAACTCGGCCAGCGCCTCCTCGGCGTCCACGGCCTTCGCGCTGGACTCCTCCAGGGTGGTGCCGGCCGGCAGGGTCTGGGTGTAGGCGGCGAGGTTCTGGCCGGTGTCGCCCAGGATGTTGATCTTCAGCAGCGGGTACAGGGCCACGGTGCCGCCCAGGATCGCCACCGAGAGCAGCAGTGCCAGGAAGCGGTGCCGCAGCGCCCACGCCAGGGTGGGGCTGTACAGGCGGTGCAGCCAGCCGCGCTCCTCCTTGGCCTCGGCGGCCTCGCGCACCTCGGCCACGGCGTGGGCGTCGTCGGGGTCGATGTCCCGGGCGCTCTTGGGTGCGCGCAGGAACCAGTAGGCCAGCACCGGCACGATCGTCAGCGACACCACCAGGGAGGACAGCATCGCGATAGCGACGGTCAGGGAGAACGGCCGCAGCAGCTCGCCGGCCCAGCCGGAGATCACGGCGATCGGCAGGAACACGATCACCGTGGCCAGGGTGGAGGAGGTGATCGCGCCGGCCACCTCGCGCACCGCGTCCACGATGGCCCGCATCCTGGTCTTGCCGTAGGTGAGGTGGCGGGTGATGTTCTCGATCACCACGATCGAGTCGTCCACCACGCGACCGATGGAGATGGTCAGCGCCGCCAGAGTGAGCATGTTCAGCGTGTAGTCGGCCAGCAGCATCCCCACGAAGGCCATCAGCAGCGACATCGGGATGGAGATCGCGGTGACCGCGGTGGGTCGGATCGCGCGCAGGAACAGCAGGATCACGGCGACGGCGAACAGCAGGCCCAGCAGGCCCTCCTCGGCGAGCGCGGTGATGGACTCCTGGATGAAGGGGGCCTGGTCGAAGACGACCTGGCTCTCGGCGCCGCCGCCCACGGCGGGAAGCAGGTCGGCCAGTTCCGCGCTGACCTCCTCGGACACGTCGACCACGTTGCCGTCCACGGTGGTGTTGACCACCATCACCAGCGACTCGCGTCCGTTGGTGCGGGAGATGCTGGTGGCCTCCTGCTGGGTCTGCTCCACGGTGGCCACGTCCGCGAGGGTGGTGGGTGCCTGCGCGGGGTCCACGTCGGAGCCCTCGGGCGGCAGGAGCACCATCGTCTCCAGGTCCTCGACGGACTCCATGGGCTGGCCGATGGTCACGTCCAGGGAGGTGTCACCGTCGGTGACGGTGCCGCCGGGGATGGACAGGCCGTTGGCGTCCAGTGCCTCGGTGATGGAGCCGGTGCTGAGGCCCCGCTCGGCCAGGGCCTGCTCGTCGGGGGTGATCTTCACGATCTGCGGCGGTGCGCCGACGACGATCACGCCGGAGACCCCCTCAATGCGCTCCAGCTCGGGCACCACCGAGGAGTTCAGGCGGTCGGCGAGGGTGGAGGGGTCCAGGTCCGAGGAGATCGACAGCACGGCGGCGGGGATGTCACCGGTGCCGCCGGAGATGACCTCGGGCTCGGCACCCTCGGGCAGCTGGTCCTCGATGCGGGAGACGGCTGCCTCGACCTGGTTGGAGGCACGGGCCATGTCGGTGCCGTAGGTGAGCTCCACGGTGACCATGGACAGGCTGGACTGCGAGGTGGAGCTGGTGGCCTCCACGTTCTCCAGGCCGCGCACGCCGTTCTCGATCGGGTCGCTGATGCGGTCCTTGACCTGCTCGCTGGAGGCGCCCGGGGAGGTGGTGATCACCTGGATCTGCGGCAGGGACACCGAGGGGATCAGCTCCTGGCGCAGCAGTGTCATGCTCATGGCGCCGACGATGGCGATGACCACGCACACCAGTGCGATGAACGCCCGGTTGTTCAGGCTGAGAGTGGCAAGACGGTGCATAGGATGCTCCTGGAGCGCGCAGACGTGAGGCCGGGACGGGCCGGCACCGGCCGTGCATACGTCCCGAGCACCTCACGGAGCACGGGGCGCACTGTCCCGATCGCACTCTTTCACGGCAACCTCCGTGGCGGATCCGACGAAGGTGGGTGATTGGTCACCCGTGCGGTTCACGGGCAAGGTGGATCACCCTGCCCGAGCTGCGCCCAGAGACGGAGCACGGTCAGATCTCGGCGCCGAAGGCTCCCAGGCCGATCACGCGAACCATCACTGAGCCGTCCTCGGTTCCCTTGAGGACCAGGTGGAACCCGGCCTGGTTGTAGAACTCCCCCAGGGGAGGGTCCTCATCGTTGCGCAGCAGGCACACGGTGTCACCGGGGAAGGTGTCATAGACCGGTTCGCTCGAACCCGCGACCATGGAGGGGTAGGCGATCTCCGAGCCATCGCGCATGAAATAGCTCTGGTACCACGAGCCATAGCCGTGGTTCTCCCCGAACATGCCCCCTCCGATCACCTCGCAGGACTGCACCTGCGTGCCGGGAGGAACCACATCGGCCCGACCGAAGTCAAGGGTCCCGTCACCGATGGTCGAGAAGTCCGTCTGCCCCTCCACCAGCTCAGGATTCACCTTTCCCTCGACGAAGTACGAGGCGGCCGCATCATCACCGCTGATCAGCAGGTCCACGACGTCCTGGACGTCGCCGATGGCAGGCTCCCGCACATCACCGCCGGGGGTGTGCACCACCACGTCGGTGGAGGTGAAGGCCTCGCCGGTCCACTGCCAGGTCATGGTGGCGGAACCGGACTTCTCGCAGGCGCTGCAGGGCTCGTCCCCGAACAGTTCGATGCCGCCGTGCACGTACGTGAGCGTGGCCCCGGAGACAGTGATGTCCTCGAGATACGGCTTCGGTGAGGCGCCGGGCTGGGGGTAGCCGTCCTCGAGGAGATCGACCCAGCCTGCGAGGTGGAGATCGGGATCGTACGCGGCGATCACGGGGTATGTGTACGAGCCACCGCCGAAGCAGTGCACGACGACGATGGAGAGGGCCTGCCCATCCACCTCCAGTGCGGTGGCCTCCTCCCCGAGCGTGTACGAGCTGGAGGGCGCGTTCCCGGGGGCCTCCCCGTCGACGAACTGCACGGGAGCCGCGGTGGGATCGGTGCCCCCGTGCTCGCCGTCGAAGTACATGTACTCGGCGCATCCCGGAGGAACCATCAGAGCTGAGTTGCGCAATTCGTCCAGTGACGGCGGCGATGGCGGCTCTGAGGTGGTGGGGGCCGGGGTGGATGTCGCGGGTCGGAGGGCTCGGTGCCGGTTGCCGTTGCACCCTCGTCGGCCTCGGCAGCAGTCGGACCGTCGTCCCCGCCTGAGCGGAGCGGCCCGCAGCCGGCAGCGAATGCCAGCAGCAGACCGCACATGGCGACCACCGCTGTCGCCCTGGCGCTGCCTCGCGCTGATCTGGCGTTCATGGGTGACTCCTCACATCTCGATGGAGACCGAACCGTCGTCGGCCACCAGTACCCGTCCGTCGATGGAGATCACGCTGGGATGCGGCCCGTGCTGGGCGCCCTCAGCGGGGACGTCGCCCTCGGGGGTGAAGTCCGCCAGCACGGCGATCGCTGCCAACAGGCGGCGTCGGCGACGGGATTCGACGCGCTCGGTCGCCCCCGACATGCTCTCCCCCTGCACGGCCATCGGCCCCCCATCGAGATGCTACCGGTGCTGTTGGGATGAATCTACAGCGGGCGTGGGAGACTCGCAGGCATGGCCGATCCCTTCCAGCAGAACCCCGGGGAGGCTCGCCGTCGCGTGGACCGCGACATCCTGCGCCTGGCAGTCCCCAGCCTCGGCGCCCTGGTGGCCCAGCCGCTGTTCGTGATGGTGGATTCCGCGTTCGTGGCCCGGGTGGGGACCGTGTCCCTGGCGGGGCTGGGCCTGGCCTCGGTGGTGGTGACCACGGTGGTGGCGCTGTCGGTGTTCCTCGCCTACTCGACCACGGCCGCCGTCTCCCGGGCCTTCGGCGCGGGCAGGCGCGCCGAGGCCATCGCCCGCGGGATCGACGCCTGCTGGCTGGCACTCGCGATCGGCGCGCTCAGCTGCCTGCTGCTGCTCGCCGCGGGGGATCCGCTGCTGGCCCTGTTCGGGCCGACGGACGAGGTGCTCGCCGAGGCCCGCACCTACCTGCACATCAGCGCCTTCGGCCTGCCGGCCATGCTCGCGGTGCAGGCCGCCACCGGCCTGGTGCGGGGGCTGCAGAAGGCCACCATTCCGCTGGTGGTGGCGGGCATCGGCGCCACCGTGAACGTGCCGCTGAACTGGATCCTCATCTTCGGCCTGGACCTGGGCATCGCCGGGTCCGCCATCGGCACCATCATCGCCGAGTGGGGGATGGCGATCGCCCTGCTCACCGTGGTGGCCCGGGGGGCGAGGCGCAATGGCGTGAGCCTGCGGCCGCAGCTGAAGCAGGTGGCCTCTGCGGGCCGTGACTCGGTGCCGATGTTCGTGCGCACCCTGACCCTGCGCGTGGTGCTGCTGGTCTCCACCTTCGTTGCCACCGACCTGGGGGCGGTGCAGCTGGCCGCCCACCAGCTCGCGCTCACCCTGTTCAACCTGTTCGCCCTGGCCCTGGATGCACTGGCGATCGCCGGTCAGGCCCTGGTTGGCCGGTACCTGGGTGCATCGGACACCGCGACCGTGCGAGCGGTGACCTCGCGCCTGGTCAGCTGGGGCGTGGGCGGCGGTCTGGTGACAGCGGTGCTGCTGCTGGTGGTCTCGTACACGGCCCCGGCGTTGTTCACACCGGACGTGGCGGTGCAGGAGAACCTGCGAGCGGCCCTGTGGGTGCTGATCATCGCCCAGCCCATCGCGGGCTACGTGTTCGTGCTGGATGGGGTGCTGATGGGTGCCGGCGATGCGCCGTACCTGGCCCGGGTGGGTGTGCTCACCATGATCGCGACCCTGCCGGGGGCGGCCTGGGTGGCGTGGACGGACCTGCCGGGGATGTGGGCGCTGACCGGGGTGTGGATCTCCTGCACGCTGGTGTTCATGATCGCCCGCGCGGTCTCTCTGGGGGTGCGTGTGCGGGGCGATGCCTGGATGCGCCTGGGGCCATGAGCGTGCTCGCCGCGGGTCGCCGGGGCCGCGCTATGCTCGCGCAATGAGTGAGCGCAGCGCCCTCCCGCGCCCACCGCCCTCCCCGTACCCTCCCCACCGTGTCGCGTGCCTGGAGGATCGTGCTGATGCTGGCCCTGATGGCGGTGCTGCTGGCGGGCCAGTTCCTGCGCACCAATGACTTCTTCCCCTTCGGCTCGCTGGACCAGTACTCCAAGGGCACCGATCCGAACGGGCAGGTGGTCAACACGTGCCTGCAGGGTGTGCGCGAGGGGGGCGAGCCCTTCGACATCCCCTTCGGCAACCGGTCCGTGGGAATCCAGCGCGGCGACGTGGAGAACCACCAGCGCGAGATCGTGGCGGACCCGGATCGCCTCGCCCCTCTGGCCGCGGAGTACGACCGCCGCCATCCCGACGAGCCGCCGCTGACGGAGCTGATCCTGTGCCAGCGCATCACCCACCTGAAGGACGGCGCGCCGCACGGGGAGCCGGAGTTCGTCGAAGTGGTGCGCTGGAGGGCGAGCGAATGACGACACCCGCGGCCTCGAGTGCCGACCAGACCGGTCGGGCCACCTCGGAACGCACACCGACCGGCGCGTCGACGCTCCTTGGCCTGCTGATCCCGGCGCTGCCCGCCTCCCGCATCACGGCACTGCGCACGATCGTCTACGCCTTCGTGATCGTGGACGTGCTCCTGATCGCGAACGACGTGCCCTCCCACGCCGGCAACGCGCACTACTACCGGCCGCTGCTGCTGGCCCGCCTGCTGCACCTGCCTCCGGTGACAACCGGGCTCGCGTACGCACTGCTGGTGGTGATCGTGGTGGCGTGCCTGATGGCGATGCTGGGCCGATTTCCACGGATCGCCGGCATGGTGGTGGGCGTCGCCTTCGGGATCTGGATGCTGTACAGCCAGGGCTACGGATACGTGTCGCACGATCATCTGGCGCTGATGGTGGCGGTGTGGGTGCTGCCCACGGTGCCCTCACGCGGCTGGCACGACGACACCCCCAGCGAAGCCGCGGGATGGGCGCTGCGGTGCATCCAGTTGGCGGTGGTCGCCACCTACTTCCTGTCGGTGCTGGTCAAGTGGATCTACTCCGGCTCTCCGATCGCCTGGGCGAACAGCGCGATCCTGGCGTGGGCGGTGGTGCGGCGCGGCTCGATCTTCGTGCAGTGGACGCTGGAGACGCCGTGGATCTTCGTGCCCGCCCAGTGGGCGGCGGTGGCGATGGAGACCCTCTCCCCCGTGGTCCTGTTCCTGCGCGGCAAGGCGCTCTACCTCGCGGTGGCGGTGTTCGTGGGGTTCCATCTGACCACCTTCATCGCCCTGGGAATCCACTTCCTGCCCACTGTGATCTGCTGGGCGGCGTTCCTCCCCATCGAGCGACTGCGGGAACTGCCCGCTCGACTGCGTCGGCGCTGAACCGATCCACAGCCACGCCCCGCCACCGCTCGGGACCGCCACCGCTCGGGACCGCCACCGCTCGGGACCGCCACCGCTCGGGACCGCCACTCGCCTGTCGGCTCAGCCCACACCTCGTCCCACGGGGGATTCCCGCCCGTGCACGCCGGCGAGCCGGAACCCGCTCCAGGTGCGTGCTCGGGGACTGAGAGCGGGGCGCACCTCAGAACCACAATTGGTTCTCAGATGCGCTCCACTCGGGGACTGAGAGCGGGGCGCACCTCAGAACCACAATTGGTTCTCAGATGCGCTCCACTCTCAGTGCCCCAAGCGGGTCACGGAGTCCTCAGCGGGTCACGGAGTCCTCAGCGGGTCACGGAGTCCTCAGCGGGTCACGGGGTCCTCGGCAGGTCACGGAGTCCTCAGCGGGTCACGGAGTCCTCAGCGGGTCACGGAGTCCCCAGCGGGTCACGGAGTCCCCAGCGGGTCACGGAGTCCCCAGCGGGTCACCATGTCGGCCGGCCTGGCGCTGGTGCTCACGCCGCTGCTCACCACGGCTCGGGGCACTGCCCGCGCCCCTGTACGGTCACGGCTCGGCGATCGTTCGTTGGCACCGTGCAGCAGGTGGCCGGAGCCACGGGTGCCGCCGTGATGGTGGCCCTGATGAGCCGGGTCGCGGCCGGGGTCGCCGCCCAGGGCGGCGCCCCGATCGACGGCATCGCCCAGGGCACCTCCCTGGCGTTCCTGATCTCGGCCGGACTGGGTGTGGTGACCGTGGTGATCAGCCTGTTCGTCCGCCGGAACCCCGCGGAGGCCGACGCCTGACCGGCCTGGCAACCCTCGCCGGGCCGTGCGCCAGGGCGGAGCGTCCGCCCTCCTGCCGGCGCAGCAGCGCATCGCGCAGGTACGGCATGGCCAGCTCCACCAGGCCGCGGCCGGCGGGACGGATCATCTCGTCGGCGATCAGGCGTGCCCGGTACACGTTCTGGTTGTTCAGGTCGATGCCCATGCGGCGGGCGATGTCGGCCACCGCGGAGGGGCCGTCGTCCTCGAGCATGGCCATCAGGTAGTCGTTCTTGCGACCGGTGATGTCGCGCAGAGCGGGGCCGTGCACGTTGTGCACCATGGCATCGATCGCGTACTCGCGCGCACCCTCCACGTCCTCCACCTCGATCGTCTCCTCGGTGCCGCTGCGCTGCCAGGCCTCGGCGCCGACCACCTGGATCAGGTACGGGTAGCCCTGGGAGATATCGCCGGCGCGCACGGCCGCCTCGGGGGTGATGTGCTTGTCGGTGTCGGCGACCGTGGTCATGATGACCTGCGCGGCCGTGCCCACGTCCACGCTGCCGATCTCCACCTGGTGGGCGCGGCGCAGGAACGTGGTCTTGGGATTGGCGAGCAGTTCGTCCACGCCCGCCCGCACCCCTGCGGCCACGAAGCCGGCCGCGTGGCCGCGCTGCCCCAGGTCCTGCATGTGCTGGGTGATAACGTGGACCTGCTCCGGATCAGCCGACTGCACCTCGTCCAGCAGCACCAGCAGCCCGCCGCCGCGCAGCGAGGCCAGGGACGCCAGGCGGTCCAGCAGCACCGCCAGCGGCACCTCCTCCTCGTCGTACCGGCTGCTGACCTCCCGCCCCACGCTCGCCCCCGCGCCCATCGCGGTGATGCTCGCGGAGGTGAGGCGGGAGCTGCTCGCCTGGGGATCCAGGTCCCGCAGCACGTGCACGGCGCGGCCGCGCAGCTCCTCGGCCAGGGAGTCCGAGGAGGTGTGCAGCACGATGACCTCCCAGCCCACCTCCTCGGCGACGTCGTGGAACTGGGACAGCAGCACCGTCTTGCCCACACCGCGGGCACCGGAGATCAGCACGGAGCGATGGCCGGCCGGGCGGGTGCCCTCCAGGGCCTCGGTGAAGTCCTCCACCGGGGTGCCCTGCATGGCCAGCACCGGCGGAGTGAGCCCGAAGCCGGGGGTGAACGGGTTGCGGTCCATCGGGCCTCCTGCGGCGGGACGTGCAGTCGTCGCGGCCAGCGTACCCACCCGATGCGCTACATGCTGTTACGGAGTGTTACTTGCAGCGGTCTCGGCCCGTCGGAGCCGCTCAGAACGACGGAACCAGCCCAACAGCACCCCGGGCACGAAGCGGTCCACCAGCGGGGCCACGAAGCGGGCCAGCAGCTCCACGATCGCGCCGATCACGAAGGCCACCAGCGGCATCCACGCACCCAGGGCCAGCGCGAATGCACCATCGCCCAGCATTCCCATCTCCACCCGCACACTGGTCCACACCAGCGCCAGCAGCACCAGCGAGCACACGAAGTAGGCGACGGGCAGGGCGATCCAGGAGGCGATCACACCCATGGCGTTGTCCTTGGCGATCACCCGATCGCGGTTCCACAGCAGGGGGATCGCCAGCAGCACCAGCACAGCGAACAGCACCATCGGAATCCACACGTACCAGGGCAGGTCGAAGAACCACAGGAACTCGTCGAGCTGCCCGCTGCCGAAGTCACCGAGGTCTCCGCGCGTGGTCACGTGCACCGGGACGAGCAGCATCCCCAGGCCGACGAGCACGCCCAGCCCGGTGAGCCCCCAGACCGGCAGCAGCAGGAACAGGGAGAGCGCGGTGTCGACCTCCCCGTCGACGGCCATCCGGATCGCGCTGACCGCCGCTGCCATCACACCGACGGGGATCGCGAAGGTCAGGGCGTGCACCAGTGCCAGGCGGGGTGCAGCCGCGAGATCCGCGACCAGCGGCCACCAGGACGGCTTGGTGCTGCCGGCCAGGTGGCCCAGGAACAGCGCCAGCCCGCTCAGCAGCCAGGTGCCCATGAACATGTCCGCCCCGGCCGCGTGCATGGACATCGACATCCCCACCGAGTCGTCGACGAAGGCGAAGGCCGTGACACGGGTGACCAGCAGTGCGACCGCCGCCAGCGCGAAGCCGGAGACCCCCGACCACAGCAGGGCACCGAGCGGGCCGTTGGAGCTCCAGCGGCCGCTGCCCCAGCGGCGCTGGACGAACCGGGCACCGAGGAAGGCCGTCGCCGTCAGCGCCACCGTGATCAGCAGCGGCATCCCCCGCCATCCGGCCTCCATGCTCCCGAGGAAGCCCAGGTCGAGCTCCATGCCATAGGAGCCGAAGGTGCCCAGGGCCACCAGCTGGAACGGGATGCCCAGCAGGCCCACGATCACCCGCCATCCGTCCCCCGGGGAGGCACCCGAGCCACCGCCGGGACCTGACGGAGCACCGAGCGGATCGGTGCCGCCGCTCGGGATGTCGTTGGGCCCGCCGGTGAGGGCAGCCAGGAACAGCGAGGCCAGCACCACCAGTGCGGCGCCGAGGGCGGCGATGTAGGCCAGAGCTCCGACGACGAAGGTGGGCAAGGGGTTGCCGATGCCGATCCGGCGCAGCGCGCTCCCGGCCTGCGCCGCGGACATCGTGCCCGCACCTGCGGTGGCGCCGGGCGCCGCGGGGCTCCCGCAGGCGGAACCAGAGTAAGGGTCAGGGCTCCCGGAGGCGGAACCAGAGTAAGGGTCAGGGCTCCCGGAGGCGGAACCAGAGTAAGGGTCGGGGCTCCCGGAGGCGGAGCCGGCGGAAGAATCGTGGATGTAGCCCGACTGGTTCGGATCCGACATGGGTGCACCTCTCACGCCTGGTGATCGTGGGCGCGGCCCGTGCACCCCCTGCAAGTGAGCCTATCCGGCCGCCAGGGCGGGGTGGGCGCCCGCGGCGCGGGACACCCCGCGCCGTTCCAGAACCGGGCGCCCACCCGACATCACGCCAGCGCCGCGACCTGCGCCCTCACCTGTCGCGTGGCCTCCACCAGGTTGCGCAGGCTGGCCTCCGTCTCGCGGTAGCCGCGGGTCTTCAGGCCGCAGTCGGGGTTGGCCCACAGGGCGCGCGGACCGATGGCCTCCTGGGCATGCTGGAGCAGCTCGACGATCTCCTCGGTGGAGGGGACCCGCGGGGAGTGGATGTCCCACACGCCCGGACCGATGCCGCGCTCGAAGCGTTCGGGGTCGATCGCGTCCACCACCTCGCCGCGGGAGCGGGCCGACTCGATGCTGGTCACGTCGGCGTCGAGACCGTCGATCGCGTCGATGACCTCGTTGAACTCGCTGTAGCACAGGTGAGTGTGGATCTGCGTGCCGTCGGCCGCCCCGGCGGTGGCGATGCGGAAGGACTCGACAGACCAGCGCAGGTAGGCGTCCTGGTCGGCGCGGCGCAGGGGCAGCAGTTCGCGCAGGGCGGGCTCGTCCACCTGGACGATGCCGATGCCGGCGGCTTCGAGGTCCGCGATCTCCTCGCGCAGGGCCAGGGCCACCTGGGTGGCGGTCTGCGCCAGCGGCTGGTCATCACGCACGAAGGACCAGGCCAGGATGGTCACGGGACCGGTGAGCATGCCCTTGACGGGCTTGCTGGTGAGGGACTGGGCGTAGGCGGACCACTCCACGGTGATCGGCTCGGGCCGGGACACGTCCCCGAACAGGATGGAGGGGCGCGTGCAGCGGGAGCCGTAGGACTGCACCCAGCCGTGCTCGGTGACCACGAAGCCGTCCAGGTGCTCGGCGAAGTACTGGACCATGTCGTTGCGCTCGGCCTCGCCGTGCACCAGCACGTCCAGCCCCAGCTTCTCCTGCAGGGCGATCACCCGGGCGATCTCCTCCCGCATCGCCTGGCGGTAGCCGCTCGCATCCAGGCGACCGGCGCGGTGGTCGGCGCGAGCGCGGCGCACCTCAGCCGTCTGCGGGAAGGAGCCGATGGTGGTGGTGGGGAGCACCGGCAGGTCCAGGGCCTGCTCCTGCGCCGCCCTTCGGGCACTGAAGGGCGAGCGCGTGGACGCGTCGGGGCCCAGTGCCGCCACCCGCTCCCGCACTGACTCATCGTGCACACCCGCAAAGTCGCGCGGTACCGAGCGAGGACCGTCGACGTCGCCGGGGACCACGCCCCCGGATGCCAGGAGCACAACCTCGGCCACCTTCTCGTCGGCAAAGGCGAGCGTGGCGCGCAGCGCGGCATCCAGCGCGTTCTCGCGGTCCAGGCTGTGCGGAACGTGCTGGAGGGACACGCTGGTGGCCACGGAGACGGTGCGCTCGTCCCCTCCGGCGGTGCGCACCAGGTCACGCAGCGCGTCCAGGCGGGCGGCGGCCGTGGGCAGCTCGGTGCGCCACACGGTGCGACCCTCCACCAGGCCCGCCACCAGGGCGGTCTCTCCGATGCCGGTCAGCTGCTCGGCGGTGGGCAGGTCACCGCGAGTGAGGTCGAGGTGCACGGCTTCGGCGCCGGTGGACAGGAGGGCGGGCAGGTGATCGCCGATGCCGCCGTAGGGGGTGGTCACCAGGATCTGCGGGCGCTGGGCGAGGGAGGCGAGGCGGCCGACGGAGCGCTGCAGCGCCCGGGCGATCACGTCGTCGACGTCCCCCGCTCCCCCGTCGCTTCGGGCCGCCGCACTGCTCGCTCCCCCATCGCTCTGGGCCGCCGCACTGCCTGCTCCCTCGTCGCGCGCGGCCGACGGGCCGGCGACGAGGTCGATGTCGGTGGCCAGGATGGGCTCATCCACCTGCACCCAGGGCGCGCCGGCATCGGCCAGACGCTCGAGCACCTCGGCGTACACCGCGACGGCGTCGTCCAGGCGATCCAGGGGCGTGAAGCCCTCGGGGGCGCCGTCCTCGGCCTTCGCCAGCAGCAGCAGGGTGAGGGGGCCCACCAGCACCGGGCGGGTGGTGGTGCCGGCGGCGAGCGCCTCGGTGAACAGGTCGATGACCTGGGTGGAGGCCAGGTGCAGGTCGGTGTCAGGACCGATCTCGGGCACCAGGTAGTGGTAGTTCGTGTCGAACCACTTGGTCATCTCCAGAGGAGGCCGCTGGGCATCGCCGCGGGCCAGGGTGAAGTACCCATCGGTGCCGATCCGTCCGTCGGCATCGAGCACATCGGCGAAGCGCCCGGGGATCGCGCCGATGGTGACAGCGGCGTCGAGCACCTGGTCGTACAGCGAGAAGGTCTCCGGGATCGCCGCGGGGGCATCCAGGCCCAGGCCCGTGAGGCGCTCGCGGGTGGCGGTGCGCAGGGCCGCGGTGCGGCGGTCGAGCTCGGTGCGGTCGATGCGGCCGGCCCAGTAGGCCTCCTCGGCCTTCTTCAGCTCGCGGTCAGGGCCGATCCGGGGGTAGCCGACGATGGTGGCGGCGGGCAGCGGGGCAGCAGTGGGCGGCGGCGTGGTGGTCATCGGGGGTCTCCTGTGTGGCGTGTGTCGGTGGTGGTCCACTGGCCCAGGTCGAGGGCCTCGAGCACGTCGAGTGCTTCGGCGTGGCGGTTGAAGGTGTACAGATGCAGGCCGGGCGCGCCGGCGTCGAGCACCCCGCGGATCAGATCGACGGTGAAGCGGGTGCCGATGCGGCGGCGGTCGGTCTCGTCACGGGCGGTCTCCAGGGCGTGCAGCAGCTCGCGGGGGGCGTGCACACCGGAGAGCTCCGCGAGGCGCTGCAGGCGTGCGGGGTCGGTGGCGGGGACGAAGCCGGGCACCAGCGGGATGTCGACGCCGGCGCGGCGGGCCCGGGCCACCAGGTCGCAGTAGGCGGCGGGGTCGAAGAACACCTGGGTGATCGCGAAGTCGGCACCGGAGCGGGCCTTGGAGACCAGCACCTCGATGTCGTGCTGACGGGTGGGGGACTCGGGATGGCGCACCGGGTAGGCGGCCACTCCCACGGCGATGCGTCCGCCGGCCAGCAGGGCGCTGCGGTCGCGCTCCACCTCGCGGATCAGCTCGACGAGGTAGCGGGCGAAGGGGAACTCGTCCTCCTCCGGCACGTGATCCTCGGGGACGTCGCCGCGCAGGGCGAGGATGCCGCGCACGCCGCGGTCCAGCAGGGCCTCGATGCCTGCCACCAGGTGCTGGCGGCGGGCGCCCACGCTGGTGAGGTGGACGAGGGGACGCAGGCGGGTCTCCCCCAGCACGTGGTCGGTCAGTTCGAGCACCCGGGCGAAGTTCTGGTAGCCGGTGCGGGAGGTGACCGAGACGTAGTCGGGGGCGGTCTGCTCCAGCTGCGCGACGGTCTGCTGGAGGCGCTCGAACGAGGCTCCGCTGCGGGCGGGGAACAGTTCGTAGCTCAGGGCGGGCCGTCGCCGCGGGGGCGCGTCGAGCAGGGCGACGGCTGATGTGCCGGTGGCAGCTGCGGGGGCAGTGGATGCGGTGACGGGAGGCGCGGTGGCAGGGGGTGTGACGAGCTTCGTTGGTGGCATGCTCAGGAAGCTAGGACCGCTCAGCCGCTGCTCGGAAGAAACATGAGCGCCTGTGAACCTGTGCGTCATGTGCGGGGCCGTGGCCGACGCATGCGTTCATGCGTTGGTCACGCACAGGGCCCTGTCCAGCCGCGGGGACGTGGCTCGTTCGCGGACCGTGGCGCGCATGGTCCGACGCGCGCCCAGATCGCGTCGTCAGTCCGTGGCGCGCAGGGTGCGATGGGCGATCACGGCGGCCAGCACCATCAGTGCAGCGCCGATGCCGCTGGTGATCACCACACCGGAGTCGAAGGCGTGGCGCGCGGAGTCGAGCATCGGCCCGGCCACCGATGCCGGCAGCTGCTCGGCGACCGCAGTGGCCCCACCCAAGGTCTCCGACGCGGCAGCCTGCTGGGACGCCGTCAGCTCGGCGGGCAGCTGGACGTGGCTGCGGTAGGCGTAGTTGAGCAGGCTGCCCAGCACGGCGGTGCCGAGGACGGCACCGGTCTCGTAGGCGGTCTCGGAGATCGCGGAGGCGGCCCCGGCCTTCTCGGCGGGGACGGCCGAGAGGATCAGGTCGTTGCTGATGGTCTCGGCGCCACCCACTCCGGCGCCCAGCAGGGCGAAGGCGATCAGCAGCATGAGATCCGAGCCCCAGGACCCGGTCACTGCGGCGATCGTGAAGGCCACGCCGTTCAGCAGCAGGCCGACGGTGACGACAGCGGCGGGCGAGACGTGCCGCACCAGGCGCACCACCGCCAGGCCCGCGACGATCGTGACCAGCAGTCCGGGCAGCAGCACCATGCCGGCCTCCATCGGGCTGCGGCCGCTGACCAGCTGCAGGTGCTGGGAGATGAAGTAGAGGAATCCCACCATGGAGAACACGCTCAGCAGGTTCGCGGTGACGGCGCCGGTGAACACGGGACGCGTGAACAGGGTGACGTCCAGCATCGGCTCCCCGCGGCGCAGCTGACGACGCACGAAGGCGATGCCCGCCAGGATCGCCACTGCGGCCGCCGCCACGGGCAGCACGCCCATTCCGGTGGTGGCGAAGGTCTTGATCGCGTACACCAGCGGGGTCATGGTCGCCAGCACCAGCAGTACGCTCAGCGGATCCACGGGCCCGGGGGTGGGGTCCTTGGACTCGGGGATCAGGAGCGGCCCCAGGATCAGCAGGGGCAGCATCACCGGCACTGCCAGCAGGAACACCGAGCCCCAGGCGAAGTGCCCCAGCAGGAAGCCGCCCACGATCGGCCCCAGTGCCGCTCCCCCGGAGAAACCGGCCGCCCAGATGGCGATCGCGGTGCGGCGCTCGGTGGCGTCGGTGAAGATGTTGCGGATCAGGAGAGGGTGGCGGGCATCAGCATCGCGCCGAAGAAGCCCATCAGGGCGCGGGCGGCGATGAGGGTGGGGGCGTCCTGGGAGAACGCGGCCAGCGCCGAGATCACGGTGAAGCCGCTGCCGCCGAGCAGCAGCAGGCGGCGGCGGCCGATGCGGTCCCCGAGGCTGCCCATGGGCACCAGCAGCCCGGCAAGGACCAGCGGGTACACGTCCACGATCCACAGCAGCTGCTGCCCGGTAGGGGCCAGGGCCTCGGAGATCGCGGGCAGGGCGAAGGACAGCACGGTGTTGTCCACCGCCACCAGCAGCACCGGCAGCATCAGCACTGCGAGCGCCCACCAGCGCGCGCCCGGCCTGTCGTGGCGCGTGGTGGCGGTGCGGGCGGGGGCGGGCAGCACAGGAACCTCCGGGGTCGTGGTGGGACGGATCCTCGTCCGCGGCCTCCACGGACACCGCCGAAACTAAACCGTCCAGACGGTACAGTCAATCGGGCGGAGCCGCGCTGTGACCGGCATGGCAGAGCGCTCCACACCACTTGCCCCAGCGTCCTTACGCACCGTCGCTGCCAGTACGGTTGAGGCATGTCCGCCCGTGATGCCGTGCTCGACGCCTACCAGGCCATGCTCCTGGAGGATGGGCAGCGTGCCACCACCCTGGAGGCGGTCGCGGCCCGAGCAGGGGTGTCCAAGGGCGGGCTGCTCTACCACTTCAAGTCCAAGGAAGCGCTGGCCGAGGGCCTCATCGAGCGCCTGGACGCCCTGGTGGTCCAGGACCTGGAGGAGATGCGCACCGCCGAGGACGGCCCCTCCCGCCACTACGTGCGCACCTCGGTGTGGACCGATTCGGCGTTGGATCGTGCCCTGGTGGCCGTGGCGCACCTGGCCCAGGAGTCCCATCCAGGGGCGCGGGCCGCGATGGCGCGCGCCCGGGACGAGTGGCTGGCGCAGATCCGCGAGGAGGTCGGCTCGCCGGCGATCGCCCACGCGATCCTGCTGATCGGCGACGGTCTCTACTTCGACGCCGCTCTGACCGGGGGGTCCCTGTCCACGCAGGTGGCGCAGGTGGCCGTGGACGAACTGCTGCCCGTCATCGACCACCTGCTGGAGCTCGGCCGGCGCTGATGCCCCGCACCGCACTCAACCGCACCAAACTCGACGGACGCAGTCAGTGGGCGTTGAGGTACTCCTGGAGCGCCTTGACGGTGGCGTAGTTGGTGCGGAAGTCCCACACGCCGTTGTTGCCGTGGCCGATGGCGGCGCGCAGCTTGCGCGTGGTCTCCGCCCCGATCTTGCCGTCGGCACGTGCGCCGACCTTGGACTGCAGGGCCTTGATGTCTCCGGTGGAGAGGCGGCCGTCCTGGCCGACACCGATCCAGGCCTCCAGGGCGCGGGTGGTCTTGGGGCCGAACTTGCCGTCCACCACCAATGCACCGGAGCTCGGAGCGGGAGTGCTGCCGCGATCCTCACCACGGGAAGCGGCCGAGCCGCCACCGGGCCGGGCGTTCGGATCGGCCCCGCCGTTGGTTCGGGTCAGGCCGGCACGCTTGCCGCAGACGGGCCAGGCGCCGGGGCCCTGCTCGTGCAGGGTGCGCTTGGCAACGGCGATCTGCTCGGCCTTGGTGGCCTGATGCGCCTGCGAGCCGTACTCGGT
>NZ_JADEYR010000006.1 GCF_015209585.1 Brachybacterium epidermidis
CCCTGGGGCTGGGCCCCGTGATCCAGCTGGCGCTGCCGTGGGTGACGATCCCGGTGCGCACGGTGGGCGGCAGGCCCGTGCTCAGGCCCGGCCCTTCGCCTGCCGCACCCCCGCGATCTCGTACAGGGCGATGGCGGTGGCGACGGACGCGTTGAGCGACTCGGTGGCCTCCCCCATGGGGATCGACACCACCTGATCGCTGGTCTCCCTCGCGAGGCGGGACAGGCCCTTGCCCTCGGCGCCCACCACCAGCACGGCCGGCTCCGTGCCCAGCTCGAGGTCGCGCGTGGTGACGTCACCGCCGGCGTCCAGGCCCAGCACGAACACTCCCTGCTGCTTGAGGGAGGCCAGTGCCCGGTTGAGGTTGGTCACCTGGGCCACGCGCACACGCGAGGCGGCACCGGCGGCCACCTTGTACACGCTCGCGGTCATGCCGGCACTGCGGCGCTCCGGCAGGATCACGCCGTGGGCACCGAAAGCGCCGGCCGAGCGCAGGATAGCGCCCAGGTTGCGGGGGTCGGTGATGCCGTCCAGCGCCACCAGCAGCGGAGGCTCGAAGGCATCGCGGGCGATGTCCAGCAGCTCGTCCACATCCGCGTACTCGTAGGCGGGGATGGTCAGGGCGACGCCCTGGTGCACGGCGTGGTCGGTGAATCGGTCCAGATCCGTGCGGGAGGCCTCGGCGATGGGCAGACTGCGCGCCCCGGCCAGGCGCAGGATCTCCCGCACCCTCTCGTCCATGTCCAGGCGCTGCATCACGGTGAGCTGGGTGGCCGGGACGTCCTCCTGCAGGGCCTCCAGCACGGAGTTGCGGCCGGCCACCTGGTCGCTGCCGGGCCGGGAACCGTCGCGACGCCCCTTCGCGCGGCCGGCACCGGTCCCGCGGGCGCCCGCTCCCTTCGCCCCGCCGCCCTCCGATCCGGCCTTGCCGGCGAAGGCCTTGTGGCCGGGCCGGTCGGTGGCCTTCGGGGTGGGGCCCTTACCCTCAAGTGCGCGCCGTCGCACCCCGCCGGAGCCGACGGTCGCACCCTTCTTGGTGCGGCGCACGGCGCCGCGGCGTGAGCTGTTGCCTGCCATCGTTCCTCCTCGATCGCGCGGGCCGATCAGTTCTGCTTATCGAGCGACCAGCGGGCGCCGTCAGGGCCGTCCTCGACGCGGATCCCCGCCGCCGTCAGGGCGTCACGGATCTCGTCGGCTCGTGCCCAGTCCTTGGCGGCGCGGGCGGTGGCTCGGGCCGCGAGCTGGGTACGCACCAGCGCGTCCAGCGCCTCGTGATCGCTGTTCCCGACGGTGCCGGCATCGGTCCAGGTCTCCCCCAGCGGGTCCAGGCCCAGCACGTCCAGCATCGCTCGCAGCCGTCCCAGGCCCTGCGCCACCTGCTCGGCATCGCCGCCGGGGGTGGACAGGGCGGTGTTCAGGGCGGAGAGCTCGCGGTGGATCACGGCGAGCGCCTCGGGCACCGTGAGGTCGTCGTCCATGGCGGCGGTGAAAGCCTCGGGCAAGCCCACCTCGGCCAGGCCCGCCTCGGCGGCACCCGCCCGGGTCAGGGGGTGCTCGGCGCCCAGGCGCTCCGCGGCACGGCGAGCGGTGGCGGTGAAGCGCTCCCAGACCACCTCGGCCTCGCGCATGGCGGTGGCGTTGTACTCCACGGTGGCCCGGTAGTGGCCGGAGACCAGGGCCAGGCGCACGGCCGGGGTGGGGTGGGCGCCCAGGGCATCCGCGGCGGTGACGAAGTTGTCCAGGCTCTTGCCCATCTTCAGGCCGTCAACGGTGAGCACCCCGGCGTGCATCCAGGTGCGGGCGAAGCCGTACCCGGCGGCATGGGACTGGGCCTGCTCGTTCTCATGGTGCGGGAAGCGCAGGTCCAGGCCACCGGCGTGGATGTCGAAGGTCTCCCCCAGGTACTTGCGGCTCATGGCGGAGCACTCAAGGTGCCAGCCCGGCCTGCCGCGCCCGAACGGGGTGTCCCAGGAGGCAGTGGCGGGCTCGGTCGGCTTGGCTGCCTTCCACAGGGCGAAGTCGCGGCGATCCCGCTTGCCCGGCTCCATCTGCTCACCGGCGTCCTGCATGTCCTCGAGGGACTGCCGGGTCAGCGAGCCGTAGGTGGGATGGGAGGCCACGTCGAAGTACACCGAGCCGTTGCCGTCGGCGTAGGCGTGGCCGCGCTCGATCAGCAGTTCCATCAGCTCGATCATCTCGGGCACGTGGCCGGTGGCGCGGGGCTCGTAGGTGGGGCGGCGGTTGCCCAGGCGGTCCAGCACGTCCTGGAACTCGCGCTCGAAGCGCAGCGACCAGGCCCACCACTCGGCGCCGGCCTCGGCCGACTTCGCCAAGATCTTGTCGTCGATGTCGGTGACGTTGCGGACGTGGGTGACGGCGAGCCCGCTGCGCTCGAGCCAGCGCACCAGCACGTCGAAGGCCAGGAAGGTGCGCAGGTGCCCCAGGTGCGGCGCGCCCTGCGTGGTGGGGCCGCACACGTACAGCGACACCGCCCCCTCGCGCACCGGGGTGAAGGGTGCGGTGGTGCGGGTGGCGGTGTCGTGCAGCTGGAGGTTCACGCGCACCAGGGTACTGCCCTGATGGGGGCGTGCGTGCTCCCCGGCGTGCCGGGGAGCACGCAGCTCACTCGGTGCGGGCGCTGACCTTCTTGCCGTAGAGCTCCTCGAAGGTGTCGTCGTAGGAGACGGCGTTGCTGCGGCGCTTGCCCTGCACGGCGCCCACCGCGCTCTGGGCGGTCTCGATCGTGGTGGTGGGCGCCTTGATGCGCTTGTACACCAGGAAGGCGACCAGGCCGGCGATCAGGCTCAGCACGATGAACACGCCGGCGATCAGCAGGAACGCACCCCAGTAGGGCATGCCGAGGGCCTCGAGACCGGTGGCGGCGAAGAACAGCAGCATCACCCAGGCCGAGAGCAGCAGGAACAGCAGCACCGCGGCGCAGGCCGCGATGATCCCGGCCTTGATCGCGATCGCCGTGAACTCCTTCTTGGCGATGTCGATCTCGTGGTGGACGACGCCGAGGAGCTCGTCCCGGATGGACTGGACGAGCTCGCCGATGGACCGCTGGGTGGGCGGCGTGCTCGGGTCGTTCGTGGTGTTGATCATGAGCGGAGCCTATCGCAGGAGGGAGGGGCAGTTCAGGTCGTGCAGGACGTGCCGGGGTGTGCACCCACCGCAGGGTGGGCGGGCACACCTCAGTCCACGGAGATGCGCTTGCGGCGCTCCTGGGCGGGGCGGGGTCCGGCGGAGCTGGAGCGGCGCACCACGATGGAGGGCGCCACGGCCACGTCACGGGCGGGTCCCACGTGGCCGGAGACCCGGTCCACCAGGAACTGAGCGGCCAGCGCACCGAGCCGATCGGAGTTGGGGTCCACACTGGTGAGCTGGGCGATGCCGGAGGCGGCCAGGGAGGTGTTGCCGTAGCCGGCCACGGCCAGCTGCTCAGGCACCTCGTACCCTGCCTCCCGGGCGGCGGAGAGCACCCCGATCGCGGTCAGGTCGTTGGCACAGGTGATGGCAGTGGGGACCCGGCTGCCGCGCAGCAGCATCGAACCGGCGGTGTGGCCCACCTGCTCGGTGAAGTCGCCGGGCTCGACGCGCGCCGTCTCGCTGAGGCCGTGGCGCTCCATGGCCTTGCGGAAGCCATCGGCGCGCTCACGGGCCACCTCGGCACCGACCCCGCCGACATGGGCGATCTCGGTGTGGCCCAGCCCCACGAGGTGGTCGACCAGCAGGCCCTGGCCCACCTCGTCGTCGATGCGCACGGTGTCGAAGCGCCCCACGAAGTCGCGCGAGCAGCCGATGCCGACGAAGGGCCGGTCCCCGGTGGCCTCCAGCACGCTGTCCATGTCGGCCAGGTCCGAGATCATCAGGAAGCCGTCCACGCCGAGCCGCACCAGGGACTCGATGGCCTCGGTGTCGGCGGCGACGGGGTACTCGGGCACGCGGCGGCGGGTGGGCACCACCACGGCGGAGCGCCCGGTGGCGGTCAGCTCGATGCGGATGGCACGCACCAGGTCCGAGATCCAGGTGTTGCGCATGGTGTTGACCAGCACGGCCACCACGCCGTGGTGGGAGTCCTCGTCGGCCAGCTCCTCCAGCGGGAAGTTCAGGCGCTCGGCGGCCTCCCGCACCCGGGTGGCCATCAGCGGGCGGATGTCGTCGGTGCCGCGCAGGGCGCGCAGCGCGACCGCGCTGGAGATACCCAGGGAGTCGGCGACATCGCGCAGGGTGCCCCGTGTGGGGCCCTCGTCCTGGGCGATGGACCCGGCGACCTTGTCCTCCTGCTCCACGACCTGGCCGGTGGAGCCGTCGATCCCCGCGGGGCCTCCGCCGTCGGGGGAGGAGCCGTCGGCGGCGGGATCGATGATGTCGTGGGAGGGGCTGCTCGCATCGTTGCTCATGGACACATTCAATCGCACTCCGCACGGGACCGCCGCCCCTGGGGGATTTCCCCCACTGCTTCGACGGGACCTCCCCGTGGGAACCGCGCCCCGGGCGGCCTAGTGTCAGTGCCATGGACCTCACCACCGCCGACACCGCCCCGGTGCACCGACCACGGCTGCGACTGCCGTCCCTGGCCGTGGTCGTCGTCGAGGGCCTGCTGGGCCTCACCTGGGGTTGGATCAGCATCAGTCTGTTCCTGACCGGCGTGGGATCGCTGTTCGCCGCCGGCAGCGGCCTGCTGCTGCTGATCCCATGGGCGGTGCTGATGCAGCTGGCGAACCGGTACGAGCAGCATCGTGCGGCCGGGGTGCACGGCATCGACGTGATCGTCCCCGCCCGGCGCCGCAGCACCCGCACCGGGCTGGGCGGCTGGCTGCACGACCTCTGGCTGGACCTCTCCTCCGGCCCTTTCTGGCGGGGGGTGCTGCACCACCACCTGGCGATGCTCTCGGCGTCGTTCTTCCTGCTGTGCCTGCTGACCCTGCTGTGGGTGTGGTGGGTGGCCGCAGAGCTCGCCCTCGTCCACGGCACCCTCACCCTGGGCACCATCACCGTGCCCGCCTGGGCGCTGGTGCTGATCTCCCTGACCGCCCTGGTGCTCGGTGCTCTCGCCGCCGTGGTGGGCGCCCTGGCGGACAGGGGCCTGGCCCGGGTGATGATCTCCGGCTCCGAGGAGGACCTGCGCGAGCAGGTGGTCGAGCTGACCCACCGCCGTCAGGGCGCGGTCGACGCCGCCGCTCAGGAGCGTGCACGGATCGAGCGGGACCTGCACGACGGCGTCCAGCCGCGCCTGGTGGCGATGGCGATGACCCTGGGCATGGCCAGGAGCGCGATCGCCACCGATCCGCAGCGCGCCACCGACCTGGTCTCCCACGCCCATGCGGAGGCCAAGGGGATCATGGCGGACCTGCGCCAGCTCGCCCGCGGCATCCACCCCGCGGTGCTCGAGGACCGCGGACTGGACGCGGCGCTGTCCGCCCTCGCGGCCCGCTCCTCCGTCCCGGTGGACCTGAGCATCGAGCTGCAGACCCGCCTGGACCGCGAGCGCGAGGCCGTCGCGTACTTCGTGGTGGCCGAGGCGCTGACCAACATCACCAAGCACGCCGACGCCACGCGGGCCGCGGTCTCCCTCACCGAACAGGCAGGAACCCTGCTGGTGCGCATCGAGGACGACGGCCGCGGCGGAGCCCGGGTGCACCGTGACGGCGTCTCCACCGGCCTGGCGGGGCTCACCGACCGGGTGCGAGCCACCGGTGGCCGTCTGGAGCTGACCGATCCCCCCACCGGCACCGGTACCGTCCTGCGGGCCGTGATCCCCTGGACGCCCGCCCCGGGCTCGGCACCGGCGAGCAGTCCGACCATGAACCCGCCCGGGCGCCGTCGACGGACGCCCCCACCCCCACCCAGGAGGCCCTCCGATGAGGATCGTGATCGCCGACGACGCCGTGCTGCTGCGCGCCGGCCTCGAACGGCTGCTGACGGATGCAGGCCATGAGGTGGTCGCCGCGGTGGGGGACGGCACCGCGCTGCTGAGCGCCGTCAGCGCGCACCGGCCGGACCTGGCGGTGATCGACGTGCGCATGCCCCCCACCTTCACCGACGAGGGCGTGCGTGCGGCCACCCTGATGCGCCAGCAGGACCCCGAGGCGGCGCTGCTGGTGCTCTCCCAGTACGTCGAGGAGCGCTACGCCTCCGAGCTGATCGCCGACTCCCCCCGCGGACTGGGCTACGTGCTCAAGGACCGCGTGGCCGACGTCGAGGACTTCCTGGGGGTGGTGGAGACGGTCGGCTCCGGCGGCACCTGGCTGGACCCGGAGGTGGTCCAGCAGATCTTCGTGCGCTCCCGTCGGCGCCGCACCCTCGAGACCCTCAGCCCCCGCGAGCGCGAGGTGCTGGCGCTGATGGCGCAGGGACGCTCCAACCAGGCGATCGCCGATGCGCTGTTCGTCCCCGCCGGCAGCGTCGAGAAGCACATCTCGTCCCTGCTCACCAAGCTCGACCGTGCACCGTCCCCGCGGGTGCGGACCGAGCCGGCCCGGCGCCTCACGCCCTCCCCCGGCGGTGGTCGCGCCTGGCGCACCGTCTCCACGGCGGTGGCCGCCGCCCTCCTGGTCCTGGCACTGCTGGCCCTGGCCGGGGTGTCCGTGACGTCCTGGGCCATCAACCGCGGCTTCGGCGAGGTGGCAGCCACCCATGAGCTGGGGACACCGCCGTCGCTTGCTCTCAGCACCCGCGTGGCCGACGTCCGCCTGGCCGCCTCCCCTGACGTGGATCAGGTGACCCTGGCCCTGGTCGATCCCGGCAGCACCGACCTGCCCGGCCCCGAGGAGACCGCTCGTGCCCGCGTCGCGGTCGAGGGCTCGGCCCAGGGCCCGCGAGTGACCGTCAGCCAGCCCGGCATGAACCGCTTCGGCGGCCTGCTCGACGAGCACCGCGACCTGCTCGTGCTGGTGCCCGAGGGGCACCGCATGGCGGTGGACCTGCGCGCCGACGTGGGCGGGATCGACGCCGCCGGCGAGTTCGCCTCGATCTCCGCGACCTCCGACGTCGGTGACGTGCGCCTGAGCAGCGTCGACGCCCCCGGGGGGATCACCGTGCAGGCCGATGTGGGCTCGGTGGAGCTCGCTCCCGTCGCGTCCGTGCCCGGGGGGATCACGGTGACCTCCAGTCTCGGGGACGTGGACATCGCGCTGCCCCTGGACGCGGAGGGGGACGTGACCGTCACCAACGATGTGGGAGAGGTGTCCATGACCGCCCCCGGCACCGCACGGCGCGTGGTCCGGGCCGGCTCCGACGCGGGAACGGTGGACGTGGACCCGGCGTTCTTGACGGGCGAGGGTGAGGTGATCGGCACCGTGTCGATCACCACCAGCCTCGGTGATATCAGCGTCTCCCGGTGAACCCCTGCTGGATGAGGTCCATCACCGAGGAGTCCGCCAGGGTCTGGGTGTCCCCCACCTGACGGTTCTCGGCGACGTCGCGCAGCAGTCGGCGCATGATCTTGCCGGAGCGGGTCTTGGGAAGCTCGGTCACCAGCAGCACCTTCTTGGGCTTGGCGATCGGCCCGATCTCCCGGCCCACGTGCAGGCGCAGGGCCTCGGCGGCCTTCTCCGCACCGCCGGCGGCCTCGACCTCCTCCAGCGCCTCCTCGCGCAGGATCACGAAGGCCACCACGGCCTGCCCGGTGGTCTCGTCGCTGGCACCGACCACCGCGGCCTCGGCCACCCAGTCGTGGGCCACCAGGGCCGATTCGATCTCGGTGGTGGACAGGCGGTGCCCGGAGACGTTCATGACGTCGTCCACCCGGCCCAGCAGCCAGATGTCGCCGTCCTCATCCTTCTTGGCACCGTCACCGGCGAAGTAGCGGCCCGGGAACCGTGACCAGTAGGTGTCCTTGAAGCGCTGGTCGTCACCCCAGATGCCGCGCAGCATCGCCGGCCACGGCTCGGTGAGCACCAGGTAGCCGGCATCGCCGTCGGCCACCGGGTCCCCGGCGTCGTTGAGGACGTCGGCCCGGATGCCCGGCAGCGGCACCTGGGCGGCGCCGGGCTTGGCGGAGGTGACCCCGGGCAGCGGGGAGATCATGATGGCACCGGTCTCGGTCTGCCACCAGGTGTCCACGATGGGGCAGCGCCCCCCGCCGATCACCCGGTGGTACCAGCGCCACGCCTCGGGGTTGATGGACTCGCCCACGCTGCCCAGCAGGCGCAGGCTGGACAGGTCGAAGCGGCCCGGGATCTCCTCGCCCCACTTCATGGCGGTGCGGATCGCCGTGGGCGAGGAGTAGAACAGGGTGACCTTGTACTTCTCCACCACCTCCCACCAGCGGCCCTGGTGAGGGGTGTCCGGGGTGCCCTCGTAGATCACCTGGGTGGCCCGGTTGGCCAGCGGCCCGTACACCACGTAGGTGTGGCCGGTGACCCAGCCGACGTCCGCCGTGCACCAGTAGACGTCGCTGGAGGGCTTGAGGTCGAACACCGCGCGGTGGGTGTAGGCGGCCTGGGTGAGGTAGCCGCCGGTGGTGTGCACGATCCCCTTGGGCTTACCGGTGGTGCCGGAGGTGTAGAGGATGAACAGCGGGTGCTCGGCCTCCACCCACACGGGCTCGTGATCGGTGGAGGCGCTCTCGCGCGCCTCGTGCCACCACACGTCGCGCCCCTCGGTCCACTCCACCTCGCCGCCGGTGCGGCGCACCACCAGCACCTTCTGGACGGAATCCCCGCCCTTGGCGAGGGCCTCGTCCACAGCGCTCTTCAGGGGCAGGGCCTTGCCGCGGCGGAACTGACCGTCGGCAGTGATCACCGCGGTCGCCTCGGCATCCTCGATGCGCGAGCGCAGTGCGTCGGAGGAGAACCCGCCGAACACCACCGAGTGGGGGGCACCGATGCGGGCGCAGGCCAGCATGGCGATGACAGCCTCGGGGACCATGGGCAGGTAGATCGCCACCCGGTCCCCGGTGCGCACGCCCAGATCGCCCAGCACGTTGGCCATGCGGGAGACCTCCTCGCGCAGCTGGGCGTAGGTGTAGCGGGCATCGCTGCCGTCCTCGTACTCCGCCAGCAGCGCCACCTGCTCGCCGTGGCCGGCCTCCACATGGCGGTCCACGCAGTTGTAGCAGGCGTTCAGGGTGCCGTCGGCGAACCACTTCGCGAACGGCGGGTTCGACCAGTCCAGGGTATGGGTGAACGGGGTCTTCCAGCTCAGCACCGAGGCACGGGAGCGCCAGAAGGCCAGGCGGTCGCGCTCGGCCTCACCGTACAGGGAGGGGCGGGCCACGGCGTGCTCGACGAACTCCGAGGGCGGCGGGTAGACCGCCTGCTCCTCCTGCTCCTGGGGCGTGGCGTCGGCACCGGTGGGGGCGTCGGACATCTGGCTCTCCTGCTGCGTCTGGATCCCGCAGGATGGTCCCGCGGCGGTGGGCGTTGGTGAACGCGCCCACGCTATCGCACTGAGACCTGAGACACAGAGCCGGATCCGCCGTGCGATCGCCGGGTCGGCGCGGTCAGGTTCGCGGATGGATCTCCAGATGCTTCCCGTCGGGGTCGGTGACGTGGACGGACCGCACCTCGTCCTCCACCACCCGGGCGTCGTGGCCGGCGTCCCGCAGCCGGGCGGCAAGCGCATCGAGGTCCTCGGCGGTCTCGAATCCCAGGCGCACCAGGGCGATGTCCCCGAACTCGGTACCGGAGGGGCGCGAGACGCGGTCGTCCTCCCCACCGGGGGCGTGCAGGCCGATCGTGCCCGCGCCCGGGGCGGACAGCGCCTGCCACCACTGGTCGCCCGCACCGGCAGGCGCGAAGCCGAGCGCGGCGAAGAAGTCGACATCCCGGTCGCGGTCAGGACCCTCGGCACTGACCCGGACGGCGGTGACGGACAGGCGATCGTCCACCTGGGCGTCCGCCCCACCATGCCCGAGGTAGCCGTACAGGTCCCGCTGCTGCTCGTTGATGGCGATGTCCTCACCGCGGGGACCGCGCACGGCGCCCTGGCGCCCGTAGGTCTCGTCCCACACGCGCACCTCGAGCCCCCGGTCGCGCAGCTGGGCTGCGGCGGCATCGGTGTCCACGACGGACAGGCACAGCTGGGTCTCCCCCGCGGGTGCTGCGGTCTCGGCGTGCTCGGCGGTGTGGACCATGACGCGACCCCCGCCGCCGGCGACCATCTCGGCGAAAGTGCCGCCCTCGGTGGTCACCACCGGCGCCATGCCGAGGGTGCGCAGGAAGGCGATCATGGCGGGGGCGTCGTCGGTGAAGCGCAGGGGGTACACGGTGAAGGCAGCGGTGGGGTGCTGGGCGGTCATCGGGGCTCCTCGGTGCAGTGGGGGCGAGCATCGTGGGGATGGTCGAGGTACTGGGTGAGCGCTCGGCGCACGAGGTCGCTCAGACTCGAGGACTCGTCGATCGCACGGTGCTTGACGGCGATCACGAGTTCCTGCGGCAGATAGACGTTGAACTGGACCTTGGACGGGGTCGGTGATGAGTCCGACGGTGCTGACATGCGAGAAAGCTAGCAAGCTTGCACCGCGTCGGCAAGGGGCACCCCCAGAGCGTCCCGAGAGGTCTCAGAACGGGCATTGCGACCCAGGTGACGCGCTACCGTAGAGGGACCATGGTCCCTGAACTCGCTCCCGTCGGCCCCGCGCGCCGCCCTCCGGTGCGCAGCACTCCCCCGGCATCGAGGGCGACGGAGGCCGAGCTTCCGCGCAGTGCTCCGCCCGCCGATGTCACCCCGGCCCTGTTCACCCCGATGTCCCTGCGGGAGCTGAAGATCCGCAACCGCATCTGGCTGGCCCCCATGTGCCAGTACTCGGTCGAGGCCAAGGACGGGATCCCCACCGACTGGCACCTGATGCACCTGGGTGCCCGTGCCGCCGGCGGATTCGGACTGCTGATCACCGAGGCCACGGCCGTGTGCCCGCAGGGCCGCATCTCGCCGCAGGACACCGGCCTGTGGAACGACGACCAGATGCACTCCTGGTCCCGCATCGTCTCCTTCTGCCAGGCACAGGGAGCGAAGGTCGCGGTGCAGCTCGCCCACGCGGGCCGCAAGGCCTCGACCTGGCCGTCCCTGCCCCGCTACGCCGGCCGCCACGGCACGATCCCCGAGCTCGCCGGAGGCTGGCGCACGGTGGGCCCCACCGACGAGCCGTTCCCCGGCCTCGACCCGCCCGAGGTCCTGGATCGGGCCGGGATCACCGCTCTGATCGACGACTTCGTGACTGCCGCCCGCCGCGCTGAACAGGCCGGCTTCGACGCCGTGGAGCTGCACTTCGCCCACGGGTACCTGGTGCACGAGTTCCTCTCCCCCCTGGTCAACACCCGCAGCGACGAGTACGGCGGCGACGACGCGGGGCGCAGGCGGCTCGCCCTGGAGATCGCCGAGGCCGTCCGGCAGGTGTGGCCCGCGCACAAGCCGCTGATCGTGCGGATCAGCGCCACGGACTGGATCGACGGCGGCTGGCACACCCGGCATTCCATCGAGCTGGCCTGCGCCCTGTCCCGGATCGGGGTGGATGCCCTGCACGTCTCCACCGGTGGTGCCGTGATCGCCGACATCGCGGTCAAGGCCGAGTACCAGGTGGGGTTCGCCCGGTCGATCCGCGAGGCCACGGACATCCCCGTGGCCGCCGTCGGACTGATCACGGACCCCCACGGAGCGCAGCAGATCCTCGAGCGCGGCGACGCGGACGCGGTGGCACTGGGGCGCGTGGCGATGCGCGAGCCTGCCTGGCCGCAGCGCGCCGCCCACGGGCTCGGGGTGCGCGACGGCTCGCTGTACCCGGGCCCGTACCGCCGCGGCTCCTGGTGAGGCGCGGCGCACCCACGAGCCCTCCCCGGTGTGGTGGACTGATCGCATGATCGTCCTCACCGGTGCCACCGGCGGCATCGGCACCGCCCTGGCCCTGGCCCTCGCCCGGCGCGGTAAGCACCTCGTCCTCTCGGCCCGCGACGAGGCACGCCTGCAGGCCCTGGCGGCGCGGGTGCGCGAGGCCGGCGGGACCGCCACCGTCCATGCCTGCGACCTGCGCGACCAGGAGGCGGTCTCACACATGGCGGCAGCGATCCTGCAG
Organism: Brachybacterium epidermidis; assembly: GCF_015209585.1. Lineage (GTDB taxonomy): Bacteria > Actinomycetota > Actinomycetes > Actinomycetales > Dermabacteraceae > Brachybacterium > Brachybacterium epidermidis. The sequence goes on from NZ_JADEYR010000006.1 coordinate 12,017, forward strand.
GACGGTGTGCCCGAGGCGGTGATCGCGCTGGCCGGGCACTCGATCCATCGCGGCCTCAGCGAGACCTTCGGGCGGCCCCATGACCTGGTGCGCCTGGCCGGCACCAACCTTTTGGGCCCGGCCACGCTGATCCTGGCGCTGCTGGAGCCGATGTGCGCCCGTGGAAGAGGCCGGGTGGTGGCCGTCACCAGCGCGACCACCCGCATCCCCACCCCGGGCTGGGCCGCCTACGCGGCCACCAAGAGCGGGCTGGACACCTGGCTGCGGGCCCTGCGCCCGGAGGCCTCCGCCCGCGGCGTGGGCATCTGCGTGGTGGAGATGCCACTGGTGGCCACCGCGATGGCCGCCCCCACCTACGGCTCCGATCCTCGGACCGCCCTCAGCCCCGAGCAGGCAGCGGCGATGGTGCTGCGGGCCCTGGACGGCGATCGCAGCCTGATCTCGCCGTGGTGGGCGCGGATCGGGGCCGTGGTGTCCCAGGCCGCACCGGCGCGCTCCGCTCATCTGGCCGGCAGGGGCCAGGGCTGGGTCGCCCGGCTGCTCCGCCGCGACCGATCGGCCCGCCCGTTCCGCTCGCTGCGACACCGGGCTCCGGAGCGTCGGTCATGAGGATCCTCCAGGCCCGCACCGCCCTGCGCCTGCGGGCCCGTCTGCAGCCCCGCCGGGTGGTCCTCACCGACGCCAAGGGAGAGCTGACGGCACGCGACCTCGACGGGATCACCGCGCTGATGCACCGCGGCCGCACGGCCACCTCCGCACGGTCCGTGCCGCGCTGCCCGCCGCAGGTGGCCGAGCTGCCCCCCGACGCTCCGCTGCGGCAGGTCCTGGCGACTGCGCTCACCGCCGGCGACGAGCTGGAGATGCGGTCCAGCGGCAGCACCGGCCCTCCCCACCTGCAGCGCCGGGGACCGCTCTCGGCGGCCCAGCTGCGCACCCTGAGGGACCTGGCCCGTCGGATCGGGCTGCGCGGCGGCGCCAGCATCGCCAGCGCCGCCCCGGGCGTGCACGGCCATGGCCTGCTGGTGGGTCTGGGGGCACTGGTGCTGGGCTCCCCTCTGGTGGACCTGAGCCACCTGCGCCCGGCCCAGCGCGTGCAGCTGCTCCACCGCGAGCGCCCCCAGCTGCTGACCGGTGTCCCCGTGCACCTGGCGGACGTCCTCGCCGCTGATCAGGAGCATGCCCGCGGGCGTCCCCTGCAGATCCCCCGGGTGATCTCCGGCTCCGACGTGCTGCCCGCGGCGCTGCGCGCGGATCTGGCCCGACACTTACGGGCGCGGGTGCACGACGTGTACGGCACCACGGAGACCGGTCCGATCGCCGTGGACGGGCGGCCGCTGGCCGGGGTTCGGATCCGCGAGCAGGACGGTCTGCTGATCGTGCGCACCCCCTTCACCGGGGGCAAGGAGCTGGTGACCGACCGCGGGCACCTCGATAAGCAGGGCCGGGTACGGGTGACCGGCCGGGCCGACGGCGCCGTCTCCTCCGGGGGGATGCTGCACGACCCGCGGGCGGTGGCCCGCCTGCTGGTCTCGCATCCAGGCGTGGCGGCAGTGCGCCTGCGGGTGGTGGAGGACGAGCGCTTCGGGGCGCGCACCGTCGCCGAGGTCACGCCCTCACCGGGCGAGGCCGCCGTGCCGACGGGCCAGGAGCTGCGCTCCCTGGTGCGGGACCGGCTGGGTGCGGCCGCGGTACCCCGCGAGGTGGTGCTGCTCAGCAGTCCGGGCGACTGACCGGCACCGCGGTGACGGCCAGGCCGCCCATGGCCGTCTCCTTGTAGCGCTCGTTCATGTCCTTTCCGGTCTGGCGCATGGTCTCGATGACCGTGTCCAGGGACACGAAGTGCTCCCCCGTGCCGCGCAGTGCGAAGCGGGCGGCGGTGATCGCCTTGACGGCGGCCATGGCATTGCGCTCGATGCACGGGACCTGCACCAGGCCCGCCACCGGGTCGCAGGTCAGGCCGAGGTTGTGCTCCATGGCGATCTCCGCGGCGTTCTCCACCTGGGCGGGCTTGCCGCCCATCGCCTCGCACAGGGCCGCGGCCGCCATCGAGCAGGCCGATCCCACCTCGCCCTGGCAGCCCACCTCGGCACCCGAGATGGAGGCGTGCTCCTTGTACAGCGAGCCGATCGCGCCGGCGGTCAGCAGGAACCGCACCGCGATCTCGTCCGGGTCCACACCCTCGATGTACGTGGTGGCGAAGTGCATCACCGCCGGGATGATGCCGGCGGCACCGTTGGTGGGGGCGGTGACCACGCGGCCACCGGCGGCGTTCTCCTCGTTGACGGCCAGCGCGGCCAGGGACACCCACTCGAAGGCGTTCATGGGCAGTTTGACCGGGTCCTCGGCGCTGAGCGACTCGTACCAGGACGCCGCGCGGCGCTTGACCTCGAGGCCGCCGGGCAGCACGCCGTGCGTGCTCACGCCCCGCTCGATGCACCCGCTCATGGTGCGCCAGATCTCCAGTGCCCCGGTGCGGATCTCCTCGTCGCTGCGCCACTGCCGCTCCCGCATCAGCATCGCCTCGGAGATCGAGATGCCGCGCTCCTCGCACACCCGCAGCAGCTCGGCGCCGGTGGTGAAGATGGCACTGCCCTGCTCCTCGGAGGCGACGTCCGCCATCGACTGGTCCATGTCGGCCTCGTCGACCACGAAGCCGCCGCCCACCGAGAACATGGGGCGTCGCAGCAGCTCCTCACCGTCGGCGTCCAGCGCGATGAAGGTCATGCCGTTGGAGTGCTGGGGCAGAAAGGTCAGGGGGTGCAGCACGATGCTGCTGGGACGCAGGGAGACCGGCACCCGGCCGTCCAGCAGCAGCCCGCCCTCCCGTTCGATCGTGGCCACCCGTTCCCGACCCGCCACCGGGTCCACCGTCTCGGGGTCCGCACCCTCCAGGCCCATGACCACGGCATCGAGCGTGCCGTGACCGTGGGTGGTGGCGGCGAGAGAGCCGTACAGGTGCCCGGCCACGTCGGCGAGGCGCGGGGCCACCTGCTGGTCCTCGAGCACCTGGCTGGCGAACATCGCCGCGGCCCGCATCGGACCCACCGTATGGGAGCTGGAGGGCCCGATGCCGATCTTGAACAGGTCGAACAAACTGATGCTCATCGCGATCCCTTCCCTCTACCGCGGCCGGAGCGGCAGCGCGGGGCGCCGCCCCGGGACGCGATGCGGGATCCTCCTCCCAGGAGGCGCGACGCTCCTCATTGGCCCTGCGCTCCTCGGCACGGGAGGCGTCGGCACCGGCGCGGCGGCCACCGCGGGTCAGGTCGAGCTTGCGGGGCGCGCCCTTGTACTTCGTCATGGCCGGGTCCTCGACCGGCTCCCCGGAGGGACGGCACCCGCCGAGCGCGACCAGCACCGGGGCCTCGGCGTCCGCGACCTCGTCCCAGCCAGGCTCCACCTTGGCGCCCTCGACCACGGAGCGGGTCTTTGCCACCTGATGAGGCAGGGCGAGGGTGACCACGGTGCCCTCCGCACCCGCCCGGGCGGTGCGACCGGAGCGGTGCACGTACTCCTTGACGTCGTCGGCCGGATCCACGTGCACCACCATGGTGACGTCGTCGATGTGCAGGCCACGGGCGGCCACGTCGGTGGCCACCAGCACGGGGAAGGCTCCCTGTCGGAAGCCGGCGAGCACATTGGTGCGCAGCCCCTGCTGCTTGCTGCCGTGGAGGGCGGCTGCCGCGATGCCCACCTCCACCAGTTCCCGGGCCACGCGCTCGGCCCCCAGCTGAGTGCGGGTGAACAGCAGCGTGCGGCCCCGCCGCGCGGCCAACCGCGCGGTGACCTCGCGCTTGGCAGAGGGATCGATGGCCAGCACGTGGTGCTGCATGGTGGCCACCGCCGCCGCCACCGGCACGGTCTCGTGGGAGACCGGATCCACCAGGAAGGCATCCACGATCTCCTCCACCTGACCGTCGAGGGTGGCGGAGAACAGCATCTTCTGGGTGCCCATGGGGACAGCGGCCAGGATGTCCCGCACCTGCGGCAGGAAGCCGAGGTCGGCCATGTGGTCGGCCTCGTCGATCACGGTGGTCTCCACACGGTCTAGCATCAGGGCGCCGCGCTCGGCCAGATCGATCAGCCGGCCCGGGGTCGCCACGATGATCTCCACCCCCCGGGCCACCGCATCGGCCTGCTTCTCGATGCTCATCCCGCCGGCCACCAGCTGGGCCCTGATCCCCAGTGCCCGGGCGAAGGGGTGGATGGTGTCCACCACCTGCACGGCCAGTTCACGGGTGGGCACCAGCACCACCCCGAGGGGACGGCGCCGGTGGACCTTGCGGCCCCGGAAGCGGGAGGTCATCGCCAGGGTGAAGGCGAGGGTCTTGCCGGAGCCGGTCTCCGCGCGGGCCAGCACGTCGCGGCCGGCGAGGGCATCGGGCAGGATCGCCTCCTGAATCTCGAAGGCACGGTCCAGCCCCTGCTCGGTGAGGACACCGAGCACTTCCTCGGGCAGGGCCATGTCCTCGAAACGCTGGGAACGGTGGGCCGATCGGCGGCGTGCCTTGGGCATCGTGATTCTCCTGACGGTGGGGCGGTACCCATCATCGCGCATGCGAGACTGGGGACGATGCTGCGCACAATGATGACCTCCAAGATCCACCGGGCCACCGTCACCCAGGCCGACCTCCACTACGTGGGGTCGGTGACGATCGACGCCGACCTGCTGGAGGCCGCCGGGATCCTGGAGAACGAGCAGGTCTCCATCGTGGACATCACCAACGGCTCGCGCCTGGAGACCTACGCCATCACCGGCGAGCGCGGATCCGGCCAGATCAGCATCAACGGTGCGGCCGCCCACCTGGTGAAGCCAGGGGATCTGGTGATCATCATCGCCTACGGCATGTTCGAGGACGCCGAGGCGCGCAGCCACCAGCCCACCGTGGTGCACGTGGACGGCGAGAACCGCATCGTGCAGATCGGCAACGATCCCGCTCAGCCCGTGCCCGGCATGCCGGGCCAGGTCGCCAGCCGCTGATGCAGGCCCGCTCGGGGATCTGAACCGTGTCGGGCGTCCTCAGCGGCTTCTTCATCGTCTGGGCCCTGATCGGGGTGGGCTGGCTGACGGCCCGCACCGGCGTGCTGGGCCCGCACGCGCGGTACGTGCTGAACCGCACCACCTTCTTCCTGGCCTCTCCTGCACTGGTGCTGGTGGGGCTGCTGCAGTCCGAGCCCACCGAGGTGCTGTCGACCCCCATGCTGGTGGCGGCCCTCGCGGGCCTGAGCACAGGCGCCGTGCTGCTGGTCGCACTGCGGGTGCTGACCTCCCGGCGGGGTGTGGACCTGGTGGTCGCGGCGATCAGCGGATCGGTGGTCAACGGCGCGAACATGGGCTTCCCGATCGCCCTCTACGTGCTGGGGGACATCTCGCACGCGATCCCGGTGATCCTGTTCCAGCAGGCGGTGTACACCCCGCTGTACCTGTTCGTGCTGCATTCCCTCACCCAGGAGCGCCGACCGGGCCCGGCCGGGGTGGCGCGCACCATCCTGGCCAATCCCACGATCATCGCCTCGGCCGTGGGACTGGCGCTCTCGGCAGCGGGGGTCCAGCTGCCGGAGGTGGCGCTGCAGCCGGTGCGCTCCCTCGCGGACATGGCGATCCCGGCCATGCTGCTGGCCTACGGGCTGTCGCTGCACGGCTCTCGCCCCTTCGCCCGGGACGACGGCTACCGGGGCCTGATCGCGGCGTCCTCGACCACCAAGCTCGTGGTGATGCCGCTGATCGCCCTGGGGATCGGCGCCGCGCTGGGCCTGCGGGGGCAGGATCTGTACGAGGTGGTGGTGATGGCCGCACTGCCCACCGCGCAGAACGTGTTCGTGGCTGCGGCTCGCTACGAGGCCGCCGAGAACCTCGCCCGGGACACGGTGCTGGTGACCACCGTCGGCACCGTGGTGGTGCTGATGGTGCTGGCCGTCGCCCTGGGGGCCTGACCAGCCACGTTCAACTCCTGGTGGACCAGCGAGAACGCCGTCGCCTGAGAGCCGGCGGGCGGGCCGGTCGGCGGCTCACCCGCACCCTCACACCGCCGCGACGGGACGCCCCACGGGCTGCCCTGCCGCGGCGGTGGGTGTCTCCGGGGCCAGCTCCTGGTCCAGGAACAGGCTGGCCGCCCCCACCGCACCGGCCTCGTTGCCGAGCCGCGAGCTGTCGGGCTCCGCTCTCCCCTGCTGCCTCCACTCGGCCAGTGCCTCCCGGATCGGCGGCATCCCGTGCTCGCGCAGGTGCATCCAGGTCGGGCCACCCACGATGATGCGGTCGGGGTCGTGGATGCCCACCAGGATCTGGAGCGCCTCCCCGAGAGCGGCACCGTGCTCACGGATCACGGAGCAGGCCCCCGGATGCCCGGCACCTGCGCTCTTTCCGATGGCCTCCATCGCGTGCGGGACAGGAGTATCGGCAGGCAGGTGCACGCCTGCCTCGCGAGCCCGCTCCATGAGCGGCAGGGCGTCGGTGTAGAGGCTCAGGCACCCGTGCCTTCCGCAGGTGCACCGACAATCGGCGCGGCCGATGGGCAGGTGCCCGATCTCCCCCGCCTGGGTGGTGCCGCCGCGATGCACCTGCCTCCCCCCGCTCACGGCGGAGCCCACCCCGTGGCCCACGTAGATGTACAGCACCGTCTCATCGGAGGGCAGGTGCTCGGTCCAGATCTCGCCCGTGAGAACGGCGTTGGTGTCCTTGTCCAACAGGCAGGGCAACCCGGTGGCCGCCTGCAGGGCATCGACCACGGCGACGTTCCGCCAGCCCGGGATCCACGGGGGATCGATCACGACGCCGGTGGTCGAATCCAGCGCGGCCGGGGCCGCGATCCCCACGCCGAGCAGCAGCCGGCGGCCGTTCCTGCCCTGCCCTGGCTGCTGCGGCGGCCGCACCGCGTCGATGCGGGCCGCCAGCTGGTCGATGGCCTCCCCGATCTGCCGGATGTCCTGCGCTGGATCGGCGGAGGGCGCGGGGAGCCGGGTGCCGGCCAGCGGGCGTGCCAGCAGATCGCACACCACCACGGACACGTAGGCGGGATCCAGGTGCACCCCGATCGCAAGCCGCGAGTCGGCCACCACGCGCAGCAGCGTGGTCGGCTTCCCGCGACCGCTGACCTGTCGTCCCGCCGTCTCCACCAGCCCCTCGGCGAGCAGCCGGCGGGTGATCAGCGAGACGGCCTGCCGGGAGAGGTTGCTGCGGCGAACCACCTCGGCCTGTCCGATCCCCTCCGGGGCCTCACGGATCATCTGCAGCACGAGCTTCTCGTTGTATGCGCCGATGTCCGTCATCGACGAACCCCGCATCGCTCCTCCGTCCCTCGCGCTATGCGACCCCGCGCCTCCGCATGGCCGGCTGTTTCGGACGGGTGTCGGCGTGTTGTTGATTAAGTCCATCAGTGTGAGTAACGTACCTCACACGGGACGGCGCGGTCCCCCTCCTCTTCGGGTGGCCGCGCGGGCGCCAGCCCACCGTCTCCGCAGGTCCGCGCCGACGATGGCGCGGCGACGAACGGAAAGGAGCGCCATGAGCGCGAGCGCCACCACCGGGGGGACTCCGGGAACGGGGGCACCCGGGGCGGGGCCATCAGCGGGGATCACACCTCAGGCCGGCCCACGCGCCCCCGACCCGGACGGGACCCGCACACGAGGACGCACGAAGCTCAGCGGACGCGAGAAGCGGAACCTCCGGATGGGCCTGCTGTTCATCTCACCGTGGATCATCGGCGTCCTGGTCTTCGTGATCTACCCCCTGATCTACTCCTTCGTGATCAGCCTGACCCAGTACTCCGGGATGCAGACCCCCACCTTCATCGGCCTGCAGAACTACGTGAGCGCCATTGCGGATCCGCTGGTGCGGACCGCCGTGGGCAACACGGCGTACTACATGGCGATCGCCGTGCCTCTGGGGCTGGTCATCGCCCTGCTGCTGGCTTTGGCCATGAACCGCAATGTGCGGGAGGTGGCGCTGTACCGCACCCTGCTGTACCTGCCCTCGCTGATCCCGATGTTCGCGATGTCGTTCATCTTCATCGTGTTCGTGAACCCCCAGTTCGGCATCGTCAACCAGTTCCTGGGCCTGTTCGGGATGCCGGACACCAACCTGCTGGGCGAGCCGCGGTACGCGAAGCTGGTCATGATCATCATGGCGCAGCTGGGTGCCGGCAATGCGGCGCTCATCTACCTGGCGGGCCTGCGGAACATCCCCGAGACCCTTTATGAGGCCGCCCGCATCGACGGCGCCTCCCGGTTCCGGCAGTTCCTCTCGATCACCATCCCGCTGCTGACCCCCACGATCCTGTTCAACCTGATCACGGGAGTCTCCGGCGCCATGATGGTGTTCACCGAGGCCTACATCATGACCAACGGCGGTCCGGACAACTCGACCCTGTTCTACATGCTGTACCTGTACCGCAACGCCTTCTCCTACGGTCAGCTGGGCTATGCCTCTGCCCTTGCGGTGCTCCTGTTCCTGTTCGGCATGCTGCTGGCAGGGCTCATCTACTGGCTCTCCCGCCGGTTCGTGAACTACGACGTGTCGGCCGGCTGAGGAAGAGGGGTACATCATGGCCATCAATCAGATGAGCGCCGGATCGCGTGCGCTCGACACCGGCATCAAGCTCAAGTCCCGCTCGAACTACGGGCGCAATCCCGACGGCTCCCGGCCGGGCCCGGTCAGCGCGTGGGTCTCCCGCATCATCATGATCGTGGTGCTGGCACTGTTCTCGCTGCCGCTGTACTGGATGCTGATCTCCGCGTTGAAGACGCCGGAGGAGCTCGCCCAGTTCCCACCCACCCTGTTCCCCACCGAGCTGCGGTGGCAGAACTTCGCCGATGCCGTCACCGTGATGCCGTTCTGGCTGTTCTTCCGCAACACCGTGATCATCACCATCAGCGTGGTGGTGCTCAGCGTGGTCTCGAACTTCATCGTCGCCTACGGGTTTGCCTGCATCGACTGGCCCGGCCGCAACAAGGTGTTCTTCATCGTGCTGGCCACGCTGTTCCTGCCGTTCCCGGTGACCCTGATCCCCATGTTCGACATGTGGGCGGGGCTCGGCTTCGTCAACACCTGGGTACCGCTGATCGCACCCGCCCTGTTCGCCGGAGGGTTCTTCACCTTCCTGCTGCGGCAGTTCATGCTGCAGACCCCGCGCGACATGCTCGATGCGGCCCGTGTCGACGGCGCCAGCGAGTGGTCGATCGCGTGGCGGATCGTGTTCCCCACGGCCCGTCCGGCGATCACCGTCATCGCCATCTTCTCTGCGGTGGGCACGTGGAACGACTTCATGGGGCCGCTGATCTACCTGCAGGACCAGTCCAAGCAGACGCTCTCCATCGGTATGCAGGTGTTCCGTTCCGTGAACTCGCAGGACATCCAGTTCAACCTGCTGATGGCGGCATCGTTCCTGGTGCTGCTGCCGCTGGTGATCCTGTTCTTCGCGTTCCAGCGCTACTTCATCAGTGGCATCACCCTCGGAGGTTTCAAGTGATCGATCGTCGAACCCTGCTGAGGGCCCTGGGCGCCGGTGCGACCGTCTCCGTCGCCGGAGGCTCGATCGTCGGCTGCACCAACCGTCCCGTCGGAGAGGACCGCGACCCGAACGTCGTGCGCGTCTGGGGCATCTGGGCCTCCGACGCCGACGTGGAGGCCCAGATCATCGAGGCCTTCACCGAGCAGAACCCGGACATCACGGTCCAGGTCTCCCAGGTGCCGTCCAACGGTCAGGGCGACGCCTCCAGCGTCATCACCGCCGTGCGCGGTCGCACCGGGCCGGACGTCTACTTCATGGACCGCTTCAACGGCGCCCAGTTCGCCTCGCTGGGGCTGCTCGAACCGATCGACCCGCTCATCGAGGAGTACGAGGACGTCAGCGTCGAGGAGTTCATGGCCGGGTGGGTCAAGTTCGCGACCGACGAGCTGTTCTACGACGGGCAGTACTTCGGCCTGCCGATGGACACCGACACCCGCGGTCTGTACGTCAACATGGGTCTGGCCAAGGAGGCCGGCATCGATCTGGCCCTGCTGGATCCGAACAACGGCCCCATGAGCTACGACCAGCTGTGGGAGATCGAGGAGCAGTTCAGCGTCCAGGACGATCGCGGAACCTATGAGCGGGTCACCTGGATCCCCTGGGACGATCAGGCTTCCCTGCTGATGTGGGCGATGGCCAACGGCGTGGAGTTCTTCGACAACCAGAACTGCCGGGTGCTGCTGGACAGCCCGCAGATGCTGGACGTGGCCACCATGTACCGCGGGTGGGTGGAACGACTGGACTTCCCCCGACTGGATGCGTTCAAGGCGACCTACCAGCCGCCGAACGCGCCGCCCACCCAGACCTCCTTCTTCTCGGACCGGCAGCTGTTCCAGATCTCCGGCCCCTGGGGCGTGCAGTCGCAGGCCGACTACAAGCCCGACATGGAGTACGCGGTCACCCACCTCCCGGTCCCCGAGGAGGGCGGCGACCCATTCACCTGGGCCGGTGGCTTCGCGCTGACCATGCCGAAGGGGTCGAGCATGTCCAAGGCCGCCTGGGATTTCTTCAAGTTCTATGCCGGCTACGAGGGGCAGAAGATCATGATGCCGCAGATCAGCCGCATCCCCACCAACCTGGAGACGGTGGCTGATCCGGAGGGCTGGAGCCAGGACATCCGCTTCTTCGTGGAGCTGATGGAGGTGGCGCTGTCGCGCCCGCCGCTGCCGGTGGGCACCAAGCTGTGGGACGCCATGTTCACCATGCAGGGCAGCCTCAACCAGGGCTCCGACACCCCGGAGAACCTGGTCCAGGAGGCCCAGCAGTACGTCGACCCCACCATGCAGCAGTTCTGCCCGATCGCTCTGCCGGAGGGCTTCGGAGAGCCCGACCCGAACTTCAAGCTGCCGAAGGACAGCTGAGCACCGGTACCAGGTGGCGCCCCGGTCGGCCGCCACAGGGTCGGCCGGGGCGTCTCTGCTCTGGGGCCCGCTCCGCCCGCCCTGCTCCGGGCCAGCTTTCCCGCCCGCGCTGGGCTCGCTCCCCCCGCGGCGCGCCGCGTTCCACCCCTCGACCGGGTTCCGCATGTCGTCCGGGGCGCGCGTACACTGAGCCCATGGACATCCGGTTGCTCCTTCCGTAGCCGCGTCGGATCAGGTCCGCCCTGGGCGGTCATCGACGCGGCTCCCCTCGCCTGTGCGGGGGTTTTTTCATGCCGGGAGCCGCCCGGCGGAGGAATCGACCACTTGCTGAAGGACGGACGCATCACCATGACCGAGGCACCGCACCGCTACACCGCCGCCATGGCGGACAGCATCGAGCAGCACTGGCAGCAGCGCTGGGACGCGGAGGGCACCTTCGCCGCCGTCAACCCGGTGGGCCCGCTCTCGGACGGCACGGACCCTGCGGACCTGCCCGAGAAGACCTTCATCATGGACATGTTCCCGTACCCCTCGGGCAAGGGCCTGCACGTGGGTCACCCCCTGGGCTACATCGCCACCGACGTGGTGGCCCGCCACCAGCGCATGCTGGGTCGCAACGTGCTGTACACGATGGGGTACGACGCCTTCGGACTGCCCGCGGAGCAGTACGCGATCGCCACCGGCACGCATCCGCGCATCACCACCGAGGAGAACGTGGCCACGATGGCCCGGCAGCTGCACCGCCTGGGGCTGTCCCACGACCCGCGTCGCTCCTTCGCGACCACGGACCCGGAGTTCATGAAGTGGACGCAGTGGATCTTCCTGCGGATCTTCGACTCCTGGTACGACCCGGACGCCGAGAACGCCGACGGGATCGTGGGCCGTGCTCGCCCTGTCTCCGAGCTGCGGGAGGGCCTGCGCTCCGGTGCCATCGATCCGGTCGCGCTGGCCGATCGGCTGAACATCGAGCTGCCGTCGGGGTGGACGGGCCGCTCCCCCGCCGAGGCGAGCGAGGTGGAGCTGGAGGAGCTGGTCGGCGCCTTCCGCCTGGCCTACGTCTCCGACACCCCGGTGAACTGGTGCCCCGGTCTGGGCACGGTGCTGGCCAATGAGGAGGTCACCGCCGAGGGCCGCTCCGAGCGCGGCAACTTCCCGGTGTTCAAGCGCCGCCTGCGGCAGTGGAACATGCGCATCACCGCCTACGCCGACCGCCTGATCGACGACCTGGACCGGATGGACTGGCCGGAGTCGGTGCGCTCCATGCAGCGCAACTGGATCGGCCGCAGCCACGGCGCGCAGATCGCCTTCCCCGTGAATGGACTGGAGGGCACCTCCGGCCCGAGCGGCGCTCCCGATGCGGTCGACGGCGACTCCCCCACCTTCGAGGTGTTCACCACCCGGGCCGACACCCTGTTCGGTGCCACCTTCTGCGTGCTGTCCCCCGAGCACCCGCTGCTGGCGGACGTGGGCGCCCTGCCCGCCGCCTGGCCGCCGGACGTCCCGGCGAGCTGGACCGACGGCGCCGCTTCCCCGCGTGAGGCCGTTGCGGCGTACCAGGCGCGCGCCGCGGCCACCGGCGAGGAGGAGCGCACCGGGGAGGGCCGCGCCAAGACGGGAGTGTTCACCGGGCTGACGGCGGTCAACCCGATGGACGGCCGCACGCTGCCGGTGTTCACCGCGGACTACGTGCTGATGGGCTACGGCACCGGCGCGATCATGGCGGTGCCCGCGGAGGACGAGCGTGACTTCGACTTCGCCACCGCCTACGACCTGCCGGTGATCCGCACCGTGCAGCCGCCGGAGGACTTCGCCGGCGGGGCGTGGACCGGGGACGGCGTGAAGATCAACTCCGCCAACGCCGAGATCGACCTCAACGGCCTGGACAAGGACGAGGCGAAGGACCGCGCCACCGCGTACGTCACGCAGAAGGGCTTCGGCACCGCCCGCACCACCTACCGCCTGCGCGACTGGCTGTTCTCCCGCCAGCGCTACTGGGGTGAGCCCTTCCCGATCGTGTACGACCTGGAGCAGCCGGAGGTGCCGATCGCGCTGCCGGAGTCGATGCTGCCGATCGAGCTGCCGGAGGTCACCGACTTCTCGCCGCGCACCTTCGACCCCACCGACGCCGACACCGAGCCGCAGACCCCGCTGTCCCGGGCCGGGGACTGGGTGGAGGTGGAGCTGGACCTGGGTGAGGGTCCGCGCCGCTACCGACGCGAGACCAACACCATGCCCAACTGGGCCGGGTCCAGCTGGTACGAGCTGCGCTACATCGACCCCACCGACTCCGAGCAGCTGGTGGACCCGGTCAACGAGCAGTACTGGCTGGGCCCGCGCACCCCGGGCGGCGTGGGCGGTGTGGACCTGTACGTGGGCGGCGTGGAGCACGCCGTGCTGCACCTGCTGTACGCGCGGTTCTGGCACAAGGTGCTGTTCGACCGCGGGGACGTCTCCAGCCAGGAGCCGTTCCACCGCCTGTTCAACCAGGGCTACATCCAGGCTTACGCCTACACCGATGCCCGCGGCGTGTACGTCCCGGCGGAGGAGGTGGTGACGGAGGCCGACGGCACCTTCACCCACCGGGGCGAGCAGGTCACCCAGGAGTACGGGAAGATGGGCAAGTCGCTGAAGAACTCGGTGGCACCCGATGACATGTACGCCGAGTACGGAGCCGACACCCTGCGCGTGTACGAGATGTCGATGGGGCCGCTGGACCTGTCCCGCCCCTGGGAGACCCGCGCCGTGGTGGGCTCCCAGCGCTTCCTGCAGCGCCTGTGGCGCCTGGTGGTCGACGAGGAGACCGGCGAGCTGCGGATCGGCGAGGAGCCGGCGCAGGCCGCCACCGCCAAGGCGGTGCACCGCACCATCGACGGTGTCAGTCGCGACATGGCCGAGATGCAGTTCAACACCGCGATATCCAAGCTGATCGAGCTGGTCAACCACCTGACCAAGGACGCCGGAGCCTCCGGCAGCACCCCCCGGGAGGCGCTGGAGCCACTGGTGCTGATGACCGCACCGTTCGCCCCGCACCTGGCCGAGGAGCTGTGGTCGAAGCTGGGCCACGAGCGGTCCCTGGCCCGTGAGCCGTACCCGGTGGCCGATCCGCAGCTGGTCAAGGCCGATGCCGTCACCTGCGTGGTGCAGATCAAGGGCAAGGTTCGCCACAAGCTGGAGGTGGATCCGGAGATCTCCGAGTTCGAGCTGGAGTCGATGGTGATGGCCGAGCAGCGGGTGCAGCAGCTCATCGACGGTCAGACCGTACGCAAGGTGATCGTGCGCGCTCCGAAGCTGGTGAACATCGTGGTGTGAGGTCCGGCCCGGCCAGTCGTGCCCCGTCCTGGCCGGCTCGAGGTTCCTCCCCAACGACCGGTTGTCCACAGCCCCGGGTCCGTCCAGGACCCGGGGCTGTGCTCGTCCCTAGATTCATCGCATGAACACCTTCTGGGGATGCGACACCACCGACATCGACCGATGGGCGGAGCTCGGCACCGGGCAGGCCGCCGCCCTCACCGCACTGCTCGATGACATCGCCGCCGCCGGGCCGGCACTGGAGTGGTACGGGCCGGACGCCCAGCACTTCCAGGCACGGCTCTCCGCCTTCCTGCTGGCCGGGTACGAGGCCGGGCGGCAGCTGAGCAGGTTCCTGGAGCTGATCCGGGCCGAGGGCAAGGAGCAGGAAGAGGCCAGCGCCCCTTCCGGGGGCACCGGTACGACCGGCGGCAACGGGCCCGCGGGCGGGCACGACGGCACGAGTCCCTCCGGAGCGCCAGTCACCGGTGTCCCGCATCCTGCCCGTCCGCTCAGCGGGCCGGGCTGGTCGAACCCGTTCGGGCCGCTGGCCCATCCGGATCCGGCGGGGCTCGGTCGCGTGCTGCGCGAGAAGATCAAGGACATCGACTGGCAGCCCCCGTGGTGGGATCCGGGCCTGCACCACCCGCTGGGCGGCCCCGGGGCTGGCGCGCCCGTACCCCGCTTCCCGGAGCCCTCCGGCGCCACCGCTCCGGACATCTCCATCACTGCGGACGGCCAGCCCGTGCGCTCCTCGGCCATCGGGCAGGTGCCCGTGCTCCAGCACCTGCAGACGGCCATGCAGGGCCACGAGGCTGTCGGTGAGGTGATCGGCTGGGCCGAGCAGGGCATGATCGATGCCGGCTACGGCCGCTACACGGGAGCGCTCGCCCCGGTGAAGATCATGCACGCCTCCTCCGGTGTGGTGCTCGGGGAGGACTCCGTGCTCGGTCAGGTGCTGGGTGGGGTGGATGCGCAGATCGGCAACACGTTCCACACCGCCGGCGCAGTCGGCGGGGCCCTGCAGGAGGGCGATGTGCTGGGCGCTGCGCGAGAGGCAGAGATGGGCCTGATGCGCCACGCCGAGTCCCAGATCGACATCGTCACGGCCACGCCGCTGCGAAGCATGGCGGGCTTCGCCTCCACCAGTCTGGAGGCCACTGCGGACGCGCTGGACCCGATCGCCCCGCCGGCCGTCAGCGACTCGCTGCGCGGCACGGCGGAGACGATCGACTCCCATGTGGAGGCCTGGGACGAGGCCACCTCGGCCCAGCGGTTCCTGGACCTGCGCTACCGGTATCTGCCGGCCCCGTGGGATCAGCCGGCCTGATCCGCCTCCCGGGCACCGCCGCCGTTGCCGCTGCCGTTGCCGTCGCCGGCCTCAGCTGAGTCCGGCTCGGCCTTCGGCTCGGGCACAACGGAGAGATCCAAGCCGGTGCCGTCCTCACGGGCGCTCACGACCACATGCTCACCGTCGTGGACCTCACCGCGCAGGATCAGCCGCGCGAGGGCGTCACCGATCTCCTTCTGGACCAGCCTCTTCAGCGGCCGGGCACCATACATCGGGTCGAAGCCCTTCTCGGCCAGCCACTCGGTGGCGCCTTGCTCCACGTCCAGGACGATCCGGCGATCGACCAGGCGGGCGGCGACGTCCGCGATCTGCAGCGTCACGATGCGGGAGAGCTCCTCACGGCGCAGCGCATCGAACATCACCACGTCGTCCAGCCGGTTGAGGAACTCGGGCTTGAAGGAAGCCCGCACCACGGCCATCACCTTGTCCGTCTTCTCCTCGGGGCTGAGCAGAGGGTCCTGCAGCACGTGGGCCCCGAGGTTGGAGGTGAGGATGAGGATGGTGGAGCGGAAGTCGACGGTGCGGCCCTGGCCGTCGGTGAGACGGCCGTCGTCGAGCACCTGCAGCAGCACGTCGAACACATCGGGGTGGGCCTTCTCGATCTCGTCCAGCAGCACCACGGAGTAGGGGCGGCGCCGCACGGCCTCGGTGAGCTGGCCGCCCTCGTCGTACCCCACGTACCCGGGAGGCGCACCCACCAGGCGCGAGACGGTGTGCTTCTCGCCGTACTCGGACATGTCGATGCGCACCATGGCGCGCTCGTCGTCGAACAGGAACTCCGCCAGCGCCTTGGCCAGCTCCGTCTTTCCCACACCCGTCGGGCCCAGGAACAGGAACGAGCCGGTGGGGCGGTTCGGATCTGAGATCCCGGCGCGGGCGCGCCGAACGGCGTCGGACACCTCGGTGACCGCGCGCTTCTGGCCGATCAGGCGCTTGCCGATGATGTCCTCCATCTCCAGCAGCTTCTGGGTCTCGGACTGCAGCAGGCGCCCGGCGGGGATGCCGGTCCAGGCACCCACCACCTCGGCGATGTCATCGGCGCTGACATGGTCGGCCACCAGGGGCCGTTCCCCCTCGCCGTCGCCGCTGGCCTCGGCCTCCTCCGCCTCGGCCAGCCGCTCCTTCAGCGCGGGGATGTCGCCGTACAGGATCTTCGAGGCTGCGGTGAGGTCGCCCTCGCGCTGGGCGCGGTCGGCCTGCATCCGCAGCTGCTCCAGCTGAGCCTTGAGATCGCCCACCAGGTTCAGCCCGGCCTTCTCCCGCTCCCAGCGGGCCGAGAGCGCGGCCATCCGCTCATTGCGATCGGCCAGCTGCGAGCGCACCGACTCCAGCTGCGCGATGCTGCCGGGGTCCTCGCTGCCGTCCAGCGCCATCTCCTCCATCTTCAGCCGGTCCACCTGACGGCGCAGGATGTCCAGCTCCTCCGGGGAGGAGTCCAGCTCCATGCGCAGGCGGGAGGCGGCCTCGTCCACCAGGTCGATGGCCTTGTCCGGCAGCTGTCGGCCGGAGATGTAGCGGTCCGAGAGGGACGCGGCGGCCACCAGGGCGGAGTCAGTGATGGAGACCTTGTGGTGCGCCTCGTACTTGTCCTTGAGCCCGCGCAGGATGGTGATGGTGTCCTCCACACTGGGCTCGCCCACCAGCACCTGCTGGAAGCGGCGCTCCAGGGCCGGGTCCTTCTCGATGTTCTCGCGGTACTCGTCCAGCGTCGTGGCACCCACCATCCGCAGCTCACCGCGGGCCAGCATCGGCTTGAGCATGTTGCCGGCGTCCATCGCGCCGTCACCGGTTCCGCCGGCACCGACCACGGTGTGCAGCTCGTCGATGAAGGTGATGATCTGGCCGTTGCTGGTGCGGATCTCGTCCAGCACCGCCTTCATCCGCTCCTCGAACTCGCCGCGGTACTTGGAGCCGGCCACCATGGAGGACAGGTCCAGGGAGATCAGCTTCTTGCCGCGCAGGGAGTCGGGGACGTCGCCCGCGACGATGCGCTGGGCCAGGCCCTCCACCACGGCGGTCTTGCCCACGCCGGGCTCGCCGATCAGCACGGGGTTGTTCTTGGTGCGGCGCGAGAGCACCTGCACCACGCGCCGGATCTCGGCGTCGCGACCGATCACCGGGTCCAGGCGGCCCTCCCGGGCCATCTCGGTGAGGTCCACCCCGAACTTCTCCAGGCTCTGGAAAGTGTTCTCGGGGTTCTGGCTGTCCATCTGGTTCATATTCTTCTCTCCTCCATGCAGTCGCACCACGGCATCGCGCAGGGAGCCCGGCCTGGCACCCCGGGAGGTGAGCAGGCGGGCTGCGTCGTCCTTGCCGAGTGCGATGCCGATCAGCAGATGCTCGGTGGACAGGTAGGTCTTGTGGTCGTGGTCGGCCTCGCGTCTGGCCGCCTCGAGGGCGTCGAATCCGCTGCCGACAAACGTGGGGTTGGTGGCCCCGCTTCCGCTCACACGGGGCAGGGCCTCAACGGCCTCGGCGGCACGCTGCGCAATCTCCTGGGGGGAGGCACCTGCCTCCTCCAGGGCCGCGTAGGCAATGGTGTCGCGCTGCTCGGCGAGCACCCACAGCAGGTGCATCGCGCTGATCTGCGGGTTGCCCAGCTCGGCCGCCTTCTCCGCTGCCGCGGTGACGGCATCCTGCGAGCGGGTGGTGAACCTGAAATCCACGGTGCTCCTCTCCGGTGCGCTCGATGCGGGTGGGTTCTGGATCTGTTCTGCTCTCGATCTGGTGCAACGACACCGAAGTTGAGTCTATTCCGCTCAACCCTGGTTCCGTGCCGAGCGGATGACAACGGCCGCCCACGCGGCCGTTCCCACGAGCGGACCGGCACGGCATCCACAGTGGCTCAGAGGGGGACGTGTGCGCCGTCACTCCCCTGTAGCATCACAGTCGATCCACCCGCCGCAGCCGAAAACAGAGGCACCCATGTCCCAGCCGCACTACCGCGACTACGGCAATCCCAAGGCGTACGACACCTCGGTGCGTCCCACCCACGGCCTCACCGCCGCACGCTACGCCCCGGCGCAGATCCAGCGTCCGGACCAGGCCCAGCCGCAGTCCGCCTGGGCCACGCAGACCCGCCGCGTGCAGGAGGTCTCCCAGCACGCCAAGGAGGTCCCGGTGGTGTCCATCGCGACCTGGCTGGCGCTGATCGGGATGGGCCTGTTCACGATCATCGTGCTGGGGGCGTTCTTCCTGAGCTTCGTGATGAATGCGAGCTCGAGCCCCATCTGGTGGCCGGTGACCGCGTTCCTGGCGGGGATCTCGCTGCTGGTGATCTTCGGCGTGATCCTGCTGGCGGACAGGTGGGACCCGCAGCCGATCCCCCTGCTGCTGATCGCGGTCCTGTGGGGCGCCGCCGTCGCGGCCGGCAGCAGCTTCTTGCTCAACTCCATCAACGGCCGGATCTTCTACGCCGTAGGCGGCGAGGGCTTCGCGACCTGGGCCGGTCCTGTCATCAGCGCCCCCCTGGTGGAGGAGACCACCAAGGGCCTGGGGCTGATCGTCCTGATGCTGCTGGCGCGCCGCTACTTCAACGGTCCGTTGGACGGCATGATCTACGGGGCGCTCATCGGCGGCGGCTTCGCCTTCACCGAGAACATCATCTACTACACCCGCATCCTCGAGGGCGCCGGTGCCTTCGGCGTGGTGATCCTGTTCGTGATGCGCGGGGTGCTGAACATCTTCGGCCACGCCATCTACACCAGCCTCACCGGCGTGATCATGGGGTACGTGGTGCGCAAGTGGGGCACCATCATCGGCCTGCTGTCCTTCCTGGTGGCCACCTGGCCGGGGATGTTCCTGCACGCGGTGTGGAACCTGTTCGCCGCGTTCGAGGGCCTTCCCGTGATGATCGCGATGTTCGCGGTCAAGGCGTTCATATCCCTGCTGTGGCTGATATTCATCGTGGTGCTGATCTGGGACGAGGCGCGCCTGACCCGGGTGCGGCTGGGCGACTACGCCAACCAGGGCTGGCTCACCCACGAGGAGGTGGACATGCTCGGTACCTGGAAGGGGCGCCGCGAGGCCAAGAACTGGGCCGCCCAGATGAACGCCAAGCCGCTGATGAAGAAGTTCATCCGGGACAGCGCGGACCTGGCCTCGGTGCGCCAGCGCCTGCTGGCCGATGGCGCCAACCCCAAGGTGGTCGAGCTCGAAGCGCGACTGCTGTCCAAGCTGCGCTCCAACCGCGAGGCGCTGCTGGCGGCCGCCCGCTGACCTCGGCGTGCGCGCGCGGCCCCAGGGCGGTCCTGGCGGCCCTGCGCACCTCACGCATCCGCACACGGTACTCGGCGCGGCCGGGGGACTCAGCTCTCCCGGCCGCGCAGTCTGTCCAGCTGGCGGCGCTCCCTCTTCGTGGGGCGCCCGGTGCCGCGGTCACGACGGGGCGGTGCGGCCAGCAGCTGCGGAGCCGGCTCAGGGCTGTGGTCCTCGTAGGCCTCCCGGGCGATCGGGGCCCCCACCCTCTTGGTGAGGATGCGGGCGACCACCACGATGCGCTCGCGCCCCGGCGATCGCACACGAAGCTCGTCGCCCACCGACACCTTCTGGGCCGCCTTGACGGGATCACCGTTGCGGCGCACGTGGCCTCCCCGGCAGGCGGCCGTGGCAGCGGCGCGGGTGGGGAACAGCCGTGCACTCCACAGCCACACGTCCAGCCGCACCGTGGCGGGCTCCTCGGCCTGACCCGGAAAGGTCGGTCCCGGGGTGCTCATGCCTCGTGCGGTGCGCGCACCAGCGGCCACGGATCGGCCTGCTCGAGCTGGGCGGCCAGGCCCAGCAGCAGGGCGTCGTCCCCGGCCCGGGTGGCACCGATGTGCACCCCGAAGGGCAGTTCGATCCCGTCGACGGCCTCGCGATGGATCGGCACGCTGATCGCGGCGCACCCGGTCATGTTCCAGGTGCTGGTCCACGGGGTGAATCGGCACTGGGCATCGAAGTCCTCGCCGCCGTCGGCGAGCTGGATCGTCTCGGGCAGGGCGGGGGGCGCGGCCAGGGAGGGCGTGAGCACCACGTCGAGCTCGCTGAAGGCCTCCCCGGTGCGGCGGGCGATCGTCTGCACCCCTGCCATGGCGCGTGTCAGGTCGACGCCGTCGTAGGTGCGCCCCTCGGCCCGCAGCCAGCGGGTGAGCTCCATCAGGAGCGGCTCGGCGTCCTCGGAGAGGTCGAGGGCGGCAGCGCCCACGGTCCACAGCGGCATGAAGGCGCGCCACTGCTCCGGAGTGAAGGGGGCCGGGACCTCCTGCACCTGGTGCCCCATGCCCCGCAGCAGCTCGACCGCGCGCTCCAGTCCTCGCAGCGCGGCAGGGTGGATCTCGGTGCGGGCGGCGAGGGGCTCGGTGAGCACCCCGATGCGCAGTGCCGATGGGGCGCGGTCGCAGGAGGCGAGGAAACCCTTCTGGGGGCGGGGGGAGGTGAGGAAGTCCCCGGGGCGTGCCACCGCGATCAGGTCGAGCCCGGCAGCGGCATCGCGCACGGAGCGGGCCAGCATCCCATCGGTCACCAGGCCCATGCCCTCGGTGCCGTGCGGGCCTGCGGAGACCAGCCCTCGCGAGGGCTTGATGCCCACGATCCCGCAGCACGCGGCGGGGATCCGCACCGAGCCTCCGCCGTCGGTGCCGTGGGCCAGGGGAACCACGCCCGAGGCCACGGCGGCGGCTGCCCCTCCACTGGACCCGCCTGCGGTGCGGCGCAGGTCCCAGGGGGTGCGGGCAGGTGGTCCGGTGGCGGGCTCGGTGTAGCAGGGGAAGCCGAACTCGGGGACGGAGGTCTTGCCGATGGTGACGGTCCCGGCGTCCAGCAGCAGCTGCGCCACTCCGTCGGTCACCTCGGCGATGTTCCCCTCCAGCAGCGCGGAGCCGGCCCCGAAGGGCTGACCGGCGATCTGGGTGAGGTCCTTGACGGGCAGGGGCACTCCCAGCAGCGGGTAGGCGCGCCCGAGCTGCTCGAGCGTGCCGCTGCGGCGGGCGTCATCGAGGGTGCGCGCGGCAGCCTCGGCCTGGGCGAGCGAGAGGTCCTCGAGCAGGTGGGCGAAGGCACCGACCTGTGCGCCCACCCCGCGGGCCGCCTCCAGGGTCTGTTCGGTGAGCTCGACCGCGTCGATCTGCCCCTGCCTCAGCGCGGCGGCCGTCCCGAGCGCGCTGCGCACCGTCATCGCGCCTCCCCGGTCCGGTTCGCGGCCACCCCGCCGGTGCGACCCTCGCTCGCCGCACCCGCCCGACCCTCGCTGGCCGCGCCCGCCCGACCCTCGCCGGGCGCGCTGCCGGGCTCACCCGGCTCGTGCTCGAGCTGGGCGCGCACGTGCGCCACGATCCCCTCGGTGGCAGCGGTGATCTGCTCCCAGGCCGTCTCGAAGTCCTGCTCGTCGCCGTACCAGGGGTCACGGATGCCGGTGTCCTCCCCCACCTGCGGGTCGAACTCCCGCATCATGCGCTGCTTGGCGGCGATGTCCGCACCGGCCCGTCGCACCGGCTCGACGTGGTCGTGATCGAGGGTGAGGATGAGGTCGGCCTCCCGCAGCAGCTCCGGGTCCATCTGCCGGGCGCGATGGGAGGTGGTGGTGATGCCGTGGCGCTCCAGCAGAGCCGCCGCCCGGGGATCGATCGGATTGCCGACCTCCCAGCCGGAGGTGGCCAGTGATGCCACCTCGACCTGATCGGCCAGCCCGGCCTGTTCGAAGGCCTCGACCAGGGCGTACTCGGCCATCGGTGAGCGGCAGATGTTCCCGGTGCACACGGTGAGGATGCGGTAGGTCATCGCTCCGGTCCCCCGTCGGCCTGCGACGGCTGCGCTGCCTGCGCGCCGGGTTCGAGCAGGTCCCCGTACTGGGGATGGCGCTGGATCCATCCGTCGACGAACCAGCAGGTGGGGCGCACTGCGAGGCCGTGGGCGCGGGCCTCATCGAGGACGTGGCGCACCAGGGCCGAACCGAGGCCCTCGCCGTTGCGCTCCGGGGCCACCACCGTGGAGCGCAGGTCCCGCACGATCGCCGGCGCCTGCGCCCCGGCATCACCCGGGGCGGGCTCGTCCGCGTAGTAGAGGACGGCCACGACCTCGTCGCCGTCCAGGGCTTCGTACCGTTCCCTGCCCGCCTCGTGGACCAGGCGCACACCCTGGCCATCCGCGGAGGGTCCACCGCTGCTGTGCTCCATGCCGATCACGCTACACTGCCGTCCATGCCCGCGCCCCTGATCTGGCACATCACCGAGCTCGCCGCCTGGGATGCGGCGGTGCGGGAGGGCCGGTACACACGCTCCACGCGCGGTCGCAGCCTCGAGGACGTCGGCTTCATCCATGCCTGCTTCCCCGAGCAGGTGTCCATGGTGGCCAAGAACGTGTACCCGGACCAGCCCGGTGATCTGGTGATCCTGGAGATCGACACCGCCCGGGTCGAGGCGACCGGAGTCGCCGTGGACATCGAAGCGGACGACCACGGGGGCGACGGCTACCCGCACATCATGGGCCCGCTGCCGATCAGTGCGGTGCTGCGGATGCGGCGCACCAAGTGGATCGGCCGCGAGTTCGTGGTCGTCGCCTGAGACCACGGTGCAGATCCGACCGGCGAGGGAGAGCACCCTGCCCGCCCATGGCCGCGCTCGGAGACGGGACGGCCCCGCACGGCGTAGCATCGAGCATGGCCAGATCCTCGCATTCCGCCCGTTACCTCGACATCCACCCGGTGGACCCGCAGCCCCGCCTGGTCGACCAGGCCGTGAGCGTGCTGCAGGACGGCGGCCTGATCGCCTACCCCACCGACTCCTGCTACGCCCTGGGGTGCACCCTGGACGCTCACGAGCCGCTGGAGCGGATCCGGCGCATCCGCCAGGTGGGCAAGGACCACCACTTCACCCTGGTGTGCGCGGACTTCGCTCAGCTCAGCCAGTTCGTGATCGTCTCCAATCCCACGTTCCGCCTGGTCAAGAACGCCACCCCCGGGCCGTACACGTTCATCCTGCCTGCCACCAAGGAGGTGCCCCGCAGGATGGCTCATCCCAAGAAGCACACGGTGGGCGTGCGGATCCCCGATCACCGCGTCACCCATGCCCTGCTGGAGGCTCTCGGCGAGCCGATCGTCTCCTCGACCCTGCTGCTGCCCGGCCAGGAGGATCCCCCGGCCGAGGGCTGGGTGGTTCAGGACCTGCTGGGTGACCAGCTGGACGTGATCATCGACGCCGGCGAGGTGGGCATCGACCCCACCACGGTGGTCAACCTCGCCGGCGGTGAGGTGGAGGTGGCGCGCGTGGGCGCCGGGGATCCCGACCGCTTCTAGGCGACCGGCTCCCGCTTGCCGGACAGTGCGCCGGAGAACAGCAGGATGCCCACGGCGTAGATGGGGACCAGCCACAGCGCGTACCGCAGGGTGAAGGCATCGGCCAGGGCACCGATGATGGGCGGGGTGGCGAAGAAGCCCACGCGCGCCAGCCAGCCCACCACGGTGATGCCCACGCCCGGGGGGACACCGGGCATGTCGTCGGCGGCCCGGAACGCCGCCGGGAACAGTGTGGCGATCCCCCAACCGGCGGCGGCGAAGCCGACAAGTGCGGTCGCGGGCGTGGGCAGCAGCAGCGCAAGGCTCATGCCGGCTGCCGAGACCAGGGCGCCGATGCGGGCGGTGAGGCGGTCCCCCAGGCGGTCCACGACGGCGTCCCCGGTGAAGCGGCCGATGGTCTGGGCACCCTGCAGGGCCACGAACGCCATTCCCGCCATGAACGGGGTGACCTCGAAGGTGCTGTGCATGAACAGCGCGCCCCAGGTGTTGCCGGCATCCTCGGTGGAGCCCGCGAACACCAGCACCGCTCCGAGCGCCGCGATCAGACCCAGACCCCGCATGCTCATCCCGGCGACGCGGCGCCCCTGCGCCCCCTCGGACGAGGCATGGGCACCGGCGGGGACGTCGGCGGCGGAGGCCGGGCTGGGACCGGCCGCCGACTCGCGCTCGGTGGTGTCCGGGCCCGGCAGCATGAAGCGCAGTGATGCGAACGCGGCCGCGCCGAACAGCACCAGGCCCAGCACGCCCTGGACCCACAGGGGCAGGCCCACCTGGGCGCCGGCGGCGCCGAGCACGCCACCGGTCACGGCACCGAGCGACCAGAAGCCGTGGTAGCTGTTCATGATGGAGCGGCGGTAGCGGCGCTCGACCCGCATGCCGTGGGCGTTCATCGCGATGTCGGTGATGGCGTCCGCGGCGGACGCCATCAGCAGCGCTCCGGCCAGCCACAGCCAGGACCCGGCGGTGTACACCAGCAGGTGCGTGGTGGAGGCGATGATCTGCGCGGTCACCGCGACCCGGGCAGAGCCCCACCGCTTCATCAGCCCCGCGGCGCCCAGTCCTGCCAGCAGCCCTCCCAGCGGTCCCAGGCCCACGGCGAGCCCGAAGGCGGTGTTGCTCAGTCCGATCGAGTCCACCAGCTCGGGGTAGCGGGGCAGGATGGCGCAGAAGCTGAGCCCGTTGAGGAAGAAGATCAGGGAGACCGCCCAGCGGGCACGGCGGGCGTCGGCAGCAACCGGCGTGCGGGAGGGGGTGCGGGCGCCGGAGGAGGGAACGTTCACAGTCCACGATCCTCCGCCACGGATCGGGGCCGTCGCAAACATGCTCCGCACTCTGAGGTGCGGCGCAGATTCGGTCCGGGCACGGCCCACCGTAGGCTGGCGCCATGTCGACACACATCGGTGCCACCCCTGACCAGATCGCCCCCTACGTGCTGATGCCGGGCGACCCGTACCGCGCTCGCTGGATCGCCGAGACCTTCCTCGAGGATCCGGTCCAGTACAACGACGTGCGCGGGATGCTCGGCTACACCGGCACCTACCAGGGCGTGCGGATCTCCGCCCAGGGTTCCGGGATGGGCCAGCCCTCGATCGCGATCTACGCGCACGAGCTGTTCACCGAGTACGACGTCGAGGCGGTCATCCGGGTGGGCAGCTGCGGCGGCCTCTCGGACAAGGTCAAGGTGCGGGACGTGGTGCTGGGCGTGGCCGCCTCCACGGACTCCGCGATGAACGTGCCGCGCTTCCGCCACGTGAACTACGCCCCCGCTGCGGACTTCGACCTGCTGCGCCTGGCTGCCGAGGTGGCCGAGGAGCGCCTGCTGCCGGTGATCGCCGGGGGGCTCTACTCCGCCGACCAGTTCTACAACCCCGATCCGGAGGTCACCTCCACCCTCGCCGACTACGGCGTGCTGGGGGTGGAGATGGAGGCGGCGGCCCTGTACACCCTGGCCG
Source organism: Brachybacterium epidermidis (assembly GCF_015209585.1). Classification (GTDB taxonomy): domain Bacteria; phylum Actinomycetota; class Actinomycetes; order Actinomycetales; family Dermabacteraceae; genus Brachybacterium; species Brachybacterium epidermidis. The sequence goes on from NZ_JADEYR010000006.1 coordinate 37,747, forward strand.
CGCAGTTCTCCCGCCGCGCCCTGGCGCTGTGCACCGTCTCGGATCACCTGCTCACCGGGGAGGAGACCAGCGCCATGGAGCGCCAGGAGTCCTTCGAGGACATGATCGTGGTGGCCCTGGAGTCCGTGGTGCGGCTGGACCGCGACCGCGGCTGAGCCCGCCCGGGCCGCACGCGTCCCCCCGAGCACGACGAGCGCCGCCCCGGCCGGTCCAGGACCGGCCGGGGCGGCGTGTCATCGATGAGCCGGGCGGGCGTGCTGATCGTTCCCCGGCACGGCCGGGGCAGCGCCCTGGCCGGGGCTCAGGTGAGGAAGCGCGGCACCAGGTCGAAGGTGAGGTACAGCGCGAGGATGCACAGCAGCATCCCCACCGCGAAGGTGAGCGGCGTGAACAGGCTCATGGTGTAGAGACCGGCGACGAACAGCCCGAACAGGAGCACGAACAGCGCGACGCTGAGGACCGGGCTGTTCCCCTGCGAGGTGGTGTTGGTCGCGTGGCTGCCCTGGATGCCCCGCGCATCCGCGTGCGTGCCCTGCGCGCTGTGCTCCGTGCTCATGCTTCCTCCGATGGTCCTGGCCGATGGATCCGCCCCCATGGTAGACCAGCGTCCCGGGTGGCGGGGACAGCCTCCACCGTCGCCGCGGCCTGCTGGCGCACCGCCGCGACCAGCGCGTCGAACACCACGCCCTGGGAGGGATCGAGCTCCGGATGCCACTGCACGGCGATCACCGGGGAGCCGCCGGTCGCCTCCACCGCGAGCGGCAGTCCGCTGGCATGACGGGCCACCACCCGCAGATCCCCGTGCACGTCCCGTGCTCCCTGGTGGTGGTAGGCGGTGACCTCCGCACTGCTCCCCAGTGCGAGGGCGAGGTCGCTGTCGGCGTCGATCCGAGCGGTGACCCGGGTGGGGCGCTCCCCGGTGGCGGGGTGCTGCGGCAGGTCCTCGGGAAGGTGACGGTGCAGGGAGCCGCCCTCGGCGACCACGGCGATCTGCAGTCCCCGGCAGATGCCCAGCACCGGCACGCCCGTGCGTCGTGCCGCCCGGTACAGGGCCGTCTCGAAGGCGTCCCGCTCCGGCTGGGCGGCCATGTCGGTGTCCCGGGGCGCCTCGCCCAGCAGGGCGGGGTCGAGGTCGGTGCCGCCGGAGAGCACGATCGCATCGAGTTCGGCCACTTCCTCGTCGGTCCACTCCTCCTGCGGGGCGATCACCACGGCCCTCGCCCCGGCGGCGCGCACGGCGCGCACGTAGTGCTCGGTGATCACCACGGCGTCGTGGCCCGCCCAGGCCCCGGTCATCATGCGGCTGGTCCCTGCGGTCACGCCGATGAGCGGGCGACGGGGGGTGCGCTGCGCCATGAGTGGTCCTCTCCGCTGGATCCGGTGCTCCGGGGGGTCCGGGAGCCGCTGCGTCGCCGGGTGCGACATGAGCAGTGCACCATCGCGGACCGCCCGCGGCGAAGGAGTATGGCCGAATGTGACGCGGGTGGGGCGGGGCTCTGGTAGGAAAGGCGCATGGACGCCCATCCCTCCGATGTCCTGGTGATCGAGCACGAGGCGGACTGCCCGCCCAGGGTGCTCGCCGACGTGCTGGCCGAGGCCGGTCTCACCCTGCACCTGCACCGGCCCCACCGGGGCGACCAGCTGCCGATGGACCTGGGCCCCTTCGAGGGTCTGGTGGTGCTGGGCGGCGGCATGGACGCGCGCGACGACGCGGAGCACCCGTGGCTGCCGCAGACCCGCCGCCTGCTGGCACTGGCCCTGGACCGGCATCTGCCGACGCTGGGCATCTGCCTGGGGGCGCAGCTGGCCGCGAGCGCCCTCGAGGGCCGCATCGGTCACTGCGTCGCCGGGCACCCTGGCGGGGGGCCGGGCCCTGCTGGAGGCCTTCGCCCAGCAGGTGATCACCGACTGACGGCGAGCGCCCTGTTCGCGGCGATGGCCTGCTGGTAGTAGCCGCGCAGCTGCTCGGACAGCACCGGCCAGGTGCGCTTCCTCACCGACTCCAGGGCGGCCGCACCGAACGCGGCGCGCTTGGCGTCGTCGAACAGCAGGTCGGTTGCGGCCTCGCGCATCTCGTCCAGCATGCCCGGGGTGTAGAGCCATCCGGTGCGGCTGGGGGTCACCAGGTCCACGGGGCCGCCGCTGCGCGGGGCGATGACCGGCAGCCCGGAGGCCATGGCCTCCTGGATCGTCTGCCCGAACGTCTCCAGCTCACCGGGGTGGATGAACAGGTCCGCACTGGCCAGGTAGGTCGCAAGGTCCGTGCCGGAGCGGAAGCCTGCGAACCGTGCACGGGGCATGTGGCGGCGCAGGCTGTCCCGCTCGGGGCCCTCGCCGACGATCACCAGGCGCACGCCGGGCATGTCGTGGACCACCTTGAGGTCCTCCACCTGCTTCTCGGGGGCCAGCCGGCCCACGTACAGCACGATCCGCTCCCTGGGCCTGGCCAGCTTCGAGCGCAGTCGCTCGCTGCGCAGCGACGGTGAGAACAGGGAGGTGTCCACGCCGCGCCGCCACAGGTGCACCCGCTCGATGCCGTGCTCGACCAGCTGGTCCCGAGTGGCGGTGGAGGGGGCCAGGGTGAGGGTGGAGCGGTTGTGCACGTCCCGCAGCAGCTGCCAGCTGGCGCTCTCCAGGAACGGCATGCCGTAGCGCGCGGTGTATCCGGGGATGTCGGTCTGGTACACGGCCACGGTGGGCACGCCCAGCTTCTGCGCTGCCACCACGGCCCGACCGCCCAGCACCGCCGGGGAGGCCAGGTGGACCACGTCGGGCTCGAACTCACCGATCCGGCGACGCAGGGACGTGGCGCTGGTGGTGGCGATGCGCACGTCCGGGTATCCGGCCAGGGGCACGGAGGGGATGCGGCGCACCGGGACGCGGCGCCCGCAGGCGGTGCGCAGGGAGGTGTCGGCATGGGGCCAGTGCGGGGCGATGATCGCGACGTCGTCCCCGCTGGCGGTGTGGTGGTCGACGATGCGGAGCACCGAATTGGTGACCCCGTTCATGTGCGGAAGGAAGGACTCGGCTACCACAAGGATCCTCACGGGGCCCATCATCCGCCTTGGGGCCGACCCCTTCGCCACCAGGTCGTGACATGCCGACGAAGCCGAGGTGAACTCTCGGCCACCTCGGCTCCGTCGGGGTGCAGCGGAGGCTGCTGCGACTGTGGGCTCACACCCGAGCGGAGGCGATCTCCGCACCGGCCACCAGGGACTCCAGCTTGGCCCAGGCGATCTGCGGGTGGATGCGCCCGCCCAGACCGCAGTCGGTGGAGGCGATCACGCGCTCGGGGCCGACCAGGCGGGCGAAGCGCTCGATGCGCTGTGCCACCAGCTCGGGGTGCTCCACCACGTTGGGGGCGTGGGGGACGATGCCGGGCACGATCACCTTGTCCTCGGGCAGGGTGACGTCCTGCCACACGGTCCACTCGTGCTCGTGGCGCACGTTGGCGGCCTCGAAGCTGTAGTAGCGCGCGTCGATCTCCAGCAGCAGGTCCACGATGTGACGGAACTCGATGTCGGTGGTGTGGGGACCGTGCCAGGAGCCCCAGCACAGGTGGAATCGAGTCTGCTCGGTGGGCACGTTCACCAGGGCGCGGTTGACCGCGTCCACGCGCTTGCGGGTGAAGGCCACGTAGTCCTCGATGCTGGGCTCGGGGTTGATCTGGTCCCAGTTCTCCGCGATCGACGGGTCGTCGATCTGCACGGTGAGGCCGGCGGCGGCGATCGCCTCGTACTCCGGGCGCATCGCCTCCACCCAGGCGTCGAGGAAGGCGTCCTCGTCGCCGTAGTGCTCATCGACGATGCGGCTGCCGGAGCCGGGCGAGAGGGCGGCCAGGAAGCCGCTGTCGTAGCCGCTGGCGTCGAGGGCGGCGCGGAAGTTGGCGACGTCCTGCCCCACCAGCTCGCGACCCGCCTCGGAGTACGCGATGGGGCCGGTGGCCGCCGGGAAGGTGGGCTGGGTGCCCACGGTGATGCCGGAGGTGGGGTCCTGGTAGGCCTCGGCGAAGATGGTCCAGTCGCGGCGGTCCGGGAAGGTGGTCAGGCGCACGTTGCCGGGCTCGGAGCGCACCGGCTCGCTGGAGAAGGGGTCGGCACCGGTGAGCTCGAGGCCGCTGACCCGGTCGAAGATGTAGGACCACCAGGAGCCGTAGTTGACGGCCGAGCCCATCAGGTGTCCGTACTCCCCATCGTTGGGGACGGCGATCCCGATCTCGCGCTGCTTGGCGACCACGTCGGCCACCGCCTGGCGCAGCACCTGGCGGAACTCCTCGGTGGGCTCGGGGGTCAGGCCGTCCTCGCCCACGGGGCGGGCGGCGTTGGCGGCGATCAGCTCGGGGCTGCGGGGCAGGGAGCCGGCGTGGCTGGTGAGGATCTGTGTCATACGTGCAGGCTAGATGGCACGACGCCCCGGTGCGAAGCCGGGGCGTCATGGCCGTTCATATTCGGTGGGCCCAGTTCAGGGCAGGCGGCCGGGGCGGGCCGCCCCGGAACCGCGCCGGAGCAGTATCACTCCGTGGGCCAGGTGGGCACCAGATGCCGGTCGCCGTAGGCCTGGTCGATGCGGCGCACCGGCGGCCAGTACTTGGACTGGATCCGCATGCGGGCACTGGAGTGCACCGAGGAGTCGTCCCCGCCGTTCCAGATGCCCGGGTACACGGCGGTCTCCCGCGAGTACGGGTGGGTCCAGTCCTCCACCGCGATGCAGTCCGCGGTGTGGGGGGCGTTCACCAGCGGGTTGTCGTCGGCGGGCCACTCCCCTGCCGCGACCGCCTCGGCCTCCTTGGCGATCATCAGCATCGCGTCGACGAAGCGGTCGATCTCCCCGAGGTCCTCGGACTCGGTGGGCTCGACCATCAGGGTCCCGGCCACGGGGAAGGACATTGTGGGCGCGTGGAAGCCGTAGTCGATCAGGCGCTTGGCCACGTCGTCCACGCTCACCCCGGTGCGGGCGGTGAAGGGTCGCAGGTCCACGATGCACTCGTGGGCCACCAGGCCGTTGTCCCCGGTGTAGAGGATGTCGTAGGCCTCCCGCAGCCTCTCGGCGACGTAGTTGGCTGCCAGCACCGCCGAGGCGGTGGCGTGGCGCAGGCCCTCCTGGCCCATCAGGCGGATGTACGTCCAGGTGATGGGCAGGATCGACGGGGATCCGTAGGGCGCCTGGGAGACAGGCGGGCCGCCGTGCACCACGCCGCTGCTGCTGCCGGCCTGCGGGTGCTCGTGCTGCTGCATCGCCGGGTGGCCGGGCAGGAAGGGCGCCAAGTGGGCCTTCGCGGCCACCGGTCCCACCCCGGGGCCGCCGCCGCCGTGGGGGATGCAGAAGGTCTTGTGCAGGTTCAGGTGGGACACGTCCCCGCCGAACTCGCCGGGCTTGGCCACCTCCAGCAGGGCGTTGAGGTTGGCGCCGTCGACGTACACCTGACCGCCGGCATCGTGCACCAGCTGGCACACGGTGCGCACCTCCTCCTCGTACACGCCGTGCGTGGAGGGGTAGGTGATCATGATCGCGGCCAGCTGCTCGCCGTGGTCCTTGATCTTCTGCTTCAGGTCGTCCAGGTCGATGTTGCCGCGGGAGTCGGAGTCCACCACCACCACGCGCAGCCCAGCATTGACGGCGGAGGCCGCGTTGGTGCCGTGGGCGGAGCTGGGCACCAGGCACACGTCCCGCTCCGCGTCGCCGCGGGAGTCGTGGTAGGCGCGGATGGCCTGCAGGCCGGCGAACTCCCCCTGGGAGCCTGCGTTGGGCTGCAGCGAGACGGTGTCGTACCCGGTCAGGTCGATCAGCCAGTTCTCCAGCTGGGTGATCAGGTCCAGGTAGCCCTCCACGTCCTCACGGGGCGCGAGGGGGTGGATCGCGTTGAACTCGGGCCAGGTGATGGCGGCCATCTCGGTGGCGGCGTTCAGCTTCATCGTGCACGAGCCCAGGGGGATCATGCCGCGGTCCAGGGCGAAGTCCCGGTCGGCGAGGCGGCGCAGGTAGCGCATCATCGCGGTCTCGGAGGGGAAGGAGCTGAACACGGGGTGCTGCAGGAAGGGGCTGGTGCGCACCAGGTCTCCCCAGGCTGCCTCGACATCGATGCCGTCGGCGATCTCGGCGGCGTCCGCGGAGCCGCCCGTGCCCGCCGCGCTCACCGGACCGGTGTCCGTGCCCTGCCCGCCCTCGAGGGGTTCGACGGCCTGCGGCCCGAAGGCGGCGACGATGGCCCGCAGGTCCTGCTCGGTGACGGTCTCGTCCAGGCTCAGCTGGAGGCGATCCGCGTCGATCTCCCGCACCAGGAACCCAGCGCGGGCGAAGTCGGCGACGATGTCGCGGGCCCGGCCGGTGGCGCGCACCTGCACGGTGTCGAAGAAGGAGTCGTGGACCAGCTCGTAGCCGTTGGCGCGCAGGCGGGCGGCCAGGGCCGCGGTGCGCTCGGCGACCTGGCGACCGATCCGGGCCAGGCCCTCGGGGCCGTGGTAGACGGCGTACAGCGCGGCCATCACGGCCAGCAGCACCTGGGCGGTGGTGATGGCGCTGGTGGCCTTCTCGCGGCGGATGTGCTGCTCACGTGTCTGCAGGGACAGGCGGTAGGCAGGGTTGCCGTCGGCATCCACCGAGACGCCCACCAGGCGGCCCGGCAGCTGCCGCTCCAGTCCCTTGCGCACCGCCACGAAGCCGGCGTGGGGCCCGCCGAAGCCCAGCGGGATCCCGAAGCGCTGGGAGGTGCCCACGGTGACATCGGCCCCCATCTCGCCCGGGGTGCGCAGCTGGGTCAGCGCCAGCAGGTCCGCGGAGACCACCGAGATGGCGCCGGCCTCCTTGACCGCGGCGATCACCTCACTGGGATCCCACACGCGGCCCGAGGCGCCCGGGTACTGCACCAGGGCGCCGAAGAACTCGCCCTCGGCCATGCCCTCGGCACCGGCGGTGGCGAAGTCGACCTCGCGCAGTTCGATCCCGAGTCCCTTGGCGCGGCCGGCCAGCACCTCCTTGGTGGTGGGCAGGGCGTCGGCGTCCACCAGGAACACCGGGGGCTTGCGCCGGGCGGCCCGGCGGGCCAGCATCAGCGCCTCCGCGGCCGAGGTGGACTCATCCAGGGTGGAGGCGGTGGAGACGTCCATGCCGGTGAGGTCGCAGATCATGGTCTGGAACGTCAGCAGCGCCTCCAGGCGGCCCTGGGAGATCTCCGGCTGGTACGGCGTGTACGCGGTGTACCAGGCGGGGTTCTCCAGCACGTTGCGCTGGATCACCGCCGGGGTGTGGGTGCCGTAGTACCCCAGGCCCAGCAGGGAGCGACGCACCGTGTTGCGGCGGGCCAGGGCTCGCAGCTCCTCGAGGGCGGCCGCCTCCCCCACGCCCGGCGGCACCACACCGCGCGTTTCGGGCTCGAGCAGGATGGTGCCGGGCACCGCCCGGGTCAGCATCTCGTCGAGGGAGTCGAAGCCCAGCACATCGAGCATGTGGCGCTGGGCGTCGGAATCGGTGCCGACGTGGCGGCGGACGAAGGAGTCGTGGGCGAGCACGGACGGATCTGTCATGGAGCGGGTACCCCTGGAGGATCGAGCGGCGGACGGGGGCGGCGAGCTGCGGACGGGCGAATCAGCCCTTGGTGAGCTGGGCGTACTCCTCGGCGGTGAGGAGATCCTCGGGCAGGTCCCCGGTGCGCACCTTGATCAGCCAGCCCTCGTCGCAGGGCGAGGAGTTCACCAGCTCGGGGGCGTCCACGACCTCCTGGTTCACCTCCACCACGCTGCCGTCGATCGGCGAGTACAGGTCGGAGACGGACTTGGTGGACTCGATCTCGCCCATCACGGTGCCGGCGCTGATCTCGTCGTCCACCTCGGGCAGGTCGACGTAGACCACGTCACCGAGCTGACCGGCGGCGTAGTCGGTGACGCCGACGACGGCCAGGCCGTCCTCGTCCAGGCGCACCCATTCGTGATCCTTGCTGTAGCGGAGGTCGTCGGACATGACGGGGTTCCTTTCCAGGCGTGTTCGTGATGATCGGTCGAGCAGAGGTGCAGGGGTCAGGAGCGGGAGTAGAAGGGCAGGTCCACCACACGGGCGGGCAGGTCCTTGCCGCGCACGTCCAGCACCAGCTCGGTGCCGACGGCGGTGAGATCGGGGCGCACGAAGGCCATGGCGATGGGGTGCCCCAGGGTGGGCGAGAGAGCGCCGGAAGAGACCGTGCCCACCTCGGTGCCATCGGTGGTGCGCACGACGGCCCCGGCGCGTGCGGCGCGGCGCCCCTGCGCGGCCAGGCCCACCAGCACGGGCAGCTCGGAGGTGTCGGTGCTCTCCACGGCCGAGCGGCCCACGAAGTCGCCCTTGGACTTCAGCGCCACCACCTTGCCCAGGCCGGACTGCGCGGGGTGCAGCTCGGTGCCGAGCTCATTGCCGTACAGCGGCATCCCGGCCTCCAGGCGGAGGGTGTCGCGGCAGGCCAGCCCGCACGGGGTGAGCTTCTGCCCGCCCACGGCCGTCAGGTGGTCCCACAGGGAGGGGGCGAGCTCGGCGCGCACGTACAGCTCGAAGCCGTCCTCGCCGGTGTAGCCGGTGCGGGCCACCAGCAGCTCCGCGCCCCGGTAGGTGCCCTCCAGGAAGCGGTAGTAGCCCAGCGCGTCGATGTCGGCCTCGGTGATGCCGGCCGCCTCGGTGCCCTCGACGGTCAGGGCACCGGTGATGATCTCGGCGCTGGCGGGGCCCTGCACGGCGATCAGCGCGGTCTCGGCGGAGGCGTCGATCACCTCGACGTCGAAGTCGGCGCGGCGCTCCTGCAGGGCAGCGAGATCCGCGGCGGCGTTGGAGGCGTTGGCGACCACCAGGTAGCGGTCCTCGGCGCGCCGGTAGACGATGACGTCGTCGATGACGCCGCCGCTCTCGGTGAGCAGCAGGGTGTACTTGGCACGGCCCACGGAGACGGTGGAGATCTTCCCGGCGAAGGCGTGGTCCAGGGCCTCGGGTGCCTGGGGGCCCTCGATGCGGATCTCACCCATGTGGCTGAGGTCGAACAGGCCCGCGCTCTCGCGTACCGCGGCGTGTTCGGCCAGGTCGGAGCCGTATCGAACGGGCATCCGCCAGCCGGCGAAATCGGTGAAGGTGGCTCCCAGCCGTTCGTGGACCGCCTCCAGGGCAGTGCTCCGCAGGGCATGCTCGACCATCGTGCTCCTTCGTCCTCACGGGCGGATCGGGCCGCCGGTCCCCCGACACCTCACCGTGTCACAGGCCTCACTGTACCGCCCCTCGCGGGCCCCCACCATCGGGCCGGTTGGCACTGCTGGAGACCTGTTCAGCTTGTACGGTGGAGGGGTGACACGGGAAGGCACGGACCAGTGGCCGATCAGGATCCGCAGCGAGCGGGTCCACATCCGCGAACCCCTGGATTCGGACAGGCAGGCGATGATCCGCCTGCTCACCGATCCCGTGACCCGGGAGTACCTCGGCGGTGCGGTGGACTACGCCTCCCGCCAGGCGCTGGAGCTCTCCCCCCTGGGGCTCAGCTGGGGCCGCTGGGTGATCGCCTCCGCGGCTGATGACGCGATGATGGGCTCGATCACCCTGGACTACGACCGGGGTGAGCTGGAGCTCTCCTACGCGCTGCTGCCGGAGCACACCGGGCAGGGGTATGCGGCGGAGTCCTGCCTGGCGCTGCTGCGGTGGGCGCAGGAGTCGCTGGAGGACAGCACCGTGATCGCCGTCACGCAGACCCGCAACAAGCGCTCTGTGGCGCTGCTGCGCAAGCTCGGCTTCACCGTGCGCAAGGGGCTCGAGGAGTTCGGCACCCAGCAGCTGCTGATGGAGCGCTCGCTGAGCGAGCCGCTGCCGGAGCCCGCCGCGATCGTGCAGACCGCCGCCGATCCCCCGCCGCCCGGCCGCCGCTGAGCTCAGGCCCGCAGCACGGGGCAGGTCATGCAGCGCGGTCCTCCGCGCCCGCGCCCCAGCTCGTCCCCGTCCAGTTCGAGCACCTCGATGCCGAGGGAGCGCAGATGGTCGTTGGTGGCGGCCGCCCGCTCGTACGCGACCACCTTGCCGGGCGCCAGCGCCAGCAGGTTGCAGGAGTCGTCCCACTGCTCGCGCGCGGCGGAGTAGGGGTCCAGCGGTGCGGTGATCACCCGCAGGGAGGGCACCCCCATGCCGCGCGCCAGCACCTGGTCCATCTCGTCGGCGGGGTGGGCGCGGGAGAGCAGGCGACCACCCACCTTCTCGATCACGTAGCTCTCCACCTGGCCCAGCGGGCCGTAGCGCACCATCGACTCCTCGTCGACCACGGTGGTCACGGTGTCCAGGTGCATCATCGATCGGCGCTGGGGCAGGGCCAGGGCGATCACCCGGTCCACCACGCCCGCGTCGAGCAGGCCGGCCGCGAGGTGCTCGGCGCCAACGGCCGTGGTGCGCTCGGACAGCCCCACGGCGACGGTGCTCTCGGACAGCACCATCACGTCGCCGCCCTCCACGGTGCCGACCCCCGCCTTGCTCGTCTCCGGCGCGAGGACCCGGCGGGGCCCGTCGGGCCCCGTGAACAGGGGGTGGCGGCGATAGAGGGTCTCCAGGTGCAGGCTCTCGCGACGGCGCGCCGTGTGGCGCATCGGGCTCACCGCCGCCACGTCGCCGACCCACATGGACGAGTCGCGGGTGAACAGGTGGTTGGGAAGGGGGTCCAGCACCAGGTCCTGCTCGCCCAGGCGCTGCAGCACGATGGACCGCGGCTGCACCCCCAGCTGCTGCAGCTCGCCGATCGTGATCCCGGCTATCAGCACGGTGACCAGCTGCGCGGAGGGAAGATCGGCGAGCGCTTCGCGCAGGTCCTGGGCGGCGATCGAGCCGAGCACCCATTCGTCGAGGGCTCCGTCGAGCAGCTCGGCACGCGCCTCGGGCACGTCCAGCACCTCGGTGAGCAGATCGGTCAGCTCCAGCACCTCGGCACCCTCCCTGCGCAGCAGGGCCGAGAACTCCTCGTGCTGGGAACGGGCGCGGTCCAGCCACAGCACCTCGTCGAACAGGAACCGCTCGCGCGTGTCGGGGGTGAGGCGCTCCATCTCCAGGCCGGGTCGGTGGACGATCACCCGGCGCAGCGGGGAGATCTCATCGCGCACTCCGCTGCCCGCGGCCCGTGGTGGCGGTCCCATCATTCCCGGGTCTCCAGTGCCGCCGCTGGTGCTCTCGTGGGTCATGGCCCCTCCTCGCCGCGCTGCGTCCTGTCCCCGGCACGCTAACAGGGACCCAGCCCGCCCACGGCGGGAGTGACTACCCTGGAGGCATCCGACATCGATCCCAGGAGGCACCCGTGACCGCTCTTTCCATCCCCACCACCGCCCTGGCCGACGGCACCCGGATCCCCCTGATCGGCTTCGGCACCAGTTCCCTCAAGGGCACCGATGCAGTGGAGTCGATCGCGGCGGCCCTGCGCAACGGCTACCGCCTGATCGACACCGCCGCCCAGTACGGCAACGAGGCCGCCGTGGGCGAGGGCATCCGCGCCAGCGGCCTCGACCCGGAGCAGGCACTGGTGACCACCAAGATCGCCGGTGGCGATCAGGGCCGCGAGCAGGCCCGCACCGGACTGCAGGAGTCCCTGCGCCGGCTGGGAGCCGAATCCGTGTTCCTCACCCTGATCCACTGGCCGAACCCCTCCCGCGGCCTGGCAGTGGAGACCTGGCGCACCCTGGTGGAGATGAAGCAGGAGGGCCTGACCGCCCACATCGGCGTGTCCAACTTCCGGCCGGAGCAGATCCAGGAACTGGTCGATGCGACCGGTGAATGGCCCGAGGTGAACCAGATCCAGCTCTCCCCCGCCCTGCCGCGCCCCGAGGCGGTCGCCTTCCACCGGGAGCACGGCATCGTCACCGAGGCCTGGGGACCACTGGGCGGCCGTGAAGGCCTCTCGCAGCAGTTCGCGCTGCGCAAGGTCGCCGAGAAGCATGGCGCGACGGGCGCCCAGGTGTCGCTGCGCTGGGCGATCGACCAGGACATCGTGGTGATCCCGAAGTCCTCGGACCCACAGCGCCAGATCGACAACGCTTCCCTGGACCATGTGGCGCTGGACGACGAGGACCGCGCCCTGCTGGCCGCCCTGGACCTGGGCGAGAAGCAGGCCTGGGACTCGCGGGAGCACGAGGAGTGGTGACCACGCGCCGCAGGGGCGTGTTCCGGCCCGGTCCGGAGCACCGCGAGATCGTGTTCCTCACCGGCTCGGGGCTGAGCGCCCGCACGGGGATGGGCACCTTCCGCGGTCCGCAGGGGCTGTGGGCCCTGGACCCGCAGATCGAAGCGGCGATGCATGCCGAGCGCCTTCCGGACTCCCTGCCGGACCTGTGGCGGGTGTGGGGGAAGATGGCGAAGATCGCCATGGACCACGGCCCCACCCCGGGGCACCGGGCGATCGCCCGCATGGGCTCACCGGTGATCACTCAGAACATCGATGGGCTGCACCAGGCCGCCGGCAGCGAGGTGGTGGCGGAGCTCCACGGCAGCGCCCTGCATGCGGTGTGCCTGGGCGGGGAGTGCCACTGGCGGATGCCCGTCACCCCGGGCGAGGGCTCGACCGCGACCGACCACGGGGTGCCCGAGGACTGCCCGCACTGCGGCAGCCCTACCCGGCCGGACGTGGTGCTGTTCGACGAGATGCTGCCCGCCCAGGCCCTGGACCTGGGGATGCGCCTCGCGCAGCGGGCGGACCTGTTCGTGGCGGTGGGCACCAGCGGCGTGGTGTTCCCGGCCGCGCACCTGGCCCCGCTGGCGAAGACCCACGGCGCCACCACGGTGCTGATCGACATCGACCCCCCGCAGGAGCCGATCGTGCGCGCGGCCTTCGACCACGTGATCGCGGCCGACGCCCACGACGTGCTGCCCGAGTGGGAGCGCGCCGCCAACGGGGTGGGGCGCTCCTCGTTCCTGGACCCGTTCTAGATCCAGATCGCCGGATCCACCTGCTCGGTGGGGTGGGCCGCGCCGGTGCGCACCTTCGCCGGCACCCCGATCGCGGTGGCGCGGGCGGGCACGTCCTTGACCACCACGGCATTGGCACCGACCTGGGCCTGGGAGCCGATCGTGACCGGCCCGATCACCCGGGCACCAGCGCCGATGGTGACGCCGTCCTCGACGGTGGGGTGGCGCTTGGTGCGCTCCATGGAGCGGCCACCCAGGGTGACGCCGTGGTAGAGCATGACGTCGTCGCCCACCTCGGCGGTCTCCCCGATCACCACGCCCATGCCGTGGTCGATGAAGAAGCGCCGGCCGATGGTGGCACCGGGATGGATCTCCACGCCGGTCACCGAGCGTGCACCCTGGGCGATCACCAGCGCCGGGAGCTTCACCCCGCGCTTCCACAGGGCGTGGGCGGCGCGGTGGGTCCAGATGGCGTGCAGACCCGGGGAGGTGAGCATCAGGGCCAGGTCGTCGGTGGCGGCGGGGTCACGACGGCGGGCCGCCGCGACGTCCTCCCGGACGGTCGCGACGGCCCCCATCACCGCATCGGTGAGTCTCATCGAGCGGTCAGTCCATGTACTCGGCGTACAGCGGCGTGGTGAGGTAGCGCTCGCCGAAGGACGGCACGACCACCACGATCATCTTCCCGGCGAACTCCTCACGGGCGCCGATGCGGGCGGCGGCCTCGATGGCGGCGCCGGAGGAGATGCCCACCAGCAGGCCCTCGCTGCGGGCCACCTCGCGGGCACGGTTCATGGCGGTCTCGGCGTCGATGTCGAGGACCTCGTCGTAGATCTCGGTGTCCAGCACGGTGGGCACGAAGTTGGCGCCGATGCCCTGGATCTTGTGGGGGCCGGGCTTGCCGCCGGTGAGGATGGCGGACTCCTCGGGCTCCACCGCGAACATCCTCACCTCGGGCTTGCGCTCCTTGAGCACCTGGCCCACCCCGGTGATGGTGCCGCCGGTGCCGATGCCGGCCACCACGGCGTCGACCTGGCCGTCGGTGTCGTTCCAGATCTCCTCGGCGGTGGTGCGGCGGTGGATCTCAGCGTTGGCGGGGTTGTCGAACTGCTTGACCTGCACCGCGCCGGTCTCGGCGGCGATCTCCTCGGCCTTCTCCACGGCGCCCTTCATGCCCTTGGGGGCCTCGGTGAGCACGAGCTCGGCACCGAAGGCGCGCAACAGGGCGCGCCGCTCCTTGGACATGGACTCGGGCATGGTGAGGATCACCTTGTAGCCGCGGGAGCTGCCGATCATGGCCAGGGCGATGCCGGTGTTGCCGCTGGTGGCCTCCACGATGGTGCCGCCGGGCTGGAGCTCGCCGGAGGCCTCGGCGGCATCGATCATGGCCACGCCGATGCGGTCCTTGACGGAGTTGGCGGGATTGTAGAACTCGAGCTTGGCCACCACGGTGGCCTTGACGTCGTCACCCAGGCGGTTGAGCTTCACCAGGGGGGTGCGGCCGACGAGCTCGGAGACGTTCTCGTAGGTGGTCATGCGGGAGGTCCTCCTCGGTTCGAAGCTGCGCTCGATTCAAAGCTGTGCTTAGCCCGATCATAACGCGCTCACCGTCGGTTCCTGACAGTGCCGAGCGTGGTCATCCCCACCGAAAGGCCCATGCGGGATAGACCTGGGGTTGATCCGCACCCCGCACCCCAACACCTAGTCTCGGCAGATGCTCACCCCCTCCTCCCCTGGCCGCTCCTCCCCGCCCGATGGAGCTCGCCCGCGCTCGTCCGTCCCGACTCCCTCCCTGCTCACGCTGCTGGTGGTCGCCCTGCTGATGGCCCTGTCGGCGGCGCTGGCACCGCCGGCCGCAGCCGTGCCGCCCAGCGACGTCACGATCGACGACCGGGCCGACGCCGTGGACGACGAAGCGCTAGAGGACCGCCTGGCGGCGACGGACTTCCGCCGCGAGGTGGACCTCGCTGTGCTCGTCATCGACGTCACCGAGCTGGACATCCCCGCCTCGCGCGACACGGCGCTGAACGACGCCGTGCTGGCTCACGCCAAGCAGGAGCGTCCCGAGTGGATGGACGGCGACAAGTGGGCCGACGGCCGCGTGATCATCGCCCTGGACCCCGAGAACCGGATCCTGGGCACCTACGGCGGTGAGGACGTGAAGCTCTCCGCGGGCGGCTTCGAGAACGTGCAGGACGAGATGCGCGATCCCGCCCAGGACCGTGATTGGGAGGGCGCCCTGGTGGCCGGGGCCGAGGAATACGCCGAGCTGCTGGACCAGCCGTGGTGGCAGACCACCGCGGCCATCGGCGGTGCCCTTGCGGCGCTGGGCGCGGCCGCGGCGACCGTGCTGGGGATCATCGTCGGGCGCCGGAATGCGCGCGCACGGGTGGCGAGTGCGCGGCCGGGCTGGGACCGGGTACGTGCCGAGCGCGCCGAGACCGAAGCCGCTGCCCGCACCCTTCCTGCCCACTCCCCCTACGCCGAAGCGGTGCTGGACCGGTACCAGCGCTACCTCACAGGGATCGAGAAGGCCGAGCAGCTCGACCAGCAGATCCCCGCCACCCTGCCGTGGGCCTGGGGCCTGCGCGGGCACCAGCGGCGCGCCTCGAAGGACTTCTCCCGCCAGGTGGAGCGACTCGACGCGATCGACGACGACGTCATCGCCGCCAATGACCTGCTGCACCGGATCGGTGACTGGCGCAGCGCCTGGGAACGGGAGCAGGCACCCCTGCGCGACTCCCTGGAGGCCGTCGAGGGCGCCCTGATGCGCAGCGAGGGCGATCTCTCCGAGCGATCACCCGAGGAGCAGGCCGCCGTGGATGCCCTGCGTGAGCAGTGCGACCGCACCGAGGCGGAGATGAACCGCCTCACCCGGCAGCTCGGGCAGGACGAGATCACCCCGGACACCGCCCTGGAGGGACTGGACACCCTGACCGCCGAGCTCTCCGAGCGCGCGATGGCGGTGCGCGAACTGGGCATCTCCCGCATGGCGGAGGACGAGGGCGAGGTGGAGCTACTGCGCGATGCGAGCGTGTACGTCGAGGACGAGGAGGTGTACGACCGGACACTGCGCGCGCGCCGCCACCAGCGACTGGTCGCCGACGGCGCGGCCGGGAGCGATGGCGCCGACGGCTACGGCACCTTCTGGCACGTCAGCCCGATCCTGTGGCTGAACACCTGGCATTCGCAGGCCGCGGACGAACTGGAGTCGCACCGCAATCCCTCCGGCTCGTCCGGCACCTCGAGCGTCTCGGGCTACTCCTCCTCGAGTTTCTCCGGGGCGGGCAGCTCGAGCCGGTTCTGACCCTCACGACGGGGTCAGTAGACCATCCCCATCACCTCGCGCACCGTCGCCAGGGTGTCGTTCGCGACGTCGTTGGCCCGCTCATTGCCCGCCCGCAGGATGGAGAACAGCTGGGCCGGGTCCTTCTCCAGCTCGGCCCTGCGCTCGCGGATCGGCGCCAGGTGCTCGTTCAGCGCCTCGGCGGTCATCATCTTGAGCGTGCCGGCCCCCTTGTCCCCGATCTCGCCGGCGATCTCCTCCGGGGTGCGCCCGGTGCACTGCGAGGCGATGGTCAGCAGGTTCGCCACCTCGGGGCGTGACTCCGGGTCGTAGGTGATCTGGCGGTCCGAGTCGGTCTTCGCCTTCTTGATGCGCTTGACGGTCTCGTCCGCGCTCATGCGCAGCATCACTGTGTTGCCCAGCGACTTGCTCATCTTCGCCCCGCCGTCCAGGCCCAGGATGGTGGGCGCCTCCGAGAGCAGCGCGTCGGGCTCGCGGAAGACGGTCTGGCCGCCGGCGTAGCGCTCGTTGAAGCGACGGGCGATCACACGGGTCTGCTCGATATGGGGCAGCTGGTCCTTGCCCACCGGCACCACGTTGCCGTGGCAGAAGAGGATGTCGGCCGCCTGGTGCACGGGATAGGTGAGCAGCAGGCCACCCATGGCGGACTTCCCGGCTGCCTGGAGCTCCGCCTTCACGGTGGGGTTGCGCTCCAGCTCGGGCTGCGTGACCAGCGAGAGGAACGGCAGCATCAGCTGGTTGAGGGCCGGAACCGCGGAGTGGGCGAAGACCGTGGCCCGTTCCGGGTCGATCCCGACGGCCAGGTAGTCGGTGAGCAGCTCACGAACGCTGCCGCGGATGTCCCCCACCACGTCGCGATCGGTGATCACCTGGTAGTCGGCGACCAGCACCCAGGTCTCGACCCCGGCATCCTGCAGGCGCACGCGGTTGCGCAGCGATCCGAAGTAGTGCCCGATGTGGAGCGCGCCGGTGGGGCGGTCCCCGGTGAGCATGCGCAGGCCCGAGGGATCGGTGGCGATCTTCTGCTCGAGGGCCTGGCTGCGTGCCTGGGCGGTGTCGTAGCTGGTACGGGAGATCTGGGAGGAGGTCGCGTCGGTCACCGTGCCATGCTAGTCGCAGGGGCAGCAGCGGTGGATCCGCGCACCACCAGCTGCGGCCGCACCACCACCTCGGTGCGGGCGGGGCGGCGGGACCGCTCCCCGCCGGACAGCGCCGTGCGCACCGCGGCCCGCGCCATCTGCGGCACGGCCTGGCGCACCGTGGTCAGCGGCGGGCTGGTGAGCGAGGCCCAGAACACGTCGTCATACCCGACCACCGAGACGTCCCCGGGCACCGACAGCCCCAGGGACCGCACCCCCTCGAGCGCTCCCGCCGCCATCACGTCGGATCCGCACACCACGGCCGTGGCACCGCGCCCCACCAGATCGCGGGAGGCCTCGTACCCACCGGCGTAGGAGAAGTCCGTGAAGGCCACGGGATGGTCCTGCCCGGGGTGCTGGACCGGGGCCTCCTCGAAGGCGCGCAGCTTCTTGCGCACCGGCCAGGTGTGCTCGTCCCCGACCGCCAGGCCCACCTTCTCGTGTCCCAGGTCGTGCAGGTGGGTGAGCACCGAGCGCACCGCGTGGTCGTCGTCCGTGGAGAGGAAGGAGGCGTCCACGTCATCGCGCACCCCGTTGACCAGCACCAGGGGCGTGCCGCTCGCGGTGACCTCGAGGTAGTGATCCACGGGGTCGGACTCCTGGGCGTGGTGCCCGGAGACCACGATGATGCCGACCGCTCCCGCGTGCCGGAAGCGCTGGAACGCCTCGCGCTCGCGTTCGACGGTGCGTGCCCGCACCGACACCAGGGCGGAGGCGCCGCGCTGGAACAGCTCGGCCTCGATCCGCTCCACCCAGGAGGCGAACACCTGGTTGTCGAGGTCCGGCACCAGCACCCCCACCAGCGGCCCCGACTGCGTCACATCGGGACCGACGTCCCGCCCGAGCTGTCGGGCCACGTCGATCACCGTGCGACGTGTGGTCTCGTTGACGCCCGCACGGCCGTTGAGCACGCGGGACACCGTGGCCTCGCTCACCCCGGCGGTGCGGGCGATGTCGATGAGTCGCGCCTTCACACTCATCCTTCCAGGTCAGCGGGCCGCGTCGCCCGTGTCCGAATCGATATCTGCAAGTTCTTGCGCATTCTTGCACGAATGGGGCGCTTCGTTCTACAGTCCGTAGCGACAGGTCAGAGCCTGCCCGGTCGAAATCCGACCACGATTCAAAGGAGAAGACGTGCAGATCCGTCGTAAGAACTTCCTCGCCCTCAGCGGTGTGGCCGCCTCCGTGACCCTGCTCGCTGCCTGCGGCGGCGACTCCGACACCGACGGCGGTACCGGCGGCGGTGCGTCGGATGCCGGCGGCGCGTCGGATGCCGGTGGCGCCGAGGGCGGCGCCGAGGGCGTTCCCGCCCGCGGCGATGCCGACCTGGTGATCTGGGCCGACGAGCTCAAGGCCAAGTCCCTGCAGGAGCCGGCCAAGACCTGGGCCGATGCCCAGGGCATCACCGTTGAGGTGCAGACCGTCGCCAACGACCTCCAGACCAACTACGTCACCGCCAACCAGGCCGGCAACGGCCCGGACATCGTGCTTGGTGCGCACGACTGGATCGGCAACCTGGTGCAGAACGGCGCCATCTCCCCGGTGCAGCTGCCCGGTGACGCCGCCGACAAGGTGGCCCCGATCGGCCTTCAGGCCGTGACCTACGACGGCCAGACCTACGGCGTCCCCTACGCCGTGGAGACCCTGGTCCTCTACGCGAACAACGCGCTCACCGATGTGCCGGAGCCCGGCTCCATCGAGGAGCTGGTGGAGGCGGCCAAGGCCGGTGGCGCCGAGGTCGTGCTGTCCCTGCCCGTGGGCGAGCAGGGCGACGCCTACCACATGCAGCCCCTGTACACCTCCGGCGGCGGCTACCTGTTCGGCACCGACGCCGAGGGCAACCAGGACCCGACGGATCTGGGAGTGGGCAAGGAGGGTTCCATCGCGGCCGCCGAGAAGATCGGCGCCCTGGGCGCCGACGGCGTGCTGCGCACCTCCATCACCGGTGACAACGCCATTTCCCTGTTCACCGACGGCAAGGCGGCCTACCTGATCTCCGGCCCGTGGGCCCTGGGCGACATCAACACCGCCGGCATCGACTACGCCATGAGTGCGGTGCCGGGCTTCGAGGGCATGGAGCCCGCCAAGCCCTTCGCCGGTGTGAACGCCTTCTACGTGGCATCCAACGGTCAGAACGCCGGCTTCGCGCAGACCTTCGTCGGTGAGGTCGCCTCCAACGCGGAGATCGCCGAGCAGATGTTCCAGTCCAACAACCTGCCCCCGGTCAACCTGGAGCTGCAAGAGAAGCTCTCCGGCGAGTTCCCGGACATGGTGAAGATCGCCGAGTTCGCCGAGCTGGCCGAGCCCATGCCGTCGATCCCGCAGATGGCCGCCATCTGGGGCCCGCTGGGCCAGGCCCAGGCCAACATCGTCGGCGGTGCCGACCCGGCCTCCACGATGGAGGCCGCCGGCGAGGAGATCGCCGGGCAGATCGGCTGATCCCCTCGACGGGGGCGCGGCGGCCCAGCCGCCGCGCCCCCGTCGCCTTCCTCCTCAGGGTTTCCGAAAGGCATCGTCGCCATGACCTCCACCTCGTCCCCCGCTGCTGCGCAGACGCGCGGGACCACCACGATCACCTCCGTCCTGGGCCGCGTCCTCTTCCTCGGCGTGGTCCTGGCCCTCGTCGTCTTCTTCGCTCCGCTCCTGATCGCACAGCAGCTGTGGATGTGGCTGATCGTCCTGATCGGCTCTGCGATCGCGATCTTCGTGCTGTACTCCACCAAGCGGTTCATCCCCGGCAAGTACCTCTTCCCCGGCACGTTCTTCCTGGTGGTCTTCTTGATCACCCCGATCATCCTGACGGTGGGGTACTCCTTCACCAACTTCGGCGACGGCACCCGCGGCACCAAGGAGCAGGCGATCAACTCGATCGTCTCCAACTCCGTGCAGCAGACGGCCGACGCCCCGCGCTACAACATGACGGTCGCGACGATGGGCTCCCCCACCGAGGGGCCCTTCGAGCTGTGGCTGCTGGAGCCCGAGACCGGTGACGTGTTCCGCGGCAGCGAGGAGCAGCCGCTGGAGCAGGTCGACGCCTCCGACGTCACCGTGGCCGACGGCCGCGTCACCGAGGTGCCGCAGGGCGACGTGCTGGACATGCGCGAGGTCAACGCCGTGTACAACGAGCTGCAGCAGCTCGCGGTGCCGGTGGACGACACCTCCGCGATCCGTCCCCTGAGCGTGAACCAGGCCTTCGTGGGCACCACGGTGCTGCAGTACGACGAGGAGCGCGACGTCATCGTCGACACCGCTTCCGGCACCGAGTACAGCGTGGCGAAGGTGGGCGACACGGAGTACTTCGTGGGCGAGGACGGCCGTCCCGCCTTCTCCCAGTCCTGGCTTCAGAACGTGGGGACGAAGAACTACGAGCGCCTGTTCACCAACTCGAACATCGCCTCGCAGTTCCTGGGTGCCTTCACCTGGACCCTGGTGTTCGCCGCCGGTTCGGTGCTGTCCACCTTCATCCTGGGCTTCGCCCTGGCACTGATCCTCAACGACGAGCGGCTCAAGGGCCGCCGGCTGTACCGCTCGATCCTGCTGATGCCGTACGCCGTGCCGGGCTTCATCGCCCTGCTGGTGTGGTCGAACTTCTACAACCGCGACTTCGGCCTGATCAACGAGATGCTGAACCTCAACCTCAACTGGTTCGGCGATCCCACTCTGGCCAAGGTGGCGGTGCTGCTGACGAACCTGTGGATGGGCTTCCCCTACATGTTCATCATCTCCACCGGTGCTCTGCAGTCCATCCCCGGGGACGTGCTGGAGGCCGCCAAGATCGACGGGGCCAGCCGCTTCCAGGCAACCGTCAAGGTGGTGATGCCGCTGCTGCTGGTGGCGGTGGCCCCGCTGCTGGTCGCCTCCTTCGCGTTCAACTTCAACAACTTCAACGCGATCGAGCTGCTCACCCAGGGTGGCCCCTTCCCGCCGGGCGAGTTCACCCGCGGCTCCACGGACATCCTGATCTCGATGATCTACCGCATCGCCTTCGGCGGCTCGGGAGCCGACTTCGGCTTCGCCTCCGCCGTGTCCGTGATGCTGTTCGTCCTGACGGGCATCCTGGCGGCCGTGCAGTTCCGCTTCACTCGTGCTCTCGAAGACGTCAACTGAGGAGATGGCCCCCATGTCTGCACCCGCTGCCTCGACCACGTCGAGCATTCCTGCTCCTCAGGTCCCCCAGCACAGGATGAGCTTCGGCCGCTGGTTCGCGGAGATCGGCTGGCGTCACATCGTCGGCATCCTCGCAGTCATCTTCGCCGTGTTCCCGATCCTGTTCGTGATCTCGGCGTCGCTGAACCCCACCGGCACCGTCGCGGCCACCAGCCTGATCCCCAGGGAGTTCAGCTTCCGGCACTACGAGTCGCTGCTGTCCGGCGAGCGCGGCCCGTTCCTGCGCTGGTACCTCAACACCGTCATCGTGTGCTTCACCGTCGCCTTCGTGCAGGTGTTCCTCTCGGTGATGGCCGCGTACGCCTTCAGCCGCTTCCGCTTCAAGGGCCGCCGCATCGGCCTGCTGTCGCTGCTGCTGGTGATGATGTTCCCGGCGATTCTCTCGATGATCGCGATCTACACGATGATCTCGGACCTGGGCAAGGTGGTCCCCCTGCTGGGGCTGGACTCCGTGCCCGGCTACCTGATCATCCTGCTGGGCGGCTCGCTGGGACAGGTGTGGCTGATCAAGGGCTTCTTCGACACGGTGCCGAAGGAGCTGGACGAAGCCGCCATCATCGACGGCGCCAACCACTGGCAGGTGTTCACCCGGATCCTGCTGCCGGCGCTGGTGCCGATCCTGGCCACCACCCTGCTGCTGTCCCTGGTGGGCGTCCTCTCGGAGTTCCTGCTGGGCTCGATCTTCCTGACCAGTGACG
The DNA here is from genome assembly GCF_015209585.1 of Brachybacterium epidermidis. GTDB lineage: Bacteria > Actinomycetota > Actinomycetes > Actinomycetales > Dermabacteraceae > Brachybacterium > Brachybacterium epidermidis. The sequence goes on from NZ_JADEYR010000006.1 coordinate 59,925, forward strand.
AGAACAAGACCCTGGCGGTGGGCCTGTACGGCCTGCTGTCCGAGAACCGCTCCAACAACCTGGGCGTGTTCGCTGCCGGCTCGGTGATGATCATGGTCCCGGTGATCATCCTGTACCAGTTCCTGCAGCGCTACATCGTCGGCGGCTCCACGGCCGGCGCTGTCAAGGGCTGATCGGCGTACTGCGAGGAGCACTTCTCCTGCGGCGGGCCGAGACCTCTCGGCCCGCCGGTTCGTCGTCGCGCCGGCTCCTCGTTCCGCGCCCCGTCCCGCCTTGCCCGCCCTGCGCCGTCCGACCCGAAGGACCCCATGAGCACCATTGCCCCCACCGCCCCGGCCGATCCCACCGGGGTTCCCCTGCCGCAGCAGCCGATGCACGACTCCGGCCCGCTGTTCGTGCCACGCCCGCCGCGGGCGCTCGGGGAGGAGGTGGAGCTGCGGGTGTGGGTGCCGCACAGCTGGCCGGTCAGCGCCGTCGCGCTGCGCACCATCGTCGATGGGGAGATCTCCACGGCGGTGCTGGCAGCTGAGCAGCCCCATGCCGCCCCGCCGGGCGGCACCTGGTTCGCGGTGACCACGACGGTGGTGAACCCTGTCCAGCCCTACCGCTTCTGCCTGGTGGGCGATCCGGAAGCGAGCGCAGAGGTGCCGAGGTACGCGTGGCTGACCGCAGCCGGCATGGTCCCCTGGGACGTCGCCGATGCGACCGACTTCCGCCTGGTGGCGCACGAGCCGGCACCGGACTGGGTGGACGACGCGGTGGTGTACCAGGTGTTCCCGGACCGCTTCGCGCGCTCCGCCGCCTCCCCCACCGATGAGCACGGCCGCTTCGCCCCGGACCAGCTGCCGGACTGGGCCCGCCCCATGGCCTGGGACGAGCCGCCCTCACTGGACGGCATGGTCAACGGGCAGCAGCTCTACGGCGGTGATCTGGACGGGGGGATCGAGCACCTGGACCACATCCAGGAGCTGGGGGCCGACGTCGTGTACCTGACCCCGGTGTTCCCCGCCGGCTCCGCGCACCGCTACGACGCCAGTACCTTCGACCGTGTGGACCCCCTGCTGGGCGGGGACGAGGCCCTGGTGCGGCTCTCCCGGGCGCTGCACGAGCGGGGCATGCGGCTGATGGTGGACCTGACCACCAACCACACCGGGGACACCCATGAGTGGTTCCGCACCGCCCAGGCAGATGCCGGCAGCACCGAGGCCGGCTTCTACCGCTTCCACGAGCACCCCGCCGACTACCGCTGCTGGATCGGGGTGCCCACCCTGCCCTCGCTCGAGCATTCCTCCCCGGAGCTGCGCGAGCGCCTGCTGTCCGGGCCGGACAGCGTCGTGGGCCGCTACCTCCGCGCACCCTTCCTCGCGGACGGGTGGCGCATCGACGTGGCCAACATGACCGGCCGCAACGGTGCGGAGGACCTCACCCACGAGGTGGCCCGCACCATCCGCGCCACCATGCGCGAGGTGCGCGAACACACCGGGCGGGACACCTGGCTGCTGGCGGAGCACGGTCATGACGCCAGCGGTGACCTGGCCGGCGACGGCTGGCACGGCACCATGAACTACACCGGCTTCACCCGTCCCCTGTGGGCGTGGCTCTGCCCCGAGGGCTCCCCGCTGAACTGGCTGGGCCTGCCGATGACCGCACCGCGCATCCCCGGCTGGGCAGCGGCCCGCACCCTGCGCGACTACAACGCGCACCTGCCCTGGCCCTCCCGCCTGCACTCCCAGAACCAGCTGTCCAGCCACGACACACCGCGCACCCGCACCGTGGTGGGCGACCACCAGGCGCACCTGGTGGCGATCACCGCCCTGGCCGCCCTGCCCGGCGTGCCCACGGTGTTCGCCGGCGACGAGCTGGGGCTGCAGGGCCTGACCGGGGAGCACTCCCGCACCCCGATGCCCTGGGAGGCCGTCGACCGCGTGCGACGGGGCGAGCCGGTGCAGCCCTCCACCGTGGTGGAGGAGCAGATCGATCCCGGGATCTGGCCGGTGCTGCGCGAACTGCTCGCTCTGCGCAGGCGGCACCCGGCACTGCGCCGGGGCGGCATCCAGTGGCTGCACATGGGTGAGGATTCCCTCGTCCTGCTGCGCACGCACCCTGCCGGGGACATCCTGGTGCACCTCGCCCGCGCCGCCCATGGCAGGGTGGAGATCGACCTGGCCCATCTCCCGCCCACCGAGGCGCCCGAGGCCCTCGCCGCGATCGGCGGTGCACGCGCATCGGCCACGGGCCAGGTCCTGGCCCTGGAGGCCGACAGCCCCGGCGCCACCATCACGCTGCTGTCCCGCAGCGCTGCCACGATCCCCGGGCCGGATGGCCCGGCCCCGACCGATCCCGTCCAGGAGGACACCCCGTGACCCAGAACGCCCCCGTCACCGCCGACCACCGCGCCACCGAGCAGGCCCACCGCCAGTGGTGGCGCGACGCCGTGGTGTACCAGGTGTACCCGCGATCCTTCGCCGACAGCGACGGCGACGGCATGGGCGACCTGCCCGGCATCACCGCCCGCCTGCCCCATATCGCCGAGCTGGGGGCCGACGCCGTGTGGCTCTCCCCCTTCTACACCTCCCCGCAGAACGACGGCGGCTACGACGTCGCGGACTACCGGGACGTCGACCCCCGCTTCGGCACCCTCGCCGACGCCGACGAGCTGATCGCCCGTGCCCACGAGCTGGACCTCAAGGTGATCGTGGACATCGTCCCCAACCACTCCTCGAGCGAGCACGTGCTGTTCAAGCAGGCCCTGGCGGCTGCCCCCGGCTCCCCCGAGCGCGAGATGTACATGTTCCGCGAGGGGCGCGGGGAGCACGGCGAGCTGCCGCCCAACAACTGGCAGTCCATCTTCCACGGGGACGCCTGGACCCGCGTCACTGAGGCCGACGGCACCCCCGGGCAGTGGTACCTGCACCTGTTCGACACCACCCAGCCGGACTTCAACTGGGAGAACCCCGCCGTGCACGAGCTGTTCGCGGACGTGCTGCGCTTCTGGCTGGACCGCGGGGCGGACGGCTTCCGGGTGGACGTCGCTCACGGCATGGTCAAGCCCGAGGGCCTGCCCGACTCCCCCGTCGACTCCGAGGGGATGACCGTGGTGCCCGAGGGCGAGGTGCCCGTCTACTTCGACAACGACGGCGTGCACGCGATCTACCGCGAGTGGCGCGCGATCCTGGACGAGTACCCCGGCGAGCGGATGATGGTGGGCGAGGCCTGGATCCCCGAGGCCTCGATGCCCAAGTACGTGCGCCCCGACGAGATGCACCAGGTGTTCAACTTCGGCTTCCTGCAGTCCCGCTGGGACGTGGAGGCCCTCCAGCACGCCATCTCCGAGCCGCTGCGGCTGGCCGACGAGGTGGGGGCGCCGACCACCTGGGTGCTGTCCAACCACGACGTGATCCGCCACGCCACCCGCTACGGCTTCCCTCCGGAGCACCGCTTCGGCGAGGGCCTGTCCCGCCAGGAGCACCCCGACGCGCAGCTGGGCCTGGCGCGAGCCCGCGCCGCCACGCTGCTGATGCTGGCCCTTCCGGGCTCGGCCTACCTGTACCAGGGCGAGGAGCTGGGGCTGCCGGAGGTGGCCGACATCCCTGACGAGCTGCGTGAGGACCCCGCCCACAAGCGTGCGGGCGTGCCCGGGCGCGACGGCTGCCGGGTGCCCCTGCCCTGGCAGGCCGATGCCCCCGCCTTCGGCTTCTCCCCCAGTGGCGAAAGCTGGCTGCCCCAGCCCGAGGTGTTCGGCGAACTCGCCGCGGACCGTCAGCGCGGCGTTGAGGGATCGACGCTGGAGCTGTACCGCGAGGCGCTGCGCCTGCGCCGCGAGCTGCACCTGGGTGCGCACGGTGTCGGCGATCGGGTGGCCTTCGTCGAGGGCGCCCCCCAGGGCGTGCTGATGGTGGAGCACGGGCCGGTGCTGGTCGTGGTCAACACCACCGACGACCCGGTCGAGCTGCAAGCCCTGCCCCGGGGAGCCGACGCCGAGGTGCTGCTCGCCTCGGCACCGCTGGAGGGTGGAGCGATCGTGGCGGACAGCGCGGTGTGGCTGCACCGGGCATGACGCGACAGGACCGGACACGGCAGGGCCGGGCGCGAGTAGGCGCATCGATGCCGCACGCCCGGGCACGGACCGGTGCACCGCCCGAGCAGGCCCCCTCCGGTAGTCTGTCGGAGGTGCGGAGACGGCCCGGCCAGCCGCCGCACCGGCCGTTGGCCACCTGCAGCGGCGCTCCGCTGCCCCCTGTTCCTGTCGTCGTCAGCGCGCCGCGTGGCGTGCCGAGGAGCTCCTCATGATCCGTCCCCGTTCCTCCCGCGCCGCGGCCCGCACGAAGGCCGATCCCGGCTTCGACGTGGTGATGATCGGGTCCGGTCTGGGCATCTACGCACTGACCCGGGCCTTCCACGAGGAGTACGGGGTGGTCTCCACCGTCGTGGCGGCCAACGCTCCGGCCCCGATGCACCGCTCGGTCACCTGCCGTGTCCACGAACCGGCGGGCAGCGGCGAGCAGGAGCGCCTGCAGGCCCTGCTGGACCTCGCGGCCGGACGACCGCAGGGACGCCCCGCGCTCCTGCTGTGCAACAACGACAGCCACGTGGAATTCCTGGCCCGCCATGCCGAGCTGCTCGAGCAGCACTACCTGCTGCGGGTGCCCAGCCTGGAGACGGTGAACCAGCTCGCGGACAAGGCCAGCTTCGCCGAACTGTGCGAGCAGCACGACATCACGGTCCCGTCCACGCGGGTGCTGGACTTCCGCAGTGGCGGTGCACCCGAGATCGGCGAACTGCCCTTCGACTTCCCGATCGTGGCGAAGCCGGCCGTGGGCGGCCCCCACGCCGAGCTGCGCATGGCGGGCAAGAAGAAGGTGTACTTCCTGGAGGACCTTCGCGAGCTGGAGGACCTCCGCGACCGTCTCCACGCGGCGGGCTTCCGCGACCGCTTCGTGCTCCAGGAGCTGATCCCCGGGGACGACACCGCGATGCGCTCCATCACCGCCTACCGGGACGCCCGCGGCACGGTGACCCTTCTGGCCAGCGCAGCGGTGCTGCTCGAGGAGCACACCCCGGAGGCGCTGGGGCGTCCGGCCGCCATGATCACCACGGACTTCCCGCAGCAGCTGGAGCAGGCCCGGCTGCTGCTCGATGCCACCGGCTATGTCGGCTTCGCCAATGTGGACATCAAGGAGGATCCGCGGGACGGCTCCCAGCGATTCCTGGAGATCAATCCGCGCATCGGCCGCAACAGCTACTACGTCACGGGGGCGGGGGCGAACGTGGCACGGTTCATGGTCGAGGACGCCGTCCATGGCCGCACGCCTGAGCCCGTGGTCGGGCTCCCGGAGGTGCTGTACTCGATCGTGCCGCTGCGGCTGCTGCGCCGCTACGTGCTGGACCCGATCCAGCGTCAGCGCCTGCACGAGGTGGCCCGCAGGCGCACCGTGAACCCGTGGGACTATCCTGCCGAGAGGCCGTGGATGCGTGCCTACGCGCAGGCGGTGCGGCTGAACCACGTGCGCAAGTTCCGTCGGTACTACCCCAGGCCCTCCGCCACCGGGTTCTGAGGCCCGCTGCCCCGTGCTGCGCGCTGACTTCCTGCGGCGCGGCCGGACCGGTGTCCAGCCGGAGCGGGGTGTCAGCGGGGCCCAGGTCAGCCGAAGCCGGGCGAGAGACGCTTGCCCGAGGCCAGGATGGTCTGCTCGGCCAGGACCGTGAGGGAGTCCACCAGGCGCTCATCGCCCCGGTACCCGTGCTGGTCGTAGATCACTGACAGCTCCGTGCAGCCCAGCACCACCGTGCCGGCACCGGCCTCCAGGGCCGTGTCCACGCACTCCTCGAAGAGCGTGGTGTCCACCGGGCGGTTGGCCTTGACCTGGTCGTAGATGAGCGTGTTGATGCGGTCCTGCAGGGAACGCTCCGGGATCAGCGGCCGAGCCCCCTCCGCCGCGAGCGCATGCTCGAACACCTCGGCGCGCACATTGCCCTCGGTGGCGAACACCGCGACCGGCCTGCCGCTGTGGGCGACCCGCTGCGCGGCCGCCCTGGCGGTGGCCTCGACGATGCTCACGAAGGGGATGGCGGTCGCCTCGCGCACTCCCTGCACGAAGTGATGGGCGGTGTTGCACGGCAGCACCAGCAGTTGGGCGCCGATTCGCTCGAGCATCGCAGCATCGCGCGCGAGGACGGGACCGGGATCGGCCGCCTCGGCATCGAGGATCCGGGCGGTGCGGTCCGGGGTGCTGGAGTGCTGGGAGACCACCAGGTCCAGGTGGTCCTGGTCGGTGCGGGCGTCGGTGGCGCGCACCAGCAGGTCCAGGAACACAGCGGTCGCGGCGGGGCCCAGCCCGCCGAGCACCCCCACCACGGGCTGCGACCAGCTGCTGGCGTCCAGCCGGCCGCCGGTCTCCTCGAGGCGCCCCGTGGCGGGCCTCCCCGCATCGGTCACGACGCCGTCTCCGGACGGTAGTACCTGCGGAACTTCCGCACATAGTTCGCCATGGCGGCGAGGGTGTACCACAGGCGCACCGGGTCCTTCTCCACGCCCCGGTACAGCAGCGGGTTGCGGACCCGGCGGGACTTCAGCACCCGGCGCAGCTGTGCCCTGGCCTCCGGCAGGGTGGTGTACTTCTTGACCAGCGCCACCGGCACCACGGTGTAGAGGGTCTCCTCCTGGTGCTGGACGATCTGCGGATCCTCGCCCTCCGCGACCTCGGGCAGGCCCGTCCCGAGATGCTCGTCCACGTACCACCGCACGGGGTTGTGCCCCCCGGCGGTGACGTAGTAGTTGGAGCGGCCCAGGCGCGGGTTCAGCTCGAAGAACTTCGTGCGGCCGTCGCGCGGATCGTGCTTGAGGTCGAAGTTGGCGTAGCCCACCCATCCCAGTGCGGCGCACAGCTGCTGGGCCTGGGCCACCATCTCCTCGTCCACACCGGTGATGATCGCCGCCGGGTTCCCGATCGCGCCCGGGGTGTGCTCCTCCAGCAGGGTGCGGCCCCAGGAGGCGAACCGCACCCGGGACTGCGCATCGCAGTAGCAGGTGAGGATCCGCATGTTCTGGTCGTCACCCGGGATGCGGTCTTGGACGATGATGCTCTCGCGGTAGCCGGCCGCGCGGATGGTGCGCAGGAGGTCGAGCAGCTCCTCGTGGCTGCCCACGGTGTGGACCTTCTGCTTGCCCGGGAAATCTGCCCGCTTCCACTCCGAGACCTCGGCGGGCTTGGCGATTACCGGGTAGGTGAAGGGCACCTCGAGATCGTCGGCGACCTCCTGCGCGAGGTCCACGATCCGGGTGCTGGGGTGGTCCACGCCGAGGCGCTCGCACAGCTCGGTGAAGTTCTGCTTCTCGGTCCCCGCCCGGAAGGTCTCCAAGTCCACGTACGGGGCCACCCAGCGCTCGTCCAGGGCGTCCGTCTCGTCGCGCACCCGGATGATGGCCTTGACCGTGGCGTCGGCCGATCCCAGCAGCAGCAGTCGTCCCTCGGGGTGCGCGGCGGCGACGTCCTGCAGCACGGGGGCGAGCTGGGCGGCGTCGAACGGGTCCGCGCAGCGCACGTTCTCGATGATCGCCGAGCGCGAGATGTGCCAGCCCTGCAGTCGGGAGATCACCACTGAGCGGATGCCGTAGGCCTCGTGGAAGGCGCGCGCCAGGGAGTAGGCGCCGATGTCGCCGCCCACCACGACGGGGATGAACGCGGGCAGGGAGTCCTGGGGGTGCGGGGCAGACATGAGCGTCAGTGTATAGAGGCAACCACTGCCCGCTGCGGCGCCCCGGGGGCCGCGTTGATGTGTCTCGACACCCCCGGCGGTCCTGCCTACGCTGGGGGTATGACCGAGAACACGTTCACCTTGACCTCCTCCGCCCTTCCCGACGGCTCCGTCGTCTCCGGTGTGCACCTCGCTCCCGAGCAGGACGGCTCCTCCGTCTCCCCGGATCTCTCCTGGTCCGGTGCCCCGGAGGGCACGAAGAGCTTCGCGGTGACCTGCTACGACCCGGACGCTCCCACCGGTTCCGGCTTCTGGCACTGGGTGGCCTGGGACCTGCCGGCCACCACCACGTCCATTCCCGCCGGGGTGGGGCGCCAGGACGACTCCCTCAAGCAGGCCACCAATGACTTCGGCCGCGCGGGCTACGACGGCCCCAACCCCCCGGCGGGCCCCGCGCACCGCTACGTCTTCACCGTGCATGCGCTGCCAGTGGAGTCCCTGGGGGCCGATCCTGCTGATCCGCACGTGGGCATCCGCTTCGCGATCTTCACCCAGCAGCTGGGCTCCGCCTCCCTCACCGCGACTTATCAGGTATCCGACTGAGGTACAAGGGGGGAACTCTCCGTGACACGGCGGGCGTGCCCCGTCGTGGTGCTCGCCGCGGGACCGTAGTCTCGGTGACATGAAGGTGAGGGGCACGCACCGTGGAAGGTCGGTACCGGGATCAGACCCCGGTCTGACCCGGTTCGGCCTTCCGTCGGAGGCGCCTGCGCGCACCGGGTGGGATGCTCGAGGGGTGAACAAGCTGAGGCTCCGCCCCCTGGAGCGGAACGTCCCCCACCCGGAGCGGCCGTTGCGCGTGCTGCTGACCACCGACTGGTGGGAGCCCGTGGTCAACGGTGTGGTGGCCTCGGTCAGCACCCTGCGGCGCGAGCTCGAGGCCCTGGGCTGCGAGGTGCGGGTCCTCACCCTCTCCGACGGGATGCGCACGTGGAGTGAGGGCGGTGTGTACCACATCGGCTCTCTCTCCGCCCAGCTGGTGTACGACCATGCTCGCATCGGCATGCCGGCGAACCGTCACGTGCTGGGCGAGATCATGGCGTGGCGGCCGGACGTGGTGCACTCACAGTGCGAGTTCTCCACCCACGTGTGGGCCCGCCGCATCGCCCGCACCCTGGGGGTGCCGCTGGTGCACACGTACCACACCATCTACGAGGACTACACGCACTACTACTCCCCCAGTCGCACCGTGGGCCGCAGGGTGGTGGCCTCGTTCTCGCGCCGCCTGCTGGAGCGCACGGATGCGGTGATCGTGCCGACCGCGAAGGTGTCGCGCCTGTTGCGCTCGTACCGGGTGCGCCGGCCCATCCACGTGGTGCCCACGGGCCTGGACCTGCAGCGGTTCCGGCCCGCGACCACAGCCGCCGAGAGGGAGGACGCCGCTGCCCTGAGGGCCGCGATCGGGGTGCGCCCGGACCAGCGCGTGCTGCTGTCCGTGTGTCGCCTGGCCAAGGAGAAGAACCTCGACGAAGTGCTGGACCACGTGGCGGCCTCCGGCCGCGAGGACACCGTGCTGGTGCTGGTGGGCGGCGGCCCCTACCGCGCGGAGCTGGTGCACCGGGCCCGCACGTTGGGCATCACCGACCGTGTGCTGTTCGTCGGGGTGGTGGATCCCTCCGAGGTGCAGCGCTGGTACCGGATCGGGGACGTGTTCGTCAGTGCCTCCCTCAGCGAGACCCAGGGGCTCACGTTCATCGAGGCGCTGGCCTGCGGTCTGCCGCTGCTGTGCCGTCGCGACCCGTCCCTGGACCCGGTGGTGATCGACGGGGTCACCGGTTGGCAGGTGGTGGGCGAGCAGGAGTTCTGCGAGCGCCTGGACCAGCTGTTGGGGGACCGCATATCCCGCGAGGCGATGTCCGGTGCGGCGGTGGAGCATGCCCGCGCCACCTGCGGGGCCCGCGAGTTCGGCCGGGCGGTGCTGGAGGTGTACCAGCAGGTGCGCAGCCGCCGGACGCCGCGGATCCTGACCCGTCAACCGGTGCCGGCATGAGTTCCCTGAGTCAACCTCTAGGCCGCGAGAGCGGTGATGTGGTCCGTTTTCTCGGTTCTGCGCCGTTCGTGGGCGGCAGGGTCGTAGCAGGTTCCGTCGCGCCAGCAGGCGTAGATGATCCGCAGCCAGGAACGGGCGAGGATCCGCACGGCGTGGGGGTGTCGTTTGCCTTGTTCGCGGGCGGTGTCGTAGATGTTCCTCGCCCAGGGCGAGGCGTGGCGGGAGTTATCGGCCCAGCGGACGAGGGCTTGGCGAGCTCGCCGGTTGGTGGCGTAGCGGAACACGACCGCGCGAGACTTGCCCGAGGCGCGCGTGACGGGCACGACGCCGGCCTCGGCGGCGAGCTGGTCCGCGCTGGCGGTGTGCTCCAGCAGGGGGCCGATCTCACCGATGAGCTGGGCGAGGTTGACGGTCCCGACTCGGGGCAAGTCCTTGATCAGCGCTGCCCAGGGATGGGCGGCCAGGGCCGTGTCGATCTGGGCCTCGAGCTCGTCGATCGCGGTCTTCAGGGCGCGGATGACCGCGACCTGAGCACGGACCAGCGCGGTGATCGTCTCCTCGCCGAGCCTGGAGGCAGGTGCGGGAGCGTCGCGGAGCTTGGCCACCAAAACTGTCGGGTCGTTGCGTCCGGAGTAGTGCTGGCGGGCCAGCCAGTCCCGCATTCTCGCCGGTGCCAGTCGTCTGGCCGTCGCAGGGGCGGGGAAGCGGTCGCAGAACGCCAGGGCGATATCGGAGTCCAGGCGGGCGAAGACCATCCCGGCGCCGGGCCAGTGCTCGGCCAGCAGCGCGGCGAGCTGGTTGGTCGCCGTCACGCGGGCGGTGACCTGGTCCTCACGGGCACGAACGAGTGCCTGCAGCTCAAGAGTGACCTGCTCGGTGGGGCGCAGGGTCCGCAGGCGACGACCGTCGGTGCGGAGGTAGTCGGCGAGCTTGAACGCGTCGCCGGGATCGTCCTTCGCGCGGGCCGCGCCCCAGCGGGGACGAACGGCGTTGAACGCATTGGGGTGGACGGCCACGACTGGATGCCCGGCCGCCAGAATCCGGTCCACGACCAGCCCGCGCGTGGTCTCGATCGCTACCGGCAGCTCAGCTGGCGCGCCGTGGCCCGCGAGGCGAGCGAACGTGGCGCGCAGCCCGTCCTCGCTATGGGGGCAGAGCCAACGGTCGACCGTCTGGCCCTGGCCGTCGATGACAGCGACCGCGTGGGTGGTGTTGCCCCAGTCCCATCCGACAAACATGCATGCACTCCAGGTCTCTCGAAGGAGCACCACTTGGTAGAGGACACCTGCCGGAAGCTCACTGCTCGGCCCTCGAAGGGGCATGTTCCTGATGCCGTTCAGATGGCCTCGGCCCGGCAGGGCTGGCAGAACTCATGCTGGCCGTCGAACGGCACGCACCATAGGCCATGCACCCACCGGGACCGAGTGGTCACGACCCTACCGAACAAGGCCGCACTAAGGATGGTCCCCCAGTGAGCACCGCTGACGCGCTCGTGAAGCAGCCCCCGCGCCCCGCGGTCCGTGCTGATCGCCCGGCGGTCGACGCCCCTCGCTGCGATCCCCTGCGGATCGCAGCTCGCTTTTCGCCCCTGCTGGGGCTGGTGGTCAGCATCGGCCTGGTGTGGTGGGGCTGGCAGGCCGGAGTGCTGCGCTCCCTGGAGAACCTGCTGGCCTTCATCGACGGCCTCGGCGCCTGGGGACCGATCGCGTTCCTGATGGTCTCGATCGCCTCGGTGATCTTCCCGGTGATCCCCGGGGGGCTGCTGGTGGTGGCCGGGCCCGTGCTGTTCGGACCGCTGGAGGGCACCCTGTACAACTACCTCGCGGTGTGCTCCGGCTCCTTCGTGAACTTCGCGATCGGTCGACAGGTGGGCCTGGGACTGATCGAGCGCATGTTCTCCCCGAGGGCGGTGGAGAAGGCGCTGGGCTGGACACGCAGCCCCCATTTCACGCGGGTGTTCGCCACCGCGATCGCCCTGCCCGTGGCCCCGGACGATCTGCTGTGCTATCTCACGGGTACCACCCGGATGCGGTGGCGCACCTACCTGCTGATCATCCTGACCTGCAAGCCGTGGTCGCTGATCGCCTATGGCCTGGGCGTCTCCGCGCTGCTGGTGAAGTTCGTGCCATGGTGACGGGCCGGCCTCACGCACGCCCGAACGCCCGCCCGGTCCGCCCTGCCCGCCCGCTGCGGGTGCTGATGCCGACGGGTATGGCCCGCATCGCCAAGCAGTCCGGCATCGGGGCGGCCATCCGCCACCAGGAGCAGGCGGTGCGCTCCCTGGGCCACGAGGTGGTCCGCTCCCCGCTGCGCCCCTTCGACGTGATCCATCTGAACACCCCGTTCCCGGACACGCTGCTGCTGTCGTGGTGGGCGCGGTTGCGGCGCCGTCCGGTGCTGATGTGGGCGCACTCCACGGAGGAGGACTTCCGGGACTCCTTCACCGGCGCCAATCGGATCGCGCCGCTGTTCCGCCGGTGGATCGCGCTGCTGTACCGGCGGGGCGACGCCGTGATCACCCCCACCCCGTACTCGCGCAGCCTGGTCTCCCAGCCGAAGTACGGGATCCGCACCCGCATCCACGTGCTCTCCAACGGGGTGGACACCTCGTTCTTCCGCCCGGACGCCTCGGCGCGCGGCCGTCTGCGGGACTCCCTGGGCCTGCCTGGGGAGTCGCGCGTGGTGATGAGCGTGGGCATCCAGATGGTGCGCAAGGGAATCCTGGACTGGGTCCAGGTGGCGCGCTCCATGCCAGAGGCGCACTTCGTCTGGTACGGCCACACCGATCCGCGACTGATCACCAAGGACGTCGAAGCCGCGATCGCCTCGGCCCCCGTCAACTGCCTGTTCCCCGGGTACGTGGGGGCTGAGGTCCTGCGCGATGCGTACGCGGGAGCCGACGCCTTCTGCTTCCTCACCAAAGAGGAGACCGAGGGGATCGTGCTGCTGGAGGCCCTGGCGTGCGGGGCCCCGGTGCTGCTGAGGGACATCCCGATCTACCGCGACTGGCTGCCCGACGGGGAGGTCACCCACATGGTGCCCGGGAACGACCCCAGTTTCCCCACCACGGTGAAGGAGCGCCTGGGGGCCCTGCTGGACGGCGAGCTGCCGGACCTGACCGCAGCCGGTCGGGCCGCCGCGCAGGAGGTGGACCTGGGCCGGGTCGCGGAGCGCCTGGCGGGGATCTACGAGGCCGAGGGAGTCATCCGTCGGTCCTGAGAGGATCGCCGGTCAGCGCCGGCGGTCGGGCCGCCACAGCACCAGCGCACCGCCGGGCGGGCGATCGGGTCTCTCCCCGCGGCGCAGGGAGGTCACGCGGCCGGAGCGGTCGGCGGAGAACACGCGGCCGCCGGAGCGGGCGGCCATCTCCTCGATGGCCTCGTGGACCGCGCCGAGCTGCTCGCGCAGGGAGGCCACCTCGTCCTGGAGCTGCAGGATCCGCTTGATGCCGGCCAGGTTGATGCCCTCCTCCTGGGAGAGCCGCTGCACCTCGCGCAGCTGGGCGATGTCACGGGCGCTGTAGCGGCGTCCCCGGCCGGCGGTGCGGCGGGGGGAGACCAGGCCGATGCGGTCGTACTGGCGCAGGGTCTGGGGATGCATCCCGGAGAGCTCCGCGGCCACCGAGATCACGAACACGGGGGCGCGCTCGTCGATGCGGTGGGGGCTCATCGGGGATCACTCCTTCCTGCGGTTCGTTCTCTCAGCGTGCGGATCGCTCCGGGCGTGGATCGCTCCGTGCGTGGATCGCTCAGCGGGCGGCGGCCTCGGCGAGGCCGGCACGGGGATCCTCGTCGGCGAGCGCGTCGCGCAGGTCCTCGACGGCCTTGCGCGCCGCGCCCTCCACGTGGGTGGGCACTGCGACTTGCACGGTGACCAGCAGGTCACCGATGCGCTTCTTCGTGACCAGGCCCTTGCCGCGCACGCGCAGGGTGCGGCCGGCCGGGGTGCCGGCGGGCACCTTCAGACCCACGGTGCCGCCGTCCAGCAGCGGCACGGTCAGGGTGGTGCCCAGCACTGCCTCGTCGAAGGACACGGGCACGGTGATCCGCAGATCGGCGCCATCGGCGCTCCACACCGGGTGCTCGTCCACCTCCAGGGTGAGCATCAGGTCACCGGCGGGGCCGCCGCCGTGGCCGGGCCGGCCCTTGCCGCGCAGGCGGATCCGCTGGCCGTCGTGCACCCCGGCGGGGATGCGGGCGGTGACGGTGCGGCCGTCGACGCTCAGGCGCACCTCGGTGCCCAGCGCCGCCTGGCGGAAGCTGATGCGGGTGCGGGCATCGATGTCCTGGCCGGCGCTGGGCCGAGGGCCATGCCCGCCGCCGAAGCCGAAGCCACCGCCGGGTGCGCCGCCCTGCTGGCCGAACATGCGCAGCAGGTCGTCGAGGTCGGGCTCGGGCCCGCCGCCGGCGGGGTTGAAACCGCCGGGGCCGCCGCCTCGGGCTCCACTGAAGCCGCCCTGACCACCGCCGAACATAGCGGAGAAGATGTCGTCGAAGCCTGCACCGCCGGCGCCGCCCGGGCCACCGGGGCCCGCAGCGAAGCGGGCGCCGCCGGAACCCATGGCGCGGATCGCGTCGTACTTCTGGCGCTCCTCGGCATCGTTGAGCACCGAGTAGGCCTCACCGACCTGCTTGAACTGCTCCTCGGCCTGCTTGTCGCCGGGGTTGCGGTCGGGGTGGAGCTTCTTGGCCTTCTTGCGGTAGGCCTTCTTGATGTCCTCCGCGCTCGCGTCCTTAGAGACGCCGAGGACCTGGTAGAAGTCCTTGTCGAGCCAGTCCTGTCCGGACATGTGGAGCGCCTCCTTCCGGGAGCGTCAGGGAAATTGAGATCTGTGGGGTGGTGCGGGCCCGTTGGCTCGTCGTGGCCGACGGGCCCGCACCAAGGCACTGCTGGAACTTCCGGTCCTACGGGGTCTGCGGATCAGGCGGGTCCGCGGGTCCCCACGCGGGCCGGCCGCAGCACGCGCTCGTGCATGCGGTAGCCGGGCTGCACCACCAGGGAGATCGTGGCCTCGTCGGCCTCGTCGTCCTGCTCGTGCATGAGTGCCTCGTGCAGGGTGGGGTCGAAGGTCTCCCCCACCGCCCCGAAGCGGTGCAGACCGTGGCCGGCCAGCACCTCCTCGAGCTTCTGGGTGATCGAGTGGAACGGGGTGCCCTCGGCGATGTCGCCGTGCTGGCGCCCCAGCTCCACGTCGTCCAGCACGCCGATCAGCGAGGCCAGGACGCGGCCCACGGCCGCCTCCTTGCCGGTCTCGGCTGCGGCCTCGATGCGCCGACGGGAGTTGACGTACTCGGCCTGGTCCCGCTTGAGCTGCTCGCCCAGGCGGTTGACCTCCTGCTCGAGCTCGCTGATGCGGGCCTGCTCCGGGGACGCGCCGGCGGGCTGCTCGCCCTGCTCCTGCTCGCCCTGGCCGGCCTGCTCGTAGAGCTTCGCGGCCTCCGCGTCGATCGGGTCGACGGGGGCTGCCGAGGCATCCGCCGGGCTCTCGCCCTTCGGGGCCTGCTCGGCCGAGCCGTCCTTCGCGGGGGCGGGGCCCGACGGGCGGACGCTGCCGTCCGTCGGGTCCACCTTGCGCTTGTCGGTGAACGAGAACCTCGGCTCGCCCTCAGGGCGCTGTGCGTCGTCGGGAGTGCTCCGGTCCTCGTTCATCACTTGTTCTCCTCGTCCTCGTCCACGATCTCGGCGTCGACCACGTCCTCGTCGGAGGAGGCGTCACCGGCGGGCTGCTCGCCCGGGGTGCCGTCGGCGCCGGGGGCACCCTGGGCGCCCTCCTGCTGCGAGTAGATGGCGGTGCCCACGGCCTGCAGGGCCTCGTTCAGCGCGTCCTGCTTGGCCTCGAGGTCCTCGGTGGAGGCGTCCTCCTTGGCCAGGGTGTCCTTGGCCTCCTTGATGGAGTCCTCGGCCTTGGTGCGGTCGGCGTCGGAGATCTTCTCGCCGTTGTCCTTGATCAGCTTCTCGCCCTGGTAGACGAGCTGCTCGAGGGTGTTGCGGGCGTCGGCGTTCTTGCGACGCTCGGCGTCCTCGGCGGCGTGGGCCTCGGCGTCCTTCACCATGCGGTCGATGTCCTCGTCGGACAGGGCCGAGCCGCCGGTGATCTGGATGGACTGCTCGTTGCCGGTGCCGCGGTCCTTCGCGGTCACGTGCACGATGCCGTTGGAGTCGATGTCGAAGGTGACCTCGATCTGGGGCATGCCGCGGGGGGCCGGGGCGATGCCGGTCAGCTCGAAGGTGCCGAGCAGCTTGTTGTCGCGGGTGAACTGGCGCTCGCCTTGGAACACCTGGATGGCGACGGAGGGCTGGTTGTCCTCGGCGGTGGAGAACACCTCGGAGGTCTTGGTGGGGATGGCCGCGTTGCGCTCGATGAGCTTGGTCATCACACCGCCCTTGGTCTCGATGCCCAGGGACAGCGGGGTGACGTCCATGAGCAGGACGTCCTTGCGCTCGCCCTTGATCACCGCGGCCTGCAGGGCAGCGCCCACGGCCACGACCTCGTCGGGGTTGACGCCCTTGTTGGGCTCCTTGCCGCCGGTGAGCTCCTTGACGACCTCGGTGACGGCCGGCATGCGGGTGGAGCCGCCCACCATCACCACGTGGTCGATCTCAGACAGGGAGATCCCGGCGTCCTTGATCACCTGGTGGAACGGGGCCTTGGTGCGCTCGAGCAGATCCGAGGTCATGTCCTCGAACTGGGCGCGGGTGAGCTTCTCGTCCAGGTGCAGCGGGCCGTTCTCGGTCATCGACAGGTACTGCAGCGAGATCGAGGCGGAGGTGGAGGAGCTGAGCTCCTTCTTGGCCTGCTCGGCGGCCTCCTTGAGGCGCTGCAGGGCGATGCGGTCCTTGGAGAGGTCCACGCCGTCCTTGTTCTTGACCTGGGAGATCAGCCAGTCCACGATCTTCTGGTCCCAGTCGTCGCCACCCAGGCGGTTGTCGCCCGCGGTGGCCTGGACCTGAATGGTGGAGCCGTCCTCGTCCTTGCTCACCTCGAGCAGCGAGACGTCGAAGGTGCCGCCGCCGAGGTCGAACACCAGGATCTGCTCATCGTCCTTGCCCTTCTCCAGGCCGTAGGCGAGGGCCGCGGCGGTGGGCTCGTTGATGATGCGCAGCACGTTGAGGCCGGCGATCGTGCCGGCGTCCTTGGTGGCCTGGCGCTCGGAGTCGCTGAAGTAGGCGGGGACCGTGATCACGGCGTCGGTGACGGTCTCGCCGAGGTAGCTCTCGGCGTCCTTCTTCAGCTTGCCCAGGATGCGGGCGGAGATCTCCTGCGGGGTGTAGGCCTTGTCGTCGATCTGGGCGGTCCAGTCGGTGCCCATGTGACGCTTGACGGAGGAGATGGTGCGGTCGACGTTGGTGACGGCCTGGCGCTTGGCCACCTCACCCACGAGGACCTCGCCCTGCTTGGAGAACGCGACCACCGACGGGGTGGTGCGGGCGCCCTCGGCGTTGGCGATGACGGTGGGCTGGCCGCCCTCGAGGACGGCGACGCAGGAGTTCGTGGTTCCGAGGTCGATACCGACGACACGGGACATGTGTGCCTGCCTTCCTGCGACCTTCTGGTCGCGTGTGGTTCATGCATCCGCCGGGATCGGCGGGGAGACTGAGTGACAGCGACTCAAGTAGAGATCGCGAGCCGCTCCTTGTCAATCTGCGACGCACTGAACTTGAGTACACATGGCTCAACCTCCGTGCAGGGGCACATATTCCCGGGCGCACGACGTGATCACGGACACGTCCTCGTCGCCGATCAGGCCCGTCTCGATCCGGTAGGCGCTGCGCTGCGGCTGGGCCAGCTCCTCGGCGCGGGCCGCGATCTCGCGGTCGGAGAGCCTGCGCCCGCGGTCGGAGAGCCTGCGCCCGCGGGCGGGCTGCTGATCACCGTTCACGGCTCCATCCACCATCACCTCGCACCGGGTCGCGTGCGTTGGGACACGACGGGCCCGACCGCTCGGTGTCCTCCCGGCGCGGCCCCGCACCAGCTCGCCGATCTCATGGATCATGGAAGGCGTGAACCCTTCGATCCGCCGCCCGCAGTCCGCCCGACCCGACTCCCCCGGTCCCGTCCCGCGCCGCACCCTGCCGCGCCGTCGCCTGCTGCAGTCCGCGATCGCTCTGCCCCTGGCCGGTGGCGTGCTCGCCGCGTGCGATGGTGATTCCGAGAGCTCGGCCGGCGACGGCGGCGAGGAGCACAACCCCGACGCCGTCCAGCGCTCCACCGAGACGGCGGGGGTGCTTGCCCCTGACGCCAATGCGGTGACCGCTGCCTCCTTCACCTCCTCCCCCGTGGCCGTGGTCGCAGCGAACGAGGATGCCGCTGTGCTCGCCCCGGCCGCCTCCGCCGCGATCGCCATGGGCGTGCCGCTGCTGGTGGGGGACGCCTCCGCCGTCGCCGAGACCCTGGCCTCCCTCGCCGCCGAGGCAGCCCTGACCTTCGGGGAGATCGAGCTGGACGGCGTGGACGTGGTGCGCGTCAGCAGCGACCCCGACAAGCTCTCGGAGTCGGCTCGTCACGGCTTCACCGAGCGTCGGCCGATCGCGGCCGAGGACCTTCCCGCCGAGCTGCGCGGCCTCGAGCCCGGGGGCGGCGTGCTGCTGACCATCGGCGAGGACCCACTGCCCGGCGAGGAGCTCGACGGCGAGCGGAGGCTGCCCGATGTCGAGCCCGCCGCCGGTGACGCCGCCCCGGTGGCGCTCGCGGCCGCCGGGGCCGAGGTGCCCGTCGGCGCCCTGGCCGCGGCACTGGCGGCCGGTGCGACGGTGACCGAGCTGCCGCACCCTGACCCGCGCGTCTCGGCGGAGTCGGTGGAGGCGGTCACCGCCGCCGGCGGCCCGGTGCTCGCCCTGGGCCCGGAGTTCGGCGAGCAGTTCGCCGAGCGCGTGGAGATGGCGCGCACCCAGCCGCAGGTGCCGGGGGGGCGGCCAGCTGGTGCTGCCCGGCAAGCGGATCATCGCCCTGTACGGGCACCCGGGGTCCCCGGTGCTCGGAGTGCTCGGTGAGCAGGGACCCGAGGAGTCGGTGACGCGCGCCGAGGAGCACGCCGCCCCCTACCGCGAGCTGACCGAGGACGTGGTGGTGCCGTCCTTCGAGATCATCGCCACCATCGCCTCCTCGAGCGCCGGACGTGACGGCCAGTACTCCAACGTCTCCACCATCGACCATCTGCGTCCCTACGTGGATGCCGCCGCGGAGAACGGCATGTTCGCCCTGCTGGACCTGCAGCCGGGCCGCACCCACTTCCTGGAGCAGGCCAAGCTGTACGAGGAGCTGCTGCTGGAGCCCCACGTGGGCCTGGCCCTGGACCCGGAGTGGCGGCTCAAGCCCGATCAGGTGCACCTGAAGCAGATCGGCTCCGTGGAGGCCGCGGAGATCAACGAGGTCTCCGCGTGGCTTGCCGAGCTGACCCGCAGCAACGACCTGCCACAGAAGATCCTGGTGCTGCACCAGTTCCGCCATTCCATGATCCGTAACCGGCAGGATTTGGACACCTCCTTCGACGAACTGGCGATCATCCTGCACGCGGACGGGCAGGGCGATCAGGGGTCGAAGACCGCCACCTGGGAGGCGCTCAAGCAGGATCTGCCGGAGGGAATCCACCTGGCGTGGAAGAACTTCTACGATGAGGACATCCCGATGCTGGATGCCGAGCAGACCTTCCAGGTCGAGCCGACCCCGGTCATGGTCTCCTACCAGTGACCACCTGAGAGGGAGTCATGAGCGGCCCGCGCCCGCACCCGTCACCGGGCACGGCATCTGCCGTATAGGCTCCCGAAGTGCCTCGACTCGACACAGTCCCGCCTCGGCCCGACGATCACGACGACGGCCCGCCCGACTCCAGTCGCTACCAGCGCCTGGACGGCGGTGCGGTGCGCCGCTCCGCCGAGGCGCTGCAGCGTCGGATCGCCTCCCGCTTCCCCGACCGCGGACTGTGGGAGGTGTGCGGGGAGGTGGTGGCGCTGGTGGACGAGGTCAACCCGGGCTCGGGCATCAGCCATCGTCGGGTGCAGCTGGCGAGGCTGCTGTCCCGCATCGCGATGCTCGTGGTGGTGGCGTTCCTGGGTGGTGCGGTGACGCTGGCCGCGATCGACGTGGCCGAGACGCCGGGAGCCCTGGCCCCGGTGGATCTACTGCCACTGATCGAGACCATCATCAACGATCTGGTGTTCGGCGGGATCGCCGTGTTCTTCCTGTTCACGGTGCCCGAACGGATGGAGCGGGCACGGGTTCTGCGGATCCTGCACCGGCTGCGCTCCCTCGCCCACGTGATCGACATGCACCAGCTCACCAAGGTGCCCGAGCGCCTGGAGCGCTCCTCACGCGAGGACGGCGGCCTGGGCATGAGCCGCGCCGAGCTCACCCGCTACCTGGACTTCTGCACCGAGATGCTGTCGCTCGTGGGCAAGAGCGCCGCCCTGTTCGCCGAGGACACCACCGACGGGGACGTGCTCGATGCTGTCGAGGGCATCGAAACCCTCACCTCGGACATGGCCCGCAAGGTGTGGCAGAAGATCGCGATCATCCAGCAGGAGAACTGAGGGGACCGTCGGTCAGGAGCGTCGCACCGAGTGGAGTGGGTCGCTGCCTTCCAGGAGTCACTCGCCGGCGGTGAAGCACCCGGCAGCGCCCTCGCCGATGCGCTCGATAGGCGGCCAGTGCACTCGATCGGCGGCCAGTGCACTCGATCGGGCCGCTCCGACCGGCGCGCTTGATCGGGCCGCTCAGACCGGCGCCTGATCGGGCCGCGCCTGACCGGCGCACTTGATCGGGCCGCGCGACAATGGGGCGCGTGAACGCTCCTGATGCCCCCTTCCCCGCCCGCCGCTCGGCCCGGCTCAGCCATTCCGGCCAGGAGGCCTGGATCGTGGCCGACGAGGTGGACGAGGGCTGGGTGCTGCAGATCGGCGGCATCGACCAGTCCCATGTCGACCTCGCCGATCCCACGCGGGTGGTGCATGAGTACCTCAGGCGCATCGCGAACGTCCTGGATGCGTTCCGGCCCGGCAGGGAGCCGGTCCGAGTCCTGCACCTGGGCGCCGGAGCTCTGACCCTGCCCCGGTACGTACAGGCGACTCGTCCCGGATCGCCGCAGACGGTGGTGGAGATCGAGCGGGAGCTTCCCACGCTGGTCACAGGTGCCCTGCCACTACCGGCGGGCACGCAGCTGGACGTGGTGATCGGCGATGCGCGGGAGTCTCTCGCCGAGATGACACAGGCGCGGTTCGATGCGATCGTGCTGGACGTGTTCTCCGGCGAGGAGTCACCGGCGCACCTGGCCACGCGGGACTTCTACACGGAGGCTCTTCCTCACCTGGAGCGCAACGGACTGCTGGTGGTGAACGTCGGCGACGACGCGGGCCTGCGCTTCGCCGCCGGTCAGGCGCGCGAACTGGAGCACGCCGCGGCCGAGCACGGCCTGTCCGGAGTGTGGATGCTGGCCGACTCGGGACTGGTCACTCACCTGCGGGAGGGGAATCTCGTGCTGGCGGCGGGTGGGGCCATGTCGTCGTCGAAGGCGGAGGACTGGCGCTCCGCATGGAATGCCGCGGGCCCGCACCCCGCAGCGGTGTTGGATCCGATGGAGACCGCCGACTTCGTGGAGCGGGTCTTGGGCGAAGCGTGAGGGCTCTCGCCTGTCGTCGGCTCGGTTCCCCGTCGGCCGGTCGCGCTGTCCACAATTCGCGGGAGGGGTGGCTGCGCGGTGGGGCCGTCGTTACTGTGCCGGGTGACCGCAGTTCTCCCGGAAGGCTCCTCATGCATCGTCGGATCCTGGCCTCAGCAGCCGCAGCAGCCCTCACGTTCGGCCTCGCGGCGTGCGGTGATGACGGTGAGAACGGCACCGTGACCACACCGCCGCCTAGCGTCTCCGTGGGCGGCAGCGACGGCGGCGGGGACGCCCCCAGCGACGGCGGCGGTTCGACCGATGGCGATGGCAACGAGGCGAGCGACGGGGCGGCGACGCGACCGCAGCCGCCCCTGACATCCCCGCACCCGACCCCGCCGACTACCCCGGCATGGACCAGAACACCCCGGAGGGTGCGGAGCAGGCGTTCCGGTATTACATCGCGGTCGTGTACTGGGCCCACACCAGCGGAGACCCAGCCCCCCTCACGCACCTACATTCACCCACCTGCGAACAGTGCCAAGAGTTGGACGAACAGATCTCAACCATGGAAGGCAAAGATGAACTTTGGCCCTCGCAAAGCATTCATGACACTTTGATCGAGAGTCAGGAATCGGAGAATTATGCCATTGAGGTTGGGTACGGGTTCATCGTTGCAGAAACTGCTGCGTCCGGCTCGCAAGACCCAAAGGAGACCAAAATGACCGCAATCGGAGGATTAAACTGGGACAAGGATCATTGGGTCGTGGAGGGAATGCAACTTGATGTTTCAGCATATAACTAAGAGGCCTCGCCCCACTTCCTTCAGGTTTCATCTAGCACTTGCAATCATTATCGCATTGATGGCGTTCACGTTAGCCTTCACGCCCGCCCGCGGGGACGACCCACCTCGCGAGCCGAAAGAATCACATAAGCCCGACCCAAACGCGCACGCAAGCGACAAAGAGTTTGTAATGGACTGGTCCACTCTGGATCAGCAGTCCCACGGAGGACGACGTCGCGACAAAAGTAGCCCAAGCGGCTCACAACAAACAGGGCAACATGCAGTTGGAACCCCCGCCCAGGCCCTCAAGGAGTTCACCTTCAGTCGTCCAGCGGCCGCCCATGGCGAATACACCTGCGGTGATTACGTCAACGGCAATCAGAACTGTGTCGCTGCCCGGGGCACCTGCGCAGCTGCCCCGGACTACACGATTATTGGCGGCGAGGTCATCGCACGCGCCAGGCCCGACCAGAGTGCTAGCGCCGACCAGGTGACTGTCGAATCCATCACCCGCAATCTCCGCACCGGGACCGATACCAGGAACGGCTACTCCTGCGTCACCCCGAGCACCCCAACCCCTGCCAACGCTCTCTCACCTGCGGGCGAGCCGGTAGTGATCACAGTGACCCAGCGCGACTTCGCCGAACTCCCCGTGCAGCCCCTGGCCGCCAACGCCGGGCCGGAGGAGGGGTGGCTGCCAGTGAACATGGTCAATGTCCTGCACACGAACCCCGAAGCACAGACCCTCGACACCGAACTGCTCGGCGTGCCCGTCCAGGTGCGCGCCGTACCGATCGAGTACCACTGGGACCTCGGAGACGGGAACACCATCACCACCACCAAGCCGGGCGAGCCCTTCCCCTCGGAGCAGGTCACCGCTACTTACTCCCACGAGGGCTGGTACGACATCACCCTCACCACCACGTTCGCAGGCCAGTTCTCCGTCGACGGCGGCGAATGGCAGGACATCGACGGCACCATCGAGATCGCCTCCGATCCCGTCGAGATCTTCTCAAAATCCCTCGAGTCACGGCTCGTCAACAGCGACGTCCCCGTCGATGAGGACACAGATCCCTGGATCCCCGCGCGCAGCCCCGAGACAGAGGGCCCACGCGACCCCGAAGCCACCCACCGTGAGATCTGATCGACCTTCCAGCAGCAGTCGAAGTGCAGTGGACCCGTTACCGGACATCCGGAAACGGGTCCACTCGCATAGAAGGCCGCACACCGGGGAGCGGGGTGAGGGATCGGCCTAAGAAACGACGGGACGCCGTTGTCGTCGGTGCCACGGACGAACTGTCCCCGCACACTTCTGGAGGTTCCTCCACAATGGCAGATCATCCACAATCCCAACCACAATGTGGATGGAGCATTGAAGTTCCTCCCCATCCGCATGTTATCCACAGGGCGGATTTTCATGGCATGACCAGCAGTTTTCGAATCCCCACCGTCAGATGCGCTTCGTTTGTCAGTGCGGATGCCTTGAATGGATGCCATGGATACCTCGCGCACGCCCCAGGGCGAATCGAATCCCGGCCCCGAGCCGGTGATTCGTGATGCGCTCACAAGGGCCGTGGAGCACGCGGTCGCCATTCCGGCGGGTGGAGCGGCTCGCGACGTTCTCGCACAGATCCTCTCCCATGCGCTCGTCGCATTCACGAGCACCCACGCAGTGGTGGATCCGGTCGTGCGCACCACAGCGGATTCTGCCGAGGAGGCGCTGGCGGTGGTGGCGGGCATCGAGCAGATCCGCTCCAGCCTCGCGGCCATGGATGCCATCTGGCAGGTCACTGCTGAGCAGCGGATCCGCGCCGCAGATGCCGCCCGCAACGTGCCGGAGAAGAACCAGGGCCACGGCACCTCGAGCGAACTGGCGATGGCTCGCCGCGTCTCTCCGCACGCCTCGTCGCTGTCGCTGAGCTCTGCCCGCCGTCTCGTCACGCACATGCCGGCTACCCTCGACCATCTCGCGACGGGCCGCATCACCGAGCAGACCGCCCAGTCCATCTCACGCACTCTGGACGGTGCCGCACCAGCCACCTGCGCCGAGGTGGACGGCTGGATTGCCGAGAACCACCACCGTCTGGACGGCTTGGGGACACGGAGGGCATCCCAGCTCGTGCGCGAGCTCGCTCAGAAGGTGGATCCCTCCGAATCCCGCGCCCGCGCGGAGCGCGCAGCCCGCGCACGGAACGTCACGATGCACCCCCTGGCCGACGGCATGGCACGCATCAGTGCGACTCTGCGAGCGCTTGATGCCGCCGCCGTGATGAAGGTTCTGACCACGTCAGCTGAATCTCAGCGGAACGCCGGCAGTTGCGTCCCCCACCAGGCACTTCAGGCAGACCACCTGGTCTCCAGCATCCTCGGCGCCCCGCTCACGCGCCAGGAGGCATCCGACGGCACCGAACAACTCACGTCAGCCGGGGTATCACCCCGCAATCAGTCCTCCGGCGCCCAGACAAGCACCTCTCGGATCCGGCTCGACGTGGGCATCGTGATCACGGACCGTGCCCTGCTGTGCGGTGAGGACGAAGCCGAGGTCGCGCGTATCGAGGGCTATGGCCCGGTACCCGCCCACATCCTCCTCGACACGATCAATGGGTCGCCCCCGGGCACCATCCACCCGGGGCGGAGCAGCGCCGACGACGGCTCCGACAACGACGGCCCCGACAACGACGACCCCGCCCCCGACGGCGGTCCCGGCGCCCGGTCCGACCCCGGCTATGACGACGGCACTCCTGCCACCACCGCTCCGCCAGGAGAGGAGAGCTGGGGAGATCTGGACGACCTGGAGAACTCCTCCCCGTCCCGGAGCACCCGGACATCGACGTGAGTGCCGTGTTCCGCCGCCTTTACACCCATCCCTCCACCGGGGAGCTAGTCGCCATGGAATCCACCGCCCGGGCATTCCCCGTCGGTCTGAAGCGGATGATCCGCTGGCGCGACGAGACCTGTCGCACCCCGTGGTGCAACGCCCGCATCCGCCACCTCGACCACATCATTCCGGCGGCCGCGGGCGGGCCCACCAGCTACGACAACGGCCAGGGGCTGTGCGCCCGATGCAACTACCTCAAGGAGCACGGCACCTGGGATCTCACCTCCAGTCCGCCGGGCTCGCCACCGCACATCAGCTGGCGCAGCCCCCACAGGGCACGGGGCAGCTCCCCCACCCCGCACTCGGAATCCCCACGTCCACCCGAGCCGTCCGACGGCCCAGTGCTGAGGGTGGCAGATGCGCCAGGCCACCAGCCGGGTCCGGTGCCAGGCGAGCGCGACATCGTCGATAGTGCCGGCGGCGGCTGATCCGTGCGTCCGCTTCGTTCGTCACACCCCGCCCGTAGCGTCGCCAACGCAAGGTCAGCAGTGCACCGACCCCCAGGAGGAGCGATGTCCCCCACGACCCACCTGCATGACCCGACGACCGAACTGCATGACCCAACGGCCGATCTGCATGACCGGACGGCCGATCTGCATGACCGCTCAACGCTCACGGCGCAGCGCGACGCCATCCGCCGGCTGCTGATCAACGCTCGCCCCGCACTCGCCCACCGGGTCCACGAAGGCCCCAGCGGCGCCCTGACGATCGGGCTTCCCGGCGGCGGCACCATCGAGATCGGCCGCATGCGACGGCGCGGCGATCCGCGCTGGGTCGTGGTCGCGCCCTGCGGCTCCCACCTGCCCGGCCGTGTGAGGATCACCGACTCCAGCACGGCGACGGGCATCGTCAGGGCCGTCCTGCGCGCACTCGACGAGCTCGCTGCGGACGGACGAATCCTCGGTCGGCCCCACGGCCACCCGTCACTGGCACCTGCTACGGTCACCGCATGAGCGAGACCCGACATGTCACCGCGATCATCGACCGTCCCGCCAACGAGGTCTATGACTTCGCACGCGACCCGAAGAACCTGCCGCGCTGGGCCTCCGGTCTGGGCGGTACGGATGTGCAGCACGAGGTCGAGCAGTGGTCCATGAACACCCCCATGGGCCGGGTCCTCATCAGCTTCGTCCCGGAGAACCCCTACGGCGTCCTCGATCATTCAGTGACCCTGCCCTCCGGCGAGTCCACGCTCAATCCTATGCGCGTGATCCCCCTCGACGAGCAGCGCAGCGAGGTCGTCTTCACGCTGCACCGCGGAACCATGGCCGACGAGGAGTTCGCAACGGATGCAGAGGCTGTGGCGGAGGATCTCGCGGAGCTCAAGCAGATCCTCGAGCAGGCCTGACCTCTCGCCGCTCTCTCCCCGGTTGGCCTCTCGGCCCCCTCTCGCCGATTGGCCTCTCGCCTTCCTCTCGCCTTCCTCTCGCCTCCCTCTCGCGGGGGCTCTCACGGTTCTCTCGCCTCGCTATCGATCCCGCGAGGACAGCACGCAGAACTCGTTGCCCTCCGGGTCGGCGAGCACCGTCCAGGTGACCTGCTCGTCGTCCTGTCCCACGTCGACCCGGGTCGCCCCCAGGCCCAGCAGTCGCTGGATCTGCGCCTCCCGGTCGTCGTCCACATGCGCGGCCAGATCGATGTGCAGGCGGTTCTTGACCTGCTTGCCTTCGGGAACGGGCACGAACACCAGGCCCGGGGACTGCCGATGCCACCTCTCGGCCGGGATCGGCGCCTCGACGTCGTACCCATCGGGCAGGCCGCCAGGAATCACGCACACTTCCTCGTCGTCCTCATAGACGATCTCGCCGTCGAGCACCTGCGCCCACCAGCGGGCCTGGGCGTGGATGTCGAGGCAGTCGATCACCAGGGTGTACCAGCGCAGCTTCATGGCGAGTCCCTCCATCGGGGCGGCCCGGGGGTGGGCGGCGGTGCGATGTCCACGCTACGCATCGACGCCCGGTGACGCGAGGGTCACCGGGCGTCGAGCAGTCCTGCCGGGGTCACTCCCAGCCCGCGGTCTCTGGATCCACACCGTGTGCTCGGGCCGCAGCCTCGATCACCTCGCGCAGCCACGCAGCGAGCCCCTCGGACCTGCGGTCGTAGTGCGCCGTGAAGCGCTCGTCCTCGGTGTACATGCGGCCCAGCACCACATGCATCGACGCAGTGCAGTCGTAGTGCTGCGAGATCGAGGCACGGTGTCGCTCGGCGAGCGCGTTCGCCTCCTCGCTCCCGGGCTCCACGCCACGGTTCATCGCCTCGGCGAGGTCGGTCTCCAGCGCGGCGGTCTCCTCAGCCACGCGCGTCCAGTCCGCGGCGGTGAAGCCTCGCGTGCGCTGCACGGACTGCTGCCACTGCTCGGTATCGCCCCACCGCTCGCGTGCCTCGTCCTGCCAGGCCGGATCCCAGTCGGTGCCGAAGATCCGGCTCTGCTCCTGCGGGCTCAGGGTGATGCTCCGGTCCTCGGCTGGGGTGCGCGGGTCACCGCTGATCGGGCCGGCACTGCTCGGGGTGTCGTTCATGGGGGTGGTCCTCTCGATCATCTCGTCGACGGCACGGGCCGCCTTCTGGAGCCGGCCGATGCGCTCCGCCAGGAGCGACCGCTGGCGATGCAGGTGCTCGCGGGGATCCACCTCGGGATCATCAAGGATCCTGGCGATCTCGGCGAGCGGCAGACCGATCTCGCGGTACACCAGCACCCGGTGGATGCGGGCGATGTCCTCCGCGTCGTACAGCCGGTAGTCCGACCAGCTGCGCGCGCTCGGTCGCACCAAGGCGATCGAGTCCCAGTGGTGGAGGGTGCGCACGCTGACGCCCACCAGCTGGGCCACACGGCCCACGGTGAGCGGCTGCTGCTTCTCGGTCATGGCCCCACCTTCCTGCCTGACGTCGCGTCAGGGTCAAGCGCCGTGCCCGCCTCACCGGCACCGTGCCACCACGCCCCATCGGATGGATTCCCATCATGAAGCGCCAGCTCACCGTGCGCATCCTCGGCGCCGGCGTGGCCGGCCTGACCATCGCCATCGCCCTGGCCGGCGACGGACACGACGTCGAACTCATCGGCGAAGGCGGCGCGGCTCGCAGCCATGGGGTGACGCTCCTGCGGGGCACGACCCCGGAGGCACCGCTGGAGGTCTCCGAGAGCTGGGGCGGTCGCTGGCTGTTCGGCATCACGCCGCTGGCCGGGCACACCGGCGACCACTGGCGGCGGCGATCCGCGCATCGCCCGACGTCGGGGCGGCGCTGCGCACCTGCGTGCTGGGTTGCGCACTGCCGGCCAGGCATGGCGGCTGGGTCCAGCGTCGATGCTCCACCTCGCGATGGTCGACCCTCGACTCGCGTTGCGCGACCGCGCGGCGGCGGGGCTGGGCGCGCTGGTGCCCGGAGAGCAGGCCGCCTGAGCTGGACCCCGCGGAGGTGGCCCGGCTCTCAGCGGAGCTTGCGGGCCAGGGTGGTGATCACGTGCCAGTGCTTCTTGTCCGCGAGGAACCGGCCGTCCTCATCCCGGACCGAGCGGTCGATCACCTGGAAGCCGCGGAACTTCGCGTCGATCTCCTCAAGGGTGAGGGTGGCGATGTCGGGGCGGTCCGCCCAGGAGTCGTTCACCCCGACGAAGTCCACCGCGATCACGCCCCCGCGAGGCAGCGCATCGACGAGCTTGGGCCAGGTGGTGGCCAGACCGTCAGCCCCCAGCAGGCCCAGCGTGTACGTCGAGTACACGATCTGTGCGCTGGGGAACTCCTCCACGTCGGTGATGTCGGTGTGGTGGAAGTTCACGGATCCGGTCATCCGGTCGTTCTCCACCAGGCGTGATGCGATGGTGTCATCGGCGTCATAGGCGTGCACGGTCCAGCCGCGGCGGGCGAACTGGAGGGAGTCGGCTCCCGCGCCGGCCCCCAGGTCCAGCACCACGCCGGCTGCGCGGTCGCCACCGGCCGCGGCGATCGCCTTGGACACCAGGCGGCGCGCAGGGCGCCCTGCCGCATGGGCGTTCAAGGTCGCCCAATCAACCTTCTCGGCCGTTTCCATGTCTCTCACGCTGACGGATGGCCGTGCATGTTTCAACTTCACGTGACCCAGGCCGCGTCATGTTTCGTCACCGGCGAACACGACCCCGTGGGATGTGCGGCTCACGCGGCACCAGGCGCCCACACCGGCGCCGACGCCCACACCGGCGCCGGCGCCGACACCCGGCGCCGACGACGGACGGCGGGTGTCGCAGGGATCACCGCTCCTTAGGATGATCCCCATGCCCGACGCCCCACTGCGCATCGCCGCGGTGTCCCTGCACACCTCCCCGTTCGCCGAGCCCGGAGGTGATGATGCCGGGGGCATGAACGTGGTGATCCTTGAGCAGTCGCGCGCCCTGGCCCGGGCCGGCCACCGGGTGGACGTGTTCACCCGTCGCTCGGACCCCCGCGCACCGGCCGTCATCGAGGCGGCCGACGGCGTGCGGGTGCACCACCTGGACGCCGGGCCGCCGGCCCCGCTGGCCAAGAGCGACATGGAGCAGGCGATCGATCCGTTCCGCACGCAGCTGCGCCGGGCCATGAGCGAGAACCGGGCCGACGCCGACGACGCTCCCTGGGACCTGATCCATTCCCACCACTGGTTCAGCGGCGTGGCCGCCCTGCCTCTCGCCGGG
This sequence comes from Brachybacterium epidermidis, assembly GCF_015209585.1. GTDB lineage: Bacteria > Actinomycetota > Actinomycetes > Actinomycetales > Dermabacteraceae > Brachybacterium > Brachybacterium epidermidis. The sequence goes on from NZ_JADEYR010000006.1 coordinate 89,565, forward strand.
GAGCTCGGGATCCCCCACCTGCAGTCCTTCCACTCCGTGGCCGCGCCCGAGGACTCGGCGCAGCTTGACGCCGGGGAGCCGGCCGAGTCCTCCGGCCGCATCCCCGGGGAGCGCCTGGCGGCGCAGCGCTCGGACCTGGTGGTGGCGGTCTCCGAGGCGGAGGCCCGCACGGTCGCCGAGCGGTACGGCGTGCCCGGTGAGCGCCTCACGGTGGTGCGCCCCGGTGTCGATGTGGTGGGCTTCCATCCCGGTGCGCCAGGTGCCGTCCGTGTGCCCGGCACGGGCACCGCGCGCCCCGGTGATCGCTCTCCCGAGCCGCGCACCCTGCTGTTCGCCGCCCGCCTGCAGCCGCTGAAGGCCCCCGACCTGGCCATCGAGGTGCTGGCCCGCCTGGATCCCGCCCTGGAAGCACGCCTGATCCTCACGGGCGGGGTCTCCGAGGACTTCCGCCACTACCTGGGCGAGCTGCAGAGCACTGCCGACGAGCTGGGGGTCGCGCACAGGGTGGAGTTCGTCGGGCCCCGCAGCCGCGAGGACCTGGCCCGCTTGATGCGCGAGGCCGATCTGCTGCTGCTGACCAGCTGGTCCGAGACCTTCGGCCTGGTGGCGCTCGAGGCGCAGGCCAGCGGCACTCCGGTCGCGGCCTGGTCCGGGGCCGGCGGGGTGCGGGAGGCCGTCGCCCCGGCCGGGATCGTGGTGCCCAGTCGCGACCCTGACGTCTGGGCCGAGGCCGTGCAGTCCCTGCTGTCGGACCCGCAGGCCCACGGCACAGCAGCGCGGGAGGCGCGGCGGTTCGCCGAGTCCCGCACCTGGGAGGCCAGTGCGCAGGTTCTCGCCGCGCAGTACGCCCGCCTGGTGCGCCCCGGTGGCGCGCCCGCCTGAGCACATCCGAAACCCGAGGAGATGCTGTGAGCACCGATCCCTGGTCCCTGCTGGAGCAGGCCCGCATCGTGCTGGCCGTCCACGCTCACCCTGACGACGAGTCCCTGGCCACCGGGGCCCTGCTGGCCACCCTGGCCCGCTCCGGCACCCGGGTGGTGCTGGTGACCGCCACCCGCGGGGAGGAGGGCGAGGTGGTGCCGGGCAGCACCCCCGAGGGCGATGGCCGACCGCTGGATCAGATCCGGGCCCAGGAGATCGACGGGGCGTGCGCGCAGCTGGGCATCGAGTCCCGGCACATGCTGGGCACGCCGCCGGCCCTCGCCGGGGGCGGGTCGCCGCGCGTGTACCGCGACTCGGGCATGCGCTGGATCCGGGAGGGGCTGGCAGGCCCTGCGGAGACCGCCGGCCCGGAGAGCTTCACGAAGCGTCCCCTGGAGGAGGCCACCGGGGATCTGGTGGCCCTGATCGAGCAGCTGCGACCCGATGTGCTGCTGGGCTACGACGACGCCGGCAGCTACGGGCACCCGGATCACGTGCACGCCCATCACGTCACCGCCGCGGCCGCCGAACGCACCCGCACACCGTTCCTCCAGTTCGCGAGCGAGCCGGAGGATCCGGACTTCGTGTGGCGGGAGCTGCCGGGATGCGCCGATCAGGTGGAGGCCGCCCTGCGCTGCTACCGCACCCAGCTGACGGTGCGCGGACGCGACGGTGAGAGGGTGCTGATCCGCCATGTCGGAGGGCAGGACGACGTGATCGAGATGCGGTCGGGGCTGCGGGGCTGAGCGCGAGCCCGGTAGACGGCGCCCGTCCCGCGCGCTCGTCTCGGTCTCAGAGACTGACGTCCACGATCGTGGGCAGGTGGTCGGAGGCACCGGCAAGGCGGGCCTCGTCGACCGAGTCGGTGGCGCGCACCGCGCGGGCGTCCCGCACCCGCACCCCCTCGCTCATCAGGATCGCGTCGATCCGGCGCTTCGGGCCAGACGCGGGGAAGGTGTGCTGGTCGGTGCCGGCAGGGTCCTGCACCAGGGCATCCAGCAGTCGGCGGGCGGGCCCATCGGCCGTCTCATTCAGGTCCCCGCCCACGATCACGGGGGCACCGGCGGAGCTGACCAGGGCCTTCACGTGCTCGGCGTGGCTCATGCGGTTGTCCTGCTGCAGGGCGAAGTGGATCGAGGAGACCACCACCGCTGCCCCGCCCGGCACCGAGATGCGTGCCGCGGCCACGCCGCGGGGGTAGGTGGAGTTCAGGTCGCTGAGCTGCTGGGCGACGGGGTGGGCGCCGCGGCGGATCACGCGGGAGGCCACGTCCTCGGTGGCCAGGATCGCCAGGCCCCTCCCACCCAGGCCGCCCACCAGGATCTCCATCCCCACCTGGCGGGCGAACCAGCGCAGACGCGTGGTGGGCAGCACGAAGCGCGGCGCCTCCTGCACCAGCAGCACGTCCGGGGCGAGGTCGCGGGTGGCCTCGATGAGGGCGGGCAGGTCACCGCGCAGCTCCCACAGGTTCCAGGAGCAGATCCGCAGGTCCATCAGGGGGTCCTTTCCGTCGGGCGCTCGGGCGGGGTCACGTGCTGCCCGGGACTCGCGTGCTCCGCAGGGATCGCATGCTCCGCAGGGATCGCATGCTCCGCGGGGATCACCCGCTCCACCAGGGCGATGAGTTCGTCCACCTCGTAGCCGGGCCAGCCGAACAGCTGCCGGCGCCATTCCGGCGGCACCGCCTTGGCGCCGACGGCCGCGCCCATCAGCGCACCGGTGATGCAGGCGACCGTATCGGTGTCGTAGCCGGCGCGCACGGCGCTCTCGAGGCTCTGCACCAGCGCCTCGCGCCGGGCGAACTTCCCACCCGGCAGCGGCAGGGTGGCCGAGATCGCCGACCACGAGGCCTGGAAGGCACCCACCACCCAGCCGTTGCGGCGGAAGGTGGCGGGGGTGGCGGCCTCGGCCTCCTCGATCCGGGTGCGCCACAGGGCGGCGCGCTCCGCGCTGAGCCGGCCCAGGCCCACCCGCACGTCGATCTCCCCGGTGAGCACGGCATGCCGCACCGCGAGGCCCCACAGCATGCAGGCCTCGGTGACATCGGGGTGCACGTGGGTGAGACGGCACACGGCGTCGATCCCCGCGGCGGCGTCGTCCTCGGAGTGCAGCAGGTACGGCATCACGGCGGCGTGGGTGCGCATCAGGGAGCCATTGCCGGCGATGCGGGGCAGTTCCTCGTGGGCGCTGAGGGCGGCGGCCCGGAAGTCCGCCGCACGCGGCGCGAAGTGGCCGTCGGCCAGGGCGCGGTCCACGGCGCGTCGCACCACCGTGGAGGTCAGGCCCCCGATGTCCGGGGTGCCCAGCGACCACGAGTACCACTCGCGGGCGATCTGGTCCTGGGCGGCCTCCAGGCGCAGGTCGTGCAGGCCCGAGATGGCGGCGGCCGCCTCGAGCACCACGATCGCCATCGCGGTGTCGTCGGTCCATTCGCCCTCCTGCCAGCCCAGCACGCCGCCGCCCAGCATCTCCACGTCCTCGGAGTCCGGGATGGGGGCGAGGAACTCGTAGGGGGCGCCGAGCGCGTCACCGGTGGCGGCGGCCACCACGGAGCCGATGGCGCGGGAGCGCTGCGCGGCGTCGAGCCCCGCCCCTGGTGCCATCGTGCTCTCCGATCTGTGTGGATCCGTGTGATCCCTGTGCGCGCCGATCCGCGGATCCGCGGATCGTCACCGTCATCGTGACATGTCGCCATGGTGACACGTCGGGCTCCGGTCGCGGACCCTCCGGACGGCTACCCTGGTGGGGACCCGAAGGAGCTCCATGACCGCGACCCCGCAGGCGGCCGATCACGGCTGTGCAGACCCGCACGACCACACCGGCCACGACCATCCTCCCACCGGGGCCGACGTGGTGCGCGATCTCGTGCGCGGGCTGTCGGTCCTGGCGCTGGTGCTGCCCGCGCTCGGGCTGGTGCTGCTGCTGGCGATCCTGCCGCTGGCCCCTCCAGCATCCTGGTGCTGGCGCTCGGTCTCGTGCTCGGTGCCGCGCAGCTGCTGGTGCTGGTGGCCACCAGCCTGTTCGTGGCCCGCACCAAGCCGCGCCTGGCGGTGAACCCCGGGCTGATGGCGGTGCGCTCCGCCGCCGAGGAGGCCCTGCGCGTGGCCGCCGTGCTGCTGGCGCTGCTGCTGTGGCCGGACGACGCCCGCTCCGAGCTGGGCGTGTGGCTGGGGGCAGGCGCGGCCCTGGTGTGGCCGGCCCCGGCCACCGCACAGACGGTCTCCACCCGCTTGCGCATCTCCCGGCCCTCGGAGTGGTCGAAGCAGGCCGTGGCCACCTTGCTGAGCGAGCGCGTCACGCCTCGCTCGACGGTGCTCATGCGCCTGCTGGACGTGCTGGGCACGGTGCTGTTCCAGCTCGGTGCGACCGTCCTGGTGATCCTGGCTCCGGTGATGGTGGTGGGCACGGCCGTGCTGTCCATCGGCTCGGGCCTGGCCACCCTGGTGCTGCAGCGCCGCCCCCCCGCCGCGCGCCTGCGCTCCCCCCGGGCCTACGCGCCCTTCATCATCGGCCTGCTCACCCTGGGCCCGGCGGTCCTGGGTCTGACCGCGCTGTGAAGCTCCCTCATCCGATCCTCGAGGAGACATCCGATATGACCTCTGCCGCCCCCGAGCATTCCCTGCCCTCCGGCCTGGACCTCGCTCACGTCGATGAGGGCATCCGCATCCAGGACGACCTGTTCGGCCACGTCAACGGGGCCTGGCTGAAGTCCCACGTGATCCCGGCGGATCGCTCCAGCGACGGCGCCTTCCACGCCCTGCGGGACCTGTCCGAGGAGCGCGTGCGGGAGATCATCGAGGAGGCCGCGGCCGATGAGGACGCCCCCGCCGACAGCGAGCACGGCCGCATCGGCGCGCTGTACCGGATGTTCATGGACACCGTGGCCATCGATCAGGCCGGAGCGGCCCCGCTGGAGGGCCTGCTGGAGCAGATCACCTCGGCTGCTGACCTTCAGCAGGTGGTGCGCACCATGGCCGCCCCGGACTCGGGCACCAGCGCGCTGCTGGCCTACGTGTGGACCGACGACCGCGACTCCACCCGCTACCAGGTGAAGCTGCACCAGGGCGGGCTTGGCCTGCCGGACGAGTCCTACTACCGCGAGGACCGCTACGCCGACGTGCGCGCCGCCTACGTCGAGCACCTGTCGGCGCTGGCGGAGCTGGCGGGCCTGCCGGGCCGCGAGGGGCTGCCCTCGGGCGATGCCGCCGAGCTGGCCCGGATCGTGCTGGACTTCGAGACCCGCCTGGCGGCCTGCCACGTGGACGTGGTGCGGGTGCGCGACCGCGAGAAGTCGAACAATCCCATGGATGCAGAGCAGCGCCGCGAGCTGGCCCCCGCTTTCCCCTGGGACGCCTACCTCGAGGGCACCGGGGCCCCGGCCGACGCCTTCGACGTGGTCTCGGTCAGCCAGCCCGAGTTCGTGCAGGCCGCCGCCGAGCTGCTGGCCGGTGAGGATCTCGCGGTGCTGCGGGCCTGGCTCGCGGTGCGGGCGGTCAGTGCGTACGCCCCGTACCTGGCCTCCGCCTTCGTCGACGAGGACTTCGACTTCACCGGCCGCGTCCTCAGCGGCGCGGAGGAGCTGCGTGAGCGCTGGAAGCGGGGCGTGGCCTTCGTGGAGGGCACGGTGGGCTTCTCGGTGGGCAAGGAGTACGTGGCCCGCCACTTCCCGCCCTCCCACAAGGAGCGCATGAACGAGCTGGTGGACTCCCTGCTGGAGGCCTACCGCGAGTCGATCTCCACCCTGGAGTGGATGTCCCCGGCCACCCGCGAGAGGGCCCTGGTGAAGCTTGCGAAGTTCACCCCGAAGATCGGCTACCCGGACACCTGGCGCTCCTACGAGGGCCTGGAGATCACCGAGGGGGACCTGGTGGCGACCGTGCGCGCCTCCCGCCGCTTCGACGCCGCCTTCGAGTACGCCAAGGTGGGCGGTCCGATCGACGAGGACGAGTGGCACATGACCCCGCAGACGGTCAACGCCTACTACAACCCCGGCCGCAACGAGATCGTGTTCCCGGCCGCGATCCTGCAGCCGCCGTTCTTCGATGCCGAGGCCGACGACGCCGTGAACTTCGGCGGCATCGGCGCGGTGATCGGCCACGAGATCGGCCACGGCTTCGATGATCAGGGCTCCAAGTACGACGGTGACGGCAACCTCGCCTCGTGGTGGACCGCGGAGGACCGCGCCGCCTTCGAGGACCGCACCACCGTGCTGATCTCGCAGTTCTCCGAGCTGTCCCCCCGTGAGCTGGACGACCAGCACACCGTCAACGGTGCCCTCACCATCGGTGGGAACATCGGCGACCTGGGCGGTCTGGGCATCGCGCTGAAGGCATACCGCGCTCGCGTCGCAAAGGACGGAGGCGAAGCACCTGTGCTGGACGGCTGGACCGGGATCCAGCGGGTGTTCCTGTCCTGGGCCACCGTGTGGCGGGGCAAGAACCGCCTGCAGGAGGCGATCCGTCGCCTCGCGGTGGACCCGCACTCCCCCGCGGAGTTCCGCTGCAACATCACGGCTGGCCACATGGACGACTTCTACGAGGCCTTCGACGTGCGCGAGGGCGATGCGATGTACCGCGCGCCGCAGCAGCGCGTGACGATCTGGTGAGCTGATGCCCAGGCCTGACGCCCCGTTCTACGTCGGCACCACCCGGCCCGGCTCCGTGGGCTGGACCAGGATCGCGGTCACGCTGCTGGCCGGGGTGGTGCTGGTGGTGGTGATGGCCACCCGGCCCCAGCCCCTGGCCCCCGTGCTGCTGGTGAGCGCAGCGATCGTGTTCGCGGGCCTGGCGCTGTGGACCTGGATGTGCCAGTGGACACGGTTCATCGTGGACGAGCACGGGGTGGCGGTGAGCCTGGGCGGGTTCTGGCCCCGGCCGCCGTGGCCGCTGCAGGACTTCCGCACCGTGCAGCTGCGGGAGATCCCGCCCTCCACCATCGGCGTGACGGTGGGCGGGTACGGCTGGCGGCGCGGCCGGGTGATGGCCGCACGCCCGGCGGACCTGCGACCGGTGGGCCGCGGGAAGATCTTCACCACCGTCGATGTGCAGCGCCGCAGCCGGATCCTGGTGACCCGCGCCGGCACCATGGTGGAGATCGTGGGTCGCGGCGAGTCCGACTACCTGTTCTCCCCCACCGATCCGATCGCCACCGCCGAGGCCGTGGAGCAGGCGATCCGCGCCAGACGCTAGACTGTCCGCTGGTCATCTGCTGACAGGGGAGCACCAACGGGGTGCTGAGAGTGCGCCGCAGGGCGCAGACCCTCGAACCTGATCCGGTTCATACCGGCGTAGGGAGTCGGGATTTCCGCGCCGGACGGCTGATCCGTCCTCGCGCGCCCCTTCCAGCCATGGAAGGAGTGGAGATGAACCGTTCACACACCACCCGCTACCGCACGGTGGACCTGCTGGTCACGGTGGTCATCGGGGTCGCCTTCGGGGTGGCGTTCCTGGGGTACGGCCAGCTGTACCCCCTGATCGGGCCGCTGACGACGGCCTTCAAGCCCGCCGAGGGCCTGCTGGCCGGGATCTGGTTCCTGCCGGCGATGCTGGCCGCTCTGATCGTGCGCAAGCCCGGTGCGGCCCTCGGGGCGGAGATGATCGCTGCAGTGCTGTCGATGCTGCTGGGCAGCCAGTGGGGCTGGGGCACCGCGATCTCCGGCCTGATGCAGGGCGGCGGCGTGGAGCTCGCCTTCCTGCTGACCCGCTACCGCCGCTTCACCCTGCCCGTCGCCATCCTGGGCGGCGTGCTCGCGGCCGTGCTGGAGTGGGGCTACGAGAAGTTCGCCTACTACATGGAGATGAGCTGGTCGTTCTCCTTCATGATGCTGGCGTTCTTCCTGCTTTCCGGGGCGGTGCTGTGCGGCCTGCTGGGCTGGGTCGCCACCCGCGCACTGGGCGCCACCGGCGCGCTGGATGCGATGCCCGCCGGGCGCGACCGGCAGCCGGTGTCCTCGACGTGATCGCGTGACGTCCCTGTCGCTGCACGGACTGCGGTGGCGGCCGCTCTCGCGCCGCCACCGCACCGTGGACGGCCTGGACCTGGAGATCCCCGCGGGCCAGAAGGTGCTGTTAGCCGGGGCCAGCGGCAGTGGGAAGTCCACCGTGCTGCGCGCCCTGGCCGGTCTGCTCGACGAGCAGGCCGGCGATCTCGAGGGGCAGGCCGCACCGCCCTCGCGGCCAGGTGAGCGCGGCCTGCTGCTGCAGAACCCCGCCCATGCCCTGGTGGCCGCCACGGTGGGCCGGGACGCCGCCTTCGGCCCGGAGAACGCGGCCCTGCCCCGCCCGGAGATCCACGAGCGCGCCGTCGAGGCCCTCGACGCCGCCCGCGTGGACGTGCCCTCGAGCAGGGAGCCGCTGGCCACCTCGGGCGGCCAGCAGCAGCGCATCGCCCTGGCCGGCGCCCTGGCGCTGGAGCCGGACGTGCTGCTGCTGGACGAGCCGACCAGCATGCTCGACGGTCCCACGGCTGAGGCCGTGCGCGAGGCGGTGCTCGAAGTCGCCGCGGGCCGCACCCTGGTGGTGGCCGATCACCGGCTCGAGGCGTGGCTGCCCCATGTGGACCGGCTGATCGTGCTCGGCGAACGCGCCACGGTCCTGGCCGACGGGGACCCTGACGAGCTGCTGGCCGCACGCCCTCACCTGCTGGTCGAGGCCGGGATCGCGGTGGAGACCAGCACGGTCGATCGCCGGTCGGCTGATGGACCGGGCCCGGTGGTCGCGAGCCTGGCCGGGGTCGACGTGCACCGGCCAGGGTCCCGGCGGCGACGGTCCGAGCCGCCCCTGTTGCGCGGGGTGGATCTGGAGCTGCAGGCCGGCACCATCACTGTCCTGACCGGCCCGAGCGGTGCCGGGAAGACCACCCTGCTGCAGGTGGTGCTGGGAATGGCGAAGCCGGCTGCGGGGCGGCTGGCGCTGCCGTCGAGGGAGAGGATCGCCTCGGTGCCGCAGAACCCGGAGCACTCCTTCGTGGCGCCCACCGTGAGGCAGGAGGTCACCGCCTCCCCCTGGGCCACCGACGAGGCACTCGCCGAGCAGCTGCTCACGCGGGCCGGGCTCGCGGAGCTGGCCGAGGCGAATCCGTACACGCTCTCCGGTGGCGAGCAGCGGCGCCTGGCGATCATCGCGGCCCTCGCCCAGCAGCCGGATCTGCTGGTGCTGGACGAGCCCACCGTGGGTCTGGACGCGCAGCGCCGCCGGGCGGTGCTGGAGCTGCTGGAGCAGGCACGCGCCGAGGGCCGTGCCGTCCTGGCCGCCACCCATGATCCAGTGCTGATGCAGCGGGCCGATGCGCGCCTGGACCTCGCAGACGGAGCAGGCGGGGATGCGCCACCGGTCCCACCGGCCGGCTCCGACCCCTCCCCGGATCGCCGGATCGGTCCCGTGCCCCGCACCCGCTGGATCCCGGCCGACGCCCTGAACCCTCTGGTGCTGTGTCTGATCGGGATCCTCGCCGCGATCGGCTCCTTCGCCGTGGACACCTGGCAGGGTGGGTTGCTGGCCCTGGTGCCCACGGTGCTGCTGGCACCGCTGGCGATGCGCACCCTGGGCGGTGGTCTGCTGCGCCTGGCGCCGATCCTGCTGTCCGCAGCAGGACTGGCCTGGACCACCGCGTTCCTGGGCGACGCACCGTCACTGTCCACCGAGGCGTGGCTGCTGGGCGCGAAGGAGGCCGCCCGCATCACCGCCTTCGTCGCCCCCGGGGTGCTGGCGCTGGGCGCGGTGGACGCTACGGCCCTGGGGGATGCGCTCGGTGGACGGCTGCGCCTGCCGGCCCGGCCCATCGCAGCCTCCGTGGCGGGCCTGGTGCGAGCCGGCCACCTGGGCCGCCAGTGGCAGATCATCACCCAGGCGCGCGTGCTGCGGGGCACAGGCTCCCCCGCCTCGCCGCGGCTGCTGACCGGTGCCACCCTCGCCCTGCTGGTCGATGCGCTGCGGGGCGCGGAGCAGCAGGCACTGGCCATGGACGCCCGCGGCTTCGCAACCGCCACCACCCGCACCTGGGCCCTGCCCAGCCCCCTGCGCTGGCCGGACCTGATCGGTGCCGGGATCGGTGTGCTGCTGCTGGTGTGGCCGTTCGTGGCGGAGATGATGGTGGGGTGAGCCCGGCTCACCCAGGGAGGCGCCGTTCATCGGTGCTAGCAGCGTCGCTGGCGGGCGACCGAGCTGTGCCACTGGGGTGGTCTGCTCGGCGAGCGAGACAGATGTCTCGCAGAAGGCGGGTTCAGGACCCTAATGGGAACCGTGGGATCAACTGGCCGGGGTGTAGCGCTGGGGTATGCCCCATTGTGACACTCAGGAGCGAGGCGCTGGTGTGCGTCAGCGCAGAGCACTCGATTGTCACAGTCTGGTCACAGACCTCGTCGCTTCGCGCGCGAGACGATAGCTTCCCCTTACCGAGACCAGGGGGGCGCATGGAAACACACATCCGGAAGATTGAATCGTCACGCAAACGATTTCTGTCCAAGATTGTCGCTATAATGTGCGTACTCGCATTCACAATTGGTGGCGCCTCGGCAGCCAACGCCGACTATTTCGCCGGAGGCATGCCTTCTAAGAAGAATTCCGTAAAGTACGTTGGAATCAACTCGACGTACGTCAACCAGTTCAACAATGCACGCTTTCGGTGGAACGCACTCTCGGGCGTGACGTTTGGTAAGTCGAACTCCGCGAAGAACACCATGACGGCTGCGCGATACTCCAGCTCGTGGTACGGATTGTACACCTCGAAGGGGCCGAGGAATAATTCACGTACTTTCACAATCCAGGTGAACGTCCGCTCACTCCAGGCTGCCTCAGGTGGCAATATGTCAAAGTGGATTGCAAGCACGTCCGCACACGAGCTGGGCCATGCGCTCAGCCTGAAAGACAACCCTAATACCTCGAAGTCTTCTTTGATGAAGCATTCCCGGAACCGATCAACGGCAATCGGTCCTCAGTCGTATGACGTATCCGAAGTGAAGAGGATCTACTAATGAATACCCGTCGCGCACTAACTATTCTTAGCACCGCCTCAGCGGTGGTGCTACTTGGAGCCGCGTGTGCCGGTCAGTCAACTGCTGAGGGCCCGTCGAGCGAGTCGGTCGTGTACGTGTCAGCGGACTATCCCGAGTACGGAAGCACCGAAGCCGCACTCGAGGCGGCGGACGTCGTCCTTGTCGGCACAGTCGAGTCATCTCGCGAATTGATCGAGTATCCAGAGGTTGATGACTCCGGGACGGGGTTGGAGAATCCGCAGTCTGGAGTCGCCGTTTCTGACGAGGATCTTAAAGAAATGGGAGTTGTGACTACGGTGACAACCATTAAGGTTTCCGAGGTGATTTCGGGGGATGTCGAGGTTGGCGATTCCGTCGAGGTTTCCCAAGTGGGCGGAACAAGCGAGGGTGTGACTTACATTGAGGAGAGCACCACATTCATCGAAGAAGCCGCCTCGCCCGAAGTCCTACTCCTTCTGAACGATTTCGGGGATGGCGATTATGATCTGGTGAATCCGGTCGAAGGGGTTTACGAGGTCTCAGATGACCAAGTCGAAGCGCTCCCAGGATCCGGTGTGCAGCCAGAAGTGAGCTCGCTCGAAGAGGTCCGCGGTTTCACCGAGTGATCAAACCGGCTCTTCAAGGTTCGTGGTGAAGGAGAGCGTCGCGTCGCTGGCGTAGAACGGCCCGTGGTCCTGCTGTGATGGGTGTTGTCTAGACATCCACATCCCAGAGGACCACGAGCCTGTGCACGAGAATGCTGGTTCGCAACGAGATGCTGCGAGCACGATCTTCAACCTGCCCGACTACCGCGTCATCGACGCGATCGACCTGCCCGATGGTGGCCGGCGGGTGGTGGTCGCCTCGACCCTCCCGCCTGGATGTCCGTCGTGCGGGTGCTCGCGACCAAGGTCCACTCCCGCCGGTCCCAGAAGGTGCGCGACGTCCCCGTGGCCGGGGCGGTGGAGGTGGTGTGGGCCAAGCGGCGCTGGTTCTGCCTCGAGCTGGTCTGCGCCCGGCGCACGTTCTGGGAAGCCACCGATCAGGTCCCTTACCGTGCGCGTTCGACGACCCGGCTGCGGGATCAGGTCGTCTCCGCGGTGCTCACCTCGGGCCGGGCTGCCTCCGAGGTCGCCCGGGCCCATGGCGTCTCGTGGTGGCTGGTCCAGTCCGCGCTGGCGGCGGCCGCAGTGGTCCTCCCCGCCGCCGAGGACGTGCGAGTGACGCGCCTGGGCATCGATGAGCACCGCTACCGGTCGGTGCGCTGGTTCCGCACCGATGAAGGTGCCTGGAGACGGTTCGAGCCATGGATGACGACCCTGGTCGACCTGACCACCGGACAGGTCCTCGGCGTCGTCGACGGCCGGGACTCCACCGCCGTCGGTGACTGGCTTGCCCAGCGCTCTGAGGACTGGCGGGAGCGGATCGAGATCGTCGCGATCGATCCCTCGGCCGCGTTCCGCAAAGCACTGCGGACCTACCTGCCCCGCGCTGCGGTCTCGGTCGACAAGTTCCACCTCGTCAAGCTCGGGAACGACATGGTCACCGCCGTGCGGCAACGCCTGGCCCGCGCTCACCACGGTCGTCGGGACCGGCGGCCTGCCGCGGTATACCTTCCTGTTAGGCCCGTACCGACATTCGGCGGTGAACTGCGAGGCAGCACTCACGAGGAGACGCGCTGTGTATCGGGACGTGCCGACTGAGATCGCTGAGATCAAGCGCAAGGCGCGAGTGGTGGCTGTGGTGGGAGTCCTCATAGGTGGCGTGTTGCCTGGTCTACTCGGGATCGCTGCGATGTCCACTGCCGAGACCAACCCCTACCGTGCCGAGAAGTTCACAGCCATAGCGTGGCTCATCATGATCGTCGGCTGGCTGACCTTCGCGGCGTTCCTGCTCATGGTGGCACTGGGGGTCATCACCGTCGAAGAGGGAACGCCCTAACCGACCGTACGTGGCACGGGCTCTCGATCGCTGCTGGCTTGCGCGGACCACTGTCGCCCGCGAGCTCGCTGGGCACGCACCAAACAGGGGCACCCCAGCAAGACAGTTACTAAGCGGTCATTTACGGTTACCAATAGGGTCCCGAGGTATACTTTTGCTACACATCTGTCGCACCAGGTATACCCCGGCGGGACAGCTAGTCGGGGCCGCAACGAGCGGTCCGTAGCGCTCTGGCCGAGCGGGTCATAAGCCTTCAGTGCGAGGGGGATAAAGGCGGCAAGCGTTGGGTGGAGCACCTGGCTCTTCGTGATTGATCTGGTAGGTGCACTCGCTGCACTCGTACGTGTCCGGCCGCTCAGGCAAATGTTCGCTCCAGTCGTGACCGCATGCCTCGCACTGTTCCCTTGGGCGTCGCGCGCGCCATCTTCTCAGCATGCTGGCAGTGTCCGATGGCGGTCTCCGCGTTGCAACCGACTGTTTGTGACACGCCACCTCGGAGGTCACGAGTAGACGCTCAGAGAGCGCAGGAAGTTGCCATACTGGCGGGAGGATCAGCACAGAGGAGGCCGCGTGGTGGGGAGGCTCCTGGGCCGCTTCGGCGACATTCTGGGCTCCGTCGTCGCGGCAATCCTTCAGCTAGCCCTGACTATCGTCATCGGCCCGATCGTCCTGCTGCTCATCGGCACTGACGCCGCGCTCTCGATCGCGAGGCGCGAACCGAGGATCACGTTGCCCTCGTCGGGTGTTGACCTCGGGGCCGCCGATGACGGTCAGGTGGATCTGACTCGCGTGGCGGACGCTATTACTTCTCGATGCAAGATCGAGGTCACCACCGTGCGGCCGGCGCCCGGTGAGATCGAGCTGTCCTCGGACGTGACGGTCGGTCTGCCCGCCGCTATCGGGGTCATCGCTGACCTCGACGGCGAAGACTGCATCGAGGTGTCCATCGGCCTGTGGGGCGAACACGGCGTCGAAGGGCACGACGAGTGGCGCAGTGATGTCGCCGTCGCCTTGGTCGCTGCATACCTCGACTACGGCATCACGTGCCGAGTGGTCAAGGGGCACACCCTCGGGTTCTTGTGGCTCGATGATGCCGGGGTTTGGTGGTGCGTACGCCCGGAAGGCGAATCGACGTTCCATCAAACCCGGTTCCGCGATCTCCCTGGCAGGCCCGCGAGTACCACAGAAAGAGCGCAGTGGCTCGCTCTCATGCGGTCCTCGCAGTCCAACTAGTCGACGAACGCAGGCCCCGAGGCCCTCCGTGTGCGGGCGCTCATCGCCATTTCACAACCGACCGTTTATGGCTCGCGCCTGTCAGCGCACTTCATACGTCTTCCGGGAGACCGGTTGGGGAGTCTGGGTCGTACCCCCCGCGTGTGAACCACCCTCCTGCCCTCTCGGCCAGCAACGGCGGCAGCCAGTTGATGGAGAGGGGTTCGCACCACGCCAGCACCTCGGGGAGCGTCAACCCGATCTGGGTCCACGACCGGTCGAGCTCTTCAGAGACCGCGTCGGGAGCGCTCGTCGGGGAGTAGATGTCGATGTCGAAGCCGCCATCAGGTGGTGGGCTCGCGGGTTCGCCGCGGAGGCGCTGGAGAAGGGTCCTTTCTGGGGTTCCTCCCCAGTGCGTCACGAGGACATCGTGGCCCTGGGCGAAGCCGGAGGTAGCCCGTCCTGCGAAGGCTCTGCATCCCGCATCGATTGCCCGCTGCGACGGCCCCCAGGGTCCGTCTGGATTCTCGGCCGTGAACTGAGCAAGTCTCTGCTCCTGCTCACGCAACCACTTCCTCGCTCTCATCCTCCGACGATAGCCGTCTTCTGCGCTGCCCCGGAGGGGACCGTTTATGGCCCGGCGCTCACCACGGTCGTCGGGACCGGCGGCCTGCCGCGGTATACCTTCCTGTTAGGCCCGTACCGACATTCGGCGGTGAACTGCGAGGCAGCACTCACGAGGAGACGCGCTGTGTATCGGGACGTGCCGACTGAGATCGCTGAGATCAAGCGCAAGGCGCGAGTGGTGGCTGTGGTGGGAGTCCTCATAGGTGGCGTGTTGCCTGGTCTACTCGGGATCGCTGCGATGTCCACTGCCGAGACCAACCCCTACCGTGCCGAGAAGTTCACAGCCATAGCGTGGCTCATCATGATCGTCGGCTGGCTGACCTTCGCGGCGTTCCTGCTCATGGTGGCACTGGGGGTCATCACCGTCGAAGAGGGAACGCCCTAACCGACCGTACGTGGCACGGGCTCTCGATCGCTGCTGGCTTGCGCGGACCACTGTCGCCCGCGAGCTCGCTGGGCACGCACCAAACAGGGGCACCCCAGCAAGACAGTTACTAAGCGGTCATTTACGGTTACCAATAGGGTCCCGAGGTATACTTTTGCTACACATCTGTCGCACCAGGTATACCCCGGCGGGACAGTCGCTCTCCGAGCGTTCGCCCCTTAACATCGTCGAATGATCATCGCGGTTGAGGGTCCAAGTGCTGCCGGGAAGACGACCTGGTGTCGAAAGGCCGTGGACGAGTTCATCGGCGAGTACGTGCCGACAGGGGTTGAACCTGACGGGAGTGACCCGGAGCACCAAGCAAGGTACTGGACCGGGGTCAACGCAGATCGCTGGTCCCAGGCGATCGAGCTCGAGCACCGGGCGGGGTTGGCTGTGGGCGACAGCGATCCTCTCAAGCTGCACTACTCATGGTGCTTGGCGCGTATCGGTGCGGCTCCCATTTCGCGCTTCCTCCATGAGCTGGCCTCTGTACGTGAAGCGATGAGTCGGCGGCAGCTCGGGTTCGCTGACGCCATCCTGGTAACGCTCCCGAGCGAAGCGGTTCTGAGACGGCAGAAGGACGGCGACGCGACTCGCTCCCGGCGAACGTTCGAGCTGCACGCTCGGCTACGAGGCCCCCTCGAGCAGTGGTACCGATCGATGGATCGTCTACGTCCTGGCGCCGTCATCTGGGACCTTCAAGCCACAGCGGTCGGAGATCTATCCACAACGCTGCGGCCTGATCGCCGATACGACGTTGAGCTGCTCGATGCGCTCGTATTCGAGCTACCGCGGATTGGCTGACCCCAACCGTTTGTGACACGGGCGTTGCCGCTTGGCGGCCCGGCCCCTTCGTCTCGCTCTAGTTCGTTGACCAGCCCATTGGGAGTAAGTCGGGAAGGGGATCGCTGGGGAGCCTTCCGTAGGTCAGCACGTCGTGGCGCTCTCCGTCGATCAGGAACTTTTCACGTTCCGTGCCTTCATGGATGAATCCTGCGGCCCGTGCCACGGCGCCCGAAGCGGGGTTGTTCGCTCGATGCCCTAGCTCCAAGCGCTCGAGGCCCCACCCGGCATCACTGACGGGTCCCAGCGCGGTAGTTGCGACGGTCGCTGCTGCCTGACTCGCAAGACCCCGACCACGCCATGCTGCATGCAGCCAGTAGAAGAATCAGCCCGTACGGTTCTCCTGATCGACCGAGATCCCAACGAGGCCGATCATGGTGCCCTGCTTGGCGCCCAGCGCTGTACTCCGCCGCGCCCCGTCCCGCAGCCACTCGATGTAGGCGCGCGCTGAGTCGAGGTCTCGAACCGGCCCCTGCCTCGACATATCCGGCGCGGACCGGAACGCGTCCAGGATGGCGGATGCGTCTTCGTCGCACACCGGGCGCAACTGAACGAGGGGCTCCTGCATCGCGTTCGTCATGCGTCCATTGTTGCTGCCGGGCGGTGGCTGGCCTGCGCCTTCACTGACCGTTTACGGCACACCTGCCTCCTGTGGCGTTAGCGTGAACGGATGGACCTGGGAGTGACTGTTGAGCGGGGCGAGATCGCAGACGTGCCGGCGGCTCAGGCGCTCCTAGCGGAGGCCCGCCGCTGGTTGGCTGACCGGTCAATCGACCAGTGGCAAAACCCGGTGCCCGACCACGTCATTGAGGCGGACGCGCGCCGAGGCGGACTGTTCGTTGTCCGTGCGGACGATGGCCCCGCCGGAATGCTCGCGGTGGCTCACTCAGATGAGGACACCTGGGGTCCGGCATCGGCAAGCGCGCTCTACGTCCATCGGCTTGCCGTGGCTCACCGGTACCGAGGGGCACAGCTCGGCCCGAAGCTCCTTCGCTGGGCACGCGGTTACGCGTTCGATCGCGGGTTGACGTGGCTCCGCCTGGACTGCGCTGCTGACAATCCGGGGCTACGTCGCTTCTACGAGCGCGACGACTTCGCCTATGTCCGGGACGCGACCGTCCCGTCCCCGGATGGTCATCGAACCTTCCGCGTGAGTCTCTACCAACGTCCGGCTGAGGTGGGCTGAGGCGGACCGGCGTGTCCCGCGTCAAGTAGTTGGCAGGATTTCCTTGGTTTTGAATGTCGGGGTGGTGGGGTCGGCCAGGCCCAGGTGCACCTCCTTGGGCCGGTTCCATGAGATGGCCTCGTGGGGCCGGAGCTCGTTGTACTCGATCCGGTAGTCCTCGGCCCGCTCGGCGAGCACGATCGCGTCGTCAATCTCGTCCAGGTAGAGCCGTTCGTACTTCAGCGTGCCGAAGCCGCGTTCACGGGACCCGTTCTGCCCCGGGGTCTTCACTCGGGTGCGCACGTGGTGTAGCTCGGGGTGGGCGGCGATGAAGGACTCGAAGCGGAAGGACCGGAACGGCCCGCCGTTGTCCGTCACGATGGTCACCACGGGCAACAGCTCACCGGTCTCGGGATCGACCGGGCAGGCCTCGACCAGCGGGTGACCGAACATGGCCTCGTAGTCGGCCAGGGCCAACTCGATCGCGTCGATCGCGTCGTGCTGGTTCCCGGTGGGCGAAACGTGGAAGGGGTGCTCGTACTTGGACCAGTAGTCCCGGCACCCGGCCAGCCGCCAGGCCCCTCCGGTGGTGGTCTCGAACTCGCTGAAGTCCAGCTGCCAGACTTGGTTCGGGCCTGAGGGCTCGGTGGCGAACGCGGCCTTGCGCCGCTCGGCCAGCTTCCGTCGCTCCCGTTGGTACTGCGCGGGCAGAATCAGCCCCTCGTCGCGCAGGATTCGCAGCACGGTCGCCTCGGAAACACCATGCCCGTCGTGGCGGACCATCGCCCAGATCTTCCGATGCCCCCACGCCGGATGGGCCAGCGCGTGCTTGACCACCAGTTCCCTGGCGGCCTGCCGTGCCGGTTGCGGCCACGGTCCCTTCACCGCCGTCCCGGTGCGGGCCTTGGCCTGCCAGCGGCGCCAGGTCCGCTCGGGCATGTCGAAGAGCTGGCAGAACCTCGCGGTCGACATGCCCGCTTCCACGCGGATCACCTCGAGGTCCTCGAAGGGCCCAGCCGGCCCTCCGCGGACTTCTTCCACACCCTGGCCTCCAGGTGTGCCTCGCCCAAGGCCTGGGTCAGCTCGGCGACCTCGGCCTCCAGCTGTTCCTCTCGGGAGGATGGTCCGGACCTGCCGGCCACCAGGGCGGTCTTGCCGGCTTCCAGGAACTCGGCCTTCCACCGTCCGATGGACTGCTCACTGACTTTCTCCTTGCGTGCCGCTTCGGCGATGGACATCTCGCCGGCCAGCACGCTCAGCACTATCCGGGTCTTCTTCTCCGCCGGAATCGAGGGTGGTCTACCCATGTCTGACTCTCCTTCAGGACCTACATAACGGCCCTGCCACTAAGTCTGACGCGCGACAGGCGCAACCACACCGGACCGTTTACGGCACGGGGACTGCTGCCCGCATTGGTGACACCTCAACCACACACATCTGCCACATTGAGCACTACCCTGCGTGACAGCTACGGCACCGTAACTCTCCCCGTCACACAGGGTCCGAAACGGTCAATCTGACACAGATCTGCTCACTCGGGTATACCCAACGCGGGTGTGCCGCCTCAATGTCGCCGGGGGCGAAGATGTAGTGAGCCGCGACCGCATCCCCGCTTCGATCCCGAAGGCCGCACATGATTGACACCACCGTCCTGCCCGCGTTCATCGCCATGATCCTGGCGTTTCTGATCCCCCCAGGTCCCGACATGATGTTCATGATCGCGATCGGCCTGCAGGGCGGTCGGACGGCGGCCGTCAAGGGGATCCTCGGCATCGGGACCGGAATGGCTTTCTACGCAGCCGCAGTCACGCTCGGCCTCGGCCTGGTCACCGCGCGAGCCCCCTGGCTGTTGTCGGCCCTCATGCTGCTCGGCGCGGTGTACCTACTGACCCTCGCATGGAGCAGTCTCCGGCGCGGCCGTGATCGAGGCACGCAACTCCAAGATGCGGGGGTCTCCGAGCGCTGGTACCTGCGCGGCCTCACCGTTAGCCTGACGAATCCGAAGATCATCCTCTTCTTCATGGCTGTCCTCCCCCAGTTCACCGGAACGGCCACCAGCATCCCCGCCCAATTGGCGTTTCTCGGCGCAGTCAACGTCATGACCGAGGTTCTCCTTTACGGAGGCATCGGGGTCTTCGCGGGAACCTTCCGCAACGCCCTGATGCGCAACCGCGGGGCACAGGCAGTCCTCAACTATGTCGCGGCGCTCACGTACCTAGGAATTGCGATCTTCATCGTGTTCGACGTGCTCAGCGGGTGACGTCCTCGTAGAAGAGGAGTTTCCGTCGCAGTCTCGGGCGCCCGCGCGGGGTGACCCCCATATCCCCATCCGGGGGAATGGGGGCTGGGCTACGTGTACTGACCGGGGACGTTAATCGAAGAGCCACTGCATGAGATTTACCTCGACACTGGGTGATGGGATGGTGGGGGGATCAACATTCTGAGCGCCGTTGTCATCACGTACTGAACCGCACCGGCGTCTCCGACCGGATGCTGTTTCACTAGGGACTCGAGGACTGTTGGCACCAGCGACTGCGGATCCGGCGACGGGCTACCGGCATTTCCAGAGCAAGTCCCGTTGGACAATGGCGGGGTCTACCGCTCACGTCCGTTGCGGGTCACCTGTGCTGAAGTGTGTCGGGCCAGTGCATCAAGAAGGGTCGGCCAGGTCTCGCATACCTCGTACGGGCGACAGGGCGACGGGAAGGGTGGAGGCTGCCATCAACGTTGCACCCACAATCGCTGCCGGCCACCAGGACCATGTGGTGACCAGTGAACCCGCAAGAAGGGCTCCGATGGCCAGAGCCCCCCAGGATAGCATCCGGTATGCGGCATTAACCCGGCCTCGGAGAGGTTCTGGGACTGTGAGCTGACGAACCGTGACGGCTTGGGAGTTCGCGACCCCAACACCGACGCCCGAGGCGAGCAAGGCGACGCCCAGGACGACCAGTGAACGCGTCGAGGTGTCCGACGCGAGAAGGACGCCCAGGAGTGGAGCCGTGTTTCCCAGGGTCATGGCTGCGATCAAGGAACGTCCGTAGCCGAACGTGGCCGTCAGCTGAGAACTCAGACTGGCCCCCAGGAAGGCGCCGATGCCGCCTGCCATGAGGATCACACCCAGCGCCAGAGGCCCACTGGGGTGCCCCTGAACCACTGCGACGGTCAGGGCGAGCATGAGGACCTCGTTGCCGAGATTCCACGCGGTGGCCTCCGCTGCGAGAGATCGCACGACACGGTGTCGAGCCAAAGCGGCCAGTCCTTCACTGGCCTGGCGCAGGGTGGAGTCAGTCGACGGTTCCGGAGTCGGTTCTGGCGTGCGAACCCGGCAGATGAGAGCCACCGCCAAGAACCGCCCGATCCCGTTCAGGGCTACGGCGAAGGGCGCCGACAGCCATTGGACTAGGGCCCCGCCGACCCCGGATCCGCCGATCCCGATTGCAGACTGAGTGGCCGTGATGCGGGCATTGGCGTCAGCGAGCTGCTCCCGGGAGACGACCAGTGGCACAAATGAGAAGTCGGCCAGCATGTGAAGCACCGCCATCGAGCCCAACACGGCCGCTGCGGCGATCAGCATGGGAATGGTCAGGCTCCCCACCAGCGCGAGTCCGGCCATCGTCAAGAGGACACAGGCACTCACCGCCTCGGCTCCGATGAGCAGGGGCCTGCGTGGATGACGATCCACGAGCACCCCGATCCACAGTGTCAAGGCCAGATAGGGCAAGAACGTGGCGACACGGACCCACGACAGTTCTTCCGCCGAAGCACCCAGCCACACCAGCGCGAGCACCGGGAGGGCTAGCTCTCCCACCTCGTTCCCCAAGGCCGAAGCGGTCGTGGCCCCCCAGATCCGCCTGAAGTCGCGGCTGCTCCATGCTGTAACCTTCTTCATAGCAACGAAGGTTATGAGACGGGCGCCGGGAGGGCAACCGCCAAACTGGGCTGGACGGTTATGCTGGAGCATGGTCTCGTCACAAGCCCCCTTTGCTCCGGGGCACCTTGAACTGGTCCGAAAATTCGTCAACACCCGTGACTTGGAAAAGGGCACCGATGAGTTGCTCGAATCCAGCGATTGGGACGCGTGGTGCCAGTCGCAAGAGCTCCCCACCGGAAGCGCTCGTGACGATCGGGAGCGTCTTCAGGGATTGCGTGAGGCGCTGAGGGTGGGCATGCTGGCGAATCACGACCGTGCCGCACCGCCCACCCCCATGCTGGATGCCTTGAATGCCGCGCTCGCATGGAGTGAGGCCTGCCCTGTCGCCACCTCGAAGGGCCTCGACCTCCAGCCAGCTGGGGATGGTGCCAGCTATGTGGCGGGACTCCTCGTCCGGACGGTGGCCCAGGCGCTCACCGATGGCTCATGGTCTCGGATGAAGGCTTGCGGCGACGACACCTGCCAATGGGCCTTCTATGACCACTCACGCTCCAGAAGCGGCCATTGGTGCTCCATGGACATCTGCGGGAATCGAAACAAGCAGATGCGTTGGCGGAAACGTCAAGCCCGTGAGCCTCGCAGCGATGGCTGACATGCCCCCAAGCGAATCCGAATAGTCCGGCAAGCACTCACGATCGACAGGGCGATGAAACGGCAGAACGCTTCAGCCCGAACCAGCGCAGCGACGGCGATGTCGATCATGCAGCCTTCTTGGCCCGGGCGCTGGCGTCGGTTCGCCACAGGGGAAGCTCAATCAGCTGCGTCCTGGGGGAAGCCTTCGGTGCCCGTCCAGCCGCGATTATCGGCGCTCTCCTGATGTGCCTGTCCGTCACGCCCATGCTCACCCGATCCATCCGAACCCCCACACTCCCCTCGACCTGACCACAGCCCCGCAACGAACAAGGAGAACGTCATGTCACTGCGCCTGTCGCATACCACCTGGGATGCCCTCGACCCGTACGCCATCGCGGAGTTCTGGCGTCAACTGCTGGACTGGAGCATCACGGAGGCCGACACCTACAAGCCCGGATCAGACGAGTGCTACCTGACCAGCCCGCACGGGTACACAGTCCTCTTCTACCGCGTGCCCGACGCCAAGACCGTCAAGAACCGCGCACACATGGACCTCGCCCCCGAGGGCTCCACGCGAGACGAACAGGTCGAACGCGCACTGGACCTCGGAGCAACCCTCGTCGACGACCGGCGCGGGGACCTCGGCTGGGCCGTCATGGCCGACCCCGAGGGAAACGAGTTCTGCATCCTCACTGCATGACCCCACTGGCCGCGCCACTGAGGACAAGGCGCCGGAAGCTCCACGCTGCTTCGGTGGCCTGACTTCGCTGTACGGATGGAAGGCACCTCAGCAAGACAGTTACGTGACCGTAGGTTCACGGTTCTCACTAGGGCCCGAAGTTGCCCTTTTGTGACAGATCTGTCGCACTGGGTATACCCGCCGGCGCAGATCTGTCATGCAATGGCCGTTTCGGACCCTGTGGGACGGGGAAGCCTACGGCCCCGCAGCTGTCACGCGGGGTGGTTCTCAAGGTGGCAGAGGTGTCTGGTTGAGGCGTCATCGACTCGTGCATCGGTCCCGGCAGCTTCGTCCTGGATTGGCACGTACGGTGAATCGGCTCCACAGCCGTCGCCACGGCTGTGGAGCCGATCGGGGCCGCAGCCCGACGTCAATCGACGCTGATGCTCTAGGCGGTCTCGCCGGGCAGCTTGTACGCGATCACGTCCACGTTCTGGATGCTCGGTTCGGTGCTGAACAGATCTGCGCCCTGGGCAGCAAGCGCCTTACCGACGCCACCCGAGAGGTGGGTCTGGCGGGCCTCGTCGTCGGGGAACACGTCGAAGATCCCGAAGGTCGATTCGTCGAACTGCAGAGCGAACCAGGCCCGCGTACCCTCCTCCTGCTCGACGATGGGACGGGCGCTGCGGAGGAAGTCCGCGACGTCCTGTTCCTTCCCGGGCTCGGCGTGCACGACGACCGACAATGCAGAGTTGATCATGGTTTCCTCACTTGGCCTGGCTGAACAGCTCGACCATCGCGGCGCAGAAGGCCGGGAGATCCTCGGGTGAGCGGCTGGTGATCAGGTTCCCGTCGCGTGCCACCTCTTCGTCGACGACGTTCGCCCCGGCATTGCGCAGGTCGGTGCGGATGCTCGGGTACGAGGTCAGCGTCCGACCCTCCACGACACCGGCCTCGATCAGCGTCCACGGTCCGTGGCAGATCGCGGCAACCGGCCTGCCGGCGACCATGACATCGCGCACGAATCCGACTGCGTCGGTGTCCGTCCGCAACTGATCGGGGTTGACCGTCCCCCCGGGAAGCAGCAGGGCGTCGTAGTCGTCGGCCGAGGCTGACTTCACCACGGCATCGAC
The DNA here is from genome assembly GCF_015209585.1 of Brachybacterium epidermidis. Taxonomy (GTDB): domain Bacteria; phylum Actinomycetota; class Actinomycetes; order Actinomycetales; family Dermabacteraceae; genus Brachybacterium; species Brachybacterium epidermidis. The sequence continues at coordinate 112,987 of NZ_JADEYR010000006.1, forward strand.
CGGGAATGTCCCGGCCTCATCCAGGTCGTTCTCGCGGGCCTTGATCTCGCCCTCGTGCAGCGACAGCAGCTCGGTCGTGGCCCCGGCGTCCTGCAGAGCCTGCCTGGGCTGTTCGAGCTCCACGCGCTCGACACCGTCCGCGGCCAGGATCGCGATCCTCTTGCCATGCAATTCATCTGCCATGTTCTGCTCCGTTCTGCGAGAGATGACGGCCTGCCCTTACGGGCGAGCCGCCCGCCGTCCGTACCGGGCAGCGTGGTTCGGGTGCAGTACGACTCGGGTGCAGTCGTTGCGCTCATCAAGGTCCCGGCAGGTGTTGGCTGCCGATTCTCGGGCCGGGTCCTGAAAGACGGTGCAGCAGCTTCGACACTGCGGTCGTCGATGACGTATCGCCATCGACGGTTGATCTTCTCCACCAGGGCCCGGCCGACTGTGAGCGCCTGGCCCGTCAGCCAGTGTAGACCTCGTTCGTCAGGAGACGGGGCCGCCCGTGGCCAACTCGCCCGGAACGCCAGGGCCGGGACGCCGGGGCTTCGGGGGCACGAAAACGGCGCGGAGCGCCTGCTGCCCGCGCTGCGAAGGCGCGCGGCGCGGGTTCCCGATCGGGCGACGCAGCCTGCCCGTCCGGTGCGCTCTCTGCGCGAGGTCATCGCCCTCGTCGCAGCCTTCCGACTTTCACATCGGGGAGGCGGCTTCCTGCAGTGCGGCCTCGAGGTACGGTGCCGACGCGCCGGCTCCGGACGAGGCGACCTGCGCGGGCGTGCCTGAGGCGACCACCGTGCCGCCATCGTCTCCCGCACCGGGCCCGAGGTCGATGACGTGGTCGGCTACGGCAACGATGCGCATGTCGAGCTCGACCGCGACGACGGTGTTGCCGGCGTCGACGAGGGCCTGCAGGTGGGTCACGAGCCGATCGGAATCGGCGCAGTGCAGCCCGGAGGTCGGCTCGTCCAGGACGTAGAGCGTGTCCCCGCGCTGGGATCGCTGGAGCTCGGCTGCGAGCTTGACGCGCTGCGCCTCACCCCCGGACAGCTCGGTCGCCGGCTGTCCGAGACGGAGATACCCCAAGCCCACGTCGATCAGTGCCGTGAGCGAGCGCATGATGTCGAACTCGCCGTGGAAGAAGTCATGGGCCTCCTCGACGCTCATGGCGAGGACCTCGGCGATGCTGCGGCCGCGCCAGGCGATCTCCAGGGTGCTGGACTGGTAGCGGGTGCCGTGGCAGTCGGGGCACTCGGTGTAGACCGAGGGGAGGAAGAGCAGCTCCACCATGACGGATCCCTCGCCCTTGCAGGTAGGGCAGCGGCCGCCGGTGACGTTGAAGGAGAATCTGCCCGCTTTGTACCCCCGAGCGCGGGCCTCGGGGGTCTCCGCGAACCTCCGCCTCACATGGTCGAACAGGCCCGTATAGGTAGCGACGTTCGAGCGCGGGGTGCGGCCGATGGGCTTCTGATCGATGCTCACCACGCGGCGCACCCTCGAGAGGTCTCCCCGGATCTCTCCCTCGAGCTCGTCGGGTTCGTCCGACAGCAGGAGCTCGTCCCCTTCAGGGGCGGTGGCGTCCTCCGCCTGGTCGGCTCGTCCCTGCCGTTCGCCGAGCAGCGCAGGCAGAGCCTGGCTGACCAGGCTGGACTTGCCTGATCCCGACACTCCGGTGACGGCGGTGAACACCCCGAGCGGAAAGGAGATCGACACGCCGCGCAGGTTGTTGCGGGTGACGTTCTCGAGCTGCAGCCATCCCTGCGGCTCCCGGGGCGTCCGGTGGGGCAGGCCGCTGCCGCCGAAGACATAGCCGCGGGTGACGGACTCCTCCACTTCTGCCAGCCCTTCGGTGGGCCCGCTGTAGACGACGCGTCCGCCGCGATCACCCGCGCCGGGCCCGATGTCGACCAGCCAGTCCGCGTGCCGCATCACGTCCACAGAATGCTCCACGACGAACAGGCTGTTGCCTCGGCGCTTGAGCCCGTCGAGGATGCCGAGCAGGGCGCTGACGTCCTGCGGATGGAGCCCCGCGGAAGGCTCATCGAGCACATAGACCACGCCGAACAGTTCGGAGGTCAGCTGGGTGGCGAGCCGCAGCCGCTGCAGCTCGCCGCCGGAGAGGGTGGGTGTGGTGCGGCCCAGGGAGAGGTACCCCAGACCCAGATCGATGATCGGCCGCAGTCTGTTGACGAGCTCCGTGCCCAGCCGCACCGTCGCGGCCAGCTTCTCCACCGAGTCGTTCGGTGTCCTGCGGACGTCGGCGGCGGCCGCATGGGCTGATCCGCCGGTGTCGACTCGCTGCGGGGCGGAGTCGCGTCGCGTTTCCTCATCACGTGCCTGACCCGCCGACTCGGTCCCGTCAAGAGCGCCGGCGGCACGCTCGACCGCCTGCTCGATCAGCGTGGAGAGCTCCGCGATCGGCAGCGCGGAGAGTTCTGCGACGTCGAGGCCTTCGAACGTCACGGACAGGGCCTCCGGCTTCACTCTCTTGCCGTGGCAGGCGGGGCAGGAAGCGACCGTGAGGAACTGCGCCACGCGTCGCTTCATCGACTCGCTCTTGGTGTTCGCGAACGTGTCGAGCACGTACCGGCGTGCGCCGACGAAGGTGCCCGAGTAGCTCGGTTCGACACCTGCCGCGGTCGCGGCCCGCGCCTCGGCCAGGGTCAGCCGTGAATGGACCGGGACGTACGGCGTCTCCTCGGTGTAGAGGATCCAGTCCCGATCCTCCTTCGGCAGATCCTTCCACGGGACGTCGACGTCATATCCGAGAGCGACGAGCACATCGCGCAGCTGATGACCGTGCCAGGCCGTCGGCCAGGAGGCGATGGCCCGCTCGCGGATCGTCAGCGAAGGATCGGGCACCATCGTGTCCTCGGTGACCTCGTACACCCGGCCGATGCCGTGGCATTGCGGACACGCGCCCTGCACTGTGTTGGCCGAGAAGTCCTCGGCGTAGAGCATCGGTTGATCCTCGGGGTAATGGCCGGTTCGGGAGTAGAGCATGCGCACCAGCGAGGAGAGCGTGGTGATGCTGCCCACCGAAGAGCGCGCGCTGCGGCCGCCGCGCTGCTGCTGAAGAGCGACGGCCGGCGGCATGCCCGTGATGGAATCGACGTCCGGGACGCCGGCCTGGTCGATCAGGCGGCGAGCGTAGGGAGCGACGGACTCGAGATAACGGCGCTGGGACTCCGCGAACAGGGTTCCGAAGGCCAGGGAGGACTTCCCCGAGCCGGAGACCCCGGTGAACACCACCAGCGCGTCGCGAGGCACCGTCAGGTCGATGTCCTGGAGGTTGTGCTCGCGAGCGCCGAGAACACGCACGTCCGGCTGGATGGGCGAGGAATCCGCGGGCGAGGGCGTGGGGGCTTTGGCCATGCCAGGGAGACTAACAACGCGGTCCGCCGATCGCGTCGGGGCGTCCACCTGTCCTGGATCGTTCCTCCCCGACAAGGACCAGGCCATGGAGAAGATCCGTGACCTCGCCCTGCTCTCGGACATCCTGCCCACCGCGTTCCACGGCCTCATGGAAGCCGGGGCCAAGCCCGGCTCGACCGTCTACATCGCCGGCGCCGGTCCCGTCGGTCGCTGCGGCGCCGCGGCGGCCCGGCCCCTGGGCGCTTCCTGCATCATCGTCGGTGACTACCATCAGGACCGTCTGGACCTGGTGAAGAACAACGGCTGCGAGACCATCGACCTGAACCAGGACGTGCCGCTGACCGATCAGATCGAGGCCATCCTCGGCGAGCCCATGGTGGACTGCGCCGTCGACTACGTCGGCTCCGAAGCCCACGGGATCGGCCGCGAGGCCGAGGACATGAACCCGGCCTACGCCATCAACCAGGTCATGGACGCCACCCGTGCAGGCGGTGCCACCGGCGTCATCGGCGTCTACGGCCCGAACCCGCTGGCGTCCTCCAAGGCCGAGCAGGAGGGCACCTTCTCGCTCGACTTCGGCAAGGCGTGGATCAAATCGCCTCGGATCACCGGCGGCCTCCCGACATCCGCCAGGGCGGCCGGGTCCTCTGGGCGGGCCCCCTTGTGAATTGGGTTGCCAGAGCGTAGACAGATGGGGACCAGCGTGCCCTCTGCTCTCATGGGCAACGCAGATCCTCAGCGAAGGAGTGCCCCATGTTCCGCACCGACGTCGCCCCTGGTGTGCACCTGTTGCAGCACGGCAATGTGAACTGCTACCTCGTCGAGGAGGGCGACGCTCTCACGTTGGTCGACGCCGGGTTGCCCGGAGCGTGGGCAGAGCTGGGGCGCGCCGTTCGCCACCTTGGGCGTGCACCTGAGGACATCCGAGCACTAGTGCTGACCCACGCACATTTTGACCACGTCGGTCTTGCCCGGCGTCTGGTGCAGCGACTGAACATTCCCGTCTATGCCCATCCTGAGGAGTGGACGCTGGCCGCTCACCCGTATCGGTATGCGCACGAGAACCCGCGGGCGTTGTACCCGTTGCGGCATCCGCGCGCGATCCCGGTCCTCGCCTCCATGGTGGCCGCTGGCGCGGGCTGGGTGCGGGGCGTCGAGGGACTGTCTTCCCTGGAGCCCGGCGTCACGCTCACTGTGCCGGGAAGTCCCCGGGTTGTGGCGACCTACGGTCACACCTTCGGCCACTGCTCTCTGCACCTTCCTGACCGTGACGCCGTACTGTCCGGCGATGCCCTGGTCACCCTGGATCCGTACACCGGACGAACCGGCCCCAGGATCATCGCCGGCGCCGCGACCGCTGACAGTTCGATGGCGCTGGCTTCACTGGAGGGAATCGCCGCCACTGGAGCGATGCACGTTCTTCCCGGCCACGGCGATCCATGGCACGAAGGCGTCGACCTGGCCGTCCGCCGTGCTCGCAACAATGGTCCGGCCTGAGATCGAACCATTCCCCTGCCGTGCTCTCGTCTCCGGAGCTTCGGTCAGCGATTGCTTCACCTCGTCAATCCGCCAGTGGTCGTCGGAGCGAGATGGGAAGGTGCGCACCGCCTTCTCACGGACGTAACAAGCGGGCGTCGAGCACCGCCCCGTACCCTGATCCACATGGATGATGACGTCGTGGAGCTCGCCCACCAGATGTTCGACATGGCCCGGCAGGGTGATGCCGTCCCCCTGCTGGCGCTGGTGGACCAGGGCGCACCGGCTAACATGCAGGACGCCGAGGGGAACTCGATGCTGATGCTCGCCGCGTACCACGACCACCCCACCCTGGTGGAGGCCCTGGCCTCCTGCGGGGCCGACGTGGACCTGCTGAACGACCGCGGGCAGTCCCCGCTGGCAGGGGCCGCGTTCAAGGGCTACACCGAGGTGGCCCGGGTGCTGCTGAAGGCCGGGGCGAACCCGGACCTGGGTGATCCCAGCGGCCGCGCCGCCGCCCACTTCTTCGGCCGCGAGGACATCACGGCACTGCTGGAGGACTCAACGGGTGAGGATCCGGGCCAGGCCTGAGTCAGCGCGGGTGCCGGTACACCATCGGCACATGCTCGATGCCGGCCTCCATGAACACCGGCCCGGTGGTCTCGTACCCCATGGACAGGTACCACTTCTCCAGGTAGGCCTGGGCGTCGATGTGCACCTCGGCGGCAGGGTCGATCTGGTGGGTGAGGTCCAGTGCCGCGCGCATGATCCGGCCGCCGAACCCGTCGCGACGGTTCTGCTTGCGCACCGCGAGGCGGCCGATGCGCAGCGTGCCGTCGTCCTCGGTGAGCACCCGGATGTGGGCGGCGGGCTCTCCGCGCGCGGTCTCGATCCACAGGATGGTGGTGCCGGGCTCCAGCTCACGGCCGTCGAGATCCGCGTCGGTGGCGTGCTGCTCGAGGGTGAACACATCCTGCCGCAGCTTGGCCAGCAGGTACACGGTGGCCGCGGGGATCGCGGTGAGGTGGGCGCGGTGGAGGGTCGCTCCGCCAGACAGGTCGACGACGGGCAGGTCGAGGGGCTCGCTGCCGGCGGGCGCATCGGGAAGGGCATCAGGCATGGCGCCACTGTAATCGTGCCCAGCGCGGCCTCGGAACGAGCGGTCGGGTCTCTCCCCTCTGCGGTGTCCAGCGCCGTGACACGCATCCCCTCGTGAAGACCTCGCTCGCCACCGCTGCACCGCCTGGACCGCGTTCGCGACCGCGCTCAGCGCCGCCCTGAAGGAGCGCGACCCGAGCCAATGAACTCGGTCATCGCCGCACGCCATAGTTGGACCATCTCCGGACCGCCGTGGCCCTCGTGCTCGATGATCCGCAGGGTGCTGCCGGGCCATGCCCGGTGCACGAGGTACGGGGTGCGCACCGGCCCGGAGACGTCGCGCCTGCCGTGGATCAGCACCCCGGGAACATCCGCGAGGCGATGCATGCCGCCCAGCAGCCCGCTGCCGGGCTCCGCGCCCCAGCCTGCCGCCCAGTCGGCCACGAATCCGTCGTGGGCCCAGTAGTGGGTGACCAGACGCGCGAACTCGAGCTGCTGCGCCTCTGAGCGGGGGAGGCCGCCCTGGGTGCCGGGGTGCGGGAGCCCGATCCCGATGTGCGCGTCCTCCCAGTCGATCCAGGCCGCGGCTGCCTCGCGCACGCGCTGCGGGTCGGGATCAGCGAGCATGTCCCGGTACGCATCCACCAGGCGCAAAGACCCCTCGGCGCGGCCATGGCCCAGGGGGCCGCGGCGGAACTGCGTGCGCTGCTCCGCGAGAGTCGCCAGCGCGTCCCATGCCTCCGGGTACAGCGCGCCCACGCCCTCGGTGATCCAGTCGACCTCCCATCGGGAGGTAGTGGTGACTGCGAACAGCACCACGGCCCGCACCCGGTGGGGATGCGCCTGCGCGTAGGCGAGCGCGAGGGTGCTCCCCCAGGAGACGCCCTGCACGATCCACGACTCGATACCGAGGTGCTCGCGCAGCAGCTCGATGTCCCCCACCAGGTTCGCCGTGGTCTGCGCGGCCAGGCCCCCACCCGGTGAGCCCTCCTGGATGCGCCGCTGCAGCATCCCCACCAGCAGCGTGCCGTCCGCCGGGACGTTCCGGCGATAGCCCGATCCCAGCGTGCCGCCGGGCCCGCCGTGCAGGTACAGCGCTGGAGCGCCGTCGCGGGTCCCGGACAGCTCGTAGGGCAGCTGGTGTCCGTCGGCCGTGGTGAGCGAGCCCTGCTCGAGCAGCGGGGCGGGCGCGGGCAGGGCGGGTCAGGCGGCGGGGCCGGGGAGGTCATGCAGATCAGCGTAGGCCCACGGCGCGGCTGGGTTCTCGCGGATCCACGCGGCGCGTCGGGTCCTCGCGGTCTGGCAGCGCGGGCACCAGTAGACGGTGCGTCCGGCCAGCTCCTGGGACCTCACCACCGTCCCGCACAGGCGGCAGGGCAGGGTGTGGCGGTGGTACACGTAGAAGGACTGCTCGCGCGGGACCACGGTGGGATCCTCGTCGCCGTTCTGGCGAGTGCGCTCCATGATGCGGGGGTCCAGCAGGCGGTGCTCGGGCTGGGTGGTGACGATCCGGCCGGTGCGGGCACCGTAGTGCATCAGCGCCACCAGGTCCTCCCAGATCCCCTCGACCATCGACCTGCTCAGGGCCTTGCCGGGGACGAAGGGGTCCAGCCGCGCCCGGAACAGCAGCTCGGCGCGGTAGATGTTGCCGATGCCCGCCACCACCTCCTGGTTCATCAGCATGGTGCCGATCCCGGAGCGGGAGCCCACCACCCGTGACACGAACTGCTCGGGGTCGGCGTCGGCCCGCAGCGGGTCCGGGCCCAGGCGGTCGATGATCGCCTGCCGGCCGGCACCGTCCAGGAGGGTGCAGGCGGTGGGTCCGGTGAGGTCGGCCAGCCCGCAGGGCCCCTGGATGCGCAGTCGCGTCGTGGGCCGGGGCAGCAGGTACTGCCAGTCCGCGGTGCCCGCGTCGAGGGAGCGCTCCTGCTCCCCCACCCGCACCCGAGGAGCACCGATCGCGTGCATGCGCGCGAAGCCGGGCTCACCGGCGAAGGTCCACGAACCGTACAGCCCCAGGTGTACGTGGACGAACCGCACCACGGGCGCGTCCAGGTCGACGTCCGCACTGGGGGCGAAGGCCAGGAACAGGTGCTTGCCCACCGCCTCGGCTCCCAGCAGCACCATCCGGTCGATCTGGGCGGCCTCGGAGAACCGTCCCTGGGGGCTGGAGGTGTGCACCCGCTGGCCCACCAGGCCGTGGCCGAAGGCCTCCGCGAGCCGGTGGACGGTATGGCCCTCCGGCATCAGTGCTGCTCGGGTGTGCCGTACCCGCCGGTCCTCTCGAAGCCGGCGATCAGGTCGATGCGCCGCTGGTGGCGCTCCTCGTGGCTGAAGGGCTCGGCCAGGAACAGGTCGATCAGGCCCTCGAGCTCCTCCTCGGTGTGCTGGCGGGCGCCCACGGAGATCACGTTGGCGTCGTTGTGCTGGCGGGCCAGCTTCGCGGTGTCCTCGTTCCACACCAGCGCGGCCCGCACACCGGCCACCTTGTTGGCCGCGATCTGCTCGCCGTTGCCGGAGCCGCCGATCACGACGCCGAAGGAGCCGGGCTGGGCCACCACGGCCTCACCCACAGCGGTGCAGAACGGCGGGTAGTCGTCCAGGGCGTCGTACTCGTGGGCGCCGTGGTCGGTGACCTCGTGGCCCTTGGAGCGCAGCGCGGCCACCAGTCGGTTCTTCAGCTCGAAGCCGGCGTGGTCGGTGCCGATGTGCACGATCATGGTTCAGTTCCGTCCTTGCTCCATGGGGCTGTCAGCTGAGGTCGATGCCGCCGGTGCGGCTGCGCTTGAGCTCGTAGAAGCCCTGCACCGACGCCAGTGCGCGCAAGCCGTCCAGCAGGCGGCCGGCCTCCTCCCCCTTGGGGGCCGGGGACACCACGGGGCCGAAATAGGCGGTGCCCTCGCCGAAGGAGATCACCGGGGTGCCCACGTCGTCGCCCACCATGTCGATGGCGTCCTGGTGGGAGGCGCGCAGCGCCCGGTCGGTGTCGTCGCCATCGGCCGGATCGTAGGCGTCGATCAGCCCGGCGGGCAGGCCGGCGTCCTCGAGGGCCGCCACGGCGGTGGCCCGTCGATCCTCCTTCTGCCCGCCCACGTGGTAGCGCTCGCCCCAGGCGGTGTACCAGCGGGCGAAGGCCTCGTCCCCCTCCGTGCGGGCGATGTGGATCGCCAGCCGCGCGGCGCCCCAGCTCTGGTCGGTGCTGCGGCGGTAGTCGGGATCCAGGTCGCGGCCCTCGTTCAGCACGGCCAGGGACATCACCCGGAAGCGGGGAGCGATCTCCCGCACCTCGGCCGCGTGCAGCAGCCAGCGGCTGGTCATCCAGGCGAAGGGGCAGGCGGGATCGACGAACAGCTCGACGGTGGGCTCGACATCGGTGGTGCTCACGCGGGTTTCCTCTCCTCGGGGGTGATGGACCCATTCTGTCACCGCGCCCGTCAGCGTGCTGACGTGACCGGCACTACACCATCAGCCTGCATATTCGTTTGCGACCGGGCTCAGCGCGGGGAAGGATCGACGGGTGCACGATCCCTCTCCCCCGCTCGCGACCGCACCCGTCCCCGATCCCGCCTCTGCCGATCCCGCCGCCCCGCGCCCCGGGGTGCTGCGGTCGATCGTGCGCGCCCATAAGAGGATGCTCGCCTGGGTGCTGCCGTTGGCGGCGATCTCCGAGGGCATCGAGATGCTGGTGCCGATCGGTCTGGGCCTGGTGATCGACCACGGCATCGTGGCCGGCGACCTGCGCGTGACGATCCTGGGTGCCCTCGCCGTAGTGGCGCTGCGCCTGGTGGGCACCGTGTGCTGGATCCTTACCTTCCTGGCCTCCCAGAAGGCCTGCATGCTGGAGCGGCACCGCCTGCGTGTGGCGATGACCGGCGCGGTGCTCGACCCCCGCTCCCGCGGCATCGACCGGCCCGCCGGGGAGGTGCTCTCCATCGCCACTTCCGATGCCGACAAGGCCTCGGACGTGCTGGACATGCTGCCCTGGGTGGTGCCGTCCCTGCTGGTGGTGCTCGGCGCGACCGTCTGGCTGACGGTGCTGGACGTGTGGCTGGGCTTGGCGATGCTGCTGGGCATCGTGGTGATGGTGGTGGTGATCCGGGTGATCACCCCGACCCTGTCCAAGCGGTACGACGACCAGCAGTCCCAGGCCGCCGAGGCAGCCGCCACCGCCACCGACCTGGTGCACGGCCTGCGCGTGCTGCAGGGGCTGGGTGTGCAGTCCCGTGCCCGCGCCCTGTACCGCCGCCGATCCCGGGTGGCCCTCGAAGCAGCCCTGGTCAACGCCCGCTACTCCGGCATCTCCAGCGGCCTGACCACCCTGGTGACCGGCCTGATGCTGGCCGCCGTGGTGGTGATAGCCGCCCAGCGCACCCTGGCCGGTGACCTCTCCATCGGGGTGCTGATCGCCGTGGTGGGCGTGGCCCGCACCGTGATGGGGATGCTGCAGGGCCTTTCCGGTGCTCCCGTGTGGTGGGCCGGCATGTCGACCTCGGCGCGCCGTGTGCGCGACCTGCTGGGCGATCTGGGCCGCACCGTGGACGACGAGGAGCTCACCCTGGAGCGCCTGACCACGCAGCGCGACGACCGCGGCGGGGGCCCCGGCGGTCTCGCCGAGCGCCGCGGCGCCGCTGGCGGACTGCACCTGGACTCCGTGACCACCGGCACCCTGGACAGCGTGGACCTCACGGTCGATGACGGCACCGTGGTGGCCGTGGCCTGCGCGGATGTGCGCGATGCCGACGCCCTGGTGGAGACGGTCTCCGGCCGCACCGACGGCGGGGCCCGCGTGGGTGACCGCCCGATCACGCCGCAGGAGCGGATGCAGCTGCGCGCTGATCTGCTGGTGGAGCCGCACGTGGTGGACCTCTTCGACGGCACCCTGCGTGAGCAGCTGGCCACCCGCGCACCCGACACGGCGGCCACCGACGGCTCCGACGACGCCTGGGCCGATGCCGCCCTGCATGCCGCCGGTGCCGGTGACCTACTGCGGATCCTGCCCGAGGGCTACGACACCCGGATCCTGGACCGTGGCTCGAACCTCTCCGGCGGGCAGCGTCAGCGCATCGCGCTGGCCCGCTCCGTCGCGGCCGACCCGCCCGTACTGGTGCTGCAGGACCCCACCACCGCGGTCGACGCAGTGACCGAGCAGCACATCGCCGAGGCGCTGGTGGCGGCACGCCGCCGCACCGACCGGGCCACCCTGATCGTCACCCGGGCCCCGGCGCTGCTGCGCCACGCCGACCGGGTGGTGTACCTGCGCTCCGGGCGGATCGTCGCCGAGGGCGACCACGCCGAGCTGATGGACCTCGAGGACTACCGGGAGATGGTGCAGCGATGAGCATGATCGACTGGAACCGCTCCGTCGAGGAGGTCCTGGGCGATGACACCACCGCCCAGCGGCAGCTGGACGAGCACGCCCAGCTGCTGCCGATCGCCAGCGGCGGCCAGGCAGCGCGCTTCATGCTGGCGCGGCTCAGTGAGCACCGCTGGTTCACGGCCGTGACGCTGCTGATCACCATCGGCAGCGCGGTCGCCGCGGCGATCCTGCCCCGCCTGATCGGTGCGGCGGTGGGCGTGGTGGACTCCGAGGGCACCTCCCGCGCCGTGTGGGCGCTGGGTGGGCAGATCGTGGCCGTCGGCGCGGTCCAGGCCGTGCTGATGGCGGTGGGCTGGACGATGATCTCCTCGCTGGGACAGCGGATCCTGGCCGGGATGCGCGAGGACGTGATCGACCGCGCCCTGGACCTGCCGGCCCAATCGATGGAGCAGACCGGCATCGGCGACGCCCTCTCCCGCGTGGCCGACGATGTGGACGTGGCCGCCCGCGCCGTGAACAACCTGGTGCCCAACCTGATCCAGCTGGGCTTCCTGGTGGTGGTGACCCTGGCCGGCATGGCCACCCTCTCGCCCTACCTGCTGCTGATGGTCGTGGTGATCGTGCCGCTGTACGTGCTGGCGGCCCGCTGGTACCTGCGCCGCACCGCCCCGCTGTACCGCAAGGAGCGAGTGGCGATGGGCGCCCGCGCCCAGGGCCTGCTCTCCGCCATCCACGGCATCCCCACCGTCAACGCCTACGGCATCGAACGCCGCGAGACCCGCCACGTGGCCGTGCTGTCGGAGACCGCCGCGGTGCTGAACATGCGGGTGATGAGCCTGGTGGGGAAGATGGTGGCGCTGATCAACATCCCGGAGTCGATCGCGCTGCTGTCGGTGATGGTGATCGGCTTCGCGATGGTGCACCAGGCGGGCGCCCCGCTGGGCCTGGTCACCGCGGCCGCGATCTACCTGGTGAGCCTGTTCTGGCCGATGCTGGCGTTCATCTTCAACCTCGACGACGTCCAGAGTGCCGGGGCGAGCCTGTCGCGCATGGTCGGGGTGATCACATCGATCGACCCAGCCGCTTCCCCGGGCCCCCAGGTCCCGCAGGACTCCTCGATCCGCCTGGAGCAGGTCTCCCACTCCTACACCACCGACGAGGACGGTCAGGAGCGGGTGGTGCTGCACCCGATCGACCTGGACATCGCCGCCGGGGAGACGGTGGCCCTGGTGGGCGCCTCCGGTGCCGGCAAGTCCACCTTGGCCTCGATCATCACCGGCACCCTCACCCCCCGTCACGGGCGGGTGCTCCACGGCGGGGCGGATCTGGCGCGTGCCGACATCGAGGCCGTGCGCTCGCACGCCTCGATCGTGAGCCAGGACGTGCACGTGTTCCGCGGCACCCTCGCGGAGGACCTGAAGCTGGCCCGCCCCCTCGCCACCGAGGAGGAGCTGTGGGCGGCGCTGCGCACCGTGGAGGCCGATGCGTGGGCCGAGCGCCTGCCCAAGGGCCTTGAGACCGAGGTGGGCGAGAAGGGCGAGCGGCTCAGCGCCGAGCAGTCCCAGCAGCTGGCACTGGCCCGGATCGCCCTGCAGGACCCGGCCGTGCTGGTGCTGGACGAGGCCACGGCCGACGAGGGCTCCTCCGGCGCCCGGGTGCTGGAGCGGGCGGCGCTGGCGGTGGCCGCCGGTCGCACCACGGTGATCGTGGCGCACCGACTCTCCCAGGCAAAGGAGGCCGACCGCATCCTGGTGATGGCAGAGGGCCGCGTGGTCGAGCAGGGCCCGCACGAGCACCTGGTGGCACTGGACGGCGTGTACGCCCGGCTGTGGGAGGCCTGGAGCAGCTGAGCCCGGCTGGGCCCGCTGATCAGCGTCGCCTGCGCCCCCACAGCACCGCCGCCCCGGCGACCCCGGTGAGCACCGCGACCACCGCCAGCAGGCCGGCGGTCCCCAGCATCACCAGCTTCCCCATCCCCAGCTCACCGAGGAACCCGAGGTCGCTGAGCCCTCCGGAGGAGCCGCTCGGCAGGTCGCCCAGCTCCAGCACCTCGGAGGCGCCCTCGGCCGCCTCGCCCTCCACCTCGAGGGTGAGGATCAGCCGCACCGGGTCCGCCCCGGCCGCAGCGGCACCCTCGGGCCGCTGCAGGCGCTGCACCATCACGGTGTGGGTGCCGGGCAGCCAGGCGCTGCGGATGGATGCCTTCTCCGAGGAGCGGTTGCCGACGGCGACCGGGGCCGTCATCCCCCACCCTCGATGGCCCCGCGCTGGGACAGGGACTGGTTCCCCCGCCCACGGCGACCTGGTCGCGCACCGGGTTGCGGGCCAGCACCACCAGCTGCCCGGCCTCCTCCCCCACTTCGGAGACGATCTCGGTGCGCCACCGCAGCCTCTGCCCCTCCCCCACGGGGACGGAGACGAAGCCGACCTCGCCGGGCACCAGCTCGATCACGTAGGAACCGGGCTCCACGGGAAGCGCACCGCTGAAGGAGCGGCCCAGCTCGATCGGCTCGGACTGCGCGGGGGCCACGGGTGAGGCACCGGAGTCGGCGATCTCCTCGTCGACAGAGGGGTCCCCGCCCGCGGTCCCGGCCGGCTCGATGGCGATCTGCACCTCGATGGGAAGCGGCTGATCGGCCAGCCGGGTCCCCATCCTGGTGACCTTGAGGAACAGCTCGGTCCCGGCGCAGTCCTCCGGTCCCATCGGCCCGGAGACGCGCACCGTGGTGATCGGACCGTCGGCCGTGTGCGTCTCACCGTAGGTGCCGGTGCTGGAGTCGTTGCAGTCGTCCCCGCCGGCGGTCACGAAGGCCAGCCCCACCGAGAGGTCCTGGTAGTCCTCGGGCACCCCGGACCCGTAGGGCGGGGCGGCGATGACCGCGGCCGCGTGCACCCTCTCGCCCTCCCCGACCGCGATCCGGTAGTACTTGGCGGTGCCGTCCCCGCTGACGTCGGCACCGCCCTCGGCGAAGGAATCGCGGTGCAGCCCGGGAGCGACGGTGGGCGCCTGGGCGATGGAGGAGCCGCCCTCGATCTCGGCCCCGGCCGCCTGGTACGCGGTGGCCGGCGCCTCCGGCTCGTCGGCCGGGTCGGCGAGCGCCGGGGCGGATCCGAGGACCAGCACCAGCACCAGCGCCAGCAGCGCGGACGGCAGCGCGGACGGGAGCAGCGCGAGCCGCGTCGGCGCGGCCGCTCGCGGGGGATGGGGGTGCCCTAGCATGTGCACCATCATGTCCGATGTCATCGCCGGTCGCATCGAGCTCGTCGATCCCCTGGCCCGGGGGGCCACCGGGTCCCTCTGGCGAGCCGTGGACCGGCGCTACGGCGCGATCTGCGCGGCCAAGGTGATGCGCCAGCGCGACGGCGCCGACGTGCTGCGCTTCGTGCGCGAGCAGTCGGTGGGCACCGCGCAGGGACTGGGCGCCCACCCGCACCTGCTGCCGCCGTACACCTGGGTCGCGGAGGACGACACCATCGTGCTGGTGATGCCGCTGGTGCACGGCGGCACGGTGGCCGGGCTGCTGCGCACGTACGGTCCTCTCGCCCCCTCGCTCACCTCCCACCTGCTGGGCCAGCTGCTCGAGGCGCTCGCCGCCATGCACGAGAACCACTGGGTGCACCGCGACGTCAAGCCCGCCAACCTGCTGCTGGACAGCACCGGAAGCCAGGCCCCGCACCTGCTGCTGGCCGACTTCGGCATCGCCCTGCACGAGTCCGACGTACGACTCACCGCGACCGGACGCTTCCACGGCACCCCGGGGTACATGGCCCCCGAGGTCATGGAGGGCCAGAGCACCGGCCCGGCACAGGACGTGTGGGCCGCAGCCGCATGCGCCCAGCAGATGCTGGGCGGCGAGGGTGCCCGGCAGGGCCCGGCCGACAGCACGGATCCCGCCGCCGGCGCTCTGGATGCGCTGCTGCGCTCGATGCTGGAGCCGGACCCCGCCCGTCGGCCGACGGCTCGCCAGGCCCTCGAGCGCCTTCCCGCTCCCCAGGGAACGATCCAGAGCTGGTGCCGCAGCCGCGCCGGGGATCGGATCACGGTGCCGGACGGCGTCGAGCCGCTCGAGCCCGGATCGCTGGGGCACGGTCTGCGCGAAGTGGGACTGAACGGGCCCGCAGACCTTGCGGGTATAGCTCCCGGCCTGCACGAGCGGATCACCGCCCGCACCGGGTCCATCCCCGCCCAGGCACCTGATCCGCAGGAGGCCTCCACCGATGCGTTCGTGGACGAGCCCACCCGCGTGAACCCCGAGCGGCACCCCGCTGCGCTGTGGCACCCGGGGACGCCGCCGCCTGCCCCTGAGCTGGGGGCCGACGCCACGCTCCCGCAGCGTGCGGGACCCTCGGCCGTCGCCGCGGACCGCCCGCGCAGGGGAGCGGGTGCCGGCATCGTGCTGCTGACGATCTCCGGGCTGTCCGGTGCCCTCGCGCTGGTGCTGGCGTTGCTGGCTCTGGGCTGACCGACGCATCCGCCCGCGGATGTCCAGTGCCCCCTGGTCACCCAGCCGCGGCCGCGCTGATCCGGCGCGGCAGCAGGACGCCTGCGGGGAGGCGGGGTATGGTCGCCCCATACACCTTCCCCCTCGCGGGCAGTGAAGCAACGGACCGGTGACCGGTCGATCCGAGGCGTCCACGGGGGCCGATCCGGTCGGGAACCCATCATGCCTAGCAACCACCGCTGGTCGCCCGGCGACCAGGTGACCTGGACCTACTACACCCCCCAGCACCCCACGCACACCGTCCGCCCCGGCACCGTGGTGCTGGACGACGACCGCGGCGTGGTGGTGTGGATCGCCCCCGGCACCGAGGTGCTGCTGCCCGTGCTGGAATCCGGGGCCGCACTGCGTCGTGCCGGTGATGAGGGCATGTTCACCGCCCCCCGCGTGCAGTCCAAGCAGCTGTGGACCGGCAACGGCATCCTGATGATCGGCCTGCCGGGCCTGCCGTACTCGGTGTGGCTGTTCTACAAGGACGACGGCTCCCTGGGCTGCTACTACATCAACCTCGAGACCCCGTACGAGCGCACCGAGGAGGGCCTGCGCACGCGGGACCTGGTGCTGGACCTGGTGGTGTTGCCGCGACGCGACTGGCACTACAAGGACGAGGACGAGCTCGAGGGTGCTGAGCGCACCGGCTACTTCAGCGCCGAGGAGATCGAGGGCATCCGAGAGGCGGGCCGCCGGGCCGAGGAGCACATCGCCCGCTGGACCTACCCGTTCTCCGCAGGGTACGAGTACTTCTTCCCGGACCCGAAGTGGGGCATCCCGAAGCTCCCCGAGCACTACGAGTGGGACCTGGACCTGACCACCCGGCGGTGACGGGCGGGTACGGCGCCAGCGCCGTCGCGGTCACCCCGCCTGGCCGCGACCCTCACCACCGCCGCCTGGCACGTCGACCGCGACGATTCATGACCGTCCCGCCATTCCCTGGCCGGTTCTGAACAGGCGGCTGAGTTGTCGGTGGCAGGATGGAGGCCATGTCATCCGAGAACCTCACCCGCACCGAGGCGCGCCGTCGCGCCGCATTCCTCACCACCGACTCCTACGACATCCGCCTGGATCTCACGCAGGGGCCGGAGACCTTCCTGACCGAGACCACGCTGCGCTTCACCGCGAGCGAGGCCCGCGAGACCTTCGTGGACCTGATCGCCAAGCGCGTCCACGAGATCGAGCTCAACGGCGAGCTGCTGCGTGATGCCGCTTCCCGCTTCGACGGCGCCCGGGTGAAGCTGCCGGCCCTGACCGAGGGCGAGAACACGGTGAGGATCCTGGCCGACGGCATCTACATGAACACCGGTGAGGGCCTGCACCGCTTCGTGGACCCCGTGGACGACGAGGTGTACCTGTACACCCAGTTCGAGGTCTCGGACGCCCGCCGCATGTTCGCGTGCTTCGAGCAGCCGGACCTCAAGGCCACCTTCCAGCTGACCGTGACCGCACCGGCCCACTGGCGGGTCATCTCGATCGCCCCCACGCCTGAGCCGACGGTCTCCGAGAAGGACAGCACCGTTGCGACCTGGGAGTTCGGCCCCACCGAGCGGATCTCCACGTACCTGATGGCCCTGATCGCCGGCAACTACCAGGGCGGCGAGGGCAGCTGGCGCACCCGCGACGGCCGGGAGATCCCCATGGGCGTGTACGCCCGGGCCTCGCTGGCCGAGCACGTCGATGCCCAGAACGTGATCGACGTGACCGGGGCCGGCATCGACTTCTACGAGGAGTCCTTCGACTGCGACTTCCCGTTCCCCAAGTACGACCAGGTGTTCGTGCCGGAGTACAACATGGGCGCGATGGAGAACCCGGGCGCCGTCACCTATGTGGAGTCGTACGTGTTCCGCTCGGACGTCTCCGACGCGATCCGTGAGCGCCGTGACCTGACCATCCTGCACGAGCTGGCGCACATGTGGTTCGGCGACCTGGTGACGATGCGCTGGTGGGACGACCTGTGGCTGAACGAGTCCTTCGCCGAGTACGCCTCCACCCTCGCCAGCGCCGAGCGCACCCGCTGGACGGATGCCTGGACCACCTTCGCGGTGTCGGAGAAGGCCTGGGCGTACAACCAGGACCAGCTCCCCTCCACCCACCCGATCGTCGCCGACATGGTGGACCTGGAGGCGGTCGAGACCAACTTCGACGGCATCACCTACGCCAAGGGCGCCTCGGTGCTGCGCCAGCTGGTGGCCTACGTGGGCCAGGAGGCGTTCTTCGAGGGGCTGCGGGCGTACTTCCGCACGCACGCCTGGGGCAACACCGAGCTGAAGGACCTGCTGGTCGAGCTGGAGGCCACCAGCGGTCGCGAACTCGCCTCCTGGTCGCAGCTGTGGCTGCAGACCGCCGGGGTCAACACCCTGCGCCCCGTGCTGGAGCAGGAGGCCGACGGCACCCTCACCCGCTTCGCCATCGCCCAGGAAGCACCGGCGGAGCACACGACGCTGCGCCCGCACCGCCTGCGGGTGGGCGGTTTCAGCCTCGAGAAAGATGCCCTGGTGCGCACCCACGAGGTGGAGCTGGACGTGGACGGTCCCCTCACCGAGGTGCCGCAGCTGACCGGCAAGCGCGCCGATCTGTGGCTGTTGAACGACGGCGATCTGACCTACGCCAAGGTGCGTCTGGATCCGCGCTCTCTCGAGGTCGCGATGGAGCACCTGCGGGACCTGGACGATCCGCTGGCCCGCACGCTGCTGTGGTCGGCCGCCTGGGACATGGTGCGCGACGCCGAACTGCCCAGCCGTCGCTTCCAGCAGCTGGTGCTGACCAACATCGACCGCGAGGAGTCCTCCTCGGTGGTGCGCCCCCTGCTCAGCCAGCTGGAGACGGTGGCGGGCCGCTACGCCGCCGAGGGCGACCGCGCCGCCCGCACCGCCGGGGCCGCCGACGCCCTGTGGGAGCTGGCGGGCTCGGCCCCGGCAGGCTCCGATGCCCAGCTGCAGTTCCTGGAGGCCTTCGCCCGCCTGGCCTCCACCGAGCAGCACCGGGAGGTCCTCGCGGGCCTGCTGGACGGCTCCCGCACACTCGAGGGGCGCACGATCGACACCGACCTGCGCTGGAAGCTGGTGATCGCCCTGTCGGCCCTGGGTGGGATCGATGCCGCCAGCATCGACGAGGTGCTGGCGAAGGACGACACCCAGTCCGGCCGCAAGAGCGCCTTGACCGCGAAGGCGGCTCAGCCCACAGCGGAGGCGAAGTCCGAGGCGTGGCGCCTCACCGTCGAGCAGGACGAGCTGCCCAACGAGTCCCTCACCGCCGTGGTGCAGGGCTTCAACCGGGTGCTGGATCCGGCGCTGATCGCCCCTTATCAGGAGCGCTACTTCTCGATGCTGCAGAAGGTGTGGGACAGGCGCTCCAACGAGATCGCCAACCGCCTCGCCCAGGGCTACTTCCCGGACTCCTACGGCGACCGCTTCGTGCTGGATCGCGCCGATGGCTGGCTGGCCGACCATGAGGACGCCCCCTTCGGTCTGCGCCGCGTGGTGGTGGAGGGCCGCGACACGGTGGCCCGGGCCGTGCGGGTGCGCGGGGCCGACGTCGACTGAGACCGGGTCCGACAGGCCATGCCCCCGGCGCTATCGTCGGGGGCATGGATCTGTTCGCCTCACCTCCAGCCGAGGACGCCCTGGATCTCGCCGACAGCCTGTGGCACTGGATGCTGACCAGCGGTGTGCGGATCGTGGTGATCCTGCTGGTCGCTGCGCTGCTCAGCGGGGCGGCCAGCTGGCTGCTGCGCCGCTTCTTCCGGACCATGATCGAGGGCTCCTCGAAGCTCACCAGTACGGCCGGCTTCGTGGTCAAGCGTGACCGCAGGGCCCTCATGGCCGCTCAGGCACGTCGGGCTCAGCGCGCCGAGACCCTCTCCAACGTGGCCCGCAACGTGGCCTCGATGTCGATCTGGGCAGTGGCACTGGTGATGGTGCTCTCGGAGATCGGAGTGAACATCGCCCCGGTGATCGCCTCCCTCGGCGTGCTGGGGCTGGCGGCCGGCATCGGCGCCCAGACCATCATCAAGGACGTGGTCGCGGGCGTGGTGATGCTGTTCGAGGACATCGTGGCCGTCGGCGACGTGGTGGATCTGGAGTACGCCACCGGCACCGTCGAGGAGATCAACCTGCGGGTCACGCAGGTGCGCTCCGTCGACGGGGTGCTGTGGACGGTGCGCAACGGCGAGATCATCCGCATCGGCAACATGTCGCGCGGCTTCGCCAATGCCGTGGTGCTGCTGGATCTGGATCCCGCATCCGACAACACGCAGGTCACCGAGGTGCTGGAGCAGGTGACCGCGGAATTCACCACCGATCCCGCCTGGGTGGACGTGGTCCAGGGCGATGCCACCGTCAGCGGGATCCTCGGGGTGGACGGCTCCCACGTGCAGCGCCGGGTGCTGGTGCAGGTGGCCCCGGGTGAGCAGTGGGGCGTGGAGCAGGAGCTGCGTCGGCGCATCACCGCGGCCTTCCGGGAGGCGGGCGTGAGCTTCGCCCTGCCCCGTTTCAGCGACGTCGCCCAGAAGGGCTGAGAGGACCCCATGAGCAGCTTCTACGAGGAGATCGGCGGCGAGGACACCTTCGTGCGCCTGGTGGACCGCTTCTACGAGGGCGTGGCGGAGGACCCGCTGCTGCGCCCCATGTACCCGGAGCAGGAGCTCACCGGCGCGAAGGACCGGCTGCGGATGTTCCTGGTGCAGTACTGGGGCGGGCCCAAGGACTACGGGGCCACGCGCGGACACCCCCGCCTGCGGATCCGGCACGCCCCCTTCCCCGTCTCCCCCGCGGCCCGGGACGCCTGGCTGCGCCACATGCGCGATGCGGTGGACTCCCTCGAGCTGTCCCCCCTGCACGAGCAGACCCTGTGGGACTACCTCGAGCGTGCCGCCCACTCCCTGGTCAACACCGTCGACGGCGGACAGGCACCGATGGCGGGCCAGGCCGTCCCCGACCATCTGGAGTGAGCGCGCGCGGAGTCCGGGAGTAGGCCCGTCAGCCGCGGAAGGTCAGCGGCTCGGCGCGGTAGCGCTCCAGTCGCTCCCGGACCTCGTCCCCCAGGCGCACGGGCGCGCCGGTGGTGGCGTCGATGGTGACCATCACGGTGCGGGCGCGGGTCACCGGGCGTGCGCCGTCCGGATCGTCCTTGGTCAGGACCAGGTAGTCCACATCCATGCTGGCGCCACCGAGACGCGAGACCCACAGGCGCACGATCACCCCTTCACGGCGGTGTCCGAGTGTCGCGACGTACTCGATGCGCTGGGATGCCACCACGGTGCTGATCTCCGCACCCACACCGGCCGAGCCGAGCGCGGCCGGTGAGTCGGGCGCCCCCAGGGCGATCTCCTCGGCGGTGGGCTGCCAGAAGGCGGCGATACGGCCTTCCTCCAGCAGCCGCACCATCGCAGCGTTGTTCACATGCCCGTACGCGTCCAGGTCGGTCCAGCGCACGGCGACGTCGATATCAAGATGAGCCACGGCCTCATTGTCTCAAGGCGCAGCCGGCTGCGCGACCGGCGCAGCACCGGCCCAGGGAGAAGGGGTGGTCGCCTGCATGCCCACTATGCTGGCAGCCGGCCCCCCGGTGTCGCATCGCTCCCGGGACCGATCTGCGCCACCGGGCCGTCGTACCCGGGTCTGACCTGCCCCGGACAACCTGAGTAGCATGATCCGGTCCCGCGCCGCCGTCCCAGGAGAGCACCCCATGCCCCAGACAGACCCCTCGCCGTCCGCCGCCCTGCTGGACCTGCTGGACCTGCGGGAGGTCGAGGCGGACCCAGCGGTGGCGACCCCGGCCACGGTGGCCTCCTTCGAGGGGGACTCCTCTCCGCAGCCGGGCGGTCACGTGTTCGGCGGCCAGGTGATGGGCCAGGCGGTGACGGCGGTGGGCCGCACGGTCCCCGAGGGCCGGCGCATCCACTCGATGTACTCGTACTTCCTGGCGCCCGGTGATCCCTCCCACCCGATCCGCTTCCAGGTGGACACGCTGCGCGACGGCGGCTCCTTCTCGGTGCGGCGGGTGCTGGCCACCCAGCCCGCCCGCCAGGGCGAGGACGGAGCCGACGAGTCCGGCAGCGGCGGGCCCCGCACGATCCTGGCGATGACCGCCTCCTTCCAGGAGCAGCAGGAGGGCCTGGAGCATCAGGAGCGCGCCCCGGAGGCGCCGGGGCCCGAGGACCTCCCCACCACGGCGGAGGTGCTGGCGGGACTGGAGCACCCGGTGGCGAAGTACTGGTCCACGCAGCGGCCGATCGACATCCGGCACGTCACCGACCCGATCTACCTGGGGCCCGACGCCGCGGGCACCGAGACCCAGCTGCTGTGGATGCGCACCCTGGACCCGATCGACGCCGCACCGCTGGTGCACGATGCGATCCTGGCCTTCGCCAGCGACTACACGCCCTTCGAGCCGATCCTGCGCCGTCAGGGGCTGAGCTGGATGACGCCGGGGCTGCGCCTGGCCACCATCAACCACGCCATCTGGTGGCACCGCCACGTGCGGGCCGACGAGTGGCTGCTGTACGTGCAGCGCTCCCCCTCCGCCTCCGGTGGCCGCGGCCTTACCCAGGGCCAGCTGTTCGACCGCGCCGGGAATCTGGTCGCGACCGTCACCCAGGAGGGCATGATTCGGGTCAAGCAGCAGGGCTGATCAGCCGGCGGCCTCGTTGGCGGCGTCCTGCGCGCGGGCCATGGCCTCGTTCACATCGGCCTCGCCGCGGAACACCTCGCCGATGATCGGCAGGGCCGCCGAGGTGCCCTCGGCCGAGCGCAGCCCGTGCTCCGGGCGGGCGGGGTTATCCGGTGCCGGACCGATCACGGTGGTGTCGACCCCGGCGCCGCTCCAGGCCTCGTCCCACGCACCGCGCAGATCACGGTGGGCAGGGATCCCCAGTCGGGCCTCGGCCAGGGGGCGCTGCGCGTCGATGCCGCCCAGCCAGGTCAGCAGCTCCGCGATCTCCGCGGTGCGCTCCTCGCTCGTGACGGTGCGGCCCACCGCGGCGATCGCGTGCACCAGCGGCCGGGTGCCCTCCGGGCCGGCCACCACGGGATGCAGGTCCCAGGCGAAGGCGCCGTCGATGCCCTCGACCAGCGCTCGCAGGTCGTAGGTGCCCGTCTGCAGCAGCCCCAGTGATCCCTGGGTGAACAGCTCACGGCACAGGCCGGGCTTGGCCGTGGTCTCCGCGCCGGTGGGAGCGAGGTGAGCGCCGGCCATCCCGGCCAGGTAGCGCACGGCGGCCACACCGGCCTCGGAGGCGAAGGTGAAGGTGCCGTCCTCGTGCTGCCAGGTGCCGCCCGAGGCGGCGATGAAGGGCCCCAGCACGGCGGTGCGGTCGGGATGCGCGCTGAACCCGGTCACCTGCCGGGTGGCCGGATCGAAGCCCTCCTCCCCGGCGCGGCGCCCCTCGGAGTCCACGGTGAGGGCCAGGGCGAGATCCCGCAGCGGGTCGCTCTCGGCCCACAGGTCGAAGCGCAGGTCCCCGGGCAGTCCCCCGGCGGCGTCGACCAGAGCACGGTTGACCACCAGCACGGACTGCTCCCACAGCTGGGGAACGCCCCACAGTCCGTCCTCGCGGCGGTAGAGGTCCGCCGCGACCGGCTCCCATTGCGCCGCGAGCTCGCCCGCCACCGCCCCGACCTCCACCAGGTGGTCGCCGCCCAGGTACTGGTCCAGGTGGGCGGTGTTCATCCAGAACACGTCGGGCAGGGACTGCTCGGCCGCGTCCAGCGGCAGCTGGCTCCAGTAGGTCTCCCAGCCCACCACCTGGACCTCGACCTCGATGCCGGTGGACTCGGTGAACGCGACCAGCGCCTTCTCGTACACCCCGGCTGCCTGCTCGTCCCACACCCGCAGGCGCAGGGCGTCGGTGGGCTCGGGCGCGGACTGCCCGCCCGGGGAGCATGCGGGAAGGACCCCGATCCCGGCCATCCCCGTCGCAGCGGTGAACAGCAGCTGGCGACGAGTGGGCACGGGCGGGGTCCTCCTCGGGGCGGGCGGCTCAGGCGGTGGTGACCAGCCCGAGCTCGGCGCGGGATGCGAGCACCGGATGCTGCGGGGTGACCCGCACGGTGTACCCGACGGTACCGGGATGAGCCAGGGCGAAGCGAGCCGCCCAGCGGCCGTCCTCCCCGCGCTGCAGCGGCACCAGGCGCCCGTCGATGATCTCACCGTCGGAATCCACCGGACCGATCACGGCCTCCACCAGCACGTCCTCATCGCGCAGGCCCGCCTGCTGGACGTCTGCGGAGAGGGTCACCTCGGCGCCGGTGGGCACGGTGGCACCGCGGCCGCCCTCGAGGCGCACGTCGCTCACGGAGACCTTCGGCCACACCTCGGCGACCCGCGTCCTCCAGGAGGCGAACTCACCGGCCAGCGCGGGATCGGCGCTGAAGGCACCCGCGGCGCGGGCGGCCGGCAGGTACAGGTCGGTGACGTAGTCGCGCACCATGCGGGCGGCCACGATCTGCGGTGCCACCTTCACCAGGGAGGAGCGCACCTTCGTCATCCAGCCGCGCTGCAGACCGCGCGCATCGCGCTCGTAGAACAGCGGCACGATGCTGTTCTCGAGGATCTCGTACAGCGCCTCGGCCTCCATGCGGTCCCGCTCGCCGCGGTCCTCGACCTCGGCGGTGGGGATGGTCCAGCCGGACTCGTCGTCCTTCATCTCGTCCCACCAGCCGTCGGAGATGGAGAAGGTGAGCCCGCCGTTGAGCACGGCCTTCATGCCGGAGGTGCCGGAGGCCTCCTCCGGGCGGATCGGGTTGTTCAGCCACACGTCGGAGCCGGCGATCAGCACCTCGGCCATGCGGATGTCGTAGTCCGGCAGGAACGCGATGCGGTCGCGCACCCCGTGCTGGTCCGTGAAGCGCACCATCTGCTGCAGGAACTCCTTGCCGGGGCGGTCCGCGGGGTGGGACTTGCCGGCGATCACGATCTGGACCGGACGATCCGGGTCCAGCAGGATCCGCTTGAGGCGCTCCGGGTCCTGCAGCATCAGGGTCAGGCGCTTGTAGGTGGAGACGCGTCGGGCGAAGCCGATGGTCAGCACGCCGGGGTCAAGGATGTGGTCGGTCCAGGCCAGCTCGGCCTCGTCGGCGCCGCGGCGCAGCCAGGACTGCTTGACGTGCGCCCGGGCCATGGTGACCAGCTCCGCGCGCAGGGTGTCGCGCGCTTCGCCCAGGTCGTGGTCGGTGAGGGAGGCCAGGGCGCTCCAGTCGCTCATCGAGGAGATGTCGACGTCGCCCATGGCCTTCTTGTACAGGTCGTCCATGGGGCCGGAGGTCCAGGTGCGGCGGTGCACACCGTTGGTGACCGAGCCGATCGGCACCTCGGGCACGTCGAAGCCGGGGTAGAGCTCCCGGAACATGCCGCGGGAGACGGCGCCGTGGAGCTTGGCCACGCCGTTGGAGCGCTGGGCGATGCGGAAGCCCAGGTGCGCCATGTTGAAGATGTCCGTCCCGTTCTCGATGCCGAGGGCCAGGGCGGCCTCCACCGGCAGCGAGGGGATCAGGCGGGAGGTGCCCGCGGCGTCGGCGTCGAGGTACCTGCGCAGCTGCTCCGCGCCGAAGCGGTCGATGCCGGCGGGCACCGGGGTGTGGGTGGTGAACACGGTGCCGGCGCGCACCTCGGCCACGGCCTCGGCGAAGGAGGCGCCCTCGCCCATCAGCTGGCCCACGCGCTCCAGGCCGGAGAAGCCGGCGTGCCCCTCGTTGAGGTGGAACACCTGCGGGGCGGGGAAGCCGGTGGCCTCGCTGTAGGCCTTCACGGCGCGCACGCCGCCGATGCCCAGCACGATCTCCTGCAGGATGCGGTGCTCGTGGTCGCCGCCGTAGAGGCGGTCGGTGATCTCGCGGGCCTCGGCGTCGTTGACCTCCAGGTCGGTGTCCAGCAGCAGCAGGGGGATCCGGCCCACCTGGGTGCACCACACGGCCACGGCGACCTCGCGCTGCCCGGGCAGGGTGAGGGTGACGGTGAGCTGCTCGCCGTCCTTGCCCTGCACCGGCTGGACGGGGAGCGTGGCGGTGTCGTTGTGCTTGTAGTTCTCCTGCTGCCAGCCGTCGCGGTCCAGGGACTGGGAGAAGTAGCCCCACTGGTACAGCAGGCCGATGGCGACCATCGGCACGCCGAGGTCCGAGGCGGACTTCAGGTGATCGCCGGCCAGGATGCCCAGGCCGCCGGAGTAGATGGGGAGCGTGGGCGAGATCCCGAACTCCATGGAGAAGTAGGCGACAGCGGGGGTGGGGGCCCCGGTGCTGGGGACGGTGCGCTGGAACCAGCGGCCGGAGTCGAGGTAGGTGTTCAGGTCCCCCACCTCGGCGCGCATGCGCGCCAGGAAGGTCTCGTCGCGCGCGGCCTCGGCGAGGCGGCCCGCGGAGACCTGGGAGAGCATGGCGATGGGGTTCTGGCCGCTGTCCGCGAAGGCCTTCGCGTCCAGCCGCGTGAAGAGGTCCAGCGTCTGGCGACGCCAGGTCCAGCGGAGGTTGTAGGCGAGTTCCCGCAGAGGCTCGAGGGCGGCGGGGAGGTCAGAGGCGACCGTGATGGTGGAGATGGACTTCATGGGTCCACCGTACCCGAGGTACGCCGGGACTCTTGCACATTCCTTGCAAGATTCTCCCACTCGTCATCATGGCTTTGATCTTCTGTGGCCTGCAACGATCTGTGCCGACTGCTGGAGAGTCGTCCGCGCTCGCGAACCCTTCAGGACAGGGTTTCGCAAGTTCTTGCACTGGCGTGGGCGGGGGCCCGGCGCATCGTGCCTGGGTTCTCGGGCAGAATTCCTGAGCGAGCGTCGGCAGAATGGGACGCGTCCGCGCGTCGGGACGCCCGGGAGGAGCCGGGGCGCCCGGGAGGAGCCGGCGCGGCAGATGACGGGGTCACAGGAGGCGGGAGCATGAGCACCGAGGGTCATGCCGGGGAGACTCCGGCGATACCGGAGGACACCCTGGATCTCGGGGACCGTCTCGACCCGGTGCGCACCCTGCTGCGCCGCGCGGCCGGGGGCGATCAGCGGGCGGCCAGGGCCCTGGTGGACGTGCTGGGACCGCGCATCCACGGCCTGGGCGTCCACATCACGGGATCGACGGCCAAGGCCGGCAGGCTCACGGTGTGGGTGCTGCGCTCGTGCCTGCGCGATGCCGGTCAGCTCGCCGCGAGCGGCCTGCCCGGGGAGGCCGCGGTGCTGGACCGGGCCCGTCGTGCCGCCGTCGCCACCGAGCCCAGCGGCGACGTGCGCTCCCTGGTCGCGCCCGACGCGGTGAGCGACCGCACCCGGGACCGCCGGGAGGTGACGGTGATGCGCGCGCTGCTGGATCTCCCCGCCCGCGAGCGGGCCCTGGTGGAGTCGGCCGCGCAGGGACGCTTCCCGTACACGGGCACCGCCCGACAGCAGCCCGCGATGGTCCTGGCCCGCCTGCTGGACTCCCTGGTCCCCTTCGGCCAGCCCGGGGGTGGGGCGGGCACCGATGGCGCCGGTGTCGAGCGGGGAGCGCTGGCCGCGCTGGACGCACTGGCGCTGGCCGACGACGGCGAGCGCGCCCGTCTGCGCGCCCTGACGGCCGGCACCGATGCGGTCGGGGTGCACCGCCATGCCATCGAGGCCGCCGCCCAGCTGACCCTGCTGACGGCCGTGGCCCCCTCCCGTGACCTGCACGAGGCCGTCCTGGAGGGCTTCGGCGCCTCAGGGACCGGACACGCCCCTGCCCCAGGACAGACGCACTCCCCGGGGCGGACTCCGGCGCCAGGGCACGCAGCACCGCCCGCATCCCGGCAGCCCGAGGCCGCCTACCACGGCACCTACGCCACGCCTGTGCTCGGCACGGACACGCAGCGCCGCCTGGTGGGGCCCCCCGCGATGACCGGCGGCATGCCCTCGGGCGTCCCTGCGCAGGCCTCCGCACCGCTGTCGGCCCCCGCTCCCCCGCCGCAGGCCACCGGCGGCGCCGGGCCCGGCAGCAGCGCCAGCGGCCCCGGTGCCGCGCCCGCTCCGGCCTTCGCCTTCTCACCACGGGACGACGCCGAGCTGTCCCGCCGTCGGCGTCGTCAGGCGAAGGCGCGAGGCCGGGCGGAGCGGGACCGTGAGCGCAGCCCCTGGCCCACCCGCATTCTGGCCGTCGTCTCGACGCTGCTGCTGATAGGGGCGCTCGTGGCCTCCGGCCTGCTGCTCGATGCTCGTCGCGATCTGGCCGAGGCCCGCGCGTTCGCAGCGACCTGGAGCGAGCTCAGCGTGCAGGAGGACGCCCGCCCGGTGCCCGGGCTGAGCGACAACGGCACCTGGCGGGCCATCATCACCGAGAACCGGGCGGCCCTGTGGGCCGAGGGCGTCTCCGAGTACGAGCGGGACGGCGACCAGGAGGAGGTGCTGCAGCTGTGGGGCGAGCGCGATGGCATCCCGGTGGACCTCGGGGTGCTGGAGGTCCCCCGCGACGGCACCATCCAGGTGGTGGTGCCCGAGCGCGTGGACCGCTTGCAGGTCACCCGGGAGCACGCCCCGCAGAACCGCTCCGGCACTCCTTCCGAGCGGGTGGTGGCGAACCTCGATCCTGAGCTGTCCGGGACGTGACGCTGTCCGGGACGTGACGCCGTCCGGGAGCCCGGCAGGTGATCTCAGCGCCCCTGGCCCCGGACACGACACGGCCCCGCACCCGGGGGACGGGGCGGGGCCGGTCGGCGGGCCGTGCGCGTGCGCGGTCGCGGGAGTTCAGTCGCGGGTGAGGCGACGGTAGGTGGCGCGGTGGGGGCGGGCCGCCTCCTCGCCCAGGCGGGCCACCTTGTTGGCCTGGTAGGACTCGAAATTGCCCTCGAACCAGTACCAGTTGGCGGGGTTCTCCTCGGTACCCTCGTAGGCCAGGATGTGGGTGGCCACGCGGTCCAGGAACCAGCGGTCGTGGGAGACCACCACGGCGCAGCCGGGGAACTCCAGCAGTGCGTTCTCGAGCGAGCCGAGGGTCTGCACGTCCAGGTCGTTGGTGGGCTCGTCCAGCAGCAGCAGGTTGCCGCCCTGCTTGAGGGTGAGGGCCAGGTTCAGGCGGTTGCGCTCACCGCCGGAGAGCACCCCGGCCTTCTTCTGCTGGTCCGGGCCCTTGAAGCCGAACTGGGAGACGTAGGCGCGGGAGGGGATCTCCACCTTGCCCACCTGGATGAAGTCCAGGCCGTCGGAGACCACCTCCCACAGGGTCTTCTCGGGGTCGATGTTCTCGCGGCCCTGGTCCACGTAGCTGATC
>NZ_JADEYR010000007.1 GCF_015209585.1 Brachybacterium epidermidis
GGGCTCGCCCCCAGCACCCACCCCCGATCGTGCAGGGCAGTGACCAGGGCGTCGAGGTCCTCACGGGCCCGGGCCAGGTACTGGCGCTCCTGCGTTCCGGGGGCCGTCTCCAGGGCCCTGCGACGGCCCTGCGCTGCCCGCGGACCATCCGTGCTCCCGGGCCCGACGGGATTCCCGGCTTCGCGCAGATAGCCGTCGTCCTCGATCTCCAGCACCGCCGGCGCCGCGCGCACCCCGGCCACCTCGAGCGAGGCCAGCAGCTGCAGTTCGGCACGCACCAGCTGCTCCCCCAATCCGGTGAGCGCCCGCACCCGCACCACCTCGGCACCCCCCGCTGCGAGGAGCAGGTCCTCACGGTCCGCGGTGGCCACCAGGATGGTTCCCTCCGTCATGTCCATGCCCGCAGTGAAGCGCACAACGGCGGGTCCCGGCCCGGGTCATCCACAACGCGCAGGGAGCACCGGGCGTACCCTTGGCCTGTGCTCGATGTGATCCGTCTCGGCTTCAGCGAACCTCTTCCCGGCGGGGACCGCCACGAGGAGTTCTCCCTTCCTCCGGGCCCCGTGGAGTACATGGCCGCCTGGGACCTCCAGCGGCGCATCCACGCGCAGGTGGTCGCCGGCGATCGTCCGAACACGCTCCTGCTGCTCGAGCACCAGCCGGTGTACACCGCGGGCAAGCTCACCGCCCTGCACGAGCGCCCCAGGGACGGGGCGCCGGTGGTGGACATCGACCGGGGAGGGAAGATCACCTGGCACGGACCCCAGCAGCTCGTCGGGTACCCGATCGTGGCTCTGCCCGCGCCGATCGACGTGGTGGGCTTCGTGCGCGCCCTTGAGCGTTCACTGATCGAGGTGTGCGCGAGCGTCGGCGTCCAGGGCACCACGGTGGACGGGCGCAGCGGTGTCTGGATGCGGGACGGGGCCGGGGAGCGCAAGCTCGCCGCCATCGGCCTGCGCGTCTCGAAACGCGCCACGATGCACGGCTTCGCGCTGAACTGCGACAACGATCTCACCTGGTCGCGCAACGTGATCCCCTGCGGGATCGACGACGCGGGCGTGAGCACGCTCAGCCGGGAGGCGGGGCGGCGAATCCCCGTGGCCGCGGTGATCGACGCCGCCGAGGAGGCCATGCGCGCACTGGTGGCGCACCGCACCCTCGGCACCCCCGTCGCGGCCACTCGGACGCCGCCCCACCTCGATAGACTGCCAGGACTGTCGAGCAAGGAGGCATGCGCGTGACACTCGCTCCCGAAGGCCGTCGTCTTCTCCGTGTCGAAGCCCGCAACGCCGAGGTCCCGATCGAGCGCAAGCCGGGCTGGATCAAGACCCGCGCCGTGATGGGCCCGGAGTACAGCGCGATGAAGAAGCGCGTGCACGGCAAGGGCCTGCACACCGTGTGCGAGGAGGCAGGCTGTCCCAACATCTTCGAGTGCTGGGAGGACAGGGAGGCCACGTTCCTGATCGGCGGGGACACCCGCACGCGCCGCCGCGACTTCTGCGACATCGCCACCGGCAAGCCCAACCCCGTGGACCCGATGGAGCCGATGAAGGTGGCCCAGTCCGTCAAGGAGATGGGCCTGCGCTACTCCACCATCACCGGCGTGGCGCGCGATGACCTGCCCGACGGCGCCGCCGGGCTGTTCGCCGAGACCTGCCGCCAGATCCACGCGGTGAACCCCGGCACCGGGGTGGAGCTGCTGATCGATGACATCAAGGGCGATCCCGGCGCCCTGCAGCAGGTGTTCGACTCCCGGCCGGAGGTGTTCGCCCACAACCTGGAAACCGTGCCGCGGATCTTCAAGCGGATCCGCCCCGCATTCCGCTACGAGCGCTCCCTGGACGTGATCACCCAGGCCAAGGACGCCGGCATGATCACCAAGTCCAACCTGATCCTGGGCATGGGCGAGACCAGTGAGGAGATCCTCGACGCCCTGCACGCCCTGCACGAATCCGGCTGCGACATCATCACCATCACCCAGTACCTGCGGCCCTCCAAGCTTCACCACCCGATCGACCGCTGGGTCAAGCCCGAGGAGTTCCTCGAGCTTTCCGAGGCCGCCTACGAGATGGGCTTCCTGGGCGTGATGGCCGGCCCCATGGTGCGCTCCTCGTACCGCGCTGGCCGGTTGTGGGCCCAGGCCATGAAGAAGCTGGGCCGGCCCATCCCCGAGCAGCTCCAGCACCTCGACCAGCAGACCCCCGCCCATCAGGAGGCCGCGAGCGTCGTGGCCCGCAGCCAGGCAGCCGCGAGCTGACCACACGCACCCGGAAGGACCCCCAGACCCCCATGGCCCGCAAGAGCGAGACCACCTCGACCCGCGCGAAGGACGCCCCCGCGCGCGACAAGCGAAACCCCGACGGCACCAAGAAGCCCGGCCGGATCAAGCAGATGGTCGAGGTGTACAAGTACACCCAGGAGATCGACCGCACCACCGCCCCGCTGATGCTGGGCGCCCTGGCGATCGCGATCCTCCTGGGCGTGCTGATCAGCTGGCTGGTGTTCAACAGCCCGTGGTACGGCATCTTCATCGGCGTCGGCTTCGGTGTGCTGGCCGCGATGCTGATCCTGGCACGCAAGGCGGAGCGCGCCGCCTTCGCCCGCATCAAGGGCCAGCCCGGTGCGGCGCTGGCGGCGATGCAGTCGATCCGACGCGGCTGGAACGTGTCCGAGGAGCCTGTGCAGGTTGATCCGCGCAGCCAGAAGATGGTGTTCCGGGCGGCCGGTCGTGCCGGCATCGCCCTGGTGGCGGAGGACGAGACCGGCCCGTCGATGAAGCTGCTGGAGAAGGAGCGCCGCAGCATCCGCCGGGTGCTTCAGCACGAGGGCGTGCCGATCCACCAGATCATCGTGGGCGACGGCGAGGGCCAGGTGCCGCTGCACAAGCTCCCCACCCATATGACCCGCATGAAGCGCGTGCTCACCAAGGAGGAGTCCTCGCAGGTGAACAAGCGCCTGGCGGCGCTGCACCGCTCCATCCGCCAGTCCGTGCCCAAGGGTGTGGACCCGATGCGGGCCCGCCCCAACCGCAAGGCCATGCGCGGGCGCTGATCCTCTCTGCCACGGCCCCGTCGGCGCGTATCGCACGCGCTCGGCGGGGCCGTCGTCGTACCAGCGGCCGATGGGGGCGTCGTCGTGCCAGCGGTCGATGGGGCCTTGGTCGTGCCAGCGATCGAGGGGACTGTCGTGGTACCAGCAGCCCATGGCGCCCTCGTGCTGTCGGGGACGCCGGCCCACTGGCCCTGATGCCCCTCGACCTGGGCGGCGTTATGCGCTCGTTATCTTCGTGACCCAACCGTTATCGGCGGTCCGAGCGCTCCGGAGACGCCCCGTGGGGGCCGGCCGCTGGAGGCTCGTCGTCTCAGGCGCGCACCACTGCGGTGCCGGCCAGCACGTCGTGGAGCGGCTGCCGGTCGCGGTTCCACACCACCGCGGTGACGACGGTGAGCATCGCCAGGGTGCGGGCCAGCGCCCGCACCACCATCGGCCAGCGACGCGCCACCGGCAGCACCCTCAGTCCCAGCGCGAACTGCGCTGGGGTGGCCCCGAAAACGCTCAGGAACAGCACGTTCATCCCGACGAACAGCAGCAGTGTGGCCAGCGGGTCGTACTGGAAGAAGACCATCGAGGTGACCACGCACAGGCCCCAGTCGATCAGCAGGGAGACGAACCGACGCCCCGTGCCGGCCACCGAGCCAGGGCCGGTCGCAGGCAGCCCGAGGGATGATCCGGGCACATAGTCGGGATCCTGGGGGGTGCCCTCGATCCAGGCGCCGAGGTCGTTGCGGTCGATCACGGGATCACCCTATCGGGGGGCCCTGAACGCGCCCGTCGCGCTGCTGCCGGCCGTCGGGTGTCTGTTCCCGGGGGTTCCGCCGTCACCGCCCCTAGACTTGACGCACCCGGGCGAGGACCCGGGAGCGGCCCGTGCCACAGCGGGGCGCGGCGACCGCCCCACGGGGTTCGAGACACCAGAGGACGCACCGCACGGTGCAGATGGAGGAGATGTGTTCAGCAATCCCAGCGAGGTCGTGAAGTACATCGAGGAGGAGGACGTCGAGTTCCTCGACATCCGCTTCTGCGACCTTCCCGGCGTCATGCAGCACTTCAACATCCCGGCCAGCACCTTCACGGAGGAGGCGATCGCGCAGGGCCAGCTGTTCGACGGCTCCTCGATCCGGGGCTTCCAGGCGATCCACGAGTCCGACATGAAGCTCATCCCGGACCTGGAGACGGCCTACCTGGACCCGTACCGGGAGCGCAAGACGCTCATCATGAACTTCTCGATCGTGGATCCGTTCACGGACGAGCCGTACTCCCGCGACCCCCGCACCGTCGCGGCGAAGGCCGAGGAGTACCTGAAGTCCACCGGCATCGCTGACACCGCCTTCTTCGCCGCCGAGGCCGAGTTCTACATCTTCGACGACGTTCGATTCAAGACCGGTGTTAACTCCGGCTTCTACTCGATCGACTCCGACGAGGCGGTGTGGAACACCGATCGCGACGAGTCCGAGTACGGCGGCAACCAGGGCTACAAGACCCGTCTCAAGGGCGGCTACTTCCCGGTCCCGCCGAACGACCAGATGGCCGATCTGCGCGATGAGATCTGCACCGTGCTCGACGAGGTGGGCCTCTCGGTGGAGCGCGCGCACCACGAGGTGGGCACCGCCGGCCAGCAGGAGATCAACTACCGGTTCAACACGCTCCTGCAGGCCGCCGACGACGTCATGAAGTTCAAGTACATCGTGAAGAACACGGTGTGGGAGGCGGGGAAGACCGCCACCTTCATGCCCAAGCCCCTGTTCGGAGACAACGGTTCGGGCATGCACACCCACCAGTCCCTGTGGAAGGACGGCGAGCCGCTGTTCTACGACGAGCGCGGCTACGGCGGCCTCTCGGACATCGCGCGCTGGTACATCGGCGGCATCATCGAGCACGCGCCCTCGCTGGTGGCGTTCACCAACCCCACCGTGAACTCGTTCAAGCGCCTGGTGCCCGGCTTCGAGGCTCCGGTGAACATGGTGTACTCGGCCCGCAATCGTTCGGCGGCGATCCGGATCCCCGTCACCGGCACCTCCCCCCAGGCCAAGCGCATCGAGTTCCGTGCCCCGGACCCCTCGGCCAACCCGTACCTCTCCTTCGCGGCGCAGCTGATGGCCGGGATCGACGGCATCCGCAACCGCATCGAGCCGCCGGAGCCGATCGACAAGGACCTGTACGAGCTGCCGCCGGAGGAGCACAAGCTCATCAAGCAGCTGCCGGAGTCCCTGGGCGCTGCGCTGGACGCCCTGGAGGCGGATCACGACTACCTCACCGAGGGCGATGTGTTCCCGGAGGACCTGATCGAGACCTGGATCGAGCTCAAGCGCACCACCGAGATCGATCCGTTCCGCTTCCGTCCCCACCCGCACGAGTTCGAGCTCTACTACGACATCTGAGTCGCTCGTACCCGGTGAGCGCCTGACCCGGCCGGTCGCGCGCACTTCACGAGGGCCCGCCCCGCTCGTGACGGCACGTCCGTCCACGAGCGCGGCGGGCCCTCGACGTGCAGCACGGCTGCAGCCATGTACAAGCCGGGCGGTGTACGGCATGCTGTCCAGCGCAGACCGAGGATGGCGAGCAGCACCCCGGAGGCGACGATGACGAGAGACCAGCAGGCTGCCATGGATCGGCCTGCGCCCATGCACCGAGTGGCGGCCGCGCAGCAGCCAGGGGCAACGGGTCCTCTGGATGGCCCGGCCCTGGCCTCCGTCCTCGAGCTCGCGCGGTCCGCGGCCCCCACCCTCACCGCGACGGATCTGGCCGATCAGGCAGGCTACAGCCCCTTCCACTTCTCGCGCCTGTTCACGGCACGGCTGGGGATCGGCCCGGGCCAGTACCTCACGGCGCTGCGGATCGGTGCGGCCAAGCGGTTGCTGCTCGGCGACTCGGATCCCGTCGTGGACGTGGCCACGGCGGTGGGGTTCGACTCCCTGTCCAGTTTCAGCAGGCGCTTCAGGGAGACGGTGGGCGTGCCCCCGGGCCAGCTGCGCCGACTCGCCGATCGGGTGGCCGATCGTGAGCCCGCGCCCTTCGCGTTGCCCGGTGCGGATGCGCGGGCCGTCCGGGTGCACCTGGACCTGCCGGCAGCGGTGGAGGAGCGTGGCGATGCCTTGGTGTGGGTGGGCTGGTACCCGCAGCCTGCTCCCATCGGTCTGCCGGCCGCCGGGATCCTGGTGCGCGGCGAGAGGAGGCTTAGTGTTCCTCTGTGCCCGGCAGCACCGTGGCTGCTCGGCTTCGCGATCCCCTCCCGTGCCGACGTCCTCTATCACCTCGCCCCCGAAGCGTCCCGTCGTCGCCGCGCACCCGCTGCCGCTGCACGCCCCCGGCGACCTCACCCTGCACTTCAGCGACCGGGGTGGCCTCGGGGTGCCGCTGCTCTCGGCCCTGCCGAGCCTGTGCCGCGCATGAGGTCGGGCATGAGGTCGCGACCATGCGATCCGCACCCGGTTCGGTTCCGGTGCAGCGCAGGATCGGACAAACATGCGGGCCGTGCCCCGTCTACGGTCGAGACCGACGGAACCCACGCACCGGGCATCCCGGTCCCGCTCCTCTGGAGGAACCATGTCACGACCCACCGGCACCACCACCTGGCTCGACCTCGGCTCCACCGATCTCAGAGCAGCCCAGGCCTTCTACACCGAGCTGTTCGGCTGGGAGTTCGAGGACGCGGGAGAGGAGTACGGCCATTACCGGATGATCCGCAACGGCGGCGCCCTGGTGGCCGGGGCGATGGACGTCTCCGGCATGACCTGCCCGGACGGCGACCCGTTGCCCAGCGAATGGACCGTGTACCTCGCGGTGGACGACCTCGACGCGCGGGTGGCTAAGGCCCAGGCCGCCGGCGCCCAGATCATCGTCTCGCCCACCGTCGCCGCGGATGCAGGGAGCTTCGCGATCGTGCTGGATCCGGCCGGGTACCCGATCGGGCTGTGGCAGGCCGGGGACATCGAGGGCTACGAGTTCACGGCGGCCACCGGCTCGCCGGTGTGGTTCGAGGTGATGACGCACGACTTCGATGCCGCCGCCCGTTTCTACACCGAGGTGCTGGATGCCGAGCTGGTTCCGATGACCGAGGAGATGGAGGACGACTCCTTCCGCTACGTCACCAACGGTGCCCAGGACACGGCGACCTGGGGCCTGGGCGATGCCACGGGTGTGATGCCCGAGGGCGAGGGCGGCTGGCGGATCTACTTCGCGGTCGAGGCGTGCGATGCCGCTGTCGAGCGCATCCGGGAGCTCGGCGGATCGTTGCTGGACGGCCCGATCGACTCGCCGTTCGGACGGATCGCCACGGTCGCCGATCCCACCGGCGCCTCGTTCCAGATCTGCGCTATGAGCGAGAGCACCCCCGAGGGGAGCTGAGCCGCTGTGCTCAGCTCCCGGCACGTGTCAGACCAGGCCGTCGAGCCCGTCCTTGGTGCGTAGCAGGGACAGCAGCAGTGACTTCGGGTCCTGCGCCTTCTGCAGGGCGCAGTCCTCGGGCTCGAAGGACCACGAGCGCCGCAGGGAGCGGAACACCTCGAACTCTGCGTCCCCGGTGCGCAGCGGCACCGCACTGTAGCCACCGCCCTCGGGCAGGTGCACGATGAACGCGCCGGTCAGCTCGGGCATCTCCCGGGTGGTGCCGTCGTCGTCCAGCAGCTGCTCGGCGCGCACCACGGCGACTCCCTGCAGCGCGTAGTCGCCGCGCACCTTCTTGGAGGTCTTGATGTCAGCGCTCAGCAGCGACCCGCCCACCTTGACGATGGCATCGGTGGTCCCCGCATAGCCGACGGTGTGGTTGACGACCGTCTGCTCGACCTCGATGAACTCCGGCTGGAAGTCCTCCAGGAACGCGCCGTACCCGTCCAGGCGCTGGTCGGCCCGCCCCAGCAGGGAGTCCAGGTCCCGCTCGGCGGCGAAGGCTCCGGAGGCCTCCCGCTGTTGGGCGGCGACCTCCGTCATCGTCGCGCGGGACGGCCGGGAACCGCTGGTGCCCCACAGTTCGCACAGGGAGTGGACGAAGGTGCCGAAGTCGGCTGCGCTGCGGGTGTACTCCTCGGCCGCAGCGGCGATGCGCTTCTGGGTGCCCCACCTGTCGCGGGAGACACGAGCGATCTCGGCCGGGGCGCGATCGGGGTTGCGGTCCAACCAGGCGTACATCTCCAACGCCCGCTTCGAGGCCATGGTGGCGTACCAGCCCTGCAGATGATCCTTGGCCCGCATCCCCGCCACCGTGGTGATCGAGGGGTACATCAGGGGCCCGTCGGGCTCGAGTCGGTACATGCGGCCGCGCGGCGTGTCGGCGCTGAGCTTAGGGCTGGTCATCGCTCCTCGGGCGGACGGATGCATCAAACGGGCGGGCTCTCACCGCGCACAGGCGGCGGGGACGCACCCAGGGTACGCCGTGACCGGGGCGTTCCGGCTCAGATGCCGAACACGACGCGCTCGACGATGTGGCGCGCACGACGGGTCTGACGCAGGTAGCGCTCCTCCAGCTCCGAGGCCGAGCCGGCGTCCCCGTCGATCAGGTGGGCCAGCGCCCGCAGCTCGATGCGGTCCGAGGGCAGCACCGCGCCCTCCCGGCCCTTCCACAGGAACAGTCCCCGGCGCACCTGCCAGGCCAGCATCCACGCGTCAGCGAGCTCGCGCACCTCCCGGTCGGACAGCAGTCCTGTCTCCGAGGCGGCGCGCAGCACCCCCAGGGTGTCGGTGCGGCGCAGCTGCTCGTGCTCACCTGCGTGCTCGAGGGCGAGCACCTGGGCGGTCCACTCCACGTCGGTCATCCCGCCTCGGCCCAGCTTCACGTGGCGGGAGGGATCCGCCCCGCGGGGGAGCCGTTCGGACTCGATCCGCGCCTTCATCCGGGAGATCTCCCGGCGCCGGGCGGGGTCGAGCCCGTCGGTCGGGTAGCGATGGCGATCCAGCTCCTCGGTGAGCTGCGCGGCCAGGGCTTCGGAGGCCACCACCGGGCGGGCACGCAGCAGGGCCTGCTTCTCCCAGGTGAGCGCGTCGCGCCGGTAGTACTCGGTCCAGCCCTCCAGGCTGCGCGCCAGCAGCCCGTTGCGCCCCTCGGGGCGCAGATCGGCGTTGACCTTCATGTCGGCGCCGGCGGCGGGGGCGTTGAGGATGTGCTGGACCTGG
This sequence comes from Brachybacterium epidermidis, assembly GCF_015209585.1. GTDB lineage: Bacteria > Actinomycetota > Actinomycetes > Actinomycetales > Dermabacteraceae > Brachybacterium > Brachybacterium epidermidis. Next base: position 9,166 of record NZ_JADEYR010000007.1, read on the forward strand.
CTGGCGATCGCGACCGCGATCTGCCCTGTCTCCTCCCCCGCACCGCGATCCACCGCGATGAACTGCACGTCCGCATCGGAGGAGTAGCCCATCTCGCGGGCCCCGAAGCTGCCCATCGCCAGGATCGCCATCTCCACGCCCAGCGCTCGGGCCGGGTCCGAGCGCCGCTCACGCAGCTCGTGCGCAGTGCTCTCGTCGACCTCACCCTCCCCGCCGGGGTCGCCCTCGACATCGAGCGGATCCGTGCTCTCCCCGATCACCTCGCGCTCCTTGGCCACGGCGTGGTACGCCACCAGCAGGCCTGCCTCGAGCACGGCCTCGGCCAGGTCGGTGAGCGCCCGAGCCACCTCCATCGGCTCGATCAGGCCCACCAGGTGTGCCAGTGCGATCCGCAGCAGCTCCCGCCGGCGCGTGCGGCGCAGCAGGTCCTGCGCCTCCTCCACCGACTGGACCCGGGTGATGACGGCCAGGAACTCCCGCCCCAGCAGGTCCCGGTCCAGGGGCATGAGATCCTCGTCCCTTGCCAGCCAGCGCACGGCCTCGGGGATCTGCTCGAGCTGCTCGCCGACGAAGCGGCTGCCGGCCAGCACGCGCGTCAGTCGCTTGGCGGCCACACCGGAGTCGCGCAGCAGGCCCAGGTACCAGTGCGCCGAACCGATCTCGTCCGAGAGCCGCCGGAAGGCCAGCAGCCCCAGGTCCGGATCGATGCCGCCGGCGAACCACTCGAGCATCGCCGGCAGCAGCTGCCGCTGGATCGAGGCACGGCGCGAGATCCCCTCGGTGAGGGCCTCGATGTGGGCCAGGGCCCGGCCCGGGTCCCGGTAGCCGATGGCCGCCAGTCGGGCCTGCGCCTCCTCCGGGCTGAGCCGGATCTGCCCGTCGCTCAGCTGCGAGGCCGTCACCAGCAGGGGACGGTAGAAGATCTCCTCATGCAGCTGCCGCACCCGGCGCCGGGTGCGGTCGTAGCGCGCCGTGAACTCCTCGGCGCCGAGCCCCATCGTGCGTGCCAGGCGCCTGACATCACCCTCGGAGGTGGGCATCACCTGGGTGCGACGAAGTCGGTGCAGCTGCATGCGGTGCTCGATGCTGCGCAGGAAGCGGTAGGCCTCGTCCAGTTCGGCGACGTGGCCGCGGGAGATGTAGCCTCCCTCGCCGAGACGCGCCAGTGCCTCCAGGGTCGAGCGGGCGTGGATGTCGTCATCCGTGCGGCCGTGCACCATCTGCAGCAGCTGGACCGTGAACTCGACGTCCCGCAGCCCTCCCGGGCCCAGCTTGATGTTCCGCTCGGCCTCGGAGCGGGGGATGTGGGCGACCACGCGGCGGCGCATCGCCCGGGTGTCCTCCACGAAGCCGTCCCGCTGCGAGGCCTTCCACACCCAGGGCGCCACCATGGAGGCGAAGTCCTCCCCCAATGCGCGGTCGCCGGCGGCGGGCCTGGCCTTGAGCAGAGCCTGGAACTCCCAGGACTCCGCCCACTTGTCGTAATAGCGGCGGTAGGAGTCCAGGGTGCGCACCAGGGGGCCGTCCTTGCCCTCGGGCCGCAGGTTGGCGTCCACCTGCCACAGGGTGCCCTCGGCGGTGCGGTCCGAGCACACCCGCGCCAGTTCACGGGCCAGCGCGGAGCCGATGCGCACCAGCTCGTCCTCGTCCACGTCCTGATCGGCATCCGTGGCCGGGGCGATCACGTGCATGACGTCGACGTCCGAGATGTAGTTGAGCTCCCGTGCGCCCGTCTTGCCCATGGCGATCACCGTCCAGCGCACCGCCCGGTGCCCGTCGACGGCGGCCCGTGCCACCGCGACCCCGGCATCGAGCGCGGCATCGGCGAGGTCCGCGAGCGCTCGGGACACGGCAGGCTGCACCTGTGTGGCATCCTCCGCGCTGACATCGGCGGCCGCGATCTGCACCAGTCGCGCGTGGTAGGCGACGCGCAGGGCGTCCCGTGCCTCCCTCCCGGTCGCTCCCGCCACCGGGACGTCATCGCTCGGATCCGCCTGGACAGCGCGCAGCAGGTCCTCCCGCACCGATCCCACCGGGACCGCCAGGGCGTCCTGCCTCTCCTGCAGGAAGGCGAGCTGCTCGGGGTGCCGCGCCAGGAAGTCCCCCAGGGCGATCGAGGTGCCCAGCAGCGCCACCAGGCGCGTTCCGGGACTGCCCGGCTCCCCCACCTGGCCGAGGAACTGCTGCATGAGCTCCTGGTGTCCTGACTTCTGCGCGGCCTCGGCCAACCTGAGAAGTCCCAGTACGGCGTCGTCGCCGTCCGCCGTGGCGCCGATGGTCCCCGCCGCTCCCTCCGCGAGGCCCGCCAGCGCGGGTTCGGACAGGAAGCGCTGCACCCGATCGGTGCGGCTGAATCCCAGTCGCGCCAGGGCGCCGGTGGTGGTGGGCGGCTCACTCATCGCTGCACCCGCTCAGATCCGCCCGAAGGTGGAGGCCAGCTCGTACTCGGTGACCTGCTCCCGGTAGCGGTGCCACTCGTTGCGCTTGTCCCGCAGGAAGAACTCGAAGACCTGTTCACCGAGGGTGCGCGCCATCAGCTCCGAGGACTCGAAGCTCTCCAGCGCCCGGAACAGGTCCGTGGGCAGCGGCTCGATCCCCATGGAGCGGCGCTCGTTCTCCGTCAGCTCCCACACCGCGTCCTCCGCACCCTCGGGCAGCTCGTACTTCCCCTCGATGCCGGCCATCCCCGCGGCCAGCAGCACCGCGAAGGCGAGGTAGGGATTGGTGGCGGAGTCGGTGCCGCGGAACTCCACCCGGGAGCTGGTGCCCTTGGTGGGCTTGTGGAAGGGGACGCGCACCAGGGCGGAGCGGTTGTTGTGCCCCCAGCACACGTAGCTCGGGGCCTCCTGCGCGCCCCACAGCCTCTTGTACGAGTTCACCCACTGGTTGGTGACCGCGCAGTACTCCGGGGCGTGCTTCAGCAGCCCCGCGATGAACTGCCGTCCCATGCGTGAGAGGCCGTACTCGGCCCCGGGCTCGTGGAAGGCGTTCTTGCCGCCCTGGAACAGCGACAGGTGGGTGTGCATCCCCGAGCCGGGCTGGTCGATCATCGGCTTGGGCATGAAGGTGGCCACCTGTCCCATGGACAGGGCCACCTCCTTGACCACGGTGCGCAGGGTGACGATGTTGTCGGCGGTGGTCAGCGCGTCGGCATAGCGCAGGTCGATCTCGTTCTGCCCCGGCCCGTTCTCGTGGTGGGAGAACTCGACCTGGATGTTCATGGCCTCCAGGTTCTGGATCGCCGTGCGGCGGAAGTCCTGGCCCTGACCGCGGTGGACGTGGTCGAAGTAGCCGGCATTGTCGATGGGGCGCAGCTGGCTGCCCGGCTCGTAGGGCTCCTGGAACAGGTAGAACTCGATCTCGGGGTGCGCGTAGAGCTCCAGGCCCTGCTGCTCGGCGGAGCTCAGGGCCTCCTTCAGCACGCGACGCGGGTCCGAGGCGGCCGGCTCGCCGTCGGGAGTGAGCACGTCGCACATCATGCGCGCGGACGCATCGGAGTCACCCCGCCAGGCCAGCACCTCGAAGGTGCCCGGATCCGGGCGCAGGATCATGTCGGACTCGTAGCTGCGGGTGAGGCCCTCGATGGTGGAGCCGTCGATGCCGATGCCCTCGGTGAACGCGGTCTCCAGATCCGCCGGGGAGATCGCGATGGACTTCAGGGTGCCGGCGATGTCGCAGAACCACAGGCGGATGAAGCGCACATCCCGCTCGGCGACCTGGCGGATGACGTCGTCGTGGAAATGTTCCATGTCGCCAGTGTGCCGCACCGGGCCGGGACGCCGCTCGGATCCCGGCCCGGCGCGGACGCGGAGCTGCGGCAGGGCGCGTCAGGTTCGCTGGGGAACACGCTCCCCAGCGAGCCTCACAGCTCGATGTGGAAGTACCACTGCCCGTCGGTGTGCTCGACCATGGGCAGCGGGAAGGGCTCCCCGCCCATGATCACCGTGACGGCGCCGTCAGCGTTCTCCTCGGCCTGCAGCATCGCCGGCTCGACGGCGTCGAAGGTGCCCGGCTGGATCGAGCCGTTCGCACCGATCTCCGCCTCGAGGCTGTCGGCGCACTGCTGGAGTGTCTCACCGGCGGGCGGTTCCCCGGTGGTCGGATCGAGGGTGAAACCGCAGGCAGCCTCGTAGTCGCCGTCGTCGACGACCTGGAGGAACTCGACGAAGCGCTCCTTGGCGCCGTCCAGGTTCGCCTCGCCCGCGGTGTCTCCACCACCGTCGCTGGCAGCCGAGTCCTTGGAGGACTCCTCCGTCGTCTCCTCCCCGGTGGTCTCCACCTCGGCGGGCTGCTCCTGCTGCGCAGGCTGCTCCTCGGTGGTCGGCGCAGCAGGATCCTCATCGCCGCTGCAGGCCACAGCCCCCACGGCAAGGGCCAGGCCGCCCAGCCCGACGGCAGTGCCTCGGATCGCACGCTGTGCGACGCTGCGGATGGTTCCACGCATGGTGCTCGACATCGGTCAGTCCCTCCCTCTGTACCGGGGCTCGCCCTCGCGGCCCCGTCGCCAGACTGCCACAGTCACGGGGTCCCGCATCGTCGCCGCCGCGCATCGGCCCCCGCCGACGGGGCTCGGGCACCGTGCTGGACGTAGGCTGGAGGTCCCCCGGCGCCGCGAACCGGCGACGCGCAGGGCCAGCAGATCAGTCCTCCGATCCCCCAGGAGCTCCCCATGACCACCGCTTCCGGCAGCGGAACCGTCGGCCCCGCGAAAGTGCGCATCCGTCACCTGCAGGACGCCAAGGGGCGCGGCAGGCCCTTCACCATGCTCACCTCGTATGACCAGTTCACGGCGCGGGTGTTCGAAGCGGCAGGGATCGATGTGCTGCTGGTGGGTGACTCCGTGGGCACCACCGTGCTGGGCCACGAGTCCACCACCGCCACCACGCACCAGGACATGGTCACGTTCACCGGCGCCGTGGCGCGCAGCGTGCATCGCCCCCTGATCGTCGCCGACCTCGCCTTCGGCACCTACCAGACGGGACCGGCCGATGCCGTGCGGCACGGCGTGGATCTGGTCCGCGCGGGCGCGGAGATGGTCAAGCTCGAGGGCGGGCAGGCCTTCACCGAGCACGTGCGGGCACTGGTGGACTGCGGGATCCCTGTGATGGGGCACCTCGGCTTCACCCCGCAGTCGGTCAACGCGCTCTCGGGTCACCGGGTTCAGGGGCGCGATCAGGCCGCTGCGGACAGCCTCGCCGAGGACGCCCTGGCCCTGCAGGAGGCGGGCGCTTCGGCGATCGTGCTCGAGCTCGTGCCCGCTGCCGTCTCCGCCCGGATCACCGAGGTGCTCGCCGTGCCCACGATCGGCATCGGTGCCGGGCCGGACTGCGACGGCCAGGTCCTGGTGTGGCAGGACATGGCGGGGCTGTCGGGCTTCGAGGGACGCTTCGTGAAGAGGTTCGCGAACCTGCGGGCGGAGCTGCAGCGTGCAGCGGCGGAGTACCGCGAGGAGGTCACCTCCCGCTCGTACCCCGCCGCGGAGCACTCGTTCGAGTGAGGGGCGCACACCCCGCTGGACAGAGGCGTCAGCGCGCCTCCGGGCTCACGCCCTCGTCAGGGGGCTCGCCCCACTCCTCCCACTTCTCGTCCTCGTCCTCCCACTTCTCGTTGCGCGCGGCGGCGCTGTCGAGAGCGCGCTGCGCCTCCTCACGGGAGGCGTAGGGGCCCATCAGCTCGCTGCCGTGCGACTGCCGCCCCTCCTCCACGGTGCCGTTGGTGAGGTTGTAGTAGTACTCGGCGGATCCGGCCACGGCGGACTCCTCTCCTCGTCGGTGAGAGACTTGCACCCATGACTGTAGAGCAGGGTTGGATCCGTCCCGAAGGCCGCGCCCCACTGATGCCCGGCACCATCGGCCCCCGTCGAGCCGTTCCGGCACACATCGAGAGGCCGGAGTACGTCGACAAGGACGAGGCAGTCTCGGACTCCGGCCCGAAGGTGCAGAGCGCCGATGTGATCGAGCGGATGCGAGAGGCGTCCCGGATCGCCGCCCTCGCGCTGCAGGCCGCCGGCGAAGCCGCCTCCCCCGGGGTCACCACCGACGCGATCGACGCTGTCGTGCACGACGTGCTCGTCACGGAGGGTGCCTACCCCTCGACGCTGGGCTACCTGGGCTTCCAGAAGTCCTGCTGCACCAGTCTCAACGAGGTGATCTGCCACGGCATCCCTGACTCCACCGTGATGCAGGACGGGGACATCCTCAACGTGGACGTCACCGCCTACATCCACGGCGTGCACGGCGACACCAACGCCACCTTCCTGGTGGGAGACGTGGATCCGCGCATCGAGGAGCTCGTCGAGCGCAGCCACGAGGCGATGATGCGCGGCATCCGGGCGGCGAAGATCGGCCGGCAGGTCAACGTGATCGGACGGGTGATCGAGAAGTACGTGGGCCGCTTCGGCTACGAGTCGGTGCGTGACTTCACGGGCCACGGCGTGGCCGAGGGCTTCCACAACGGCCTGGTGATCCCCCACTACGACTCCGCGCCCATGTTCGACGACGAGATCGCCGAGGGCATGACCTTCACGGTGGAGCCCATGGTGACCATCGGTGCGCAGGAGTGGGAGCAGTGGGACGACGGCTGGACCGTGGTGACCAAGGACCGCTCCTTCACCGCCCAGTTCGAGCACACCCTGGTGATGACGGCCGAGGGTCCGGAACTGCTGACCGTGGTGTGAGCTTCTGCCACACTGGGGCGATCGCACGTTCGGCACGGCCGCGCATCTCGCAGGCTCGTGCACCGCATCGAGGAGAGAACATGAGCAGCACGACGGCCTTCGGCATCGATATCGGCGGCAGCGGGATCAAGGGCGCGCCCGTGGACCTGAAGGCTGGTGAGCTGGCCACGGACCGCCTGCGGATCCCCACCCCGCAGCCGTCCACACCGGATGCCGTAGCCGAGACGGTGCGCGAGCTGATCGAGTCCTTCGACATCGCCGCGGGGGTGCCGGTGGGCGTGCCCTTCCCCGCCGTGATCCAGCACGGTGTGGCCAAGACGGCCGCCAACGTGGACCACTCCTGGATCGGCACGGACGTGGACGCCCTGTTCACGGAGCGAACCGGCCATGACGTGTTCGTGGTCAACGATGCCGACGCGGCGGGCATCGCCGAGATGGAGTTCGGTGCCGGCAGGGATGCCAAGGGTGTGGTGCTGATGACCACGCTGGGCACCGGGGTGGGCACGGCGCTGTTCGTGGACGGTCATCTGGTGCCCAACACCGAGCTGGGCCACATCCCCCTCCACGGTGATTCCGCGGAGAAGTACATGGCCGAGTCGGTGCGGGAGCGCGAGGAGCTGGACTGGTCGCAGTGGGCTGAGCGCCTTCAGGAGTACTACTCGCTGATCGAGTTCCTGTTCAACCCCGACCTGATCATCGTCGGCGGCGGGGTCTCCAAGCATCACAAGAAGTACCTGCCCGAGCTCGACCTGCGGGCCCCTATCGTGCCGGCCGAGCTGCGCAACGAGGCCGGCATCATCGGTGCCGCCGTCCTGGCGCGCCACGCGGAGGACGAGACCCGTGCTGCCGCCGGCGGGAACGGCCGGAAGAAGTCCGGTCTCGCTGCTGACAAGGCCCAGGCGAAGCTCGAGAAGTCCGCGAAGAAGGGCGACAAGAAGGCCGACAAGAAGGCCAGGAAGAACGACAAGAAGGCGGAGAAGAAAACGGAGAAGAACTCCGCCAAGAAATCCACCTCGAAGGACTGACACCGCACGCCCGTCATCCACGACGGACCTCGGCCCAGCCGCGCTCCTTCGACGTGCGTCCAAAAGCCGCGGTGTGGACGAGCAGCGATGGCGGGAGAACCGCAGCCGGACTGCGCCCGCATCGAACGCACGGGATACCGGGAGCGGACCAGTCGGCCTGTAAGCCGGGTTCTGTGATCGGCAGTCATCCATCTCGGATCGCCGTTGCCGACGACCTCCAGCGGTCTACCCGGGAACTCGGGCCGGCGCCCTCAGCGTTCCCTGTCTGACCTTGCTCCCGGTGGGGTTTGCCGTGCCGTCCTCGTCACCGAGGCCGCGGTGGTCTCTTACACCACCCTTTCACCCTTACCGCAACCGCCGAGGCGGCTGCGGCGGTCTGCTCTCTGTGGCACTGTCCCGCGGATCGCTCCGGGTGGGCGTTACCCACCACCGTGCCGGTTGGAGCCCGGACTTTCCTCGGCCCCGGTGCGTGCACCGGGGACGCGACTGCCCGGCCGACTGGTCCGCGCACGATTCTACGCGGGTCCTGCTCCTGCGCCCTCCTGGACGTGCGGCAGCTCTCCACCGCCGGTCCCTCCATGGCCGTGCGTTGCCATCCACAATGGTGGGGTGCTGATCCTGCTGCCTCCCTCGGAGACCAAGACCCGGCCCGACCCCGGCGTCGCCGCCGGCGCGCTCGATCTGGGGGCACTCGCCTTCCCGGAGCTCACCGAGCAGCGCGCGACCATGCTTCGCGCGGTCCAGCGCACCGCCGCCAGCAGGGACGCGGCGACCAAGCTGGGCGTCCCGGCCTCCGCCCCAGAGCTGGTGGAGCGGATGGTCGCTCTCGAGGACGAGCCGGTGGGCCCGCCGTTGACCGTCTACTCCGGCGTGCTGTTCGACCAGCTGGACCCCTCCATCGAGATCCCGGCTGATAGGCGGGTCCTGGTGCAGAGCTCCCTGCTGGGGGTGGTCGATGCCGCCACGGACCGGATCCCGGCCTATCGGCTCTCCGCTGGCTCCACCGTGGCGCGGCTGGGGAAGGCCGCCACATGGTGGGCCCGCCACCTGCGCCCCCTCGGTTCCGGGCTGCTCGGCGAGGAGGCCGAGGGCCCCTCCCCCGTGGTGATCGACTCCCGCTCCGGTGCATACCGCACGATGATGCCGATGCGCTCCACCCCCAAGGTGACGGTGCTGGAGGTGTCCCCGGTGCAGGAGCGCAGCGGCACCCGCAAGGTGGTCTCGCACGACGCGAAGCGCTATCGAGGCTGGGTGACCCGTGTGCTGCTCGACGCCGCCGCGCCGGCCTCGACGCCCGACGAGGTGGTCGATCAGCTCCGGGCGGGCTTCGGCGGCACGCTGGGGGTCGAACTGGAAGGGGACCGTCTGGCTATCGTGGACAGGGTGAGCTGACCTGCCCGCTCCAGGGGTCCGTGCTCTGCTCGCTGATCAGCACCTCGATGCCGGGCAGGGTCTCGTTCAGCAGCTCGCGGGCCAGCGGCAGCCACAGGGCCTCACTCGCGGCGTGGGCCACGTCGATCAGCGCCGGCACGGCCGACGGGTCTGCGGCGTCCTCGATGTGCTCGAGCGCCGGGTGATGGCGCAGGTCCGAGGTGATGTACACGTCGGCCCCCGAACCGGTGGCGGCCTCCAGGAACGAGTCCCCCGCCCCGGGGCACACAGCGATCGTGCGCACCTCCCGATCGGCAGGGCCGGTGTGCGCGATGCCGCGCGCGGTGGCAGGCACGATCCCGGCGAGGCGTGCAGCGAGCTCTCCTACCGTGATCGGGGAGGGCACCTGGCCGACGGCTCCGAGCCCGAACAGCTCCGATCCGTGGTCGGCAGCGGCCGCCTCGCCGCTCTCCTTCCCGGGGACCAGGGGGCGGGCATCCTGCAGGTCGAGTGCACGGACCCAGGCGCCGACGGTGCCGAGCGTGGACCGGTCCACGTTGGTGTGCCCGCACCACAGTCCGATGCCGGCACGGATCAGGGATGTCACCACCTGCCCCTTGCCGTCGTCGGCCGGCAGGAAGCTAGCGCCCCGAAGCAGCAGGGGATGGTGGGTGACCAGTAGCTGTGCCTCGCGGTCGATGGCTTCGCGGGCCACCGCGACGGTGGGATCGACGGCCAGCAGCACCCTGCTCACCTCGGCATCGCGCTCTCCCAGCACCAGGCCCACGCGGTCCCAGGCCTCCGCCCACCGCAGCGGGTAGGCGGCCTCGAGCACCCCGATCACGTCAGCCAGCACGGACGGCCGGTGAGCGCTCGGATCGTGCACGGGCAGGTTCACCGCTCCCCCATCGCCTGCGTCTCGACCAGGGCCGCCTGGTACGCCTTCCAGGCCATCAGCACGCACTTGATGCGGGCCGGGAACTTCGCGGCCCCCATCAGGGCGACGGCATCTCCGATCAGCTCCTCGTCGGCCTCCACGGTGCCGCGCGAGCTCATAACTGTCTCCAGGTGCTCGATCACCGGGAGCGCCTCCTCGGTGGTGCGGCCGATCAGCAGGTCGCTCATGATCGAGGCGGAGGCCCGGCTCATGGCGCAGCCGATCGCCTCGTAGGAGATGTCGCGGATCCGCAGGCTGCCCCCCGCGCGGTCATCGCGATCCAGGTGCAGCCGCAGGGTGATCTCGTCACCGCAGGTGGGGTTCACGTGGTGCACCTCGGCGTCGAACGGCTCGCGCAGGCCCGCGTTCTGGGGCCGCTTGTCGTGCTCGATCACGAGCTCGGTGTAGAGGGAATCGAGAGGGTTGGTCACCGGGATGCCGCCTGGAAGTAGTCGATGGCACGGGCCACGCCGTCGACGAACGCGTCGACCTCGGCCTCGGTGGTGTGGACGGAGAAGCTGGCGCGGGTGGAGCCGGTGACGCCGTAGCGGCGGTGCAGCGGCCAGGCGCAGTGGTGGCCCACGCGCACCTGGATTCCCAAGGAGTCCAGCACCTGGCCCACGTCGTGGGGGTGCACGCCGTCGATCACGAAGGCGACCGCGCCGCTGCGCTGCGGGGACGCTCCGGGTCCCAGCACCCGCACGGCGTCGATCCCCGACAGGCCCTCGAGGGCCCGGGTGGTCAGCGCCTGTTCGTGGGCGGCGATCTGCTCCATCCCCAGCGCGCTGAGGTAGTCGCAGGCGGCGCCCAGGCCCACGGTCTGGGAGACCGGCGGGGTGCCGGCCTCGAAGCGTGCCGGGGGCGCGGCGTACGTGGAGCGGTCCATGGTGACCGTCTCGATCATGGAGCCGCCGGTGAGGTACGGCGGCATCGCCGCGAGGTGCTCGTAGCGGCCCCACAGCACGCCCACCCCCGTGGGACCGAGCATCTTGTGACCGGACAGAGCTGCGAAGTCCACCCCGAGCTCGGACACGTCGAAGGGCATGTGCGGCGCTGACTGCGCGGCATCCAGCACCGTCAGGGCGCCGACGGCACGGGCCGCCTCGGCGAGCTCCCGGACGGGGTTCACCGTGCCCAGCACGTTGGACTGGTGGGTCAGCGCCAGCACCTTCGTGCGCTCGGTGAGCAGGGAGGGCAGACCGGTGAGGTCCAGCGTGAACTCGTCGGTCAGGGGGATCCAGCGCAGGGTGGCGCCGGTGCGGCGGGCGAGCTCCTGCCAGGGCACCAGGTTGGCGTGGTGCTCCATCTCCGTCACCAGGATCTCGTCACCGGGGCTCACGCGCAGCTGCGCAGGGGTGGTGTCGTCGCCGTCGCCGAGGGAGCGGGCCACCAGGTTCAGCGCCTCGGTGGCGCCGCGGGTGATCACCACCTCCTCGCTGCGGGGCGCGCCGATGAAGCGGCCGATCGTGGTGCGGGCATGCTCGAAGGCGTCGGTGGCGGCCTCGGCCATCCGGTGGGCGCCGCGCTTGACGGCGGCGTTGTCGTGGGTGAGGAAGTCGACCTCGGCGTCGATCACGGGGCGGGGTCGCTGCGAGGTGGCGCCGGAGTCGAGGTACACCATGGCGGTGTCCGCATCGAGGCGGCGGTCCAGGATCGGGAAGTCCCTCCGGATGGACTCGAGATCGAACGGCCGGGTCGGATGGAACGGTGCCGTCATACCGGGCTGGCCTCCACGGGTGGTCGGTGTGCCGCCGCCCCTCGCTCCGGCCCAGGGGCAGGAATGTCACACCCCCGCCGGGCGCGCCGATGCGGCGTGTCCCTCCAGTATAGGAAGGTCCTTCCCTACGACCTCGGGAGCCGCCGTGCGCACCTGGATGCGCGTGCAGTTCTTCCTCTTCTTCTTCAGCTGGGTCACCTTCCTGTCCTACTGGGGTGTCATCTTCGATGCCCGCGGTTTCGACGGCGCAGAGATCGGGCTGTCGATCACCATCTCGCTGGTCACCCGCGCGATCGCGGTGGTCACCCTGTTCCCGCTGGCGAACCGGCTGTGGCCCATCGGCACCATCACGCGATGGCTGCCTTGGCTGTGCTTCGCGCTGGGCCTGGGTTTCCTTCCGCACCCCGGCCTGACCGGTCTGTTGGTGCTCTCGGCCGCCTTCGGCGTGCTGTACCCCACGCTGATGCCGCTGCTGGAGACCACCGCGGCCCTGGGGGCGCAGCGGGGAGCACTGGTGTACGGGCCGGTGCGGCTGTGGGGATCGTTCGGGTTCGTCGCCGGCGCCGGTGTGAACGGGCTGGTGGCCCGACAGCTGGGCAACGGGGCGCTGCTGCCGGTGTTCCTGCTCGCGCTGCTGGCTCTAGCGCTGACCGCGCTGTCCCGGATCGGGGACGAGGTGGTGGCGGCGCAGAGGTCCGGTTCGATCGGGGCGTGGGGCCCGCTGTTCGGGCACCGGGTGTTCATGCTGGCCCTGGGGATCTGCGTGCTGGTGCAGAGCTCTCACGCGGCGTACTACGCCTTCGGAGCGCTGCATCTGGAGAGGCTGCAGGTGGATCCGCTGGTGATCGCCCTGTTCCTGATGCTGGCGCCGCTGTCGGAGATGCTGGTGTTCCGTCTCACCGCCGGGGTGGCCGACAGGTGGCCCCTGGCTGTGCTGATGCTGATCGCGACCGTCGGTGCACTGGTGCGGTGGGGCGTGTGGGTGCTGGATCCAACAGTGCCGATGCTGCTGGCCTCGCAGCTGCTGCACGGTCTCACCTTCGGCATGATGCAGGTGGGCTTCATCCAGACGATGCGTCGACACGTCGCCCCTGACCTGATGGTCCCCGCGCAAGGGCTGTACTCCGCGCTGGGCACCGGGGCGGGCACGGCGGTGATGACGGCGATCGCCGGGCACTTCTTCGACATCTCCCCGGTGCTGACCTTCACCGCGATGGTGCTGTGCGTGGTGCCCGCCCTGCCCGCTGCGATCCTGCTGGCACGGGCCGAACAGCGCCTCCCCGCGACCCCGGCATGAGAGCCTGGGGCACGCGCCCTGCCCCGTCGACGCCCCACCCAGGAGTGACCCCATGGACACGATCATCCTCATCCTGTTCGGCCTCACCATCGCTGCGGCACTGGTGGTCACCCTGGTGACCGTGCTGCGGAGCAGGCGCAGCGGCGGGTGGGGCGGTTCGGATCAGGCCGAGCGCACCCCGCAGCAGAAGGAGCGCGACAGCCGCACGATGATGATCTGGGGCTGCCTGGCGCTCGCGGTGCCCGCTGTCCTGGTCCTCGCCTACACCCTCACCCGGTGATCCGGCCGCCTCTGATCCCGTCTTCGCGAGCGTCGTGCCCCTCCGGCGACTGGAGTGAGAGGTCAAGTGCACAACAACCGCATTCGGCCCCCGCCACGAACGGGGCGAGGGCCGACATACGTTTCATACCTGGTGGGTCGTGAGGGGCTCGAACCCCCGACCTTCTGGGTGTAAACCAGACGCTCTGACCAGCTGAGCTAACGACCCCGGGCGGGCACCCTCCTGGGGCGCCCTCGGATCCTACCGGTGTGAGACGGCGGGTCGGTGTGCGAGGCAGGGCCTCTCAGTTGCGCGATGCCAGGCGCGTCCCGGTCCAGTCCTTGGCCAGGCTCATCGAGCTCATCACGCGAAGTCCCGCGGTCTCCGCGGCCTCCTGCACCTCTGCGGGGCTCACGTGGCCGTCACGCCCGGCCTTGGGGCTCAGCAGCCAGATCGGCGCGCCCGCGTCGAGAGTGGTGAGGGAGTCCACGAGGGCGTCGGTGAGGTCGCCGTCCTCCTCGCGCCACCACAGCACCACGGCGTCGACGATCTCCTGGCAGTCCTCGTCCTCCAGCTCGGCACCGATGAGGTCCTCCATCGCATCGCGCAGCTCGAGGTCGACGTCGTCGTCGTACCCGATCTCCTGCACGAGCTGACCGGTCGTGAATCCCAGCACTTCCGCAGGGGTGCGCTGCTGGCGGGGGTCGGCCGACGATGACAAGAACGGGCTCCTTCGAGGTGACGGTGCAGTAACACGACTGGTCACACCGCAGTGCTCCCATCGCGCGGCCAATCCTATGACAGTTGCACCGGGGGTGTTGCGGGTGTCACCACATCGGAGCGAACCCCCACCCCTCAGGCCTCGGTTCTCGGTTGTAGTCTTGACGGAACCGAGGCCGACGGCGCGGGGCTCAGCGGTGTTCGCCCGCCCCGTGACCTGATCCGCACTTCTGAGAGAGAAGGACAGTGTGAGCTCGCACATCACGCCCCGCCCGATCGGAATCAACCTGCCCAGCCACGCGCAGGACCCTGACCCCGAGGAGACGCGGGAGTGGCTCGACTCTTTCGACGGACTGGTGGAGGCCCGCGGCGAGGACCGCGCCTCCGAGGTGATTCAGAACGTCATCCAGCACGCCCGTCGCTCGGACCTGCACCTGCCGGACTCCCTCACCACCGACTACATCAACACGATCCCTGCCGATGAGCAGCCGGAGTACCCCGGCGACCCTGAGCTCGAGAAGGAGATCCGCAACGCTATCCGCTGGAACGCCGCGATGCTGGTGCACCGCGCACAGCGCCCGGGCGTCTCGGTCGGCGGTCACCTCTCCAGCTATGCCTCGATCGCGAACATGTACGAGGTCGGCTTCAACCACTTCTTCCGCGGTCGCGACCACGAGGGCGGCGGAGACCACGTCTTCTTCCAGGGCCACGCCTCCCCCGGCATCTACGCCCGCGCCTACATGCTGGGTCGGCTCTCCCAGGAGCAGCTGGACGGCTTCCGCCAGGAGGTCTCCAGCGAGCACGGCATGCCCTCCTACCCGCACCCCCGGGCGATGCAGGACTTCTGGGAGTTCCCCACTGTATCCATGGGCATCGGCCCCGTGGCCGCGATCGAGCAGGCCTCCTTCGACCGCTACCTGCACAACCGCGGCCTGAAGGACACCAGCCAGCAGCACACCTGGGCGTTCCTGGGCGACGGCGAGATGGACGAGGTGGAGTCCCGCGGCGCCCTGCACATCGCGGCCAAGGAGCACCTGGACAACCTCACCTTCGTGGTCAACTGCAACCTGCAGCGCCTGGACGGCCCGGTGCGCGGCAACGGCAAGATCATCCAGGAGCTGGAGAGCCAGTTCCGCGGTGCGGGCTGGAACGTCATCAAGGTGATCTGGGGCACTGGCTGGGACCCGCTGCTGGCCGCCTCCGAGGACGGCGCCCTCATCGACCTGATGAACGCCACCCCGGACGGCGACTTCCAGACCTACCGCGCGGAGTCCGGCGGGTTCATCCGCGACAACTTCTTCGGTCGCGATCCGCGCACCAAGGCGCTGGTCGAGGACATGTCCGACGAGGACATCTGGTGGAAGCTGAACCGCGGCGGCCACGACACCAAGAAGATCTACGCCGCCTTCAAGGCCGCCACGGAGCACAAGGGCCAGCCCACCGTGATCCTGGTGCACACCATCAAGGGCTACCGCCTGGGCAAGAACTTCGCGGGCCGCAACGCGACCCACCAGATGAAGAAGTTCACGCTGGATGACCTCAAGGCCCTGCGCGACACCCTGCACATCCCGGTCAGCGACGAGCAGCTCGAGTCGGGCAGCGTGTACGACGCACCGCTGTACATGCCGGACGAGGACTCGCCGGCGATGAAGTACTTCAAGAGCCACCGTGCCCAGCTGGGCGGCCCCGTTCCCACCCGGAGGACGGAGCACAAGGCCATCGAGCTTCCCGGCGACAAGGCCTACGAGGTCGTCAAGCGCGGTTCGGGCAAGCAGGAGATCGCCACCACGATGGCGCTGGTGCGGCTGCTGAAGGACCTGATGCGCGACAAGGAGAGCGGCAAGCGCTGGGTGCCGATCATCCCCGACGAGGCCCGCACCTTCGGGATGGACTCGCTGTTCCCGACCGCGAAGATCTACAACCCGGATGGTCAGAACTACCTCTCGGTGGATCGCGACCTGCTGCTGGCCTACAAGGAGGCCACCTCCGGCCAGATCAAGCACATGGGCATCAACGAGATCAGCTCCACCGCCGCGTTCACCGCGGCCGGGACCTCGTACGCCACCCATGGCCTGCCGATGATCCCGTTCTACATCTTCTACTCGATGTTCGGGTTCCAGCGCACCGGTGACTTCTTCTGGGCCGCCGGTGACCAGATGGCCAAGGGCTTCGTGATCGGCGCGACCGCCGGCAAGACCACCCTGGCCGGTGAGGGCCTGCAGCACATGGACGGCCATTCGCCGATCCTGGCCTACACCAACCCCGGCACCGTGATCTACGACCCGGCCTACGGCTACGAGATCGGGCACATCATTCGCGACGGCCTGCAGCGCATGTACGGCGAGGACGATCGCCTGCAGGAGGTCTTCTACTACCTCACCGTCTACAACGAGCCCATCGTGCAGCCCAAGGAGCCGGAGGGCCTGGACGTCGAGGGCCTGCTGAAGGGCATGTACGTACTGGAGGCCGCCGAGCAGGGCGACGGCCCCGAGGTGCAGCTGATGGCCTCGGGCGTGGGCGTGCCGTGGGCGCGCCACGCACGTGAGCTACTGGCCGAGGACTGGGGCGTGCGCGCCAGCGTGTGGTCGGTGACCTCCTGGACCGAGATGCGCAAGGAGGCCCTGGAGGCCGAGAAGCACAACCTCCTCAACCCCGAGGATGAGCGCACCCCGTGGATCACTAAGCGCCTGGAGGGTGTCGAGGGGCCGTTCGTCGCCTCCAGCGACTTCGACTTCCTGGTGCCCGACATGATCCGCGAGTGGATCCCCGGCCAGTACGGCGTGCTCGGTGCCGACGGCTGGGGCTTCTCCGACACCCGTCCGGCTGCCCGCCGCTACCTGAAGATCGACGCCCATTCCATGGTGGTCAAGGCCCTGCAGCTGCTGGCTCGCGAGGGCAAGGTCGATGCCTCCACCGTGCGCAAGGCGATCGACAAGTACGACCTGGGCAACGTCAACGCCGGCGAGTCCGGCTCCTTCGGCGGCGAGTCCTGACAGGAACCGGGCCGTCCCCTGCACGCACGGGGCGGCCCGGTACTGTTCTCGCCCACCCGCAGATACTGCCCGCCGACTTCTCCCCACCACATCACGTCACCACCACGGAGGTCCCCCGTGCTCGCGATCGTCTGCCCCGGCCAGGGCGCCCAGAAGCCCGGCTTCCTCGCCCCCTGGCTGGAGGTCGCCGGTGTCCGTGACAGCCTGGTCGCCATGTCCGAGGCCTCCGGTGTGGATCTGATCCACCACGGCACCGAGTCCGATGCGGAGACCATCCGCGACACCGCCGTGGCCCAGCCGTTGCTGGTGGCCGCCGGCATCATCGCGCTCGACCCCCTGGTGGGCGCAGCCGGATCCGGCGCCGGCCCGCAGGCCGACCTTCTCGCCGGACACAGCGTCGGCGAGATCACTGCTGCGGCGCTGTCCGGCGTGCTCCGCCGCGAGGATGCGATGCGCCTGGTCGCTGTCCGCTCACGCGCGATGGCTGCGGCGGCGGCGGCCGAGCCCACCTCCATGGCGGCCGTCGTCGGCGGCACCCGCGAGGAGGTGCTGACCGCGATCCAGGAGCACGGGCTGACCCCGGCGAACATCAATTCCGCCGCTCAGGTGGTCGCCGCCGGCGCCAAGGAGCGCATCGACGCACTATCAGCGGCGCCTCCCGCGAAGGCCCGGGTCATCCCGCTGCAGGTCGCCGGGGCCTTCCACACCTCGTACATGGCTCCTGCGCGTCAGGAGCTCGAGGCCCTGGTCGCCCAGCTCACCGCGTCCGACCCGCACCCGCAGTGCCCGCTGGTCTCCAACGCTGCCGGGGAGGTCGTCACCGAGGGCGGCCGGTACCTGGAGCTGATCGTGAACCAGGTGGCCGCCCCGGTGGACTGGGAGGCCTGCATGCGCGTGTTCGCCGACCGCGGCGTGACCGGCATCCTCGAGGTCGCTCCGGCCGGTACCCTCACTGGACTGGCCAAGCGCGAGCTGAAGGGCGTGGCCCTGATGAACCTCAACACCCCGGAGGACCTCGATGCGGCCGGGGGCTTCATCCGCGAGCACGGGTCGGCCGTCGACCGCGTCGACGCCGTCGACCACGACGAGGAGAACTGACATGGCCGTCACCCTTCGCCCCCACCCCACCGTCCCCGGCTCCCGGGTGCTCGCCTACGGCGCGGCCCGCGGCGACGTGAGCGTCCCCAACGACGACCTCGTGGGCCCCATCGACTCCTCCGACGAGTGGATCCGCCAGCGCACCGGCATCATCACCCGCACCCGGGCCAGCGAGGGGGTCGGGGTCAAGGACCTCTCGCTGGCCGCCGCCCGTGAGGCGATCGAGACCTCCGGCATCGAGCTGGACACGCTGGATGCCATCATCGTCTCCACCATCTCGTTCCCCTACCCCACCCCGTCGCTGGCCACCCTGCTGGCCGGCGAGCTGGGACGGCCCGACGTGATCGCCTACGACATCTCCGCCGCCTGCGCCGGGTTCTGCTACGGCATCGGGCAGGCCGATGCACTGATCCGCTCCGGCGGCGCCCGCAACGTGCTGGTGATCGGGGCGGAGAAGCTCTCCGACTTCGTCTCCCCCACCGACCGCTCCATCTCGTTCCTGCTGGGCGACGGGGCCGGTGCGGCCGTCGTCGGCCCGAGTGACGAGCCGCTGATCGGTCCCACTGTGTGGGGCAGCGACGGCGACAACTGGAACACCATCCGCATGACCGGTTCGCTGGTGGACTTCCGCGACGGGAAGGTGGAGTGGCCCACCCTCGAGCAGGACGGCCGCACCGTGTTCCGCTGGGCCGTGTGGCACACCGCGAAGAAGATCCGCGAGATGCTCGAGGCCTCCGGCCTGCGCATCGAGGACGTCGACGCGTTCGTCCCCCACCAGGCCAACATGCGCATCATCGACGAGCTGGCCAAGCAGCTCGGCCTGCCCGAGGACGTCGTCATCGGGCGGGACATCGCCGAGACGGGCAACACCTCGGCCGCATCCATCCCGCTGGCCACCCACCGCCTCATCCAGGAGGGTGCGGTCTCCAGCGGGGACGTACTGGTGCAGTTCGGCTTCGGAGCCGGGCTCGCCTATGCGGGGCAGGTCCTGATCCTGCCCTGAGACACGACATGCGCCTGCACGAGCACGTCACAGGGCCCGGTCGCAGGTAGTCTGTCCCCGCCACACAATCCACGAATCCAAGGAGAACCCCATGGCACACACCGAGAACGAGATCCTCGAGGGCCTCGCCGAGATCGTCAACGAGGAGACGGGTGTCGCCACGGAGGACGTCAAGCTCGACAAGTCCTTCACCGACGACCTGGACATCGACTCCATCTCCATGATGACCATCGTGGTCAACGCCGAGGAGAAGTTCGACGTCCGCATCCCCGACGAAGAGGTCAAGAACCTCGTGACCGTCGGCGATGCCGTGAAGTACATCGCGGGCGCACAGGCCTGACACCGCACGACGCCCGGGACCGCTCGCGTCCCGGGCGTCGTCATTCCCTTCGTTCCCTGCCCGGCCGTTCCCGACCGTTCCCCCGGAGGTCCCCATGTCTGCTCCCCGCACCCGTGTCGCCGTGACCGGCCTGGGCACCGTCAACCCGCTCGGCGGTGACACCGCCTCGACCTGGGAGGCCGCCCTCGCCGGCACCTCCACCGCCCGTACGCTCGAGAACGACTGGACCGAGCGGTACGGACTGAGCGTCGACTTCGCCTGCCGAGTCCCGATCGACCCCCTCGACCACCTGGCGCGCCCCGAGGCGAAGAAGCTGGACCCCTCCGGGCAGTTCTCGATGATCGCTGCTCGTGAGGCATGGGCCGACGCCGGCTCCCCCGAGGTAGACCCGGCCCGCCTGGGCGTGGTGGTCGGCACCGGCATCGGCGGGGTGTGGACGATCCTCGACCAGTGGGACCTGGTGCAGGAGAAGGGCGCCCGCCGCGTGAACCCGTTCACCATCCCGATGCTGATGGCGAACTCCTCTGCCGCCCACATCGAACTCGAGCTGGGCGCCCAGGCCGGTGCCCACACCCCCGTCTCCGCCTGCGCCTCGGGTGCCGAGGCCGTGGCGGTGGGCCTGGACATGATCCGCGCTGGCAGGGCCGACGTGGTCGTGGTGGGCGGCACCGAGGCATGCGTCCACCCGCTGCCCCTGGCCGCCTTCGCCAACCTCCGCGCGCTGTCCACTCGCACCGATGACCCGCAGAGCGCCTCCCGGCCCTACGATCGCGACCGCGATGGGTTCGTGCTGGGCGAGGGTGCCGCCATCATGGTGCTGGAGACGGAGGAGCACGCCCGCGCCCGCGGTGCCCGCGTGTACGCGTACGTCTCCGGCCGCGGCATGGCCTCGGACGCCCACCACATCTCGGCCCCCTCGCAGGAGGGCCAGGCCCGCGCGATCCGCGAGGCCGTGACGGACGCCGGTGTCACCGCGCAGGACGTGGTGCACGTCAACGCGCACGGCACCTCCACGCCCCTGGGAGACATCGGCGAGCTGCACGCCGTCGCCGCAGCGCTGGACGGCGTGACCGACCAGCTGGTGGTGACCTCGACCAAGTCCATGACCGGGCATCTGCTGGGAGGCGCCGGCGCGCTGGAGTCGCTGTTCTCAGTGCTCTCGGTGCACCACCGCACCTCCCCGCCCACCATCAACATCGAGAACCTCGACCCCGAGGTGCCGCTGCGCATCGCGCAGAACGAAGCGGTGGGCCTTCCCGAGGGCGACATCGCGGTGCTGAACAACGCCTTCGGCTTCGGCGGCCACGACGTGGCCGTGGTGGTCACCAGCGCCTGATCTCGCTGCTCAGCTCACCCGGTGCAGCCAGCGCATCGGAACGCCCTCGCCGGCGTGCCGGTAGATCTCCAGGTCCTCGTCCCACGGCTCGCCGAGAGCCACGCCCAGCTCCCGCTGCAGGGCAGGGGCGTCGCCGCCGGCGCGCTCGATGCATCCGCGCACATGATCCTCCGTCAGCACCAGGTTTCCGGCGCGGTCGGTGACACCGTGGTGGATGCCGAGCTCGGGGGTGTGGCTCCAGCGGGAGCCATCGGTGACGGTGGTGGGGTCCTGGGTGACCTCGAAGCGCAGTTCGTGCAGCCCCCGCAGGGCGCTCACGAGGGAGGCTCCGGTATCGACGTGACCGCGCCAGGTGAACTCAGCGCGCAGCTGGCCGCGCCGTGCGGGCTGGTCCTCCCAGCGAATGCGCACGGGCATGCCGAGCACTCCGCCCGCGGCCCATTCGATGTGCGGTGCGAGGGCGCGCGGAGCGGAGTGGATGTATACGACACCCTGGGTCATCTCGTTCCTTCCGGTCTCCGATGCGTCTTCCCCAACGAATCGGTGCCGCCGTGGACGAGATGTCCTGCAGGTGTGGGCCGAGCTTAGAGCCTTTCCCTGATCTGGCGCAACGCCTGCTTCTTCACGGAGCGCTCCAGGCCGTCGATGTAGAGGGCGCCGTCGAGGTGACCCACCTCGTGCTGGATCAGCCGGGCGGTGATCCCATCGCCCGCCAGTTCGATCTCATTGCCGTCCACGTCCTTGCCCACGCAGCGGGCGTAGGCGGCTCGGGTGCGCGGGAACCACAGCTCGGGCACCGAGAGGCAGCCCTCGTCGCCGTCCTGGGTCTCATCCGAGAGCTCCACGATGACGGGGTTCAGGATGCAGCCGATCCCATGGTCCTCGAGGTTCCAGGAGAATGCGCGCAGGCTCACGCCGATCTGGTTGGCGGCGACGCCGGCTCGGCCCTCGTCGTCCACAGTGTCGATGAGGTCCGTGACCAGTCCGCGCACACCGTCGGTGATCTCGCCGATCGGGTCGCAGGGGGTGCGCAGCACGGGGTCGCCGACGATGCGGATGGGACGGATGCTCATCGCTGCTCCTGCCCGGCCGCATTCCCCTCGACCTGCGGGTTGCCGGAGATCTTGTGGGTCACCTCGACACCGGGGACGATGGTGCGCTCCACGGTGCAGGCAGCGGCCACGGCGCGCTCGAACACGGTGACCACCCGGGTGATCTCCTCGGCGCTGAGCCCGGAGAGGTCCAGCTGGACCTCCTCGTCGATCCGAAGATAGCGGTCCTGCTCCTCGTCGGCGGTGCCGTGGGCCCACAGACGCATGGCGAAGTCCTCGCCGAGGCGGCGCCCCAGGGGGATGTCGGCGCTCATGCCGGCACAGCCGATGAGGGCGATCTTCAGCAGCTCTCCGGGCGAGATCTCACCCTCCCCCATGCCGATCGGGATCTCCACACCCCGCTGATTGCACCCCACCAGGGAGCGCTCGCTCACGCGATCGGCCCAGACGCTGCCGGGGCCGTAGGCGTCGGGGCACTCGAAGCTGTCGTCCGGGACGGTGGGCATGGGGTCTCCTCGAGGGGCAGTGGATACGACTCAGCCCCGACCGAGGCCGGGGCTGAGAGGTGATGCTGGCTCCCGCGACTGGACTTGAACCAGTAACCGTTCGATTAACAGTCGAATGCTCTGCCGATTGAGCTACGCGGGATCGACCTGGACGACTCTAGCAAAACTCCGGAGCCCGGCGCACGTCTAAACGGCGGGGAGGGGCCGTCTATGACGCATCTAACCCTGCGGCCAGATCGGCTCCCGTGGTGCCACCCAGGGACGGGTCCGTGGAGGCCCGAACGGCGAGCTGCGGCTCGATCACGCGGGCTTCCGCGGAGGTGCCGGGATCCCCGGTGGCGGCGGTCCGTCGCCCTGCGGCGGCGTCGATCACCTCGAGCATGCGCGTGGCCGCAGCCCGCCCGTACTCGACTGCGGAGCGACGGATGGCGGTGATGGGCGGGGTGTGCCCGCGCGTGAGCGGGGAGTCCTCGTAGCTGACCACCGCGACCCCCTCGGGGATGGGGACCTCACAGCTGCGCAGCACCGCAGCGCCGGCCAGCGCCATCTCGTCGCTGTCGAAGACGATCGCGGTGGGAGGTGCGGGAAGGCGCAGCACCTCGGCCGTGGCGCGGGCGGCGCCGGCCGCGCCGAAGCCGGCGTCCTGCTGCACACACTCCAGTCCGAGCTCCTCTCCCAGGCGACGGAAGGTGGTGTTGCGCTGCATCGTGTGCAGGAACTCCGCTGTGCCGGCGACGCGCGCGATGCGCGTGTGGCCCAGCTCGGCCAGGTGCTCCACGATCAGCCGTGTGGCCTCGGCGTCATCGACATAGACCGAGGGCAGGGATCCGTGGTGCCCGGGGCCTCCCACCACCAGGGCCGGCTGGCCCAGCTCCTCCAGAGCGCCGATGCGCGGGTCCTGAAGGCGCAGGTCCACCAGCACCACGCCGTCCACCCGGCGCTGTCCGAACCAGCGGCGGTAGGTGTCGATCTCCGCCTCGGTGGATTCCACGATCTTCATCTGCAGGGAGTAGTCCGCGGCGCTGAGCACCTCCTGCAGCCCTGCCACGAACGCCCCGAAGAAGGCCTCGGCGCCCAGCACCTCGGCGGGGCGCGCCAGCACCATCCCGACCGTCTTGACCGGGGCACCGGCAAGGGCCCGGGCGGCGTGGGACGGCTCCCACCGCAGCTCGCGGGCGATCTCGAGGATCCGCTCACGGGTAGCATCGGAGACGCCGGGACGGCCGTTGACGGCCAGGGAGACGGCAGCGGAGGTCACCCCGGCGCGGCGGGCGATGTCTGCGATGGTGACGCGCTTGCCGCGACCTGTCCCGCGGGGCTGCTCGGGCCTGGAGCTGGTCATCACGGGGCCTTCCCCATAGAAGCACGTGGTCGCGGAGCCCCCAGAGGCACAGGCCCGCGCACCACTCCTACTAAAGCGCTATAGTACCAGGCGGGGATGGACGGGAGGTGCATTCCCGGGCGTCGGTGGCCGGCTCGTCGATCATCGGTGGTTCCGGCGCCGCACCGATCTTCCCCGATGTGACCGAGCTACCCGAGAAGGACAACGATGTCTTCCGATCCCTCCGCCGCCTCCGTGGCCCCGGCACGCCCCCGCTTCGGGGTCAACTACACGCCGCGCATCGGCTGGTTCCACGCCTGGCACGATCTGGACCTGGACGCCGTGGGCGAGGATCTGCGGGCGATCTCGGAGCTGGGCCTGGACCATGTGCGGATCTTCCCGCTGTGGCCGCTGCTGCAGCCCAACCGCACCCTGATCCGCCCCCGCGCCCTGGACGACGTGCGGGCCGTGGTGGACGTGGCGGCCTCCGTGGACCTGGACGTGGTGGTGGACGTCGTGCAGGGGCACCTCTCGAGCTTCGACTTCGTGCCCAGCTGGCTGCTGACCTGGCACCGCCGCAACATGTTCACCGACCCCGAGGTGGTGGGGTCCATCGCAGCACTGGTGCGAGAGCTGGGTGCACGACTGGACGGGGCGCCCAACCTGCTGGGACTCAGCCTGGGCAACGAGATCAACCAGTTCTCCGCCTCCAACCACCCGGACCCCAATCACCTTGAGGTGGCGCAGGCCGAGGCCTGGACCCGCACCATGCTCGATGCCGCGCGCACCGCTGTTCCCGGTGGCCTGCACACCGTCTCCAACTACGACGCGGCCTGGTTCATGGACGACCACGCCTTCACTCCCGACCAGTCCGCCTCACTGGGCGACGCCACCGTGGTGCACAGCTGGATCTTCGACGGCACCGGGCAGCGCTACGGCGCCCGGTCCTACGAGGTCGAGCACCGCGCGGAGTACTACCTGGAGCTGGCTCGCGGCTTCTCCCCCGCGCCGGATCGGCCGCTGTGGTTGCAGGAGGTGGGCGCTCCGCGGAGCATCCTGGGCGAGCAGGACGTGGCCTGGTTCGTCCAGCGCACCGTGGAGACGGCGATGGACTGCCCGGATCTGTACGGCATCACGTGGTGGTGCTCCCACGACGTCTCCACCGAGCTGGCCGATTTCCCGCCGCTGGAGCACACCCTGGGCCTGATCGACAGCCACGGACGCATCAAGGAGTCCGGGGCCGCGCTGAGCGAGGCGGTCGCGGCTGCGCGACACGCACCGCTGCCTGACCCGCGCGGCAGGGCGATCGAGCTGCACGTGGGGCCCGACCCCCTGCTGCAGCGCAGCGCCGCAGCCCCCGGCGGCTCGGTGTTCGAGGAGTGGATGGAGGCTTCCCGGGCCGGGGAACGGCCGACGATCACAGTGGTGCGCGACCACGCCCCGGCGCGTGCGGGCGACACCCGCACCGGCGGGGCGGCCGCGACGCGCTGATAGCGGCTGCGGCCTGATAGATTCATGCGCGCCCTGGACAGGGCACGGCCCAGGAGCTCAGCCGGTCAGAGCAGCGGACTCATAATCCGTCGGTCGCGGGTTCAAGCCCCGCCTGGGCTACTTGACATTGCCGCTGGCCTGCACCGTCATTCCAGCCCCTGGAGATCGGGTGCAGGCCACGTCGTGTTCATCCGGCTGCTCAGGACCGGAGCACGTTCTCCACGGCGCCGGGCTGGGTCCAGTCGCCCTCCCAGATCTCGCCGTCGATGATCAGTGTGGGGGTGCCCACTTCGAGCTCCTGGGCGGCGGGCTCCACCACCTCGAGCGTCCACGGCACGTAGACGCGGTCGCGGATCTGCTGCAGGCAGGTCTCGTCGCCGCCCACGCCCTGGGCGATCCGCGCGATCTCCTCGATGTCGGCCTCGGGCTCGTCCGGGGACTCCGGCTGGGCCGCGTACATGGCCTCCTCGAAGTCCAGCAGCAGCGCCGGGTCCTGGGCGTACACGGCGGCAGCGGCACCGGCGGTGTCCTGGGAGTAGGTCGAGTCGCGGCCCAGATCGAGCATGGGGCGCGGATGGATGCGCAGCACCAGCTCCTCCGACTCCACCAGGTCGCGCAGCAGGGTCCCGAAGGTCTCCATGAAGCCGCGGCACGGCGGGCACCGGAAGTCCAGCAGCAGGTCCACCATCTTCCCGCTGCTGGCCCCGGCCAGTTCCAGGTAGGGCACGGAGCGGTCGATGTCGCGACCCGCCGCAGCGCCCCCGCCGTCGGAGGCGCCCCCTCCGTCGGACGCGGATCCGCCGTCGCCCGTGGACGCTCCGTCTTCGCCGGTGGCGGTCCCGCCGTCGTTCTCCCCGGGCTCATCGGCGCTGCCGCCGCAGGCGGCCAGGGTGAAGGTGAGGACGGCGCCGCCGCCCAGCAGAAGGGAACGACGTGATGGGGTGGGGAGAGCACTCATGGGCACGATGATGCACCCCCTAAGCGGCCCGCAGCGGGCCGAAGTGCCCGCCTACCCACGCCGGCATCCTGTACCCCGGGGAGGTCTCGATGCGGGCCTGGTCTCACGCGCTGCTCGCACCCGGGGGCCGCGCCTGATACGTCTGTGAGACCCCCGACTCATCCGAACTGTCGATGCGCGAGCAGGCGATGCTTCGACCATCGACACCGGATCATCGACCATGGCACCGGTGCGGAGCTGCCCGGTGCTCGTAGCGTGGGGCATGGCGGCGACGGGCCGCCCACGCACGATCAGGAGCAGCCATGTCGCAGTCGTACTCTCCCCCTCCTTCGGGACCGAATGGCCCCGGGGCGGCCGTGCCTCAGCCCACGGGGGCATCGCGAGCCGGTCGCACCCCGGCACCGACACTCATCAACGGTGCCACCACCCACGGACTGCTGGGCGAGCAGCGCATGAGGCACCCGTGGGAGATCCCCCTGCTCGTGGTGGGAAGCCTGATCACCACAGGTGCCTATCTGCTGTGGCTGGCCCTGGTCATCATGAGCGTGGTCAACGCCATCCGCGGGAACGGCCCCTGAAGCGCCCTGGGTTTCGTTCCGAGTCTCAGCAAGGAGAATCGGAGGATGCCCAAGAAGTTCAGTCCAGAGCTGCGTGACCGTGCCGTGCGTATGGTCTACGACCGTCAGGTACGCGAGGGTGGTCCCCGTGCAGCATCGATCCGTGCGGTCGCCCCGCAGCTCGGTGTCGGTACGGAGACGCTGCGGATCTGGTGCAACCGCTACGGCCCCACCGAACCAGCCGGCCCGGGAGAGCCGCTCGAGGAGGAGAACCGCCGGCTCCGGCGAGAACTCGCCGAGGCACGGCGCGCGAATGAGATCCTGAAGGCCGCCTCAGCGTTTTTCGCAGCGGAACTCGACCGCCCCACGACGAAATGATCGCGTTCATCGACATGCATCGCGATCAGTTCGGGGTCGAGGCCATCTGCCGCATCCTCGGTGCGACAGAATGTGGGTTCATCACCTCCCGCGGATACCGTGCCGCAAAGAGCAGGCCAGCCTGCGCTCGTAGCATTCGGGACGAGATGCTCGTGGAGGAGGTGAAACGAATTCACAAGGAGAACTACAGCGTCTACGGGGTCCGAAAGATGTGGCACGCGATGCGGCATGCGGGATGGGACGTCGGTCGCGACCAGGTGGCACGACTGATGAGGATCGCGGGACTCCAAGGCGTCCGGCGAGGCCGTAAGCCCGTCACCACCTGCCCTGGAGCCGGACCGGATGAGCGCCCCGACCTTGTGGAGCGGAAGTTTGCTGCGGACCGTCCGCGGCAGCTCTGGGTCGCTGA
Source organism: Brachybacterium epidermidis (assembly GCF_015209585.1). Classification (GTDB taxonomy): domain Bacteria; phylum Actinomycetota; class Actinomycetes; order Actinomycetales; family Dermabacteraceae; genus Brachybacterium; species Brachybacterium epidermidis. The sequence continues at coordinate 36,610 of NZ_JADEYR010000007.1, forward strand.
CATCACCTACGTCCGGATCCTCGCCGGATTCTGCTACGTCGCATTCATCACCGATGTCTTCAGTCGGAGAATTGTCGGCTGGGCGGTCGCACCCACACTCCACACACAGTCTCTACCTTTGCTCGCACTGGAGCACGCACTTCTTTCCACTGGTGCAAGCAGGAATGATAGCGGATTGGTTCACCACTCCGACAGGGGCAGTCAGTATGTCTCACTGGCCTATTCGGACGCTCTCATCGCAGCGGGGGTGAAAGCATCAGTCGGCACCGTTGGCGATAGCTACGATAACGCCCTGGCCGAGACCGTGAACGGTCTCTACAAGACGGAACTGATCTACTCGAAGCGGATCTGGGATTCGGTCAGCGAAGTCGAGTTGGCGACGATGGGCTGGGTCCACTGGTGGAACACGACCCGGCTCCACGAGGCGCTCGACTACCGCACTCCAGCGGCAGTCGAAGCGGCCTACACTCACACCACGACGACCGCGCCCGCGACCGTCTAACCACGGAACGAAACCCAGGGCGCTTCACCCCACCCTGCTGGACCTGGGCGAGGGCCCGCTGGCCACGTTCCTGTACCAGCTGTTCGCCGTGATCATGCTGCTGCCGCTGATCCTGTGGATCGCTCGCGCGATGATGTACGCGGATCTGCGCGCCCAGTCCGTCCGCATGAGCCCCACGCAGTTCCCGGAGGGGTACCGGATGGTGGCCGAGGCCGCCGCTCGTCAGGGCCTGCGCCGCGTGCCCGACGCCTACGTCGTCTCCGGTGGAGGCACGATCAATGCCTTCGCCTCCGGGCACGGCTTCCGACGCTTCGTCACCGTGTACTCGGACCTGTTCGAGGTGGGCGGCGCGGTGCGCGACCCGGAGGCGCTGCGCTTCGTGATCGGCCACGAGGTGGGTCACATCGCTGCCGGTCACACCTCCTACTTCCGGCTGCTGTTCACGAACCTGATGATGCAGGTGCCGGTGCTGGGACCGGCGTACTCCCGCGCCCAGGAGTACACCGCCGACAACTTCGGCTACGCCCTCACGCCCGACGGGGCCGCCGGCGCGATGGCCGTGCTGGGGGCTGGCAAGTACCTCAATGCCCACGTCAACGTGCACGAGTTCGCGGATCGGGCCGCCACCGAGAAGGGCCTGTGGCTGCACATCGTCAACTGGCGGGCCAGCCATCCGGTGCTGACCTGGCGCACCCATGCGCTGCGCGACCGCAACCGCCCCGGCCACCTGTGGCTGCGGCCCGGCCTGCTGGGCTCCCCCGGTGCCACCTACTCGTCCGCCCTGCCCGCGGGCAGCTCCTTCTCCGGCCCGTACCCCACGCCCGTGGAGGCCCTGGACCTGCTCGCTCGGGCCGATGCCAGCCGGCCCGCGGGGGCCACGAACCAGTTCGGTCGCTTCCCGGGCGTGGACTACAGCGGACAGCCCAGCACGCGGCAGCTGCAGACGGCGCCGCCGGTGCTGTAGTGGCGGGGGCGGAAGGTCAGCTGTCGCGGGCGTGCAGGGCGCGCCGCTTCTCCTGCACCTCGCTGAGCCGCCGCAGGATCTCCTGGTAGCGCTCGGCATCGGAAGGATCGGTGCGCTGCAGGCGTTGCTTGAGCACCGAGTACTCCCGGGTGATGGACAGTTCGCTGAGCCGGTCCAGCAGGGAACGGGCCAGGCGCCCCAGGGACTCCTCGTCCCGGGCGGGCAGCTGCAGGTTGGCGATCTCGACGATGAGGGGTCGCACCGTCTCCCCGGCGATCTCCAGCACCTGATCGAGGTAGCGAGCTGGGGTCAGGGTGCCGTCCACCGCCTCCAGCAGGGTGCCGGCCGCGAGCATCACGTCCCACACGCCCTGCAGAGCCGGGACGTGGAAGGCGTCATCGGGCAGCGCGCCGACCTGCTCCACCGAGAGCAGGCGCGGGGCCTGCAGCATGACAGCGAGGGACTGCACCTCGACCTGCCCCACGGGATCGCGGCGGCTGACCACGTCGGCCAGGCGCGCCACCGGCATCATCGGCTCGTCGGCATCGTGACCCTCGCCCGCAGCGGGCCGATCGCCCGGACGGGGGTCTCCATGGCCGTCGAGCCGGTGATCCGGGACGCTGCGGGGCTGGTACGGATCGTCGCCGCGTTGGGGGCCGCGATCGGCGTGCCCCTGGCTGCGAGCCGCGTCGTGCACGGCGCGCAGCACGGTGCGCTCGTCCATCCCCAGCCAGCCGGAGAGCCTGCGCGCGTACTCCGGGCGCATGGCCCGGTCGCGGATCTGGGCCACGACGGGAGCGGCCATGCGCAGCCCGCTGACCTGGCCCTCGACGGTGTCCAGGTCCACCTGGGCCAGCACCGAGCGGATGGCGAACTCGAACAGCGGGGTGCGGGACTCCACCAGGTCCACCCCCGCGGCATCCCCCTGCGCCAGGCGCAGATCGCACGGATCCATGCCGGATCCCTCCACCGCCACGAAGGTCTGGGCGACGAAGCGCTGGTCCTCCTCGAAGGCGCGCAGGGCGGCCTTCTGCCCGGCCGCGTCGCCGTCGAAGGTGAAGATGACCTCCCCGCCCAGTCCCCGGCCCTCGGTGTTCAACCGCAGGCCGGCCGACGGGTTCGAGTCGCCCATCACACGGCGCACGATCTTCACATGCTCGGCACCGAAGGCGGTGCCGCAGGTGGCCACCGCGGTGCGCACCCCGGCCAGGTGGGCGGCCATCACGTCGGTGTAGCCCTCGACCACCACCACGCGGCGCTGGGAGGAGATCTCCTTGCGGGCCAGGTCCAGCCCGTACAGCACGTGGGACTTGCGGTAGATGGCGGTCTCGGGGGTGTTGAGGTACTTGGGGCCCTTGTCGGTCTCCAGCAGGCGCCGGGCACCGAAGCCGATAGTGCTGCCGGTGATGTCGCGGATGGGCCACATGAGCCGGCCCCGGAACCGGTCGTACACCCCGCGCTGGCCCTCGGAGACCAGACCGCTGGCCTTCAGCTCCGCCTCGGTGAAGCCGCGCCGGCGCAGCTCGGAGCTGATCGCGTCCCAGCCCTCCGGGGCGAAGCCCACCCCGAACTGCTCGGCGGCGGCGCGGTCGAATCCGCGCTCGGCAAGGAAGCGGCGCCCCACCTCGGAGGCGGGAGCGGAGAGCTGCTCGCGGTAGAACTCCTCGGCGATCGCGTGGGCGTCCAGAAGGCGGCGCCGGGTGCCGAAGTCGGGCCGGTCCCCGTCCCCGCCGCGGCCGGACTCCTCGTAGTGCAGCTGGACGCCGTAGCGCCCGGCGAGCATCTCGACGGCCTCGACGAAGCTGAGGTGGTTGATCTTCTGCACGAAGGAGATGACGTCGCCCCCCTCGCCGCAGCCGAAGCAGTGCCAGTGGCCCAGTTGGGGCCGGATGTGGAAGGAGGGGGTCTTCTCGTCGTGGAAGGGGCACAGGCCCTTCATCGATCCCACGCCCGCGGTGCGCAGCATGACGTGCTCGCCGACCACTTCGTCCAACCGTGCGCGCTCGCGCACCAGGTCCACGTCGGCGCGACGGATCAGTCCCTGGGCCATGCGCTCACAGCTCCGATCCGAGCCCGGGCAGCGGGGTGTCCGCGGCGGTGAGATGGGGGGCGGGGCGCTCGAACAGGCTGGCGTGCAGGTGGCGGGCTGCCACATCGGTGAAGGAGGCGATCTGGTCTACCACCACGCGGCGCCGGGCATCGTCGTCGCTCGCCTGCTCCCACAGCTCGGTGAACAGGGGTGAGAGGTGCGCGGTGCCGGTGTGCCACAGCTGGGAGTACAGGTCGCGGATGATCTGCTCCTGCTCCTCGTAGACGGGCTGCTGGCTGGCCGAGCTCATCACGTAGGCGGCGGCCAGGCCCTTGAGCACCGCGATCTCCAGCAGGGTGGTCTCCGGCACGATCGCGTCCCCGTCGAACCGGGAGATGGGGCCGGGCCCGTGGGCCTCCCGGGTGGCCGACACCACCGAGCGGGTGAAGCGACCGATCAGCTGGCTGGTGAGATCCTTCAGGGCGGCGGCGGAGCGCATGTCACCGCTGAAGTCCCGCACCCAGTACGGCTCGCCCTCCAGACGGGCCAGGGCCTCGTCGAGCGCGTCCACGGGCACATCGGGGGTGTACCAGTCCTGGACCACGAACAGGGCCGCGGCCCGCTCCATCGGATCGCTGAGCCGTCCCAGGTCCAGGGTGCCACCGGTGACGGCGTCCTCGACGTCGTGGACGGAGTAGGCGATGTCGTCGGCCAGGTCCATCACCTGGGCCTCGAAGCACTTGCGGCGCTCGGGGGCACCCTGCCGGGCCCAGGCGAACACGTCGAGGTCATCGGCGTAGGCCCCGAACTTGGAGGAGGACGGGTCCGGCCCCTGGCCCCGGGCCCACGGATACTTGATGGCGGCATCCACGCAGGCCCGCGTGAGGTTGAGCCCGTAGGGGCGATCGGGGCCGACGAGCTTGGGCTCCAAGCGCGTCAGCAGGCGCAGGGTCTGGGCGTTGCCCTCGAAGCCGCCGAAGTCCGCAGCGATGTCGTCCAGGACCTTCTCCCCGTTGTGGCCGAAGGGCGGGTGACCGAGGTCGTGGGAGAGGCAGGCGGCGTCCACCACGTCCGGATCGCAGCCCAGTTCCGCACCGATGTCGCGCCCCACCTGTGCGACTTCCAGGGAGTGGGTCAGGCGCGTGCGCACGAAGTCGTCGGAACCGGCGCCGAGGACCTGGGTCTTGGCACCCAGGCGGCGCAGGGCCGAGGAGTGCAGGACCCGGGCGCGATCGCGCTGGAAGGGGGTGCGGGACTGGGACTTGGGCGCTTCGGGGGCCCAGCGCTCGAGATCGGCGGGCTCGTAGCCGGCGGGCACGACGGGACGGTTCACCAGTCAGCCCCCTGAGGTGTCCAGCTCGGCCTCGTGGAGGCGGCCGGCGTGATCGGCGGTGAGGTCACGGGAGTCCATCCAGCCCTCCGGGACCACGGCTCGCTTGGGCGACCCGGCCCGGCCGCGGGGGCCCTCCACCGCCGCGCCAGGGTAGGGGGAGTCCAGGTCCAGCTCACCCAGCTTGCGGTCCAGATCCTCCAGGGACTCCATGGTGGCCAGGCGGTGGCGCATCTCCCCGCCCACCGGGTAGCCCTTGAAGTACCAGGCCACGTGCTTGCGCAGGTCCCGGATGCCGCGCCCCTCGTCGCCGTAGAACTCCACCAGCAGCTCGGCGTGCCGGCGCAGGGTCGCCGCGACCTCGCCCAAGGTGGGGCGGATCCGGTCGGGGCGGCCCGCGAAGGCGGCCGCGAGGTCGGCGAACAGCCACGGCCGTCCCTGGCAGCCGCGGCCCACCACGACGCCGTCGCACCCCGTCTCGTCCATCATCCGCACGGCGTCCTCGGCGGACCAGATGTCCCCGTTGCCCAGCACGGGGATCTCGGTGACCAGTTCCTTGAGGTCGCTGATCGCCTCCCAGCGGGCATCGCCGGAGTAGTGCTGGACCACGGTGCGGCCGTGCAGCGCGATCGCGGCGGCCCCGACCTCCTGGGCGATCAGGCCGGCGTCGCGGTAGGTGACATGGTCGTCGTCGATCCCGATGCGGGTCTTCACCGTGACCGGGACGCCCTGGGCGGCCTCGACGGCGCCGCGAACGATTCGGGTGAACAGCTCCGTCTTCCATGGCAGCCCTCCCCCGCCGCCACGGCGGGTGACCTTGGGGACAGGGCAACCGAAGTTCAGGTCGATGTGGTCGGCCTTGTCGCGCTCCAGCAGCATCTCCACGCTGCGACGCACGGTGACCGGGTCCACCCCGTACAGCTGCACGGAGCGCGGCTTCTCCCTCTCCCCCATGGTGACCAGCCGCCAGGACTCGCGGTGGTCCTCCACCAGGGCGCGCGTGGTGACCATCTCGGAGACGTACAGGCCGCCGTCGTCCTGGCTGTGGAGCGCACCGAACTCACGGCACAGCAGGCGGAAGGCCATGTTGGTGATGCCCGCCATCGGTGCCAGCACCACGGGGGTGTCCACCGTGTGTGGACCGATGGTCAGGGTGCGGCGCGGGGCCCGGTCAGCTGCGCGCCCGGGAACGCCACGACGCCCCGGGGCGGTGGCGTCCGGGGGCGTCGTGGGGTCCTCGAGCATCGTCATGATGCTCCGATTGTCCCACCGATGCGGGCGGCCCGGGCTCCTTGGCACGGTGATGTGCACCGTGGTCCCTCCCCAGCGTGATCCCGGCGACATGCTCACCTCGTTCGGGCCGGTCATCCCGGGCGTTCGCATCGCGTCCGGACGACCGGCCCGCAAGGAGCGGGGCCACGCCTGGCACACTGGTGGGAGCAGTCAGAGCGTCCCGACGCCCAGGAGCATCCAGGAGGAGACCATGTCCGCGACCCGCAGAGCAGCACCGCGCATCGGCTTCCTCGCCCAGGTGGATCATTCCGCGCTCACGGAGGGCATCCAGCTGTTCGTCACCGCCGACGAGCTCGGGTACGACGTGGGCTACGTCCGCACCCGCCACCTGCAGGACGCCCTGTCCTCGCCGCTGCAGTTCCTGGCCGTCGCCGGGCAGTACGCCCGACGGATACAGCTGGGCACCGCCGTGATCCCGCTGCGGTTCGAGAACGCGGGACGACTGGCCGAGGACCTCGCCACGGCCGACCTGCTGCTGGGCGGGCGGCTGCGGCCGGGGCTCGGCTCCGGCTACTCCGCCCACGATGCGATGTACATGCGTGCCTTCGGGGCCCTGGCCGACGACCGCGCCGATCACGTGGACCGGGTCCTGGCCGACATGCTGTCCTTCCTCGAGGGCGAGATCGTCTCCAGTGCCGACGCGCACATCGAGGGCGTGGAGCAGGGCACCTCCCTGCAGGTGCAGCCGCAGTCCGAGGGGCTGCGCTCACGGATCGCCTACGGCGCGGCGGGTCCAGAGCGTGCCGCCAAGGCCGGCCGGGACGGCCTGGGTCTGCAACTGGCCACCATGGTCCCCGACGACGGCTCGGGACGCTCCTTCGAGACCCTGCAGCTGGAGGTGCTCGAGGCCTACCGCGAGGCGAGCCGGGAGGAGGGTCACGGGGAGGGACACGTGATGGTCTCCCGCCAGATGATCCCGGTGGCGCAGGAGTCGGATCTGGAGCGCTACGTCTCGCTGATCCCCCGTGAGCGGGCGGCGGCACCCGCGGTCTTGGCCGAGCACAAGGGCGAGGAGATCGGCGGGCACCGGGCGGTGTTCAGCGAGGTCGTGATCGACACCCCGGGTGTGGTGGCGCAGGCGCTGGTGGCCGATGCCGTCGTGCAGCAGGCCGATGAGATCTGCCTGACCTTGCCCTTCGGTGCCTCCCCGGCCGAGCAGCGCACCGTGCTGGAGACCTTCGGTCAGCAGGTCCTGCCGCACCTGGTCACCGCGATCATCTGACGCACGAGGACCGTGCACCGGGCACAATCGACAGGTGACCAATCTCGTCAGCCACGCCGTCGACGACGACCTGCCGGCGCTCGCACCGATCGAGGACGCCGAGGATCGCCTGTTCGTGGACGCATACGTCCCTGAGGCCGAGAGGCCCGACTGGTACGGAGCACCCAGCGGCCACCAGCGGGCCTCCGCCCCCGGGTTCATGCTGGTGGCCCGTGAATCGGCCGACGGCCCCGTGGTGGGCTTCGTGCATGTGCTGGAGCCCGCCGGGCGCGCGCACCTCGAGCAGCTGTCGGTGCTGCCGGAGCATGGACGGCGCGGCCACGGACGAGCGCTGGTCGAGGCTGCCCTGTCCGAGGCAGCGGCGCGCGGTCACCGGGCGATCACCCTGCGCACCTACGCCGAGATCCCCTTCAACGCCCCCTTCTACCGGTCCTGCGGCTTCGAGGTGTCCCAGCCGGGATCGCCGTTCCTGCGGCGTCTGGTGGAGGCGGAGCGGGAGCAGGGGCTCATGCGGTACGGAACCAGGGTGCAGATGACCGCGCACCTCCCCTCTCCTGACGCAGGCTCACCTGCCGACCAGTGGGTGGCGTGAGGGCTGATCCACCAGCTCCGCCACGTGTGGCTGATCTGCTCTGCGGTGCCGGTTCGGTCATCGTGGGCCCGGCTCCGGCAGGTCCGCGAGGGCGGGCCTGCGGGCCGATCAGGCGCCGCGAAGGCGCTCGGCCAGGTAGCCCTCGACCTGGTCCAGGGCCACGCGCTCCTGGGCCATGGTGTCGCGCTCGCGCACGGTGACGGCCTGGTCCTCGGCGGTCTCGAAGTCCACGGTGATGCAGAACGGGGTGCCGATCTCGTCCTGGCGGCGGTAGCGACGACCGATCGCCTGGGACACGTCCATGTCCACGTTCCAGCGGCCGCGCAGCTGCGCCGCGAGCTGCTCGGCGCGAGGCACCAGGTCCTCGCTCTTGGACAGGGGCAGCACCGCGGCCTTGACCGGGGCCAGGCGCGGATCGAGCTTCAGCACGGTGCGCTTGTCCACCCCGCCCTTGGCGTTGGGGGCCTCGTCCTCTGCGTAGGCGTCCACCAGGAACGCCATCATGGAACGGGTCAGGCCGAACGACGGCTCGATCACGTAGGGGGTGTAGCGCTCGTTGCTGGCCTGGTCGAAGTACTGCATCTTGGTGCCGGAGGCCTCGGTGTGGCTGCCCAGGTCGAAGTCGGTGCGGTTGGCGATGCCCATCAGCTCGCCCCACTCGCTGCCCTGGAAGCCGAAGCGGTACTCGATGTCGATGGTGGCGTCGGAGTAATGGGCACGCTCGCCGTCGGGCACGTCGAAGCGGCGCATGTTGTCCGGGTCCACCCCGAGGTCCACGAACCAGTTCCAGCATGCCTCCACCCATTCGTCGAAGTGGGCGCCCGCCTCGGAGGGGTGGGTGAAGTACTCGATCTCCATCTGCTCGAACTCGCGGGTGCGGAAGATGAAGTTGCCGGGGGTGATCTCGTTGCGGAAGGCCTTGCCGATCTGGCCGATGCCGAACGGGGGCTTCATGCGGGAGGCCGTGACCACGTTGAGGAAGTTCACGAAGATGCCCTGGGCGGTCTCCGGGCGCAGGAAGTGCAGACCGGCCTCGCTGTCCACCGGGCCCAGGAAGGTCTTGACCAGGCCGGAGAACTGCTGGGGGTCGGTGTACTCGCCGCGGGTGCCGCAGTTGGGGCAGGGGACCTCGGCCAGCCCGCCCTCGGGGGCGCGGCCCTTCTTCTCCTCGAAAGCCTCGATCAGGTGGTCCTCGCGGAAGCGGTTGTGGCACTGCTTGCATTCCACCAGCGGGTCGGTGAAGGTCGCGACGTGCCCGGACGCCTCCCACACGCGCTTGGGGAGGATGATCGAGGAGTCCAGGCCCACCATGTCCGCGCGGGAGCGCACGAAGGTGCGCCACCACTGCTGCTTGATGTTCTCCTTCAGCTCCACGCCCAGGGGCCCGTAGTCCCAGGCCGAGCGCGTACCGCCGTAGATCTCACCCGCCGGGAACACGAAGCCGCGCTTCTTCGCGAGAGCGATGACGTTGTCCAGCGTGCTGGCAGGGGCCTTGGCCACGGGGGATCTCCTGGTGGGCGGGGGATGACGGACCTGACCAGCATAGCCACGCCCGCCCTGTGATCGTGCGCACGAAGAGCGTGATCAGGGCGGCATCGGCTTGCGAACCACGACCACCCGCGGTGAGAATGATTTTCATGTCTACCCCTCGTGCGTCCCTCCCTCTCCGTCCCAGCCGTCGTGGTGTGCTGTCCCTGCTCGGGCTGGGGGCGGGCGCCGCGACCCTCGCCGCGTGCGGGGCGGGCGACGGGGAGGGCGGCTCCGGGGCACCGACCGTGATCGCCTCCTGCTACCCCACCGCCTTCCTGGCAGAGCGCGTGGGGGGCGAGCACCTGAGCGTGGTCAACCTGGCCACCCCCGGGGCAGACGCCCACGGGCTGGAGCTGTCCGTGCGACAGGTCGCGCAGCTGCGGAAAGCGGCCCTGGTGGTGCAGATCCCCGGTTACCAAGCCGCGATCGACGACGCCATCGCCTCGCACGGCGACGAGAACGTGCTCGATGTCTCCCAGGCGATCGAGCTGCTCTCCAGAAGCCAGGAGCAGGAGGAGCACGATCACGGCGAGCAGGAGCCCGAGGTGTCCGACGCCGGCGGAGACCACGAGGGCCACGACCTCGACCAGGACGATCACGACGGGCACGATCACGGCCCCACCGACCCCCACTTCTGGCACGACCCGGTGCGGATGGCGGATCTGGGCGATGCGCTCGCCGAGCGCCTGGGCGAGCTGATCCCCGAGCAGGCTGAGGCCTTCACTGCCAATGCCGCGACCCTGCGCGGTGAGCTCGAGGAGCTCGACCAGGAGCTCACGGATGCCTACGGGGCCGTGGGGGGCGAGCGGCCGTTCGTGACCAGCCACGCCGCCTACGCGTACCTGGCCGATCGCTACGACCTGCACCAGATCGGCATCTCGGGAGTGGATCCTGAGGTCGAGCCCTCCCCGCAGCGGCTGCTCGAGCTCGAGCGCGTGATCCAGGACGAGGGCGTGACCACCATCTTCTTCGAGACCACCGCCTCGCCCAAGGTCGCTCAGACCCTCGCCGACAACGTCGGAGTGGACAGTGAGGAGCTGGACAACCTGGAGACACAGCTCTCCGAGGATGCCCACTATCCTCGCGTCATGCGAGAGAACGCCGACAAGCTCATCGCGAGCTGGACGTGACCGGGGCCGGCGCACCCGTCGTCGAGGTCGCGCAGGCCCGTGTCTCCCTGGGCGGCACCGAGGTGCTGCACGGCATCGATCTGCGCATCGACCCCGGGGAGATGGTGGCCCTGCTGGGCGCCAACGGCTCCGGCAAGTCCACGCTGCTGCGCACCATCGTCGGCGTGTTCCCCCTCGACAGCGGCCATGCACGACTGTTCGGCAGCCCCGTGGCGCGCTCGCGCTCCCACGACCGGCTGGGCTACGTCCCGCAGGATGCCACCGACGGCGGCTCCATCCCGGCCACCGCACGGGAGACCGTCGCCACCGGTCTGCTCGGCGCCCGCACGTGGCGCCCCCGCCTGCGGGACCCGCGCGTGATGCGGGCGCTGGAGTCGGTGGGCATGGCAGCGCTGGCCGATCGCCCGATCACCCGGATGTCCGGAGGGCGGCGACGGCGCGTGATGATCGCGCGCGCCCTGGTCCGCGAACCCCGCTTCCTGGTGCTGGACGAGCCGTTCTCCGGGGTGGACCTGCCCACCCAGGAGATGATCGCCCGACTGTTCCGGGAGCTCTCCACCCAGGGCACCACCATCCTCGTGGTGCTACACGAGATCGGCCCGTTGAGCGAGGACATCGACCGCGCCGTGGTGCTGGACCACGGCGAGGTCGTGCACGACGGCGCGGTCGAGGATCGGCCCCTGCTGGATCCGGGCCACGACCACACCCACCACGCCACCCCGATCGACGAATGCCTCGGACAGGAACTCGACCACGCATGATCTCAGCCTTCGACCTGCTCACCTCCGACGTGATCCGGTACCCCCTGATCATCGCGGTGCTGATCGGCCTGACCGCGCCCGTCGTGGGAACCTTCCTGGTGCAGAAGCGCCTGTCGCTGCTGGGCGACGGCCTGGGGCACGTGGCGCTCACCGGTGTGGCCGCGGGGTGGCTGGTGGGTGCCTGGATCTCCGTGAGCCCGCACGACCTGCTGGCGATCCCCGGGGCGCTGATCGCCTCCGTGCTCGGGGCGCTGGCCATCGAGTACGTGCGCGAGATCGGCCACACCAGCCGTGACGTGGCCCTGGCGATCCTGTTCTACGGCGGCATCGCCGGTGGCGTGGTGATCATCCAGCTGGCCGGCGGCACCTCCCAGAACCTGATGGGCTACCTGTTCGGCTCGCTGTCCACCGTGACCGCCACGGACCTCACGATCGCCCTGGTGCTCGCCGTGGTGGTGCTGGCGGTGGGCCTGGGGCTCAGCGGACTGCTGGCCGCGGTCACCACCGACGAGGAGTTCGCCCGTGCCTCCGGGCTGCCGGTGCGCCTGGTCAACGTGCTGATCGCGGTGATGGCCGCCCTCACCGTCACCCTCTCGATGCGGATCGTGGGGGCCCTGATGGTCTCGGCGCTCATGATCGTCCCCGTGGCAGCGGCGCAGACGATGGTGGTGGGCTTCGGGCGCACCATGCGCACCGCCATGGCGATCGCCGTGCTCGCCGCACTGGGCGGCCTGCTCATCACCGTGTACGTCGACCTGCCCCCGGGCGGCGTGATCGTGCTGCTGAGCATCGGCGTGTACGCGCTGGGCCTGATCTCCCGCGCCGTGCTGGGCTCCCCGCGCAGGCGGGAACGCCCTGCGAGCGGTCACAGCGGGGAGCCCGCTGCGGAGCAGCCCGGCCCGTCGACCCCGGGGCAGCGCGAGACGCAGGCAGCGCAGCGAGGGGTGAGCAGCACCGCGCGTACCCCACATCACCCCGCCTAGAGTTTTTCAGCCACGATGGGCGACAATCGTCAGATGCAACGCAATACACGGCAGCGCGCCGCCATCCTCGAGGCGCTCGGGCGGCAGGACGAGTTCCGCAGCGCCCAGCAGATCCACGAGCAGATGCGCAGCGACGGCGAGACCGTGGGCCTGGCGACCGTGTACCGGAACCTGCAGGCGCTCTCCGCCGCAGGTCGGCTCGACGTGCTGGTCAGCGCCGAAGGTGAGTCGCTGTACCGCCAGTGCGAGGCCGAGGGCCACCACCATCACCTGGTGTGCCGCACCTGCGGCCGCACGGTCGAGTTCCTGGCGCCCAAGCTGGAGAGCGCGATGACCGCGATCGCCGAGGAGCACGGCTTCACCGACCTTGACCACACCCTCGAGGTGTTCGGCCTGTGCGATGAGCACGGCCGGACGAGCGGTGCGGACCTCGACGATCCGAACGGGTCCGACGCACGATGATGGACTGGGTGCAGTCGCTCCCGATCGTCCCGGCGGTGGCGTTCCTGTACGTCGTGGTGCTGTGCCGGGCGGGGGCCACGTACGCCCTGGGCCGCGGTGCCCGCAAGGCCGCCAATCGCGGCAAGGTGGCCGGCGGGCTGGGCTCCCCCCGTGTGGAGCGCGCCACCCGGATCGTCAACAAGTGGGGGGCGCCCGTGGTCGCCTTCAGCTTCCTCACCATCGGCTTCCAGACCGCCTGCAACGCTGCGGCCGGCCTCACCGGGATGCCGCTGAAGCGGTACCTGCCGGCGCTCGCCGCGGGCGGATTCGCCTGGGCGATCATCTACGCCACGGTGGGCCTGGCTGCGATCGGGCTGTGGCTGCAGCTGTTCTTCCGCTCCCCGTGGGCGGCGGTGGTGGCCCTGGCCCTGGTGGTCGCGCTGGTGATCCAGCTGGTGCGGCACAAGCGCCGCAGCGGTGGCCTGGCGCCCACCGGCACCGGGGACGAGGTCGATGCCCCGGTCCGGGCCGAGGCCGACGGGCCGGTCCAGGCCGAGGCCGACGGGCCGGCTCAGCCGCGGGCCGAGTCGGCGGTGGAATCCACCCCGGCGTCGGCGCCGACTGCCTCCAGCGGCTCCTGATCCGCAGCTCCCCCACGGCCCGCTGCGGCGGCGCCGTGCGGTGCCGTCACGGGCGCATCCACTGCGCCGCCGTACCGTCGGTCCCGTCGGGCGTACTCGGTGATGGCCCGCCACAGCACCACGCGGTCCACATCGGGCCACAACTCCGGGACGAACACCAGCTCCGCGTAGGCGGACTGCCACAGCAGGAAGTTCGAGGTGCGCTGCTCGCCGCTGGTGCGGATGAACAGGTCCACCTCAGGCATGTCGGGGTCGATCAGGTGCCGCGCGAAGCTCGCCTCGGTGATGCCGCGCCCGCTGATCCTGCCGGCGCGGGCCTGTTCCGCGATGTCGCGGACCGCATCGATGATCTCGGCTCGGCCGCCGTAGTTCACGCACATGTACAGGGTCATCCGGGTGTTCCCGGCGGTCAGCTGCTCCGCCTCCTGCAGCTCCTTGATGACGCTCCCCCACAGTCGCTGAGGCCTGCCGATCCACACGATGCGCACCCCCCAGGAGTGGAGGGTGTCCCGCTGTCGACGCAGCACGGTGCGGGAGAATCCCATCAGGAATCGCACCTCCTCCGGGGAGCGCTTCCAGTTCTCCGTGGAGAACGCGTAGGCGGAGAGGTGGGTGACGCCTATCTGGAGGGCACCCGCGACCACGTCCAGCAGGGCGGCCTCCCCGGCCTCGTGCCCGGCGGTGCGCGGCAGCCCGCGCTGGTTCGCCCAACGGCCGTTGCCGTCCATCACCACGGCCACGTGCGCGGGGACCACCTGGCGCGGGAGCCTCGGGGGCTGTGCGCCGCTGGGGTGCTCGAACGGCTCCTCGTGGGGGCGGGGGTCACGGGCCATCAGCGGGATCTCCTGTCGGGGCGGGGTGTCGCAATGGGACGCCGGGTGTCGGAGCGGGTGAGCACGGGTACGGGGCCGGGGCGGGGCGAGATGGGGCGGGGTGGGCATGGTGCTCGGCGGCTCGGAATCATGCCGGACCGGTCGGTCTCAGCGCTCGACGTAGCTCAAGGAGCGCACGGAGCGCTCCAGGTGCCACGTCACGGTATCGGCGATCAGGCGCCCCGCCTCCTGGACCACGGTGTCCTCTGCCGTCACCACGTTCTCCCAGTCCCCCGCGAGCAGGAAGATCATGTGCTCGACGGCGCTCTGCCTGACCGCTGCGGCGCCGGGCCGTCGGCAGGAGGTGCACACGAGGCCCCCGGCGCGCACGTCAAGCGCGTGGTGGGGGCCAGGGGCACCGCAGGTGGCGCACACCTGCAGTTCCGGCGCCCAGCCGGACAGCGCCAGGGTGCGCAGCAGGAAGGAGTCAAGCACCAGCGGCGCAGGGATGCGTCCGCCTGCCATGGTGCGCATCGCCCCGACCAGCAGCAGGAAGCCTCGCTGGGAGGGATCGACCACCTCGTCGGTGAGGCGGTCGGTGGTCTCCAGCATGGCGCTGGCAGCGGTGAAGCGCCCGTACTCCGCGGTGATCTGCTGAGCGAAGGTGTCGATCGTGACCACCTGCGTGACGGTGTGCAGGTTCCGCCCCGTGTGCAGCTGCACGTCGATCAGGCCGAAGGGCTCCAGGCGCGCTCCGAAGCGGCTGCCGGTGCGCCGCACGCCCTTGGCCACGGCCCGCACCTTTCCGTGGCGGCGGGTGAGCAGCGTGATGATGCGATCGGCCTCGCCCAGGGGGTGGGTGCGCAGCACGATCGCATGGTCGCGGTAGAGCTTCTGCATGGTGGATCGAGCCTACGCCGCGATGCCCGGTGGACGGTGCAGGGTGGGAGGATGGGGCGATGCGCGTGTTCTGCTCGATCCGTCCCTCCGCCGATGCGGCCGAGCACCTCGAGTCCGCTCTGGAGTCCGTGCGCGCCCGCACGGGTCGGTCCCTGCGGTGGGGCGATCCCGACCAGTGGCACCTGACGCTCGCCTTCACCCCGCAGCTGCCCGACGGCGCAGTGGAGGACACCATCGAGCAGGTGGCACGGGTGGCTGCCTCGCATCGGCCGATGCGGCTGAGCCTGGCTGGGGCCGGGCTCTTCTCGGGCCGCGCCCTGTGGGTCGGCGTGGGCGGTGAGGTGGAGCCGCTGGCGGCACTGATGCAGGAGGACCTGCTGGGCGAGCAGGACAGGGAGCGCAGGCGGGCGCATCTGACGGTGGCCCGGGTCTCGGCGCGGGCTCCCCGCCCGCGGCGCCACCGCTACCGCGGGATTCCCGCGGAACCGGACCCGACGGAGCTGATGCTGGCGGAAGTGGTGCGGGCACTGTCCGTCTACCGCGGCCCGGAATGGCTCGCCGAGGAGCTGGAGGTGGTCTCCTCCCGCCTCGGGGCGGGCCGCTCGGGTGGGCCGCTACACGAGGTGCTGGCGACGGTGCCGCTCGGCAATTCGTGAGGCGGAGGCGCGGTTCTCACTCAGCGCTCGACGGGGCTGCTGACCCGCACGAACGGGTGGACCAGGGCGACGCCCTCGGGTGGGGCGGTCCAACCGCCCGCCTCGGCGGGATCGAAGGTGACGTCGGTGAGGACGATCTGCGGGTCCCCCTCGATCCTGGCCTCGAGCACGACGTGCTGTCCGGGACGCACCCCGACGATCCGCAGCTGGGTGAGCGCCTGCCCCTCGCCCCACGGGGTGCCGTCGATGGTGACGTCCTGCAGTCCGCCCCCGGTCAGATCGAGATCCAACCGGGTGGCCTGCCGCGGTGAGTGCACCGCGATGCGCACCCGCCCGCCCTCCAGGGCTGTGACCTCGCCGCGCGGGGCGGGCAGGTTCGAAGTCGCGTCGGCGTCGGTCAGGCCCGCGCTCCACTCGGTGACGCCGGAGACCTCCCAGGTGGTGGTGCCGTCGGCGCCGTCCACATGGGCGGTGACACGCTCCTGGACCGGCTCCGGGGAGGCCTGCGAATGGAGCGAGCCGCCGACTGTCAGGCCCACGGCCAGCACGCCGACCAGCACCGCCGGCAGCAGGCGGCGGGGACGGCGCCGGGGCTGCAGCTGCGCGGCCCCACGGCCGACGAACAGAGGCGCTGCCGCGGCCAGGGCCAGCAGGGCGGTTCCCGCGATGCCGCCCGCGGCGGATGCGATGCCGAACTCCGCCAGCGACGAGATCTGCGTGCCCAGCAGCCAGCCGGTCGGCAGCAGCGCCACGATCCGCGTGGCCAGGGTGAGGGGCGAGGGCAGCAGGGCCGCCAACAGGGCCCCGATCGCAGCGATCGCGGCCGGCAGCACCATGGACCCGCCGAGGGCGGGCGACCACACCGCGAGGGCGGCGAACAGTACTGATGCCAGCAGCGCAGCTCCGATCGCGATCGCGGCCCGGCCGATGATCATGCGCAGCAGCACCCACACCAGCAGGGCCACGGCTCCGGCCGCCGCCAGCTCCGCAGCGATGAACAGCTCCGAGCGGAACGGCTCCCCCACCACACGTGACACCATCGCGGGCTCCGCCTTCACGGCCGTGCCCCACAGCAGCACCGCCGCAGCGATCCCGCCGGCGATGCCCACTGCTGCACCCGCAGAACCGAGCATCGTGCCGAGAACGTTGACCTCGCGGTGTGCACGCCTGGTCACCAGCAGGGTCAGCAGCGCCAGGGGCGCGGCCACCCCGAGCACGGTGACCAGCAGCGGGGGGACGCCCACGATGCCCCAGGGCACGGTGGTCTGGACGGGATGCTCATCGGCGTGCCCGGACAGCTCCGTGAGGTCGCGGTCCCCCAGGTCACGAGTGAGGGCAAGGGTGAGATCTCCGTAGTGCTGCAGTGTCCCGGGATCGAGGTGATCGGCGTCGTCCTGCGGGGTGTGATAGGCCCACGAACCGTCGATGATCGCCATGTCCATCCCCCACCAGCCGGCATCCCGGTACACCGTGAAATCGGTGTCGTTGGGGATCACGGCGAACAGCGCGTCGCTGAAGGACTCGAACTCGGGTCTCGGCATCGAGGGGAGCACCTCGTGCATGGGTCCGGCGGCCCGGGTGACCGTGGGGCGGCCGGAGATGCCGCGGGCCTCATGGTTGAGCACCACCACGGGCTCGGTGAGTGCTGCGGATTCCTCCCTGACGTAGGCATCCGCCCCCAGCAGCCCGTTCTCCTCGCCGTCCACCAGCAGCACCACCAGGTCGTTGCGCAGGGCGTCGGGGCCCAGGGCACGCACGGTCTCCAGGATCACCGCGAGGCCGATGCCGGCGTCGGCCGCTCCCGGCGCGGCGGGCACGGAGTCGATGTGGGTGGCCAGCAACACGGTTCCTGTGGGGTCCCTGCCCGGACGGGTGGCCACGAGGTTGCGGTTGTACCCGGCGGCGGCGTAGCGGGCAGCGGCGCGCGCGCCGATCGCCTCGTGCGTGCGCACCTCGAAGCCGAGCTCGGTGAGCTGGCCGGTGAGGTCCTCGTGCGCGCGATCGTTGGAGGGGGTGCCGATGGGGGGGCTCTGCGACCAGCGGGCGGCGGCCGCGGTGGCGCGAGCGGCGCTGAACACCTCGGCGGGGGCGTCGGCACCCGCGGGCTCGGTCACTCCGCGGGAGAGGGCACCCCACACCATGGTGATCACCAGCACCAGGAGTAGCAGCGCCGAGCTCACAGCCGTCCTCGAACGGGAGCCGTCAGGGGCGTACTGTGCCGGGCCTGGGCGGGGCCTGTGGGAGGCGTCGGTGCCGTGTGCGCTGGTCATGGCTCAGTTCTATCCCCCATCAGGGGCCGCCGCCTCCTCCTTCCAGAGGAGATCGCCCCCTCCCGCCTCGCTCAGTCGCGCAGCCGGTCCAGGCCTTGCAGATCGGTGAGGGACCCTGCCGCCTCCAGCAGCGCCTCGCGGAAGGCGAGCAGGGCGGGATGCTCGCGGGAGCCCGCCCGGGCTGCGGTGTACAGGGATCGGTGCGGATTCCCCGGCAGGCGCAGCGGCCTGGTGCCGCCCAGGTGCTCGGCGGCGATCAGACCGGGGACGAAGGCGGCGGCGTGGCCGGAGCGCACCAGGTGCACCTGCAGCAGCGGATCGGGGGTCTCGAAGCGGATCCACGGCTCGATGCCGGCCGCACGCAGGAAGGTGCGCTCCCAGATGCCGGTGCGCATGCCGTCGGGGTCCAGGGCCCAGGGGACCTCCGCGAGGTCGGCCAGGGAGCCCACCTGCGACCAGGGACCGGTGGCGGGCAGCACCACCAGCAGCGGGTCACGCAGCAGGTCCTCTCGATCGGTGCCGCGTCGCACCACCAGCTCACCGCCGGGGTAGGTCTCGCCCAGGATCACCTCGAAGTGGTGGGCCAGCAGGCCCTCGTACGCCTCCTCGACCTCCCGCTGAGCGATCTCGATGCGCACCGGCGGGTGGCGCTCCTCCAGGATGCTCACCGCAAGCGGGGCCAGCGCAATCATCGGCGTCTGGAACGACGCCACCCGCAGCACCCCGCCCTGGACGCTGCCGGCCGCGACGAGCTCGGCCTGGGCCGTCTCCATCAGGGCCATCATCTCCTGGGCACGACGGGCGAGTCGCTCCCCCGCGTCCGTGAGCACGACGCCCCTGCCGGCCTGCTCCAGCAGTGAGACCTTGGTCTCCCGCTCGAGCTGAGCGAGCTGCTGCGACACCGCGGATGGCGACATGGATCGGGCCCGCGCCACGGCGGACATCGTCCCCAGCCTGTGCAGTTCGTGCAGCAGGAACAGGCGGTGCAGGTTGAGCATGGGCCCCTCCGTCCATCGTCCAGTTCTGCTTCACGGTACAGGTCGGAAACATTCGCTGGACCGGCCGGTGCGCGGGGTGCACAGTGGGAGCGTGACTTCCTCGCTCTCCACCTCCCCCAGCGCACCGCAGACCGGCACCGGACCCACCGGCAGTGCCTCGGGTCCCGTGGGCACCGGCTCCCGCGGTCCGGGCGCCATGCCGGTGCTGATGATCCTGGCCTCCTGCATGTCCCTGCAGTTCGGGGCCGCGCTGGCGGTGCAGCTGTTCCCGGAGATCGGCTCCTGGGGCACCACCTCGCTGCGACTGGGCATCGCCGCGGTGGTGCTGCTGGCCCTCACCCGCCCCAAGCCGCACCGCTTCACAGGCCGTCAGTGGATCGCGGTGGCGGTGTTCGGCGTGGTGATCGGGGCGATGAACGGATCGTTCTACGCCTCCATCGAGAGGATCCCCCTGGGCACCGCGGTGGCGATCGAGTTCCTGGGCCCGCTCACCGTCGCGGCCGTGCTCTCCACCCGCCGCAGCGACCTGCTGTGGGTGGTGCTCGCACTGGCGGGTGTTGGCCTGTTCGGTCTGGAGTCCCTGACCGGGGCAGCTCAGCTGGACGTGCTGGGGGTGCTCCTGGCACTGGTCGCAGCAGTGTTCTGGGGCCTGTACGTGCTCAGCAGTGCCCGCGTGGGCCAATTGGTGCCCGGCCAGGACGGCCTGGCGGTGGCGATGGCCATCGGGGCGCTGACCGTGCTCCCCCTGGGGGCCCCGGGCGCCGTGGCCGGGCTGATGGACCTGCGGCTGCTGGCGCTCGCAGCCGGAACTGCGGTGCTGGCCTCGGTGCTGCCGTACACCCTGGAGCTCTCGGCCCTGCGTCGCCTGCCGCGGCACGTGTTCGGCATCCTGCTCAGCCTGGAGCCCGCGATCGCCCTGCTGGCGGGGGTGCTGCTGCTCAGCCAGGGCATCAGTGTGCTCAAGGTGGCCGCTGCGGCGCTGGTGATGGTGGCGAGCATCGGAGTCACCCTCACCGCGCGGGCGGCGAAGCCGGATCCCGCCACGGTGCTGGGCGGGGACGGCGGTGTCACCGCGGACGAGCCGGATGCTGAGGCCTCCCACGTGGTGGAGCCCGCCCCGTTCACCGACCAGATCCCGGTGATCGCCCACGCCACGGTGACCGGTGAGCTGCAGGCGCTGACCGAGGAGGACCTGGAACCGGACCGCCAGTGACACCCGGGCACGGCCCGGCCTCTCACTCTCCTTCGTATCCCGAGCCCTCGCTGCGGGTACGGTCAGGCCGCGGTGCGAGCGCGGTGCTCCCGGTTCAGGGCCGAGATGATCGCCTCCAGCGAGGCGCGCGTGATCGACCCGTCGATGCCCACCCCCCAGAAGATCCGGTCGCCGATCTCGCACTCGATGTAGGCGGCGGCCAGGGAGTCGTCGCCCTCGGCCAGGGCGTGCTCGGCGTAGTCCAGGATCCGCACGTCGATCTGGCGCTCCGCGAGGGCCTTGACGAAGCCGTCCAGCGGACCGTTACCGATGCCGGTGACCTCGTGCTCCTCCCCGTCCACCAGCAGCTGCACGGTGATGCGGTCGCTGCCCTCGCCCTCGGACTGCTGGTGCACGCCCCGGAAGCCGTAGCGGCCCCACCGCCGGGCCTCGTCGGTGGAGGGCAGGTACTCGTCTGTGAAGCAGTCCCACAGGGCTGCGGGCGAGACCTCCCCGCCCTCGGAGTCGGTGATGTGCTGGACCACACCGGAGAACTCGATCTGCAGGCGGCGCGGCAGGTCCAGGCCGTGCTCGGTGCGCAGGATGTAGGCCATGCCCCCCTTGCCGGACTGGGAGTTCACCCGGATCACGGCCTCGTAGGAACGGCCCACGTCCTTCGGGTCGATCGGCAGGTACGGCACCCGCCACACCAGCTCGTCGCGCTCGACCCCCGCCTTGGCGGCGTCGGCGTCCATGCGCTCCAGACCCTTCTTGATGGCGTCCTGGTGGGAGCCGGAGAACGCGGTGAACACCAGGTCACCGCCGTAGGGGCTGCGCTCGGGCACCGGCATCTGATTGCAGTGCTCCACGGTGCGGCGCACCTCGTCCAGGTCCGAGAAGTCGATCTGCGGGTCGATGCCCTGACTGAACAGGTTCAGGCCCAGCGTCACCAGGTCCACGTTGCCGGTGCGCTCGCCGTTGCCGAACAGGCACCCCTCGATGCGGTCGGCCCCTGCCATGTAGCCCAGCTCCGCGGCGGCCACGCCGGTGCCGCGATCGTTGTGGGGGTGCAGGGACAGCACCACGCAGTCGCGTCGGTCCAGGTGACGGTGCATCCACTCGATGGAATCGGCATAGACGTTCGGTGAGGCCATCTCCACCGTGGCCGGCAGGTTGATGATCACCTTGTCCTCGGGCGTGGGCTGGAACACCTCGATCACCGCGTTGCACACCCGCAGCGCGTACTCCAGCTCGGTGCCGGTGAAGGACTCCGGGGAGTACTCATAGGTGATGGCGGTCTCCGGCACCGTCTCCTCGTACTTCTTGCACAGCAGCGCGCCCTGCACCGCGATGTCCAGCACCGCGTTCTCATCGGCCCGGAACACCACGTCGCGCTGGACCACGGAGGTGGAGTTGTACAGGTGCACCACCGCGCGCTTGGCCCCGGCGATCGCCTCATAGGTGCGCTCGATCAGATGCTCACGGGACTGGGTGAGCACCTGTATGGTGACGTCCTCGGGGATGCGGTCGTCCTCGATCAGGGTGCGCACGAAGTCGAAGTCGGTCTGGGAGGCGGCGGGGAAGCCCACCTCGATCTCCTTGTACCCCATGCCCACCAGTAGGTCGAACATCCGCAGCTTGCGCTCGGGGTTCATGGGGTCGATCAGCGCCTGGTTGCCGTCGCGCAGGTCCACGGCGCACCAGCGGGGCGCCCGGGTGATGCGCTGGGAGGGCCAGGTGCGGTCCGGCAGATCCACCTGGATCTGTTCGTGGAACGGCAGGTACTTGTGGACGGGCATGCCGGAGGGCTGCTGCGGGGCATCGCCGCGGGAGCCGACGACGGGCAGCGAGGGATCGGCGGTCGCGGGAATCTGCTCGGAGGGTGCGGGGGCGGTGCCGGCCGCGGTGGGAATGCTGTTCACGGGTGGTCCTTCAGGCGTTCGATGCGGTTCGCCGGGGTGCATGACTGGTGCCGCGGCGAGGTCCCGGCGGTGTCAGGCCTCGACGCGGCGAAGAAGCAGGAGCGTCCCGTGCATCCCGTCACCGTAGCACTGGTGTGAGCCAGGTCGCCGGTGCGGTCCGGGAGGCGGACGCCCGGGGTCAGAACCCGAGGCGGCCCAGCTGCTTGGGGTCGCGCTGCCAGTCCTTGGCGACCTTGACCCGCAGGTCCAGGTGCACCTTGCGGCCCACCAGCTCGTTGATCCCGGCGCGGGCCCGGGAGCCCACCTCCTTCAAGCGGGACCCACCGCGGCCGATGATGATGCCCTTCTGGCTGTCGCGCTCCACGAACAGGCTGGCGCGCACGGTCAGTCGCCCCGTGCCGGGCTCCACCTGGGCGAAGGGGTCCCCACCCGGGTCCACCTCCACCACCTCCTCGACCACCACGGCGATCGAGTGCGGGAGCTCGTCCCGCACTCCTTCCAGTGCGGCCTCGCGGATCAGTTCGGCGATGCGGTCGTCCCGCGATTCCTCGGTGAGCTGGTCATCGGGGTACAGCGGAGGCCCTTCGGGCAGATGCTGTGCGATGACGTCCAGCAGCACGTCGATCTGCCTGCCCTGCACGGCGCTGATCGGCACGATGTCGTCGGTCTCCAGCATCTCGGAGACGGCCACCAGGTGCTCGGCCACCGCGTCACGGCTGACCAGGCCGGTCTTGGTGACCACAGCGATCACGCGGGGCCCGCGGCGACCCCGTCGCAGGTCGGCGAGATCCTCGGCGATGAAGCGGTCGCCGGGGCCGAGCTTCTGGTCGGCGGGCAGGCAGAAGCACACCACGTCCACCTCGGCGAGGGTCTCGCGCACCAGGTCGTTGAGGCGCTCGCCCAGCAGGGTGCGGGGCCGGTGAACCCCCGGGGTGTCCACCAGCACGATCTGGGCATCGGGGCGGGTGACGATCCCGCGGATCGCCCGCCGCGTGGTCTGGGGCTTGGACGAGGTGATGGCCACCTTGTCGCCCACCAGGGCATTGGTCAGGGTGGACTTGCCGACGTTGGGACGACCCACCAGGGCCACGAAGCCGGAGCGGTGCTGCGCTCGGTCCTGTGGTGCGGTCTGCTCACTGCTCACGGGTGTCCTCCTGCGGGGTGGGGCGGTCAGGGCCGATCGGATCGGCTGCCATGGAGCCGCCGGTGGGATGGTCGTCGTCCTCGCCGGGCCCGGCGGCGCGGGAGACCAGCAGGGTCGAGAGCCGCTTGCGCCGGCCGGTGGTCCTCTCGCCCTCGAGCTGCAGGCCATGGATGCTGCCGCGGGAGCCGACGATGGGGACGCGGCCGATGGCCTTGCCCAGCAGACCGCCGATGCTGTCGACGTCCTCGTCCTCGATGTCCAGGCCGAACAGCTCCCCCACTTCGGTGACGCTCTCCCGGGCCGGCACCCGGTACACCCCGTCGCCCAGGTCCTCGATCTGGGGCTCGCTGCGGTCGTGCTCGTCCTCGATGTCGCCCACGATCTCCTCGACCACGTCCTCGATGGTGACGATGCCGGAGACCCCGCCGTACTCGTCCACCACGATCGCGATGTGCACGTGGCTGGTCTGCATCTGCTGCAGTACCACATCGGCCGAGACGAACTCGGGGACGAAGTGGGCGCGGCGCGCGATGTCCTCGACAGCGCGGTCCGGGCGCGGATCCCACGGGGAGTGGATCGCCCGCATGACGTCCTTGACGTAGAGCATGCCCAGCACGTCGTCGACGCTCTCGCCCACCACCGGGATGCGGGAGAAGCCCGAGCGCACGAACAGCCGCACGGCCTGCTCGGCGGTGGCGCCGGCGGCGATGGCGAGCATGTCGGTGCGAGGCACCATGAGCTCGCGCACGATGGTGTCGCGCAGGTCGAACACGCCCTGGATCATGTCGTGCTCGACGATCTCCAGGTGCTGCTTCTCCAGGGCGCGGTCCACGCTGGAGCGCAGCTCGGGATCGACGCCGTAGGGGCCGTCCTCCCGGTCGGCACCCGGGGTGACCACGCTGCTGACGGCGATCAGTGCGCTCGCAGGCGGCCACAGCAGCGTGCGCACCGCAGCGATCAGACCGGAGGTGGAGATCAGCACGGACTCCGGCCGGCGCCTGCCGATGGTGCGGGGGGAGGCCGACAGTCCGATGAACAGTCCGACGGACGAGATGGCCAGGGCCACCAGCACCGGCACCACCCAGCCGTCCAGCCACAGGAACACCAGCGCGGTGACCGCCACCGCCATCACTGCCTCGGCGAGGATGCGGCCCAGGCCCACGGCGGCCTGGGTGCGGCGGGAGTCCTCGTGCTGGCGCAGCACCCGGCGCCGCAGCCCCTCGGGGCGCTCCTCCAGGGCACGCTCGAGAGCGGAACGGGTCGTGGCGGCGAGGGCCGAATCCGCTGCGGTGAGCACAGCGCCGATCACCAGGCCCACCATGGCCACAGGGATCAGGATCCCGGCGGCGAGCATCATGCGTCGCGGCGGGAGGCCAGGAAGGTCAGCAGCAGCTTGCGCTGCAGGTCGAACATCACCCGCCGCTCCTCCTCCTCGGCGTGGTCGTAGCCGAGCAGGTGGAGGATGGAGTGGCAGGTCAGCAGCAGCATCTCCTCGACGGCGCTGTGACCGGACTCGGCTGCCTGGCGGGAGGCGACGGCAGGGCAGATCACCACGTCGCCCAGCAGCCCCTCGGGGGCGGGACGGTCGGCGGTGCCGGGGGTCAACTCGTCCATCGGGAAGCTGAGCACGTCGGTGGGACCGGGCTCGTCCATCCACTGCACGTGCAGGCGCTCCATGGCCTCCTCGTCCACGAACAGGATGGACAGCTCGGTGGCGGGGTGCAGATGGAGGGCCTCGAACACGAAGCGGGCCAGGTGCACGAACTCCTTCTCGTCCACCTGGGCGGTGGTCTCGTTGCGCACTTCGATGGTCATCTCATGCTCCTCTGCCGGTGCCACGACCCGAGCTGCTGCCGCGGCCGCGGGTGTCCCGGCTGCCGCCGGGACCCACCTCCCAGCGGCCGTAGGCCTCGACGATGTCGCTGACCAGGCGGTGGCGCACCACGTCCCGCGGGGACAGGCGGCAGAAGGAGATGTCCTCCACCCCGCTGAGAACCTGCTCCACCACCCGCAGGCCGCTCTTGGTGCCGCCGGGCAGGTCCACCTGGGTGACGTCGCCGGTGACCACCATGGTGGAGTTGAAGCCGAGGCGGGTCAGGAACATCTTCATCTGCTCGGGCGTGGGGTTCTGCGCCTCGTCCAGGATGATGAACGCGTCGTTGAGGGTGCGGCCGCGCATGTACGCCAGCGGCGCCACCTCGATGGTGCCGGCACCCATCAGACGCGGGATGGACTCCGGGTCCAGCATGTCGTGCAGGGCGTCGTACAGGGGGCGCAGGTACGGGTCGATCTTCTCGTTGAGGCTGCCGGGCAGGAAGCCCAGCCGCTCCCCCGCCTCCACGGCGGGGCGGGTGAGGATGATCCGGTTGATCTGCTTGGAGAGCAGCTGCTGCACCGCCATCGCCACCGCGAGGTAGGTCTTGCCGGTACCGGCCGGGCCGATGCCGAAGGTGATGGTCGAGGACTCGATGGCCTCGATGTAGGACTTCTGCCCCATGGTCTTGGGGCGGATGGTGCGCCCGCGGGAGGACAGGATGGTGCGGGAGAGCACCTGCTCGAGCCTCTCCCCCTGGGCCCGGTCGTCGCCGTACAGGCTCACCGCCCGCTGCACGGCCTCGGCGGTGACGGCCTGGCCGGTGGCGGCGAGCTCGATCAGGGAGCGCACGATGTGCTCGCTGCGGCGCAGCGCCTCCTCGGTGCCGCGCAGCGTGATCTGATGCCCGCGCACGTGCACGTCGGTGTCGGGGACCTGCTCCTCGAGCGCCGCGAGAGCCTGGTCGTTCTCCCCCAGCACCTGGAAGGGGCTGAGATGATCGGGGATGGCCAGGCGACGCTCGATCACCTCTGGGCTGCGCCCGGGGGCGGGAGTGAAGGGATCGGTCACAGTTCTCCTTCTGCGAGCTCTCCGCTCGCCAGGACATGCGCGTGCACGTGGAAGACGGTCTGTCCGGCGTTCGCACCGGTGTTGAAAACGAGGCGGAAGTCGCCGTCGGCGAGCTTCTGAGCCAGGGACCCGGCCACTGCCACCACGTGCGCCAGCTGCTCCGGCTGGTGGGCGAGCTCACGTACGTCGGCGCGGTGCTCGCGGGGCACCACCAGCACGTGCACGGGGGCCTGGGGGCTCAGGTCCTTGAAGGCGACCACCTGGTCGTCCTCGTGGACGCGCTCGGAGGGGATCTCACCGGCGACGATCTTGCAGAACACGCAGTCCTCGTCGCGGCGTTCGGCGGCGTCGTTGTTCATGGGGGGAAGTCTACGGGAGCGTGTGCGGCCCGGCTCAGAGCGATGCACGCCACAGCAGGATCGAGAACATCGGCCATGCGGGAGGGGTTGCACTACCCATGACGAGAATCGGACTGCTCATCGCCAGTGTTCGCCCCAACCGTGTCGGGGAGCACATCGCCCAGTGGGTGCGCGACGGCCTCGATGCCCGCGAGCACGAGGTCGAGATCGATCTGATCGACCTGCGGGAGACCGTCCTTCCCGCCTTCGACGGGCTCACCAGCCCCAAGGCCGATCCCACCAAGACCACCGATCACGCGCGCGCCTGGGGTGAGCGGATCGAGGCGCTGGACGCCCTGATCATCGTGACCCCGGAGTACAACGGCTCCTACCCCGGTGCTCTGAAGAACGCGATCGACTACCTGCACCAGGAGTGGAGCGGCCTGCCGGTGCTGCTGGTCGGCTACGGCTGGGGAGCCGGGGCCGGAGTCCTCGAGCTGCTGGAGAGCCTGATGACCCACGTGGGGGCCGACGTCATGGGCTCCGTGGGCCTCGCCTTCCCGGCGGATCTCTCCCTCGAGGGCGAGATCCACGTGGGCGAGGAGAAGCTCACCGCCCTGCGTGAGGGATTGGAGACGCTCGAGGCCAAGGTGCTCACCTCCGTCGCCTGACGGGGGATTCAACCCCAGCGCCCGATCAGAGCACTGAGCACGGCGATCGCAGCGGGGCCGGCGGTCGAGGAGCGCAGCACCTCGGGCCCCAGCAGCACGCTGCGCGCCCCCGCCTCACGCAGCTGGACGAGCTCGCCGTCGGCGATCCCGCCCTCAGGGCCGACCAGGACGATGATCTGCGCCGCTGCGCCCACGGAAGCCGACGCCGCATCCGCGGCCGATCTGCGGCCCATCCTCCGCAGCTCGTCGGCCAGACTCATCAGGCCCACGGATTCCTGCTCGTGCAGCACCAGCACCAGGGACCCTGCCTCGGTGCATCGGCGCACCTCGTCGACCAGCTGCATGGTGCTCACCGGCTCGTCCACCCTCGGGATACCGGGGCGGCGGCACTGCTTGACCGCTGCTCGGACGGTGTTCTCCCATTTGGCGCGGCCCTTGCGCTGCTTCTCGCCGCGCCACACGGCGACGGACCGCTCGGCCTGCCAGGGCACCACGCGATCCACCCCGAGCTCGGTGGCCGATTCGACGGCCTGCTCGTCGCGTCCTCCGGTGGCCAGGGCCTGCACCAGCGTCAGCCGCGGCGTGCGCCGGGCGGGGGCCGACGGCCCCGCCAGCAGGTGCAGGTCCAGGGCCTCCTTGCGGGCGGCCGTGACCTCGGCGAGCACCTGGCGGCCGGCGGCATCGGTGAGCAGGATCTGCTCCCCTACGCCGAGGCGCGCCACCTTCGCCGCGTGGCGGCCCTCCTCGCCGTCCAGGGTGAGGGCAGCGCCCCTGCCGGCATGCTCCAGCGCGTCGTCGAGGATCAGGAAGGCGGGCGGCGTGGTGGGCATGATCAGAGGTCGCGCAGGCGCTCGCGGAGCTTGGCGAAGGGGCCCTGGCCCTTGCGGCGGGTGGCCTCGTCGCCGCGGATGCGGGCGAACTGCTCGAGCAGGTCACGCTCCTCGTCCGAGAGCGAGGTGGGGATGTCCACGTCCAGCACCACCCGGATGTCGCCGCGGCGCTCGCGCCGCAAGGGGGTGACGCCCAGGCCCTTCAGGGTGATCTCCTCGCCGGGCTGGGCGCCGGGCCGGATGTCCAGCTGCTGCACCCCGTCGAAGGTCTCCAGCGGCACGGTGGCACCGAGCGCGGCGGAGGTCATCGGCACCTCGACGGTGGTGACCAGGTCCTCGCCGTCGCGGTCGAACATGTCGTGATCGGCGACGGTGAGCTCGACGAAGAGGTCTCCAGCCGGCCCGCCGGCCTCACCCACCTCTCCCTCGCCGCGCAGCTGGATCCGGGTGCCGTTCTCCACCCCGGAGGGCACGCGCACGGTGACGGTGCGCTCGGTGGTGACGCGGCCGTGCCCGGAGCACGCGGTGCACGGGGACTCGATGACGTCGCCGTGGCCCTCGCAGGTCGGGCAGGGGGCCATGGTGACCATCTGGCCCAGCAGCGACTGAGCCACGCGCTGCACGTGGCCGGAGCCTCCACAGGCGGTGCAGCGGGTGGGGCTGGTGCCGGGCTCGCAGCACGAGCCGTTGCAGCGCTCGCAGCGACCCGCGGTGCGGAAGCGGATCTCCTTCTCGGTGCCGAACACGACGTCACGCAGCTCGATGCCCACGCGGCGCAGCACGTCGCTGCCGCGGCGCTGGCGCGGGATCGGGCCCTGCCCACGGCCGCCTCGCATCCCGGCGGCACCGGCGAACATGTCGAAGATGTCGTTGAAGTCGAAGCTGGCGCCGCCCCCGGGGAACCCGCCGGGGAAGCCGCCCATGCCGGGGCCTCCGCCCATGTCGTACTGTCGGCGCTTGTCGGCGTGGGAGAGGGTCTCGTACGCCTGGGAGACCTTCTTGAACCGCTCGGCGGCGTCCGGATCGGGGTTGACGTCCGGGTGCAGGGTGCGAGCCAGCTTGCGGTACGCCTTCTTGATCTCCTCGGTGGAGGCGTCACGGGAGACACCGAGCAGGTCGTAGTAATCGTCGTTCACTGTGCGAAGTCCTCAGGAAGGGAGACGGTGGTAGCGGGGGCGCTCGTCCCGGGCTGCGGGACGCGGCGCCGTGTCATTCCAGGTAGCGGGAGACGTAGCGGGCGATGGCCTGCACGGTCGAGATCCCGGTGACGTAGTCCATGCGGGTGGGGCCGAGGATCGCCATGTGCGAGCCCGCACCGTACCCGGCGCCGACCACGGCGGCCTGGGTGAGGGCCTCGGTCTGCAGCTCCGAGCCGATGCGCACCTCGACCGAGCCGGGCTTGGCGTGCATCTCGGTGAACAGGCGCAGCAGCACCAGCTGCTCCTCGAGCACGTCCAGCAGCGGCTCCACATCGCGGGCGAAGTCCTCGGCGGAGCGGGCGATGTTGGCGGTGCCGGCCATCATGATCCTGTCCTCCGCGCGGGAAGCGGCCAGGATGCGCAGCGCCGTGACGACCTCCTCGACACTGGGCCGGTCCGCTGCCGGCTGGGCATCGATCAGCTCCAGCAGCGCCCGTTCGACGTCGGTGACCTCATGGTCGGCGACGGCCCGGTTCAGCTGGTCCCGCAGCCCCTGGTAGAAGGCGTCCTCCCGAGCGGCCAGCAGCGGCACGGTGCGCTGATCCACCCGGCCGGACTCGGTGATCAGCACCACCAGCAGCAGGGAGTCGGCCACCTTCACCAGCTCGACGTGGCGGATCCGCGCCTGCTTGCGGGCCGGGTACTGCACCATCGCCACCTGATGGGTGGTCTGGGCCAGCAGCCGTACGGTGCGCAGCAGCAGCTCCTCGACGTCACCGGCATCCTCCAGGAACGCCTGGATGGCGCGGCGTTCGGGGGCCGACAGCGGCTTCACGGTGGCCACGTGGTCCACGAAGGTGCGGTAGCCCTTGTCCGTGGGGACGCGACCGGCGGAGGTGTGGGGCTGGGTGATCAGCCCCTCCTCCTCGAGCACCGACATGTCGTTGCGCACCGTGGCGGCGGAGACCCCGAGATCGTGCCGGTCCAGCAGGGACTTGGAGCCGACGGGTTCGCGGGTGGAGACGTAGTCCTCGACGATCGCGCCGAGGATCTGCAGCTTCCTGCTGTCCGTTGGTCTCACCTCCTGCAGGGACCTGCTGGTGCCGGGCAGGGCGCTCACGCCCGGCCACCAGGATTAGCACTGGGGGATGTCGAGTGCCAATCCTACGCGCTCACGACCTGTCCTCAGCGAACCGGGCAGGAGGCGTTCGCCACGAGCCGAGACCGCCGCCGTCCGGGACCGATGCGAGACGGTCACCCGGCGTGGCGCCTCGGTGTACGGTGTGCGCCGTGCCCGACCGCTCTTCCCCCTCCTTCGACCGCTACGGCCGCGACGTGCTCTCCTCCGAGCCTCCGCCGCACCACCGCCGCCGTCCCGCCGCCCGCGAGGTTCCCGCCCAGCGGGACCTGGTGGTCGAGGACGCGGCGACCGGGTACACCGGCGCGATCACCCGCGTGGAGAAGGCCGGCGGTGTGCACGTGGTCGAGCTCGAGGACGCACGTGGCCGCCGCCGCGGCTTCCCCCTGGGGCCCGGGTTCATGATCGACGGCAAGCCGGTGGTGCTCACCCTCCCCCAGCGGGCTCCAGCACCCAGCGGCCCCAAGCGCTCCGCGAGCGGCTCGGTGTACGTCGAGGGCGCGAAGGCCAGGACCGCCCGCGCCTCCCGGATCTGGGTCGAGGGCAAGCACGACGCCGAACTGGTGCAGAAGGTGTGGGGTCACGACCTGCGCATCGAAGGAGTCGTCGTCGAGCAGCTCGAGGGCGCCGACAACCTCGTGGAGCGAGTGCAGGCTTTCGGTCCCGGCCCGGGACGCCGGCTCGGTGTGCTGGTGGACCACCTGGTGACCGGCTCCAAGGAGTCCCGGATCGCCGAGCAGGTGATGCGCCTGCCCGGCGCCCCCGGCAACGTGATCGTGCTGGGGCACCCCTACGTGGACGTGTGGCAGGCGGTGCGCCCGGCACGCGTGGGCCTGA
The DNA here is from genome assembly GCF_015209585.1 of Brachybacterium epidermidis. Lineage (GTDB taxonomy): Bacteria > Actinomycetota > Actinomycetes > Actinomycetales > Dermabacteraceae > Brachybacterium > Brachybacterium epidermidis. Next base: position 67,759 of record NZ_JADEYR010000007.1, read on the forward strand.
AGGCATGGCCGCACGTGCCCCGCGGCACCGACATCAAGGTGGGAACGCTCAAGGCCCTGGGCTGGCCGCACTCCGATCAGGCCGACATCGCCGAGGGCTGGCAGCGCATCCTGGCCACCGTCCGCTCCTACGCCGACGTCGAGCCCACCCTGTCCGGGCGGATCGAGGAGCTCATCGACTGGGTGACCGTCGAGGGGTGAGCACCGCGTGCCCAACGAGGGTGCCCGATGCGCAACCTGCGACCGGGGGCTATCCCCCGCCTGATCGGGAGGCGCGCCGCGGGGCCCAGATCAGGTGCTCTCGGTAGGCTGGGGGCATCCGACCACGACGGCGGCGGCCATCTCGGCTCCCCGTCCTGACGAAGAGGGGACCCATGAACGAGAACTCGCATCCCTACGATCCCTACCGCGATCAGCCCGCGAACCCGGGCCCCGCGGCTGCGTCCGAGGCCGGCGCCGCCCAGCACGGCGCTGGCCACCAGCAGAATGCCGCCTACGGCCAGCAGGGCGCTGGCCATGGTCAGCCGAACGCCGGCTACGGCCAGGCCCAGGGCAGCGCCTACGCCGGGCAGGGCGCCCCGCAGGGAACCCAGACCCTCGATGCTCTGCCCGCAAACGTCAAGGGCGTGTACGAGGGGCCCCTGTCGGGCCAGCCCACCACGGAGTCCGACGCCAAGCTGTGGTCGATGTTCTCGCACCTGGCGGTGCTGCTGGGCCATCTGCTCAGCTGGGGCTTCCTGGGCTGGATCGGCCCGCTGATCATCTTCCTGATGTACAAGGACCGCAACCGGTTCGTGCGCTACAACGCCGCCGAGGCCCTCAACGGTGCGATCGCCGTGGTGATCGCCCAGGTGGTGCTCGGGGTCGTGCTCGGCATCTTTGGGTTCGTCACCCTCGGCCTCGGCTTCGCGGCGTTCCCGCTGGTCGGCATCCCGGCGCTGATCCAGCTGATCTTCGCGATCATCGGTGCGGTCAGGGCCAACCAGGGCGAGTGGTGGAACTACCCGCTGAACATCCGCCTGGTCAAGTGACCTGACCGCAGAGGGCAAGCCCCCGGAGCCGGCCGCGCGTCGTGCTGTCGGGGGCTTCGTCCTGCACGGGGTGCGCACCCGCGGCCCGTACCGGGTGTGGCGGGGGGCCGCCGCGCTGGGGGCTCCGGGCACGAGGGCGCGGATCACCGCGTCGGCCAGGAGCCTGCCGGGTCGCGTGAGCACCGCCCGGCCCGCTGCCAGGGCGTCCGCATCCAGGTGCCCCCGGTCCCGATGCACCTCCAGCATGGGTCGTTGGGCCGGTGGGACCACGTCCACGTCGAGCCCGTCGATGATCCGCAGTTCCAGCATGATGCGCTCCATGCGGCGGGCCTTAGGATCGACCTGTTCGGACTCGGCGACCGGAAGCTCCCCGGCGTTCAGCTTCGCCGCGTAGCGGCTGGGGTGCTTCACGTTCCAGGAGCGCAGGCCGTCGCGATGGCGGTGCGCGCCCGGGCCGATGCCCCACCAGTCCTTGCCCTGCCAGTAGGCGAGGTTGTGTCGCGAGCGGTGCGCGGGGCTGCGCGCGAAGTTGGAGACCTCGTACCAGGACAGGCCGTCGGCTGTGGCGAGGTCGTCGATCAGCTCGTACTTGTCGGCCATGTCATCGCCGTCGGGTGGGGTGATCTCCCCGCGCCGCAGCCGGCGCGCCATCGCCGTGTTCCCCTCGATGATCAGGGAGTATGCGGACAGGTGGTCCACACCGCAGGACAGTGCCGCGCGCACGGAGGTCTCCACATCGGCGAGGGTCTCCCCCGGCGTGCCATAGATCAGGTCCAGGCTGACGGCCAGGCCCGCCTCCCGGGCCCACTGCACCACCTGCGGCACCCGCTCGGGGTCATGGGTGCGGTCCAGGGTGCTGAGCACCGAGCGCACCGCCGACTGCATGCCGAAGGAGACCCGCGTGATGCCGCCCTCGGCGAGCTGGGCCAGGGACTCCGGCGTGACCGAGTCCGGGTTCGCCTCGGTGGTGACCTCCGCACCCGGCGCCAGGGGGATCAGGGAGCGCAGGTGAGCGAGCATCGCGATCAGGTCCCCGGCCGGCAGCAGGGTGGGGGTGCCGCCGCCGAAGAACACGGTGGAGACCTGCTGGTACGGGTACCCGCCTGCCGCATCCGCAGCGAGGGTCAGGTCCATCTCGCGCATCGCGTTGGCGGGGTACTCGCGCTGCGAGCCGCCCCCGCCCAGCTCGGTGGCGGTGTAGGTGTTGAAGTCGCAGTACCCGCACCGCACCGCGCAGAACGGCACGTGGATGTAGACGGACAGGTCCGGGGGCCCGGAGGCAACGGGGGGTGCCGGGGTCACAGTCCCATGCCCAAGCCCAGGCCACGACCGGTGGAGCGAAGACGGTCGGGGAACGCGACGGGCGCCTGATCGGTGCTGCCGGATTCATTGGCATCGCGCTCGAGCACGCGCAGCGCGGCCTGCACCAGGGACTCGTACAGCACGGTGCCGGTCTGCCCGGCCCATGCCAGCAGGTTACGTGCCTGCTCGGCATCCAGGCCGCGGAACGCGTCGCCGATGGTCACGCCGTGCTCGGGGCGGTGCAGCACCTCGATCGCGTCACCGGCGGTGACGTCCCCCTCGGTGAGCACGCGGAAGTAGGCGCCGCAGCGTCCCACCTCGGTGAAGCGCCGGCCGAAGCGACGGTCCCCCATGCGAGCGGTGAAGGTGCCGCACGGGGTGCGGGGGCAGGTGGCCTCGATCTGCGCTGTGCCCACCTGCCAGCGCTCCCCGATCAGGGTCTCGTCGGTGTCGTAGCCGGTGGTCACCAGGTTCTCCCCGAAGAAGCCGTCGGGCAGCTCCTGCTCGCGCTCTGCGGCAAAGGCCTCCCGGGTCTCGCGGGCGTAGGCGTAGACGGCCTTGAAGATGCCGCCGTGGTGCTCACGATCGCCCTGCACATCGCCCAGCACCCCGTGGGTGAGCAGGGTGACGGGATGGTCCACGGGCCGCTTGTCGATGCCGCTCATCAGGCCGCGGTCGGGCACCGGGAACAGCTGGGCGACGGTGCACACGGCGGCGATGCGGGGTGCCCCGGAGGGCTGCGCCGGGGGTCCGGGCGCAGGCTCGGCCGCGGCCGATGCGCTGGGGGCGTGCGCGGGGTCCACGGAACCTCCTACTTCTTCTTGCCGTCCTTGCCGGTGTCCCCGGCGTCGGAGGACAGTGCGGCGATGAAGGCCTCCTGGGGGACCTCGACGGACCCGATGTTCTTCATCCGCTTCTTGCCCTCCTTCTGCTTCTCCAGCAGCTTGCGCTTGCGGGAGATGTCGCCGCCGTAGCACTTGGACAGCACGTCCTTACGCATGGCGCGGATGTTCTCACGGGCGATGATGCGGGAGCCGATGGCGGCCTGGATGGGCACCTCGAACTGCTGGCGCGGAATGAGGTTCTTGAGCTTGCCGGCCATCTCCACGCCGTAGTTGTAGGCCTTGTCGCGGTGCACGACGGCGCTGAAGGCGTCCACCGGGTCGCCCTGCAGCAGCATGTCCACCTTGACCAGGTCGGCGGTCTGCTCCCCGGAGACGTCGTAGTCCAGGGAGGCGTAGCCGCGGGTGCGGGACTTCAGCTGGTCGAAGAAGTCGAACACGATCTCCGCCAGCGGCAGCGTATACCGCAGCTCCACGCGGTCCTCGCTGAGGTAGTCCATGCCGCCCAGGCTGCCGCGCTTGGACTGGCACAGCTCCATGACCACGCCCACGAACTCGCTGGGCACCAGGATGGTGGCCTTGGCGACCGGTTCGCTGATCTCCCGCACCTTGCCCTCGGGGAAGTCCGAGGGGTTCAGCACCTCGACCTGGGTGCCGTCCTCCATGGTCACGTGGTACACCACCGACGGGGCGGTGGAGATCAGGTCCAGGTTGAACTCGCGCTCCAGGCGCTCGCGCACGATCTCCAGGTGCAGCAGCCCCAGGAAGCCCACACGGAAGCCGAAGCCCAGGGCCGTGGAGGTCTCCGGCTCGTAGTTCAGGGCAGCGTCGTTGAGCTTCAGCTTGTCCAGGGCGTCACGCAGCACCGGGTAGTCGGAGCCGTCGATCGGGAACAGCCCGGAGTACACCATCGGCTTGGGGTCCGCGTAGCCGGGCAGCGCTTCGGTGGCCCCGCGCACGGAGGTGGTGACGGTGTCGCCCACCTTGGACTGGCGCACGTCCTTCACACCGGTGATCAGGTAGCCCACCTCGCCGGGGCCGAGGCCCTGGGTGGGGCTGGGCTCCGGGGAGCTCACGCCGATCTCGAGCAGCTCGTGGTGCGCTCCGGTGGACATCATGGCGATGCGGTCGCGGGCCTTGAGGGAGCCGTCGACCACACGCACATAGGTGACCACGCCCCGGTAGGTGTCGTACACGGAGTCGAAGATCATGGCGCGGCAGGGGGCGTCCACCTGCCCTTCCGGGTGGGGCAGGGTGCGCACCACGTGGTCCAGCAGCTCCTCGACTCCCTGGCCGGTCTTGCCGGAGACCCGCAGCACGTCCTCGGGATCGACGCCCACCAGCTGACCGATCTCGGCGGCGTACTTGTCCGGGTCCGCGGCGGGCAGGTCGATCTTGTTGAGCACCGGAATGATGGTGAGGTCGTTCTCCATCGCCAGGTACAGGTTCGCCAGGGTCTGCGCCTCGATGCCCTGGGCCGCGTCCACCAGCAGGATCGCCCCTTCGCAGGCGGCCAGCGAGCGGGACACCTCGTAGGTGAAGTCCACGTGGCCGGGCGTGTCGATCATGTTCAGGGCGTAGTTGGTGCCGTCGACCTGCCAGGGCATGCGCACGGCCTGGCTCTTGACGGTGATGCCGCGCTCGCGCTCGATGTCCATGCGGTCCAGGTACTGGGCGCGCATGAGGCGCTCGTCCACCACGCCGGTCATCTGCAGCATGCGATCGGCCAGCGTGGACTTGCCGTGGTCGATGTGCGCGATGATGCAGAAGTTGCGGATGCGCTCCTGGGGCGTCGAGGCGGGCTGGATGTCCGCGGCCTCGTCGGCGGCGATCCTCGGGGTCACCGGCATCCGTCCTTTCGTGGTGGCAGGTCGTGGTGGCAGGCGCGCACCGCGGTCGCGGCGCGCCGTCCATCGTCTCACGGGCACCGGGTTGGTACTCAGCGGGGCACGGCGCGAGTGCTCACGCTCACCCGGCGAACCGTGCGATGCCCCGGGGCGCCGGCTGCTCACTCGCCTTCGATCACGGAGCCGTTGCGGGGAAGGCCGCCGGGGAAGGTGATGGGCAGTGCCCGGGCCCGGGTGGGATCTGCATCGTCCATCGCCTGCAGGTGCACGTGGGGCTCGGTGGAGTTGCCGGAGTTGCCGCACTGCGCGAGGACCTTCCCGCGGTGCACCTGCTGGCCTGGTCGGACCATCAGGCTGCCCTGCCGCAGGTGGCACAGGGCGAGGAACACGGCGGGGCCGGCGACGCCGGCGTCGGCCTCGATGATCACGTGGTTTCCAGCGAGTCCGGTCCAGCCTTCGGCCGCGCGTCGACGCTGGGTGAGCATGTAGCCCACCGAGGGCAGCCCGCGATGGGCGGCGTGATCCGGTTCGCCGTCGTGCGCGGCCCGCACGGTGCCGTCGATCGGGGCGCGGATCTCACTGCCGAAGCCGACGAAGTGCTCCGGTGCCTCCGGACGCAGGAACGACCGGAGGGTGTAGGCGCCGGAGCGCCCGTCCGCCCCCACCGGTGTGAGGTCGATGGACTGCTCCAGGGCATAGAGGCGCGTGCCGTGGCTGGGCATCCGGTCGGCCGGGCTGTTCTGCACCAGCCAGCGCCCGGGTCCGGGAACGCGCAGCGGAACGGGGGTGCGGGGTCTTCGTGCCATCACGTCCTCATCCGGGGTGCCGGGGTCGGTGGGGCCCGGCCGGTCAGGTGCCGGGCTCGAAGTACGTGCTCTTCAAGGCGCGGCTGACGGCGACGGTGACCCGCTGCAGCTGCTCCATCTCGGTGTCGAAGTCAGCGACGATGTCGTCCAGGGAGCGGTACCGCAGGCTGGCGGCGGCCCGGCCCACGATCCGGCGGGCCGGGTCCTCGGTGCCCATGCGGTCGAAGGAGCTGCCGTGCAGCTTGGCCAGGATGTCCAGGGCCTCGTCCAGCTCGATCAGGCAGTGCGCCGCCGAGCGGGGGAAGATCGAGTCCAGCAGCAGGAACTCGATGGCCCGTGCGGCGCGCACCCGGCCCCGGTAGGAGCGGATGTAGGCCTCGTGGGCGCTGCAGCTGCGCAGCAGCATCACCACGTTGCCGTCGGTGGCGTCCTCCAGGTCGTGGCCCTGCAGGATGCGGGCGACCATGTCCACGCGCTCCAGCAGTTGTCCCACCCGCAGGAACAGCCAGGCCTCGTCACGGGTCATCGAGGCATCGATCAGGCCGTTCACCACGGCGCAGCGGTCCTTGGCGAACTGGAAGGCGCCGTGCATCCGGGAGGGCCGCACCGAGCGGGCCATGCCGAGCGTGGTGGTGTTCAGCGACTCCCACACCTCGGTGGAGAGCACCTCGCGGGCACCCCGGGCGTTCTCACGGGCGGTCTGCAGGGCACCAGCGACGGAGGAGGGGTTCGTCCGGTCGGTCACCAGGCGGTCCAGCACCCGCTGGACGGTGTGGTCCTGCGGGTCCTGCGCTGAGGCGCCGAAGATCGAGTACACGTCCTTGCAGGCACGACCGACGTCGTGGGTGGCGTCCTCGGTGATCGACTGCAGGGACACATCGAGGATGCGGGCGGTCTGGTCCGCGCGCTCCACGTAGCGGCCGATCCAGAAGACGGCCTCGGCGATCCTACTGAGCATCGCTGTGCTCCTCCTGCTCGTCGGGGTCGGGCTGCACGTCGTGGTCCGGCTGGTCCTCGTCCTCCAGGTCGAGGATGGGGATGGCGGCGGTGACGGGTTCGGGCTCGGTGCCCAGCAGGTCCTCGTCCTCGTCGAAGGGCTCGTCCACCCCGGTCTGCTCGACCACGCGCACCTCGCCCTCCGGGGTGGAGACCTCCACCTGCGTGGGGGTCTGCGAGGCCAGCACCCAGGTGTCCTTCGAGCCGCCCCCGCGCGAGGAGTTCACGATCCTCTCTCCCTTGGGCAGTGCCACGCGGGTGAGGCCGCCGGGCAGCACCCACACGTCCTCCCCGCTGTTGAGGGCGAAGGGCCGCAGGTCCACGTGCCGCGGCTCGGGCCCCTCCTCCATCAGGGTGGGGATGGTGGACAGCTGCACGACGGGCTGGGCGATCCAGCCGCGCGGATCCTGCTCGAGGCGGGTGCGCAGCTCCTGCAGCTGGGCGTCGGTAGCAGCCGGCCCGATCACGATGCCCTTGCCGCCGGATCCGTCCACGGGCTTGACCACCAGCTCATCGAGGCGGTCGAGCACCTCGGCGCGGGATTCCGGTTCCTCCAGGCGCCAGGTGTCCACGTTGGGCAGCACCGGCTCCTCGCCCAGGTAGTACCGGATCATGTCCGGCACGTAGGTGTAGGTGAGCTTGTCGTCGCCCAGCCCGTTGCCGATCGCGTTGGCCACGACCACGTTGCCGGCCAGGATCGATCTCACCAGGCCGGGCACGCCCAGCATGGAGTCGGGGCGGAACACCTCGGGGTCGATGAAGTCGTCGTCGGTGCGCTTGTAGATGACGTCCACGCGGCGCAGGCCGGCGGTGGTGCGCATGTAGATGCGGTCGTTGCGCTCGACCAGATCGCTGGCCTCGACCAGGTCCACTCCCATGGTGCGCGCCAGCAGCGAGTGCTCGAAGTAGGCGCTGTTGTACCGCCCGGGGGTGAGCACCACCACCGTGGCCTCCTCCCCCACGGCGTGCGGTGCCGCGGCCTGCAGTGCGGCCAGCAGACGGCCGGGGTACTCACTGACCCGCCGCACGGGCCGATGGGAGAACAGCTCGGGGAAGCCCTGGGCCATGGCGCGGCGGTTGGACAGCACATAGCTGACACCGCTGGGGGGGCGCACGTTGTCCTCGAGCACCCGGAAGCCTCCGGAGCCGTCGCGCACCAGGTCGATGCCGGAGATGTGGATGCGCACCCCGTTGGGCGGGCGGTAGCCCTGCACGGCATCGACGATGTAGGTGGAGGAGTCCAGCAGCGACCCCGGCACCACACCGTCGGCCACGGCTCGACGATCCGTGTACACGTCGTCGAGGAACGCCTCCAGGGCACGTACCCGTTGCTCGATGCCGGTGGAGACCAGCGCCCATTCCTCGGCGGCGATGACCCGCGGGATGGCATCGACCGGGAAGGGACGCTCCTCACCCGCGTAGTCGAAGGTGACACCCTGATCGAGATAGCTGGACGCCAGCGTCTCCGAACGGGACCGGAACTCCTCCAGCCCCAGGCCGGACAGGGCCTCGTGGAGGAATCCGTACGTGGACCGCACGTGGCCGTCCGGCGCGAACATCTCGTCGCCGTCGCCTGCGGCGTCGTACTCCTGGAAGAGGGTGTTGCCTGGCATGGCCCCATCTAACACCGTCATCACACGAGGCACGTCCTGGCCCGTCAGCATGATGGCGGGGGCCGTTGCACACTAGGGGGACGAACCGTCCGGAGAGGTGAACCCCATGTCATTCGGATCCCGTCTGAGCTCCCTGCTGCGCACCGCCGCGCGCTCCCCCGCGGTGCGCCGCACGGCGCGTGACCTGGGCCGGGCCGCGGTGCGCTCGGTCTCCGAGACGCGCTCCGGCCGCTCCGGGTCGGCCGCGCGGCGGCGCGCGAACGATCATGGGGGCGAAGCGGGAGTGTCCACCGCGACAGCATCGGCCCTCGCCGACCGTGACGGCTCGGCGCCTCTGGCGATCACGTACGCGCCGCGGCTGGACGGCCACCCGGATCCCGGGGAGATCGTGTGGGCGTGGGTGCCGTACGAGGAGGACCTCTCCCGCGGCAAGGACCGTCCCGTGCTGGTGCTCGCGGAGGAGGATGCTCGCGCGGGCGGCCGCGACGGCGAGGGCGCGGTGCTGGTGGCCCTGATGCGCACCTCCCGTGACCGCGCCGAGAACGACGGGGTGCACGTTGACGAGCACGGCGCCACCTGGATCGACGTGGGATCGGGATCCTGGGACAGCAAGGGGCGACCCAGTGAGGTGCGGGTGGACCGGCTGCTGCGGCTGAGCCCGCAGGCGGTGCGGCGCGAGGGATCGCGCCTGGCTGAGGACCGCTTCGACCGGGTGGCGGCGGCCGCGCGCGAGGTCCACGGATGGGACGGATGACACGTCACCGGGGCAGTGCCGCTGATCAGCGATTCTGGTAATGTCGACGCTCGTATGTGTGACATACCGTTCGGTGTGCGCATGCTGGAGGCCCCACCGTGTCAGGGTTCGCCGGTAGGTGCGACCCGGGCGAGTACCCGCGGCAGCGACCCGGTACCGACGTCTCCAGGCGAACCCCACCGCCCGTCCCCGTCGGCAGCGGTCCTCGGCCGCCGCGGATGTTCCACCTCCACAGCACAAGAGAGAAGTCTTCGTGGCAAACATCAAGTCCCAGATCAAGCGGAACAAGACCAACGAGAAGGCGCGCCTGCGCAACCGTGCGGTCAAGTCCGAGCTCAAGACCTACGTGCGCAAGGTGCGCACCGCCGCCTCCGCCGGTGACGCCGAGGGCGCCGCCAAGGCCCTGAAGGATGCGTCCCGCAAGCTGGACAAGGCCGTCTCCAAGGGCGTCATCCACAAGAACCAGGCCGCCAACCGCAAGTCGGGCCTGGCCAAGCTGGTCTCCAAGATCAGCGCCTGAACGACTCCGGTCAGCCCCTGAGCTGAACCACTCGAGCCCCGTACGCCACCGGCGTGCGGGGCTCGTCGCATGCCGGGGGGATGCGCCCGGGGGCGGTGACCTCAGCGCGCCCGGCGGGCGCGGCCGATCTCGATCACCATGTGCTGGACGGACCAGCGGGGGTCACGGCCAGCCCCCTTCACCTCGTGATCGGCGCGGGCCACGGCCTCCAGGGCCCGGGCCAGCGAGCGGTCGTTCCAGGCGCGGGCGTCACGGCTGAGGTTGCGGATCATCCAGTCAGGCATGCCGAGACTGCGGGCGTTCGCGCCGGGGGTGGTCACCTTGGCCAGCGATCGCATCTTGGAGGCGATCGCGGCGACGATGGGGACCGGGTCGGCCCCGGCCAGCTGAGCCTGCTGCAGCAGTTGGAGGGCTTCGCGCTCCCGGCCGGCGATCGCGGCATCGGCCACGGCGAAGGCGGTGGACTCCACACGGCCAGCGGTCACCTGGCGCACGTCCTGCAGGGTGAGGGGCTGCGCCTGCGTGCCCTCGTCGGGGGTGGTGTCCTCGATCAGCTGGCGGCTCATCGCGGCGAGCTCGGCCAGGTCTGTTCCGAAGGCGTCGACCAGGGCGGCCACGGCCTCGGGCTGGATGCGGCGGCCGGCCCGTGCGAACTCGGCCGCCACGAAGGCCTGCTTGTCGCCGACGCGCTTGAGCGGATCGGCCGGGACGCGGGGCACGCCCGCCTTCTTCAGGGTGTCCAGCAACTTCTTGCCGCGGTTGCCGCCGCGGTGCACGAGCACCAGGGTGACGTCGTGCTCAGGGGCGGGGATGTACGCGAGGATCTCGGTGATCAGCGACTCGGGCGCGGCCTGCAGCTCGGGCACGATCACCATGCGCGGCTCCCCGAACAGGGAGGGGCTGGTGACCTGGGAGAGGGACCCGGCGGTGATGGTCTCCGCAGTGAGCTCGTGGAAGGCAACGGCATCGTCCTGCTCCCGGGCCAGGGAGCGCAGCCGTTGCACGGCGCGTTCGGCGATCAGCGATTCGGTGCCGTGGACCAGCACGATCGGGGCGAGGGCGACGCTGTGCCACTCGACATCGCTCACGGGCACTCCTTCACAACGGGACGTGGCGATCCTATCGGGCGGGTGCGACAGCCGGGATCGCAGAAAGCGGTAGACGCGGGGCGGAGGCGCGGCGGGCCGCTGGCTCGAAAGGATGGCCGGCCCCGTCATCGGGGTGGTCCGACGGACAGCGGCTCGTCGATGGCATCGGCCGGGAGGATCACGGTGCCGTGCCTGTCCGTGCGCACCACCTGCGCGCCCACGTCGCCCAGCAGGTCCAGGGCATGGTCGGTGGGGTGACCGAAACTGTTCTCCTTCCCCACCGTGACCAGTGCCAGCTCAGGGGCGAGGTGCTCGTACAGTCCCGCATCCTGCCGCCGTGAACCGTGGTGGGCCACCTTCACGATGCGCGCGGGCCCCGGTACCGTCGCGGCGAGCTCTCGCTGGGCAACGGGTTCGAGGTCCCCGAGGGACACCAGGCGGGTGCCGTCAGGCCAGGTGGCCGAGACCACCACCGAGCAGTCGTTGGCGGCGTCCCCCTCCCCCGAGCCGTCCTCCCGCAGCGCCGCGGATTCCGCGGCCCGCGCCGAGGGCGGCCACAGCACCTCGAGCACGAGACCGTCCTGCTGCCAGGTCTCCCCTGCGACGACGGAGCTGACCATGTCACCGGCGGCCACGTCCCGCGTTGCGTGGGGCAGCGGGCACACCCACTGCTCGGCGGGGGCCCGTTCCCCGGTGAGGGCGCTGCGGCCTCCCGTGTGATCGGCGTGTGGGTGGGTGAGGATCAGCAGGTCGATCGCGTCGACGTGCAAGCGGTTCAAGCAGTCCCGCAGTGGTTCCGGCTCCGGGCCGGTGTCGATCAGTACGGTGGATCCACCGCTGCGCAGCAGCACGGCATCGCCCTGCCCCACTGCGCAGGCAGCGACGCTCCACTCCTTCCCGGCCCGACCGGGCAGAAGGGGAGCGAGCGCCGGGGCTGTCCCCGCGACCAGGAGCGCCGCCATCACCCAGCGCACGGTGCGGGATCGCCGCCCCGCCACTGCGACCGCAGCAACGGCGAGGGCGGCGATGGCCAGGAGCACTCCTGGCGTTCCCTCGGGAACGGGGATGCGGGAACCGGGCAGAGCATCGGCGGTGCCGGCGATGAGCAGGACCACGTGAGCACCGCCCGCGGCGATCGTGTTGAGAAGCTGCGCGGCGGCTGGCCAGACGGGACCCAGCAGCAGTGCGATCACGCCGATCACGGTGGTGGGGCCGACCACCGGACCCACCAGCATGTTCACCGGCACGGCCCAGGCGGAGACCTCAGGGGCCAGGGTGATCAGGATCGGGGTGACAGCAAGCTGCGCCACCAGCGGCACGGCCAGCACCAGGGCGGGTACCCGACTGACCCTCTCGCCAGTCGCCTCGGTGATCGCGTTTGCGAGGGGCGGTGCAGCGATGAGGATCGCCCCGGTGGCGAGGGCGGAAAGAGCGAAGCCGATGGATGCGGCGGTGACCGGATCCAGGACGGACCACAGTGCGACCGTGAGGGCCAGTGCTGCGACCGGTGAGGCTCTCACCCCCGCGAACCTGGCGATCAGAACCGGCGCAGCCATGGTGGCGGCGCGCTGCACACTGGGCTCCTCCCCCACCAGGAACACGTACCCGGCCATGGCGATGCCGGCGATCATCAGGCGCGGGCGCCTGCGCACCCCGGCCAGCAGCAGGGGCGCGATCACCGCGGCGAGGATCAGCGCTATGTTCGCGCCGGAGACCGCCACCAGGTGCGAGATGCCGGCGCGCTGCATGATCTCCTCGCTGCGCTGCCCGAGGCCGTGGGTGTCCCCCGAGGTCATGCCGCGCACCAGGGCGGCCTCATCGGCCGGGAGATGGGCGGTGTTCTCCCGGGCGAGGTCCCGCAGCCGGTGACGCAGGTGCTGCGCGGTGGCCGAGATCCCGGTGTCAGGGATGGGCCGTGCCTCGGTGACGCTCAGCACCAGCAGACCGCCGGAGCTGCGGACGGTCCCGCGCACCCACACGTCCTGGCCCCCGCGCACCTGGCCCAGGGCAGCCTGGGACTCCTCGCCGGAGGAGCGCACCAGCACCGGCACGGAGGCGGGCACGCTCCCCTCCTCGGCGCCGATCCGTACCCTCGCAGGGATCGTGCGGGCCATCATCTGCAGACCTGAGCGGGACCATTCCGGTCCGCTGCTGGGTGCCGCCGGATCAGCGCGGGCCGTGACGGCCAGCTGGACGACCAGCCCTTCCTCGGCCGCAGTGTGCAGGGCGCGGCTGGTCTCATCGTGGCGCAGCAGCACGGGGAACAGCAGCACCCCTGCCAGTGCTACCACGGCCAGGTGCGCGAACAGGATGTGGGTGATGGCTCGCCGCGGGATCACCACGATGGCCGCCAGCACGCTCGAGCACAGCACCGCGCACGCCGCGATGGCCGCCTGTGCACCGAGCAGGATGCCGACCGCGGCGAGGCTCCAGATGGCCGCGGCGCTGGGCAGCAGGCGCAGATCGTTCCACCGCATCGATCGCCCTCATCCGCTCACGGTGGCCTGGTCGCGGATCTTCTCCAGGGTGGCCGGTCCGATGCCGGAGACCTCCATCAGGTCGTCCACCGAGCGGAAGGGGCCATTGGCCTCCCGGTGGTCGATGATCCGCTGGGCGATTGCCGGTCCCACGCCGGGCAGTTCCTCCAATTGGGATGCATTGGCAGTGTTGATGTCGATCAGGACATCTCTCGAGGTGCCGCCGGCCCCGCTGCCCGGGGAGCCGCCCGTGCCTGGTGCCTGCCCCAGCTCCGGGGCTGCCGCAGGTGGCGGTTCCTCGCCCGGCAGCGGGAGGTGGATCTGCTCACCGTCCGCAACGGGGCGGGCCAGGTTCACCGCCGCCAGGTCCGCTTCGGGCGCTGCTCCGCCGGCGGCATCGACCGCATCCTGCACCCGGGCGCCCAGCTCGAGCCGGACCACGCCAGGATTCTCCACGGCACCGGAGACATGGACCACGACCTCGGAGGGCGCCTGATCCTCGGCCCGCTCGCCCCCTGCAGTTCCGCTGGCCTCCTCCGACGAGGCATCAGGATCGTGAGCGCCCGGAGGCTGCGAGTCCGCATCGTCGGTGGTCGCGTCCCCGCTCGACCCTCCAGCCGCCGGGGAGGGATCGGCGGTCTCGGACATGCTCACCGGGGAGCGCTCCTCCAGCGGCACGGCAGAGCCGGCGGACCCCAGGTGGATGGCGCCCGCGGCGATCAGGACCAGCACCGCGATGCCCACCAGGGACGACGGGCTGGGCGCCGGGAGCGACAGTCGACGCGCTGGCGTCTCGGCCCTGTGATCCACGTGCTCGACGAGCGGCTCTCCACCGCGTCGATGCCGCCCGGGCCGGTTGCGCAACGGCCGTCCGTGTCCTGCTCCCATGGGTCCGACGCTAGGGACTCGGCACCGCCCTCACGGGACTACGGCCGCTGATGGGGAGAACCCGTCATTGGGGAGGAACCTCACCGGCGTGGGAGACAGGTCTTCCCGCACTGCGCGCGTATGCGACCTCGCTGGGGGCCGACTCGCCGCTCATCAGCCGATGCCGAGGGTCGCCATCCACTGGCCCCAGAAGGCGATCAGGATCACCAGGGCCACCAGCAGGTACCAGGCCAGGGTGAGCAGCACCCAGCGGCGCAGGATCCCCGCCAGCGGACCGGGCAGTCGCAGGTCGCCGCTCTCCACGGTGTGGGCGAGGGTCGCGAAGAACATGGGGGCGGTGGCGACCCACACCACCATGCACCACGGGCACAGAGTGCGTATGATGACGATCGCGGAGAACGCCAGGAAGTGCACGAAGGCGAAGGCGAAGGTCATCCCGCCCAGCCGTGCCCAGCGCATCCACGGGGGCAGGGTGGTGCCGCTGAGCATCAGCGCACCGAGCACGCCCATGATGGCGAAACCGCCCAGCCCGATCGCCATGTTGGGGATGCCGAAGGCCTCGGCCTGCCAGGTCATCATCACGGTGCCGCAGGAGATGAACGGGTTGATGTCGCAGGCGAGGGTGGCGCCGGGGTTGGACAGCAGGTACAGCTTGTCCACCAGCAGGTTCAGCGCTGCGATCCAGCCCACCAAGCCGCCGATCAGCAGCACCGCACCGGTCAGTGCAGTGCTGGCGCGGGGCTTGGCGCGGCGCTCGGCCGCGAGCTCCGCGTCGATCTCCGCGATCAGTGCGGCATCGTCCTCGGCCCGGGTGCCGGCCGGCTCCGTACCCGTGCCATCCTGCTCGGCACGGGGGCCGGCCTGGTCCTGGGCCCGGTTCTGGTTCTGGTTCAGGCTCTGGTTCATCAGGGGCTATTGTGCACCCACGACGGGGTGAGCGCGATACCAGTCCGCGAGTCGTTCGAATCCCTCGTCGATGCTGACGGCCGGGCTCCACTGGAGGCGCTCGCGGGTGCGGCGCTGGTCGAACCAGTGCGCGGTGGACATCTGCTCGGCCAGGAACTCCGTCATCGGCGGTTCGTCGGCCCCGGGGCGGATCTCCCACAGCCGTTCCACCACGCGCCCGGCCGCGCGGGCCACCGAGCCGGGGACCTTGATGCGGGGCCGCGGGACCCCGGCGGCGTCGCACCAGCCGTTGAACACGTCCCGCACGGTGCGGGGCTCGCCGTTGGTGACCACGAAGCTCTCGCCGTGGACGTCCTCGATGCGGTCCAGAGCCGCCACGATCGCGTCCGCGGCGTTGGTGACGTAGGTGGTGTCGATCAGCGCCATGCCGTCGTCCAGCAGGGGCAGGCGGCCGCTGCGGGCGCGGTCCACGATGCGCCCGACGAGCTGGGTGTCCCCCGGACCCCACACCACGTGGGGGCGGATGGAGGTCACCAGCAGGCCGTCGCGGCCGTCGGCCTCCATGGCCAGCAGCTCGGCGGCGGCCTTGGTGCGGGCGTAGGGGCCGCGGGCGTGCTCGGGATCCGCAGGCGTCGCGCCCAGGCCGACGATCGCGGTGCCCAGGTGAGCGACCGACGGAGACGACACGTTGACCAGCTGGCCGCCGCCCTGAGCACGCAGGGCGCCGACCACGTTGCGGGTGCCGCCGATGTTGATATCCCGGTACTCGCTCTCCGGACCGGAGATGGACACCTTCGCGGCCAGGTGGATGACCGCATCGCA
Organism: Brachybacterium epidermidis; assembly: GCF_015209585.1. Lineage (GTDB taxonomy): Bacteria > Actinomycetota > Actinomycetes > Actinomycetales > Dermabacteraceae > Brachybacterium > Brachybacterium epidermidis. The sequence continues at coordinate 83,650 of NZ_JADEYR010000007.1, forward strand.
GCCGTCCGCCGCACGGCGCACGTCCTCCGCGCTGGTGAGGGAGCCGTTGACGTCGGTGACCCCGTCGATGCCGGCGGGGCGGCGCTGGAAGGCGCGCACCTCCTCACCGCGGTCGCGCAGGGCGGTCGCCACGGCACCGCCCAGCATCCCGGAGGCGCCGGTGACCAGGATCCTGCGGCCGCTCACAGTGCCTCCGCCCGCTCGCCGCGCAGGGTCTGCTCCGACCAGCGCGACAGTGCCGCCCGGTCGATCTTGGAGTTGTGGCGGATGTCGGTGGGCAGGGCACGGGTGGTGAACACCGCGGTGACCTCCACACCAGCGCGCTCGCGCACGGCACGGCGCACGGCCTCCTGCAGGGAGGTCTCGGCCGGCCGGGGCCGCCCGGGCGCACCGGGGCGGTAGCCGTCCTCGGTCTCCAGGATCACCACCACCTGCTGGGTGCCACGCGGGCCCACCACCGCGGCGCCGGCACGGCGCACGGTGGGCACGGTCTCGGCTGCGTCCTCCACCTGCACCGGGGTGAACAGTCCGTCGGCGGTGGCCAGCACGTGGGCCGCACGGCCCTCCACCCACAACCGCCCGTCAGCGTCGAGATGGCCCACGTCGCCGGTGGCGTGCCATCCTTCGAAGCGCATGGCGCTGCGGGTGGTGCCGTACAGCATCAGGTAACGGTCGCGCACGTGGGGGGCGCGGATCAGGATCTCGCCGGTGACATCCGCGCGGTCGGTGATCTCCCCGGTGGTCTCCCCCTCGGCGTCCATGGCGGCGATGGCGACCTGGACGCGGCTGACGGGCCTGCCCACGCACACTCCGGCGCCGGGGCCCGCGTCCTCGATGCCCTCGAGGTCGATGGCGGTGGCGACCAGGCACTCGGTCATGCCGTACGGGGTGAGGGCCCTCGCATTCGGCATCAGGCCCCGCAGCTCCCGCAGCATGTGCGCGGCGATCGGCGCACCGGCGGAGAAGAAGCTGGGCACACGCGCCAGGGCGGCCCGGCCCGCATCGTCCAGCTCAGAGGCGGTGCTCAGGATGTTCCGCAGAGCGGCGGGCGCGGTGAACACGGCCGGGGAGCCGAGGGCGTCGACCGCGTTGGCCAGGGCGCTCGCGGTGAGCTCCCCGGGACGGGTGATGTCCATGTCGGGCACCACGCTGGGGGCACCCAGGGCCGGGCCCAGCAGCGCGAAGGGCGCGAAGCCCGCGACCAGGCCACGCTCGGGGTCCAACTGCAGAGTGTCGCCCACCGCGGTGAACATCGCGGACATCTGGCGGTGGGTGTACACCGCCCCCTTGGCGGGCCCGGTGGAGCCGGAGGTGAACAGGATCGCCGCATCGACCTCGGGATCGGGCCAGGGGGCGTCCAGCGGGGCACCCAGGTCCCGCATCTGCGAGCCGGAGGCGGCCAGCTGTGCGACGGAGGTCTCCACGCCCAACACGGTGCGGTCCACTGTGGGCAGCTGGGCCACGCTGATGCGGCGGCCGGGCCAGCCCAGGGCGCGAGCGCCGACCAGCGCCCGGTTGATGCCGATGATCCAGTCCGGATGGGATCCGATCACGGCGCGGGTGAGGCCATCGGTGCCCAGGCCGGCATCGGCGATCACGGCGACGGCGCCGATGCGCAGGCAGGCGTACAGCACGCCGGTGAGGTCAGCCCCGGGAGTGATGAGGATCGACACCCGGTCCCCCGGCCGGATGCCGTGGGCGAGCATGCCGGCGGCGATGTCCTCCACGCGGCGGTTCAGCAGCGACCAGGAGATCTGGCGGCGCTCGCCGTCGGGTCCGGACAGCTCCACCACGGCCGGGCGGTGGGCATGGGCGGGATCGGCGGCGAGACGGCCGATGGGCTCGCCGACGTACCGCTCGGGGGCCTGCTCGGCATAGGTGGACACGGCGCGGCGGGAGCGCTGCTGAGGATCGGCGATGTCCACGCGGCGTGCGCGGTCCTCGGTGCCGAAGGTGTCCTGGAGCCATCCGGCCACCAGCGTGGACACATCGGCGTCCTCCCACACCAGGTGGGAGGCCTCCTCGAAGCGGTGCACGTCCGCGTGGGGCACCCGCTCCAGCAGGTCGCGCAGGTAGCGGTCGGAGAAGGTGATGTCGCGCGGGCCCCAGGCGAACAGGGTGGGCACGTGCAGTTCACGGATGCCCTCGGCGAGCCGCTCGAGGGTGGCGCGGGAGGGGTGGGAGGCATCCGCCGGGATGTCGGCCACGAAGGTCTCGATGCCCTTGCGGCGGGCGCGGCTGCGGTAGGGCGCCAGGTACGCGTCCTGCACCTCGGCGGGAAGTGCTGGCTTGGACAGCGACAGCGTGGTGCGCAGGAACGTGTCGGTCAGGGAGGTGGAGGCGGGCAGGAAGGCGGGGGTGGTCGCCAGCTGCAGCGCCTTGGGCAGGCTCTCCCCGATCTCCTGATGGATGCCGGTGTTGGTGAGGATCATGCCCACCACGTCGTGGCGGTTGTCCAGCGCCCATCCGGTGGAGATGATCCCGCCCCAGTCGTGGCCCACGGTCACCACCGGCCCGCGCAGGGACAGGGCGTCGGTGAGCAGGGACAGGTCGGTGATGCGGTCCTGCAGGCGGCGGGTGACGCCGGTGCGTTCGGACCAGCCCATCTCCAGCTGGTCCACGGCGATCACACGCCAGGGGATGTCCTCGCGCACCAGGCTGCGGTACAGGAAGGAGTAGGTGGGGTTGCCGTGCACGGCCAGCAGAGTGCCGCGGGGGGTGACGCCCCGCTCGGCGAGCAGGGGCGCGGAGTCCAGCAGATGCCAGCGGCGCATCTCGCCGGCGTGGTCGCGCACCTCGAGGGTGCGGGAGATGCGGGGGTCCACGCCGGGCATGGCGGGGACCTCGGGGATCTGGGCGCGGCGTCGGCCCTTGGGGGTCGTGCTCACCATTCCACCTCCATGAAAGCGGTGTTCAGTCCGGAGCCCACGCCGAGCAGCAGCACCCGCTCGCCGCGGGCGATGTTCTGCTGGTGGTTCGCCAGGGTCATCGGCACGGCTTCGGCGGCGATGTTCCCCCAGTCGGGGAAGGAGACCGGGATGCGCTCCATCCCCACTCCGGTGATCTTCGAGAAGTTGCGGGTGTACACCATGGACACCTGATGCGGGATGACGTGCTCGATGCTGCGGAAGTCCAGGCCGGCGTCATTGGCGTCCTTCCAGGTGTCCAAGATCAGGGCGATGCCGTTCTCCAGCAGGCCCGAGGAGTCGGTGCGCATGTCCTGCATGTTGGCCACGCACAGCTCGTGGTGCTGGGTGCCGGCGCGGGACTGCGTGAGCTTGAGGCGGTGCCCCTCGGGATGCTTGTCGCTGGGGCCGATCACGGCGGCGGCCGCCCCGGAGCCCAGGGTGAGGGAGGCGAACTGGTTGTTGAAGTCGGCGCGGGTGGCGGTCTTGGAGTTCAGGCGGTCGATGGTGCCGCGCTGCACCTCCTCGACGTCCTCGGCACCGACGATCAGCGCGTACTGGATCTGCCCGGCGTCGATCATCCCGGCGGCCATGCTCATGGCGTTGACGAAGCCCAGGCAGGCGTTGGTGATGTCGAAGTTCATGCAGCTGGTGGGCATGCCCAGCGAGTGGTGGATGGCGGTGGAGACGGCCGGCTCGAGATAGGGGCGGGACACGGAGGCGTTGATCATCAGGCCCACCTGGTTGCGGGTGATGCCGGCATTGGCCATGGCGCGCTCGGCGGCGCTGACCACGCCCTGCCGCCAGCCGTTGTGGGAGTCCTGCCACCAGCGCCGCTCGTACACCCCGGCCACGCGCTGCAGCACACCGCGGGGAAGGCGCAGACGCTTGCGGGCGGGAGTGAGCATCTCGTCGATCTCGTCGGAGGTGACCGTCACGGAGGGCAGAGTCATCTCCACCGAGAGCAGTGAGGCGTTCCTGTGGACGAATTGCGTGTTCCCGTTCCCCATCAGCGTGCACTACCTCGTTCTTCGTCGTGTCTTGAACCGCGGCGCCCATTGTCCCACCGCTTCCCTGTGACCGGCTCACGGGTGTCCGATCACACGTCGGGCAACAGTTCTCGTCCCGTCGGCGGCTCACACCTCGGTGCCGGAGCCCACCGTGTCCGCTGCCGTGGCGTCCTTGGAATCCCGGCCGACCTGAGCATTCCGGCCGTCCTGGGCGTCCTCGAGGTGGTGCCCCAGGTGGTGGCGCGCGAACAGCAGGCACTGGCGCAGCACCTGCTCACGCTGCCCCTCTTTGCGGTACGGGCGCGTGTTGACCTCCACCAGCACCGAGCCGCCCCAGCCGCTGTTGGCCAGGCGCCGCAGCACCTCCGCGCAGGGCTGGTTGCCCTCCCCCGGGGGCAGGTGCTCGTCTTTGGTGGAGTTGCCGGAGCCGTCGGCCAGGTGCAGGTGGGTCAGGCGCTCCCCGAGGCCCTCGATCAGCACCAGGGCGTCGTCCCCGGCGGTCGCGGCGTGGGAGAGGTCAACCGTCACGTGCGCGTAGTCCTCGTCAGTGGGGTCGTGATCGGGAAGGTACACCATCACCTCGCGCACTCCCAGGCGCCACGGGTACATGTTCTCCACCGCCACCGCGACCCCGTAGCGCTCCTCGATCTCCGCGACGCCGTGCACGAACTCCCTCGCGTAGGAGCCCTGCCAGCGGAACGGCGGGTGTGCCACCACGGTCGGCACCTCCAGCTCCACGGCGAGCTGGACGGTGCGCTCGATCTTGACCCAGGGGTCGCCGCCCCACAGCCGCTGCAGGAAGAACAGCGTGGGCGCGTGCAGGGACAGGATGGGCTGCTGGTAGCGCCCCACGTACGCCCGCAGCTTGTCCGGGTCCTGCGAGTCCTCGGGGTAGGAGACCATCACCTCCACGCCGTCGTAGCCGATGCTCTGGGACAGGCGGAAGCACTCCTCCACCCCGGCAGGGAACACGGAGGAGGTGGACAGCCCCACGGGGATGTGCCGCTGCGGCCGCTGCTGCTCACTGCGCAGATCACCCTCCCTCAGGCGCCGCGAGAGGTTCTCGCGGGCGCTGCGCTGCGCACTGTTGGGGCGGGTGTAGGGCTTGCGCGCCCCGTTGCGGGGCGCGCTGTCGGATGTGCCGCGCTCACGACGTGGGTTCACAGTTCCTCCTCGACGCTCGGATGCGTCCCTGTCAGTATGCCGCGCACGCGGGGCCGGTGGGCGGGCCGGGAGGCACAGGCTGTCGTGGCCGCACCCCGGCCGGGGCCGCGCCTAGACTCGCCCCATGCGAGTACGTGACCTGAGGGCCGAGGACGCCCGCGCCTACCGGGCGCTCAGCACAGGAGCCTTCGGCGGGCGCGAACCGGCCGAGTCACCACGGCCGTTCAACCCGGCCGAGACCGCGATCGGCATCGATTCCTCCTCCCTGCCCGGCGGTGTCGACGGAGTGATCGCGGCCGGTGCCCGCATCCGCCACGACCGCATCGCCGTCGGAGGCGGGGTCGCCGCGTGCGGGGGGATCGGCGGTCTGGCGGTGCATCCAGCGCACCGAGGCAACGGACTGTTCGGCCCCCTGCTCACCGCGGTGATCGCGCGCTGCCAGGGAGAGGGCATGGCCTTCTCGATGCTGTACCCCTCCAATCCCGCGCTCTACCGCCGCTACGGGTACCAGGAGGTGGCTCGGGAGACCGAGGTTCAGGTGCCGCTCGGAGACCTGCAGCGACTGCGCCCCGTGGGCGACAGGCGCCTGGTCCCTGTCACCGAGCGGACCATGCCGCGCCTGCGCGCCCTGTACCGGGAGCTGACCTGCGAGGACAACGGCATGCTGCTGCGCGAGGGGCCACTGTTCCCCGAGGGCGTGCCGGGCGATGGCTGGTCGGCGCTGCTGCTGGAGGACGTCGACGGCCGCGACCACGGCTACATCTCCTGGACCCGTGCGGCCGACCACACCTCCGAGGAGGGCCTGGAGGTGCACGAGATCCTCGGCCGCACCCGCGAGGATCTCACCGCCCTGCTGCGCTCCCTGGGCTCCTGGTCCACGGTCACCTCCACCGCACGCCTGCGGCTGCGCACGGAGGACCCGGTGTTGAACGTGCTGCCCAGCGGCAGGCTGCGCCCGGCCCCCGACATGCCCGGCATCGTGATGATGCGGGTGATCGATACGGCCGCGGCGCTCGAGGCCAGGCCCGCGCCCGATGGCCTCGAGGGCGCGATCCTGCTGACGGTCGAGGACCTCACCGTTCCGGAGGGCACCTGCCGGGCCGCCGGCAGCTGGAAGGTCCGGGCGGCAGGTGGACGCATCACCGCCGATCCTCTCCCGCAGTCCTCGGCCGACCCGGCGGCCGGCCCCTCGTCGGGGACCGAGGGGCTGGTGGGTGTGGTGCGCCTGGACATCCACGCCGCCTCGCTGCTGCTGACCGGCGGACGCACCGTGGCCGACGCCCGCCGCCTGGGCCTGGGCGCTGATGCCGATCCCGCAGCCGGGCGCTTCCTCGACGCCCTGCTGGCGGGCCCCCCCCTCGGTGCTGGATGCGTTCTGACCCGCCCGCCTCCTCTGCCCCGCACGCCTCCTCTGCCCCGCACGCCTCCTCTACCCCGCCTGCGCCCCCAGACCCGCACCAGTCCCACCGCACCCTCGACCCCTGGAGCACTCCCGCATGGCCAAGCTGCACTTCAAGTACGGAGCGATGAACTCCGGGAAGTCCGACACGCTGATCAAGACCGCGTACAACTACGACGAGCGGGGCCTTGCCACGATCACCGTCAAGCCCGCCCTGGACACCAAGGGCGAGGACTGGGTGGTGGCCCGCGGCGGTGCGAAGCGCCAGGTGGACGTGCTCGCCGCCCCCGGGGAGGACATCCGCTCCCACATCCACACCGTGGCCGATGACAAGGGCCTGCGCCCCCTTCACTGCGTGCTGGTGGACGAGTCGCAGTTCCTGGAACCCGCCCAGATCGACCAGCTGTTCCGCATCGCCAAGGAGGACGGCATCTCGGTGATCTGCTACGGGCTGCGGGCCGACTTCCGCACCCGCACGTTCCCCGGTGCCCTGCGCCTGTTCGAGCTGGCCGACAACATCGAGAAGCTGCCCACCATGTGTCGCTGCGGTTCCCAGGCCGAGTTCAACTGCCGCGTGGTGGACGATCGTCATGTGTTCGAGGGCGATCAGGTGGCCATCGACGACGGGGCCGCCGTCACCTACGAGTCGCTGTGCGGGGCATGCTTCATGCGCGAGCAGGAGGACGCCGGGGTGCACGTGCTGGGCTGACCTCACCCCCGCGAGGGCCCGGGCCCGATCGCACGGCATCGGGTGTCCGCGCTGGCCGCGCGGGCACGCAACCGGGGCAGGCGGGGGGCGGACGCAGTGACGGGGCGGTGCCGGATGATCCGGCACCGCCCCGTCGTCGTCCTGGGAACGGGAGCGCTCAGGAGCTGAGCGGACGGTCCTCGCCCACCTCGGCGTCACCGCCTGCGGTCGCAGTGTCCTCGGAGGCCTCGTTCAGCGATGCCTCCTTCTCCTCGTCCTGCTTCGCGCTCTGCTTCTCCGCCTTCTTCTCGGAGACGCGCTCCTTGGCGCCACCGGCCAGGCCGGCGGCCTTCTCCTTGGCGCTCTCCGCAACGCCGGGGGCCTTGTCCTTCACGGTCTCCGCGGCGTCATGCGCTGCCTTCCCGGCGGTATCCCGGGCCTGGGCGGCCTTGCGCTGGACCTCGGGATCCTCGACGATCTGCCGAGCGGTGCGCTCGAGCGACTCGTAGGGGCCGCGGCCCATGCGGGAGCCGACGACGAAGCCGATGGTCAGACCGGAGATGAACAGGAACCTCTTCACGGGGTGCCTCCTACGTTCGGGGATCGTGTCGCGTGCATCGTCCCACACATCCATGTGACCCACTGCTCGGGGCCCCGCCCGCGAAAGCGTCGACCAAGCGGTCCGCAGCGGCGTGGGCCCCTCCCCTGTCAGGTCCGTTCTTGTTCCTGTCCTCATCATCGGCGAGCGGGATCTACGATCGTTCCCGGGAGAGGACCGGTCACAGTACGCCCGGCCCGCCCCGCGGAGCTTTCGAGGAGCAGACGACGGTGTCATCCATGCAGTCCCCCGGCCAGACCACCCGCATCACCATCGAGGACGTCGCCGATCAGGTCCGCACCTGGGTCCAGGCTGCGCGCACCCGCCCGGTCCCGCCCCCGGCGAAGCTCCTCGCGGATCTGCTGAAGGATCCGAAGGGCCTGGAGTTCACCCTCGCCTTCGTGGACCGGGTGATCCGCACCGAGGATCCGAAGGCCGCCGCGGTGGAGCTGCGCCGGCTGGCCCAGGATCCGCCCGCGTTCCTGCCTCCGGCGCTGCGTCGCGTGGTGGCACTGGGCGGCTCCGCCTCGAAACTGGCACCCCAGGTGGTGGTCCCCACCGCGCAGGCCGTGATGCGGACGATGGTCTCCCACCTGATCCTCGACGCCCGCCCCGGCCCGCTCACCCGCTCGATCGCGAGGATGACGGCCGACGGCACCAAGCTCAACATCAACCCCCTCGGCGAGGCGGTGCTGGGGGCGCAGGAGGCCGCCCGCCGCCTGCAGGGGGTGCGGGAGCTGGCCGCACGGCCTGATGTCGACTACGTCTCCATCAAGGTGTCCTCGATCGTGGACCATCTCCCGTTGTGGGCGGCCGACCAGACCGTCGACCATATTGTGGAGACCCTGCTGCCGCTGTACCTGGACGCCGCCCGGGGAGAGCACCCCACCTTCCTGAACATGGACATGGAGGAGTACCGGGACCTGGAGCTGACCCTGCGGGTGTTCGAGAAGCTGCTGGACCGGCCGGAGCTGGCCGGCTACCGCGCCGGCATCGTCCTGCAGGCGTACCTGCCCGACTGTCCCACCGCGATGGCGCGCCTGCGCGAGTTCGCCGAGAGGCGCGTCGTCTCAGGCGGTGCTCCGATCAAGGTGCGCCTGGTCAAGGGAGCGAACCTGGCGATGGAGCGGGTCGACGCGTCCGTGCACGGCTGGCCGCAGGCGCCGCTGCTCAGCAAGGAGTCCACGGACGCGCAGTACAAGCGCATGCTGATGGAGGCCCTGGACCCGGCGAAGCTCGAGGCCGTGAACATCGGCGTGGCCGGGCACAACCTGTTCGACATCGCCTTCGCGCACCTGCTGATGCGCGAGCGCGGCATCCGCCCCCTGCCCAGCAGCGGCATCGAGTTCGAGATGCTGGCGGGCATGGCGCCCGGTCAGCAGGCGGTGGTCCGCGAGTCTGTGGGGTCGATGCGGCTGTACGTGCCGGTGGTGGCCCCGCAGCAGTTCGACGTGGCGGTCTCCTACCTCGTGCGTCGTCTGGAGGAGAACGCCTCCAGCGAGAACTTCATGTCGGCCGTGTTCGAACTGGACTCCCAGCCGACCCTGTTCGACCGCGAGATGGAGCGCTTCTCCCGCGCCCTCACCCGCGCCCTGGAGGAGACCTCCCCTCGCACCCACCGCGACCAGGATCGCGCCGCCGAGGCGAGCGAGGGATTGCCGGAACTGGGCTCTCCCGCGATCCCCGCGGTGCCGGGTCGCTTCCGCAACACCCCGGACACCGACATGTCCACCCCGGGTAACCAGCGGTGGGCGGAGATGATCACGCACCGTCTGCGCGGGTCCCGGATCGGCGTCGAGGAGGCGCAGCGGATCCGGGTGGACTCGGTCGAGGGCGTGGACGCGGTGCTCTCGAAGGCGATCGACGCACAGCGGGGTTGGGCGGCCCTGCCCGCCCAGAAGCGTGCCGCGGTGCTGCGACGAGCAGCCAGGGTGCTGGCCGCCCACCGCGCGGAGCTGTTGGAGGTCGCGGCCTCGGAGACCGGCAAGACCCTGGACCAGGGGGATCCGGAGATCAGCGAGGCCATCGATTTCGCGCTCTACTACGCCGATCAGGCGGAGGCCCTGGCCACGGATGCGGAGACCGCGTTCACCCCGCGGCGACTGACCCTGGTCACCCCGCCGTGGAACTTCCCCATCGCCATACCCACCGGCAGCATGCTCGCGCCGCTGGCCACCGGCAGTGCCGTGGTGATGAAGCCGGCGCCCCAGGCGCGACGCTGCGGCGCCTACCTGGGCCGTCTGCTGCACGAGGCGGGGGTGCCCGAGGGCGTGCTGACCGTCGTCGACGTCCCCGAGGACGAGACCGGAAGGGCGCTGATCACCGATGAGCGCGTGGACCAGCTGATCCTCACCGGCGGCTACGAGACCGCCGAGCTGTTCGCCTCCTGGCGCCCAGAGCTGCGCATCATGGCCGAGACCAGCGGCAAGAACGCCATCGTGGTCACCCCGCACGCGGATCTGGACCTCGCAGCGAAGGACGTGGCCGCGAGCGCCTTCGGCCACGCGGGCCAGAAGTGCTCGGCCGCCAGTCTGGTGATCACCGTGGGGTCGGTGTCCCGGTCCCGCCGTTTCATGGCGCAGCTGGCCGATGCCGTGCTGAGCCTGCACGTGGGGCACCCGATCGATCCCACCGTGCAGATGGGCCCGGTGATCGAGCCCCCGGGCGAGAAGCTCGCCTCCGGACTCACCGAGCTGGGCGAGGGAGAGACCTGGCTGTCGCGGCCGCGTCAGCTTGACGAGGAGGGCCGCGTGTTCACCCCCGGTGTGCGCGAGGGCGTCAAGGAGGGCTCCCCCTTCCACCTCACTGAGTACTTCGGGCCGGTGCTCGGGATCATGCACGCTCCCACCCTCGAGGACGCGGTGCGGATGCAGAACGGCACGGCCTACGGGCTCACCGCCGGCCTGCACTCCCTGGACCCGGCCGAGATCTCCTGGTGGACCGAGCATGTCGAGGCCGGCAACCTGTACGTCAACCGTGGCATCACCGGCGCGATCGTGGAGCGGCAGTCCTTCGGCGGCTGGAAGCGCTCGGCCATCGGGAAGACGGCCAAGGCCGGCGGCCCCAACTACCTGGTGCACTTGATGGACGCGGCGGACCGCGAGCCGGGCGACGCCGCCGGTGGTGCCGATCCGGCGCAGCTCGAGGCGGCCTGGCTGGACGAGGCCCGCCACTCCGATCGGGAGCACTTCGCCAGCACCTACGCGCCGCGCGACGCCCAGGATCTGCACGGGGAGATCAACGTGCTGCGGTACCTGCCGCTGCCGGTGATGGTGCGGGCCGCCTCCGATGCGCGACCCGTCGAGCTGGTGCGCGTGCTGCACGCGGCGGCCACCGTGGGTGCCGCGGTGGAGGTCTCCGTGGCCTCCGGCGGCGGGGCCGCCGAGCTGGAAGCGGCGGCGCAGCGGGCAGGTCTGGACGGCGGCCTGGTGCGGGTGGAGGACGATGCCGCTTTCGCCGCGCGGATCAAGGAGCTGGCGCAGCGCCGGGTGCGGGTGATCGGCACTGTCGATGCCTCGCTGCGCCGGGCGATCGCGGACCGCGTGGAGGTGGCGCTGTTCGACGGCGCGGTGGTCTCCAGCGGTCGCGTGGAGCTGCTGACGTTCCTGCACGAGCAGGCGATCAGCGCCACCGATCACCGCTACGGAAACCTGCTTCCCCACCGGCAGGACCTCACCGGTGGCCGGGGCTGGGAGCGCGGCAGGCTCTGAGCAGGGCCCGCCGAGAGGACCCCAGCCATGCCCGATGGAGCGAACCCCCGCACGGATTCCGAGGTCACGCCGCTCCCGCCGAAGGAGGCCCTGGATCGGGCGCGCCGCGCCACCTCGGCCCTGCTGGAGCACTTCCGTGCCGAGACGGATCCGGACATGCTGATCGAGCGCACTCCTCGGCAGGAGGGCGACCCGGAGTTCACCTACGTCTGGCCGCTGTCCCAGGCCCGGGCCGCCGTCACCGAGCTGATCGCTGCCCACGGCAGCGGTACTTCCGGGGACAAGCGCCCCGACGAGGATCTGCTCGCTGCCGATGAGTCCCTGCTGCGGGCACAGGAGAGGTACTGGTACCCCGCCGGAGGTACGACGGGCCTGCCCGGGTACACCGCCGCCACCGATTTCGAACAGGGCGCCCACGGCGACTTCTTCTACGACGACAACGACTGGGTCGCCCTGCTGGAGATCGAGCAGCACCTGCTCACCGACGGTGCCTTCGGGAACCTCGAGCGCGCCCAGCAGCTGCTGGAGCTGTTCCGTTCAGGTGAGGCGACCGATGCCGCCCTTCCCTCCCTGGGCGGGATCTGGTGGACGCAGGGCGACTGGAACGACGACCGCAACACGGTCTCGACCGTGCCGTCGGCGAAGGTGGCCCTGCGCCTGTATCAACTGACCGGCGATCCCTCCGCCCTGGAGGACGCCCTGCGCTGGATGGACTGGGCCCGCGAGACCCTGCTCGCGCCCGAGGGGCTGTACTGGGACAACATCAAGCCCGACGGCACCATCGACCGCACATTCTGGACGTACAACCAGGGCGTGCCCCTGGGGACGGAGGCCCTGGCCTACGAGATCACCGGCGAGAAGGCCCATCGGGACCGTGCGCTGGAGCTGGCTGAGGCGATCGCGGCGAATTACCGGCCCTTCGAGGCCGGCGGCCCGATGGACGAGCAGCCGATCCAGTTCAACGCGATCCTGCTGACCAACCTGCTGCTGGCCGAGTCGATCCTCGGAGCCCGCGTCCAGGGCCGGAAGATCACCGAGGCCTACGCGCAGCGCCTGTGGCAGGACCGGCGGGACCCCACCACGGACATGGTCACCGGCTCGCGCGAGACCGGCGTGGGGACACACCTGCTGGACCAGGCCGGCTTCGCGCGCACCCTGGCGCTGGCGGCGATGCCGCGACCGCTGTGGACGTACCTGAGCTGAACGACGTTCTCAGGCAGTGCCCACGCGCGCACCGTCGGGCACCTGACCACCCTCGGTGCCGAGCACCGCATCACCGATCACCGTGACGTCCTGACCGAAGGTCCAATCGCCCTGCACGTCCAGGCTGGTGGCCTCCTTCAGCGACGGGATGCCGTGCGGGAAGCGGGCCTCGAAGTCGCCGATCAGCTTGTAGGGCTCGGAGGCGAGCGTGACGGCGGGCACCGACGGCACCTGCTGCACCAGGGCCTGGCGCTGATCGAGCGCATACAGGTCCGAACGGATCAGTAGCAGGTCGCTGGTGGCCTTGACCGGCAGGAACCGGTCGCGTCCCACCACGATCGCGGTCGCACCCTCGAACACCTCGATCGCCGCACCCATGGCGGATTCGATCTGGTACACCTTCGGGCTGGTCTTGTCGGAGGGGTCCACCGTCTTCTCGTTGCGGATCAGCGGCAGTCCCATCACGCCGTCGCGCTCCTTGAGCACCGCATCCAGCTGCTCGAGGTCGAACCACAGGTTGTTGGTGTGGAAGTACGGGTGGCGGTGCTCGTCGGTGAAGTAGTCCATCTCCTCCTGCGGGGTCTGCGCGGTGTCGCGCAGGATGAGCCGCCCATCGGACTTGCGCACCGCGAGATGGCCGCCCTTGCGGTCGGCAGCAGTGCGACGGCACAGCTCAGCCGCGTAGGGGGCACCGGTGGAGGCGAACCACGAGGCGATCACGGGGTTGGGCACGGTTCCGAGGTTGTCGGAGTTGGAGACCGAGGCGTACCTGAAGCCGGCGTCCAGCAGCTGCTGCAGCACGCCGGAGGTCTGCAGGGCGGTGTAGATGTCGCCGTGACCGGGCGGGCACCACTCCAGCGACGGATCCGCCTCCCACTGGACGGGGGTGAGATCGTCTGTCCGCAGCTTGGGCTCCTTGTTCTGCAGGAAGTCCAGCGGCAGGTCCCCGACGGGAAGGTCCGGATACTTCGCGAGCACCTCGAGGGTGTCCTCGCGGGTGCGGAAGGAGTTCATGAAGATCAGCGGCAGGCGCGAGCCCGTGCCGCGGCGGGCCGCCAGCACCTGCTCGACGATGATGTCCAGGAAGCTCTTGCCGTCCCGCACCGGCAGCAGGGACTTGGCCTTGTCCAGGCCCATCGAGGTGCCCAGGCCACCGTTGAGGTTGATGATCGCGAGCTTGTCGAACACCTGCTTGGCGTGCGCGGGGTCGATCCGCACGTCGTCCAGCTTGGGCGGGTCCAGGTACGGCTCGATGGTGTCCTCGGGGATCGAGCCGGTCACGCCCTCCTCGAGCTGGCCGTAGTAGTGGGTGAAGACGTCGATGGCGGTCTGCGGAACGCCTGCGTCGGCCATCTTCTGCTGTGCTGTGGAGAGTCCGTCGGTGCTCATGCCGACAGGGTATCGGGGGCCAGCCCCGACCGGTGTCAGTGCCCCGGTGCCCCGGTGCCGCGACGCCCCGACACCCCGGTGCCCCGACGCTCCTGCGCTGAGGCGTTCACTGACCCGGGATACCTCTACCCTCGAAGGATGCTTGCCTCCTTACGCGCCGTTCGTCACCTGCTCGACTCCGGCACCGCGCGGGTGCTGGTCAGCGATCTGGACGGTGTGCTGCGCGTGTTCGACCAGGGGCTGTGGGATGAGCTCGACGCTGAGCTCGGGGTGGATACCGGCAGTAGCTTCCGCGCGATCCTCGGCCATCCCTACCTTGATCAGGTCACCCGGGGCCGCGGCACCCATGCCCGGTGGCGGGAGCTGGCGGTGGAGCATCTGGTCGCCGCGGGTGCTGCTCCCGGCGCGGCCCGCCACAGCGTCGATCGGTGGGCCGATACCCCGGCGACGGTCGACGAGGACGTCCTCGCGTTGCTGGAAGACACCCGTGCAGCTGGAACGCCGGTGTTCGTGTTCACCAATGGCACCGATCGGGTCCCTGCCGAACTGGCGCAACTGGGTCTGGAGGCCGTGGTGGGAGCGCATGGTGAGCATCTGATCAACAGCGCCGATCTCGGTCACGCCAAACCTGACCTGGAGGCCTTCGGGCGGGCCCACAAGAAGATCGAGCATCACGTGGGGCAGGAGCGAGGAGAGCACGGGCGAGCAGATCGGGAGCGCGGAGAGCCTTTGCATCTGCGAACCGACGAGGTGCTGTTCCTGGACGATTCCCCCCGCCATGTAGCAGGTGCCCGCGCGTTCGGGTGGCAGGCCGTGTTGCACCCGAGCGGCACGACCGGCGACTGATGGAACCCCCGACAGAAAGCACATGCTCACCTCCGGTGAGGAGGCCGGCCCCGACGGAACGGCACCTCATCACCCGAGCCGCGACTCAGTTCGAGCTGCGGGAGCCCTTGGCGCGCATGAGGCCCAGGTCGGTGATCCTGCCGATCACGGCCGATCTCTCGCGGGGCGGCATGTCCGATTCAGCACGGCGGCGCAGCGGCTGCGCCCCAGCAGCCCCCGGCCGATGCCAAGGCCCGCCGGACGCATGCCTGCATCCGCCCCCGTAGAATCCACTCCCATGAGCACAGTCCTGTCCGCGGTCGCCTGGCCGTACGCCAACGGTCCCCGTCACATCGGTCACGTCGCCGGATTCGGCGTCCCCTCGGACGTCTTCTCCCGGTACATGCGGATGGCCGGGCACGACGTGCTGATGGTCTCCGGCACCGACGAGCACGGCACCCCGATCCTGGTGGAGGCCGACCAGCAGGGTGTCACCGCCCGTGAGCTGGCCGACCGCAACAACCGGATCATCGTCGAGGACCTGGTGGCGCTGGGGCTGAGCTACGACCTGTTCACCCGCACCACCACCCGCAACCACTACCGGGTGGTGCAGGAGATGTTCCTGGCCGTGCGGGACAACGGGTACATGATCGAGCAGGCCGCCTCCGGGGCGATCTCCCCGTCGACCGGCCGCACCCTGCCCGACCGCTACATCGAGGGCACCTGTCCCATCTGCAAGACCCCGGGTGCGCGCGGCGACCAGTGCGACGCGTGCGGCAACCAGCTGGACCCCACGGATCTGATCGATCCCGTCTCCCGCATCAACGGGGAGACCCCGCAGTTCGTGGAGACCACGCACTGGTTCCTGGACCTGCCGTCACTGGCGGCCGAGCTGGGCAGATGGCTGGACGAGCGCGAGAGCACCGGGCTGTGGCGGCCCAACGTGATCCGCTTCAGCCAGAACATCCTCCAGGACATCCGCCCCCGCGCGATGACCCGCGACATCGACTGGGGCATCCCGGTGCCGGGCTGGGAGGACCAGCCCAACAAGCGCCTGTACGTGTGGTTCGACGCCGTGATCGGCTATCTCTCGGCCTCCATCGAGTGGGCGCGCCGCAGCGGCGATCCCGAGGCGTGGCGCCAGTGGTGGAACGATCCCGAGGCCCTGGCCTACTACTTCATGGGCAAGGACAACATCGTCTTCCACTCGCAGATCTGGCCGGCGGAGATGCTGGCCCAGAACGGCAAGGGCGACAAGGGCGGCGAGCCCGGGAAGTTCGGCGAGCTGAACCTGCCCACGGAGGTGGTCTCCAGCGAGTTCCTCACCATGGAGGGCAAGAAGTTCTCCTCCTCCAAGCGCGTGGTGATCTACGTGCGCGACATGCTGGACCGCTATCAGCCCGATGCGCTGCGCTACTTCATCTCGGCCGCGGGCCCGGAGAACCAGGACGCGGACTTCACCTGGGTGGACTTCGTCTCCCGCACCAACAACGAGCTGGTGGCCGGCTGGGGCAACCTGGTCAACCGCACCGCGGCGATGATCGCCAAGAACGTCGGGGAGATCCCGGCCGCCGGTGAGCTGGAGCCGATCGACGAGAGGCTGCTGGGCGCCATCAGGGACGGCTTCGGCACCGTCGGGAAGCTGATCGAGACCCACCGTCAGCGCGCCGCCATCGCCGAGGTGATGCGCCTGGTGGGCGAGGCCAACCGGTACGTCTCCGAGACCCAGCCGTTCAAGCTGAAGGCCCCCGAGCAGCGCGATCGTCTGCTGACCATCCTGCACGTGCTGGCCCAGGCCGTCACCGATCTGAACACGATGATGGCGCCGTTCCTGCCGCACTCCGCCAACGAGGTGGAGAAGGCGCTGGGCGGCGACCGGGTGATCGCCCCGATGCCGCGGATCGAGGAGGTCGAGGACCTGGACGGCGGGCCCGGCTACCCGATCATCACCGGGGATTACGCGGGCGTGCCCGTCTGGGAGCACCGCCCCGTCACGGTGGGCGCCACGGTCTCCAAGCCCACGCCGATCTTCATCAAGCTTGATCCGACCACCGCTGAGGTGGAGCTGGAGCGTCTTGAGGAGCAGACGGCGACGAGCAGGACGACGGGCGAGGACGAGAGCTGAGGCTCACGCGGTCTCAGGCCGGCGAGGGTTGAGGGCGGCGAAAGCTGAGGCTCACGAGGGCTGAGCTTCGGGCCCGCGCGCAGCGAGGAGCCTCCCTTGCTAACAGTTTCTCCAAAAGTGTTAGTACAGTTGATCCATGATCACAGTTCCAGGGCCGGTCACCGTCCCTTCTGCGGGGGTACGGCCCGGGACCTGGTATGTGCCGGATGACGGTCTGTCCTCCCGTTCGGCGCGTGCCCGAGGGTCCGGTCCGTACGAGGCATCGCTTCCTGCACGTCTGGCCGGGCTGGAACTGGCGCTTCCAGGAGATCTTGCGGCCGACGTGGGCGATGCCGAGGCGGCATTGGCCGCTTTCGATGCGCATTCGACCTCTGCCCTCGGCACCGACAACCCTGCCTTGGGGCCCATGAGTGCTGTGCTGCTGCGTACCGAATCGGCCTCCTCCTCGCAGATCGAGGACCTGACGGTGGGCGCGAAGCAGCTGGCCCTGGCAGAGCTCCACCAGTCACGCAGTGCGAACGCGCGGGCCGTGGTGGCGAACGTGCGCACCATGGAAGCGGCCCTGCGCCTGGCCTCCGACCTGGACCTGGACGCGCTGCTGAGCATGCATCGCGAACTGATGACCGATGCCGCAGTCGGCTCCGGTCGCTCCGGGCCCACCGGGGATGCAGGTTCACTGCGCACCCGCCTGGTGTGGGTGGGGCGCAGCGGCTCCAGCCCACGAGGCGCTGTCCACGTAGCGCCCGAGGCCGAGGACGTTCCCCCGGCGATGGCGGACCTGATCCACTTCATCGCACGGGATGGCCTGCCTGTGCTGCTCCATGCGGCGCTGGCCCATGCCCAGTTCGAGACCATCCATCCCTTCACCGATGGCAACGGCCGTACCGGCCGCGCACTGGTCCACGCCATGCTGCGGGGAAAGGGTCTGCTGCGCAGCACCACCGCCCCGGTCTCAGCCGGCCTGCTCACCGACCTCGACGGGTACGTCTCCGCGCTCACCGCGTTCCGCACCGGCGATGCCCGCCCGATCATCGAGCAGTTCGCGCACGCCGCCCGCTACGCCGCCACCACCGGCAGCCGCCTCGTGGATGATCTCGCCGCAGTCCTGGCACACTCCCGTAACCTCATGTCCGGCATGAGACGGCAGGCCACAGGGTGGAAGGTGCTCCCCCTGCTGATCGCTCAGCCGATCGTGGACAGCGCCTTCGTGCGAGATCGGCTCGGGGTCAGCGCCATGACGGCCCAGAGGGCGCTCGATCAGCTCACCGATGCCGGCGTGCTGCGGGAGACCACGGGGTTCTCCCGCAACAGGGTGTGGCAGCAGGGCGAGATCCTCGCCGTGCTCGATGGGTATGCCGCAACCGTGCGGCGGGACGGCTGACCGGCGGGACGGTCAGCCTTGCTCCGCCTCCAGCCCACCCAGGTCGAACACTCTGAACGGCACCGCGTACTCGACGCCGAGGCCCTCTCCCCTGCCTCGCAGGATCTCGGGGATGAACTGGGCGGGCTCGGGGTGGTCGCCGATGTGCTCGAGGTAGGCGTCGTGAGCGCTGAGCGAATCGACCGCTGCCTGGACCTGCGCCTCGTCCACCTGCTTGACGTGGGTGGCATCCGGGTGACCGGCCACCAGGATCGCCCGGGCCTGCCAGGGCTCCAGTCCCTCGCTCTCGCCCAGGTCGCGGAACACCCAGGGGTTGGCGGCGTCGCGCACGGCGTCGATGACCGCCAGGCCCGCCACGCGGTGATCAGCCTGGTTCAGGCCGCCGTAGGCCTCGAAGTCGAAGTTCGCGGTGAGCACGAGGTCCGGGCGCACCTGGCGCACCACGCGGGCGATGTCGCGGCGCAGCGGGAGCCCGTACTCGAGCATCCCGTCAGGGTGATCGAGCATGCGCAGCTCGGAGACTCCCACGATCTCGCAGGCGCGCCGCTGCTCCTTCTCGCGCAGCGGCGCGACCTTCTCCGGGGCCTCGGCCATGCCGGCCTCGCCGCGGGTGAGCAGCAGGTAGGTGACCTCCACGCCGGCACCGGTCCAGGCGGCCACGGCCGCGGAGGTGCCGTACTCCATGTCGTCGGGATGGGCGACGACGCACAGAACGAGCCGCACTCCCGTCTCGGGCAGAGGCTGCAGGGCGGGCTCGGTGTCGTGGTCGGTCATCGGGGTCTCCTTCGACGGGTCGACGTCATCACGCCACTGTACGGGCGGAGATGCTCCGATCCTCATCTGCGGCCTCCAGCTCGTCGTCGGCCTCCAGCAGCCGTACCAGTTCGGCCACGGCCGCACGTCCGGCGCGGTTCGCTCCGATAGTGGAGGCGCTGGGGCCGTAGCCCAGCAGGTGGATGCGGGGGTCCTCGGCGACGGCGGTTCCGTCCATGGTGATGCCGCCGCGGTGGTTGTGCAGGCGCAGCGGGCGCAGGTGCGTGAGCTCGTGCCGGAACCCGGTGGCCCACAGCAGGACGTCCAGTTCAGTGGTGGTGCCGTCGGCCTCGATCACTCCGCCGGGCACGATGCGACCGAACATGGGGTGGCGCTCCAGGATCCCGCGTCGGTCGGCCTCGCGCAGGGTGGGGGTCCAGAACAGTCCGGTGGCGGAGACGACGCTCTGGACGGGAAGCCCTTGGGCAACGCGCTCGGCCACCCCGGCCACGGCGCGGCTCCCCCGTTCTGCCGTGAACGCCTCCTCGGTGAACACCGGTTCGCGGCGGGTGTACCAGTGGGTGGTGGCGCCGGCGTCGGCCAGCTCCATCAGATGCCCCAGGGCGCTGATGCCGCCGCCGATCACCGCGACGCGCTTGCCGGTGAAGTCGCCTGCGCGGGTGTAATCGGCTGTGTGCAGCTGCCGGCCGGTGAAGTCGGCGGCCCCGGGATAGGCGGGGAGGAAGGGGCGGGTCCAGGTGCCGGTGGCGTTGAGGATCGCGCGGGTGCGTATGAGCGGCAGCGAGGTGCCGTCGGGGCCGACGGAGTGGATCAACAGGCGGCGGCGCGGGAGCGGACCCTCGGGGTCGTCAGGAGCGTCGGGATCGTTCTCGACCCGGACCACGCGCACGGACCGTTCGGTCGGCACCTGGTAGCGGGCTTCGAAGTCCGCGAAGTAGGCGGGGACGGCCTGGTTGGAGGGCTCGCTGGGGTCGGATACCACCTCGGGCATGCCGGGCAGTTCGCGGATACCGTTGACGGTGGCCATGGTGAGGCTGTCCCAGCGGTGCCGCCAGGCTCCACCCGGGCCCTGTTCGGCGTCCAGCAGGATCACGGTGCGGTCGGATGATTCAGAGATGTAGGTGGAGTCGGCGCGGTCGGAGGATTCTGAGGATTCGGTGGAGCGGAAGCCGCGTCGCCACAGGTGGTAGGCGGCCGAGAGTCCTGCCTGGCCTGCGCCGATCACCACCACGTCCGCTTCGCGCATATCCGTCCTCATGACCGGCTGAACACCGGCGCAGGAAGGAGTGTTCCCACCCGAGGTCGGGCTGACACCGAGGTCACACGATGTGGAGGCTGCGCTCCGAGTGCTCGGTTCCGGCGGGCGCTTGCCTCTTCCCCTGCACATCAGCCAGGGCGCGATCCGCAGTGGGCACGACGCGGGGAGGCTCAAGAGCAGCGACAGCGGCAAGCGCGCGATCCAGGTCCGCCTGCAGGTCCGTCAGGTCCTCCAGGCCGATGCTGATGCGCACGGTCCCGTCGGTCACCCCGCAGGCGGCGCGCTGCTCAGGCGTGAGGTGGGAATGAGTGGTCGTGGCGGGATGGCACACCAGGGAGCGGGCATCGCCGATGTTGACGGCGATGGTGAACAGCTCCAGTGCGTCGCAGAATGCCGCAGCGGCGTCCTCTCCCCCGGCCAGATCCACCGAGAACACGCCGGAAGTGCCGCGGGGGAAGTCCCGGGCGGCGATCGCGGCATCACGTCGGCCGGGGATCGCGGGATGGTTCACTCGCGCGACCCCGGGCCGCTCGTGCAGGCGGGAGGCGAGCTCCTTCGCAGTCGCGCTGATGCGGTCCATGCGCAGATCCAGCGTCTCGATGCCCACCAGGATCTGCTGGGCACTTGCCGCGGGGAGGGTGGCGCCGAAGTCGGTGACGTACTTGGCGCGGGCGTAGGAGAGCAACCCCGAGCAGCCGCGCTCGTAGTCATCGGCGAAGGTGACGCCGAACCGCCGGTTCGGGGTGGTCAGGCGCTGCCAGCGTTCGGGCCGACGGTGGGGGTCGAAGCGGCCGGTGTCCACGATGAGTCCCGCGATGGTGGTGCCGTGACCGCCCAGGTACTTGGTGGCGGAGTGGACGATGACGTCGGCCCCGTGGTCCCCGGGGCGGTACAGGGCAGGGCTTGCCAAAGTGGAGTCCACCACCACGGGCACGTCGTACCGGTGGGCGATCTCGGCGATCGCGGGCAGGTCCACCAGTTCCGCCCCGGGGTTGGCGATGGATTCGAGCAGCACCGCTCGGGTCTCGGGCCGGATCGCGGCCTCCCAGCCGTCCAGGTCCCAGGGATCCACGGTAGTGGAGGTGACGGCGAGGTCGGCCAGGGTGTCGTCCAGGAACTCGGTGGTCCCGCCGTACAGGCGGTTCGAGGCGACCACATGGCTACCCGGTTCCAGCAGTGCGCACAGGGCGATGGTGGTGGCCGCCTGCCCGCTGGCCACGGCGATCACCCCGATGCCGCCCTCGAGCAGGGCGATGCGCTCCTCGAGCACCGCGGTGGTGGGATTGCCGGAACGGGAGTACGCGAAGCCCTCGCAGCGACGCGCGAACAGCGCCTTCAGCGACTCGTGGCTGGGGTGGGCGTACGCACTGGTGGCATAGATGGGCGGCACCACGGCCCCGTGGGGGTCCCGTGCTCGCCATCCCCCGTGGATCGCTGCGGTGGACATGCTGCGCCTCCTTGAATCGCTGACGCCCTCAGCTTCGGGCAGGAGGCACGATGGGGCGCAGGAATGTGACGGTGTGTGGCGTGGGTGCGGAACCGGCGGCGGCGCGGGGCCAGTGCAGTCGCCCGTCGTACGACCTGACTCGTCAGTCGAGAGGCGTGCCGTCCTCGGCCCACAGCCCGGAGCAGCCGCGGCGGTGCGACCCCACCAGGTGGGTGTCCACGATGCCGATCGCCTCCATCAGCGCGAACATCGTCGTCGGCCCCACGAAGCGGAAGCCGCGCTTCTTCAGCTCCTTGGCCAGAGCCGTCGATTCGGCAGAGACGGTGGGGACCTCTGCTGCGGTGCGGGGCATCGGGGTGCGCTCGGGGCGGTAGGACCACACCAGGTCCGCCAGTGTGGCGCCGGGGCCCAGCTCCCCCCGTGCGCCGAGACCGTCGGCACCGCGCAGCGCGAGGGTGGCGCGGGCGTTGCTGATGGTGGCCTCGATCTTGCCGCGATGGCGGATGATGCCGGTGTCCTCCAGGAGCCGCTCCACGTCGGCCTCATCGAAGACCGCGACCGCATCGGGATCGAAACCGGCGAAAGCGTCCCGGAAGCCTTCGCGCCGGCGCAGGATCGTGGCCCAGCTCAGCCCCGACTGGAAGCCCTCCAGGGCGAGCCGTTCGAACACCCCGCGCTCATCGCGCACCGGCATGCCCCACTCGGTGTCGTAGTACTCCCGCAGGTCCTCGTGCCGCGAGGCCCACAGCGGACGGTGCAGTCCGTCCTCCCCCGCCAGCAGGTCCTCGTTCGTCATCGCCGCCATTTCCCCTGTCCGTGAACACCGCAGGAGTTCGCCTCCTGCTCGACCTGCCCGATGGGCCGGGCCAACCGGTCGGCTCCATCGTTCCCAAGCAATGCCACGGTAGTGCGCATAGGTTGGCCCGATGACAGCACCGCAGAAGACAGATGATCGCACCTGCCCCTTCCACGGCCTCACCGACAGTGTGGACCTGCTGAAGCAGGGCTACCTCTTCGCCGGGAAGCAGCGAGAGCAGCACAGCAACGCCGGCAGCGATAAACCACTGTGGGTGCGCCTGCTGGGCAAGCCCAGCCTCCTGGTGCGGGGCGATGAGGGCGTGCGCCTCTTCTACGACGACACCCGGATCAAGCGCGAGGGCGCGATGCCACTGGCGATCCGCGGTTCTCTGTTCGGCAAGGGCTCCGTGCACGGCATGGACGACGAGGCCCACCGGCATCGCAAGGCCACCTTCGTGAAGGTCTGCTACGACGACGCGCAGGTGGAGCGGATCGCCCCGATGGTGGAGGCGGAGCTGCGCGAGGCCGCCCAGCGCTGGCGGAAGCACCCCGACAGCGTGTACGACTCCGCCGTGATCGCCTACGGCCGCGCCGCCATGCGCTGGGCCGGCATCGAGGGCCGGGACGCCGAGCTGGACGTGCAGGCACGCCGCCTGGGAAGGATCGTGGAGGGCTTCGCCCACGTGGACCTGGACCACCTGCGCTCCTGGCGGGACCGCCGTCTGACCGACCGCTGGTGCGCCCAGGTGATCCGCGAGCAGCGCTCCGGCAAGCGCAACGCCGCGCCGGGCACCTCGCTGTACGAGTGGGCCAACCACCGGGAGCTGGACGGGCAGCTGCTGGATGCGAAGACCGCCGGCATCGAGATGCAGAACACCATCCGACCGCACATCGCGGTGGCCCGTTTCGCCGCCTTCGCCACCAAGGCGCTGTTCGAGCACCCCCAGTGGCGCGAACGGATCCAGGCCGAGACCGCCGAGCGCGGCACCCTGGTGGGCGGTCCGCTGGCCACGGCCTTCGCGCAGGAGGTGCGACGCTGCTACCCCTTCGTGCCGATGCTGCCGGCCTTCGCCCGCACGGACTTCGAGTTCGAGGGCGAGCACGTCAGCGAGGGCGACCGCATCCTCATCGACATCCTGAACACCAACGTGGACCCCAACTCCTGGGAGCGGGCCGACGAGTTCGACCCCGAGCGGTTCCTGGACGTGGACTTCGAGCAGATCACCTCATTCATCCCCCAGGGCGGCATGGATGTGGCGACGGGCCACCGCTGCCCGGGCGAGAAGATCGCGGTGGGCTCCCTCGCCTCCACGATCGCAGCGCTGTGCGAGCCGGAGGTGGAGATCCTGCCGGATGGTCTGGACTTCTCCTGGACGCAGATGCCGACCCGGCCCTCCAGCGGTGGCCTGGTGAGGGCCCACGGCTGAGGCGAGCCACTGCGGTCCGGCCCGGTTCTGACGGAGCCGCATCGCACCGCAGCATCAGTCCCGTTACTCACTGTTACTGAGGGTGCGAGCCGGCGAGGATGTCGAGGGTGGCCCCGACGATCTGATCCTGTGCATCCGTGCGGCTGATCCCCGGCGTACCGTCCCCGGACTGTTCCCCGTAGTCCCCGAAGAAGGCGTGAACGGCTCCGTCGATCACCACGTACGTGGTGTCGGCGGGAAGGTCGTCGCGGGAGGCCTCCACGTCCTGCGCGGTGGTGAGCCCGTCAGCCGTGCCGCTGATCGAGGTGACCGGCATGCCACCGGTGACCTCGATCGGGCCGGCGGGGTAGGCGGCCCACAGCACCAGTGCGTCGATGTCCGGGTCCTCGGCGGCGAGCGACGCGACCACCCCGCCCAGGCTGTGGCCGGCGAGCACCCACTGGTCGATCTCTGGGTGCTGATCGATGATCGCGCGGTGGGCCCCGGTGGCCAGGAACCCTATCTGCAGTGGCTGCTTCACGATCACCACGGTGTACCCGGCCTCAGCTACGCGGCTCAGCATCGGGACGTAGGCGCGGGGGTCCACTCGCGCACCGGGCTGGAAGAGGAGGCCGGTCCGGGCCACCTTCTCGGTCTCGGAGGCGCCCGATGGGGCCGCCGTGGAACCGGCGGCGGGGTGCAGGGTGATCGTGGTGGCGGTGCTGGTCAGCTCTACCTTAGCCCGATCGAGAGTGCTCAGCGCCTCGGCGTCGGCCGGGAACGGTCGCAGCCATGTCGTTGCCGCCAGCAGGACGATCGAGAGCAGCACCATCGCAACGCGCCCTGTAACGGCGAGCACGCCACGACGCTTCCGTGAGGCTGCGTGGGAATCGTCGGCGTCGGTCGCAGCTCGACGCCGGGCAACGCCGGCGCCGCGCAGAGCGAGCGCGCCGTGCAGCAGCCCCAGGGCGATCACCACCAGAACCAGCACCAGCAGTGCGGGGTGCGCCGAGCGCAGCACCTCCCATCGGGTCAGGAGAATCCAACCGCCGATGGACAGGTGGGCCAGGGCCAAGGCGAGGCCCAGCAGTGGCAGGACGCGGCGGGCCGACGACGATGCGGGGTCAGCCACCGGTCATCAGGGACGTCCGTACTCGTGCAGGACGACGGCGCGCATCAGTCGTCGATCTTCCCGATGTCCTCGCGTTTCTCGGCCTGGAACTGGTCCTCCACCCGCCCGAGGGCCCAATAGGCGGAGATTGAGATCGCCTCGCGGGGGATCTGACGCTCCGTTACCAGCAGTCGGCGCAGCTGCTTGGTCAGGCCCCGCTCTGCGTGGCAGAACACCTGCAGCCCGGTCGGGTCGGCAAGATCCAAGGCAGCGACTTCCGCCAGCAGCTGCTCGCGCTCGCCGATCACCCAGCGCACTTCCAGCCCGGCAGGATGCTCGAGCTGCAGGGTGTCCTCCGCGTGGTCCAGATGGATCAGGGCCGTGCCCTGGGCCGCGGAATCCATGGACTCCAGGGCTGCGGCGATCGCGGGCAGGGCCGCGTGGTCACCGATCAGTAGGTGGCGACTCGATCCCGGGGAGGGGCTGTACCCGCCGCCGGCACCGGACATCGCAATCTGGTCACCGGGCTGGGCCTCGTCGGCCCAACGGGCGGCGATGCCGTCATCGTCGCCACCGTCGCCGTGGCCGTGCAGCACGAAGTCCAGGTCGACGGTGCGGGCCTCCAGGTCCCACCGGCGCACGGTGTAGGTCCGGCGGGAGGGGAGCTGCGCGGGATCCTGCTCGCGGATGGCGTCGAGGTCGTACGGGGGCCGCAGTCCGGATCCGGGGACGGCGATCAGCAGCTTCACGTATGCGTCGGTGTGGTCGTTGCGGCGCAGCACGGAGAACTGCTCCCCGCCCAGTCGTACCCGGAGCAGGCGAGGGGAGATGCGGGTCTTGGAGATGACCTCGAGCACGGCCTGCGCCCGTGGCTTGCGGGGACCGCGCCCCTCGGTGGTGCCGGCGTCCCTGGTGGGCGCGGGCTCGGATTGCGGGGTGTCGAAAGGCATGCCTGACAGATTACGCGACACGATCGTTTCCTAAATCAAGCTCGGGGATTGCTCACACGATCTGTCCCGCGTGAGGGCTCTACGCTGGGTCCATGAGCGCCATCCCGCCCTCCCCCGCCGGCGCGGGCACCGTCGACGCCGTCGTCGTCGGCTCCGGGCCCAACGGTCTCGCGGCAGCGGTGACCCTGGCGCGCGCCGGCCTGCGGGTGCAGGTGCTGGAAGCGCAGGATTCCGTCGGTGGCGGCTCCCGCACCCTGGACCTCGGTCTCGCCCCGGGCATCACCCATGACCTGTGCTCCGCCGTGCACCCGATGGCACTGGCCAGCCCCTTCTTCCGGGCCTTCGACCTGCCCGGGCGCGGCGTGGAACTGGCGGTGCCCGAGGCCTCCTACGCCCAGCCCCTGGACGACGAACCGGCCGCGATCGCCTGGCACGACCTGGACCGCACGGCGGACGGCCTCGGGGTGGACGGCCCCATGTGGCGGCGCACCCTCGGCACCCTTGCCGAGCACAGCGAACTGGTGGTGGACCTCGCCCTCGGTGACAAGCGCTCCGTGCCGCCCGCGCTGCTGCGCTCCCTCGATGGCCTGCCGGTGGCCGCCCTGTTCGGCGCGATGGTCGGCACCCAGGGCTCCCCCGCCTGGGACCTGCCCCTGCGCACCGAACGAGCCCGGGCGCTGCTGACGGGGGTGGCCGCCCACGCGATCGGCCCGCTGCCGTCGCTGGCACCGGCGGCCACCGGGGTGCTGCTGACGTCGCTTGCCCACGCGGGCGGCTGGCCGATCCCCGTGGGCGGTTCGCAGGCGCTCGTGGACGCAATGGTGACAGACCTCGAAGCCCATGGCGGGCAAGTGATCACCGGTCACCGGGTGCGCACCTGGCGGGATGTTCCCCCGGCGCGGGCCATTCTGCTGGACACCACGGCCGGTGCGGCAGCGGACATCCTCGCGAACCGCCTTCCCGCCGGGCTGGAACGCCGGCTGCGGCGGTTCCGGCACGGCAACGCGGCGGCGAAGGTGGACTTCGTGCTCTCCGACCCGGTGCCGTGGCGCGATGCAGACGTGGGCCGTGCAGGCACCCAGCACCTGGGCGGGACCCGGGAGCAGATGGCCCGCGCCGAGGCGGACGTCACCGCAGGCCGCATGCCCGCACGCCCCCTCACCCTGGTGAGCGACCCGTCGGTGGCCGACCCTTCCCGCATACACGACGGGCTGCGGCCCCTGTGGGCCTACGCACATGTGCCGGCCGGGGACCCGACGGACCCCACGGAGGCGGTGACCGCGCAGATCGAGCGCTTCGCCCCCGGGTTCCGGGACCTGATCGTGGCCTCCCGCGGCGTCAGTGCGGCCGACATGTCGAAGCACAACCCGTCCCTCGTGGGCGGGGACATCGCGATGGGCCGGGTGACGATGTGGGACATGGTGGCCCGCCCCACCGCGCGATGGGACCCGTACCGGCTGGGTGGGACCGGCTGGTACCTGTGCTCGGCAGCCACCCCGCCCGGCCCCGGGGTGCACAGCATGAGCGGCTGGCATGCCGCCCGACGCGTACTGAGCCGAGAGTTCGGGATCCAGCAGGCCCCGCACCTCGGCATTGCCGGATGAACGGACCTGACGGGCCATCCCGCAGGTAAGGTGGCCGCGTCGGCGACGGGGGTCGTCGTCGATCAGGTCGGCGCGGAGCGTTCCAGCGCCGATGGCGACAGCCGCACCGAAGGAGGCCCGATGAGCACACCAGGCATGAGTGCCATTCCGATCCTGTTCGTGATCGTCCCGGCGCTGCTGGGCCTTGCTGGCCTGTGGCTCCTGATCGGCTCGGTGAGGGAGCTGCTGCGCAACAGCGCCCTGGCCCGCAACGGGCTGACCGTCGACGGCCGCGTGGTCTCCTCGAACCTCAAGATCACCAGCAGCGGCGGCCGCGACTCCAATGCCCGTTCACGGTTGGTCGAGACGATCGAGTTCACCACTGCCAACGGGCAGCGCGTGCGCGGCGTGCCCGTCCACAGCGATGTGGGCATGCTGGATCGGACCGGGGAGCAGGTGACGGTGCTGCACCACCGCGACCGCCCTGATCAGTTCATCGCCCCCAGGAACGGCCGGTCCATCTCCCCGGCCGGCCCCCTGCTGAAGATCGTGTTCAGCTTCGTGTTCCTGGGGTTCCTGGCGTTCTTCATCACGATGTCGCTGAGCATGTTCGGCCAGATGGGCCAGATCTTCGGCGGGTGACTGCTTGCCGATCGATCACAGCCAGATCAGCCTGCCCACTCCAGCACGGTCTCGCCGTTCAGCGTGACCACGGCACGAGGCTGCGGGGAAAGGGCGACCTCCGCCTCCAGCCGGTCGTGCTCGGCGGTCACGGCGTAGCGCAGCAGCTCGTTCTCGGTGTGCTCCGCCTCGACCACTGCCCGGGTGATCCAGGAGCAGCGCCGGCGCAGGGCGATCAACTCGCGGTACAGGTCGTGCAGCCACCAGCCGTTCGGTGCCAGCTCCTCGGGTCCAGCGGGCAGGGGCGGGCGCAGCGGGTCGTCGGCCGCGAAGCCCTCGGCCTTCTCACCGCGGAAGGCCTGCTCGTCGCCGTAGTAGACGCTGGGGATGCCCGGCAGAGTGAGCAGCATGACCGCAGCCAGCGCTGCTCCTGCATCGCCCACGGTGCTGGCGATGCGGGGCACGTCGTGGTTGCCGACGAAGGTCTGCATGGGTGCGGCCTGCGAGAACTCGACGTGGCGCCCCAGTGCGTGCTGGAGCTCCCACAGGTTCCGGTCCTTCAGCGAGCTCCAGACGGCCTTCCACAGCTCGTACTGGGTGATGGTGTCCAGGGTTCCCTCGCGTGCGATCGCGGCGTAGTCGCCGTGGATCACCTCCCCCAGGAACATGGCACCCGGGTGCTGCTGCCGCACCGCGGGCAGCACCTGTGCCCAGAACCGGCCGGGCACGGCATAGGCGACGTCGAGGCGCCAGCCGTCCGCACCGCGCTCCAGCCAGTGCAGCATCACGTCCCGCACCAGGTCGTGCACCTCGGGCCTGCTGTGGTCCAGCTCCGCCAGGCCGCCGTGGCCCTCCCAGGCCACGGGGTGGCCGTCCTCGGTTCGCTGCAGGCCGGGCCAGGCAGGATCCTGCGCGAGGGGGTGCTCCGCGCCGAGATGGTTGAACACACCGTCGAGCATGATCGCCAGGCCGCGACCGTGGGCGTGGTCCACGAAGGCCTCCCAGTCGTCCTGATCCCCGAGTCGAGGGTCGATCCGGAAGTGGTCCAGGGTGTCGTAGCCGTGGGAGGTGGACTCGAAGATCGGGCCCAGCAGCACGCCGGTGAAGCCGAGATCGGCCGCATAGTCCAACCAGGGCTCCAACCGGCGGAGGCGATGCCCCTCCCAGGGCACATCGCCCTGCACCTCACGACGCGGCGGGGCACCGGCGGCACCCAGCGGGTAGAGGTGCCACCAGATCCTGCTCTCGAGCTCGCGCATGCGTTCCTCCCGGAACTCTATTGATCGTCGGTCAACAGTGGTCCACGCTAGGGCACTGTTGATCGACACTCAACAGCGCTAGGGTGTGATCCATGCCTGCATCCTCCCCCTCCCCCCGCAGGCGTCTGGACGTGCAGCAGCGTCGCGCAGCGATCCTGCGCGCGGCCCAGCAGGTCTATGCCGAGACCCCGTACGCCGAGGTGCCCACCGCGCGGATCGCCCGGGCCTGCGACGCCTCACCCTCCCTGGTGTTCCACTACTTCGGCTCCAAGGCGGGCCTGTACGCGGAGGTGATCTCCGGCGCCCTGGAAGATCTGGCGGTCGCCCAGGAGCAGGCACTGTCCCACCTCTCCCCCGGCGTCCCGGTGCGCGACCGGGTCCGCGCCGCGCTGGGGGTCTACCTCGACCGGATCGCGGAGCGGCCCATCTTCTGGGGCGTTCCTCTGCAGGGCGGTCAGGAGCCTCCCGAGGCACAGCAGGTGCGGATCGAGGCGCGCGCCCGGCACGTCGAGCGGCTGGGTGCCCTGCTGGGAGTGGGCTCCTTCCCCCGCCACCGGTACGCGATCACGGGATTCCTCGGGTTCGTCGATCAGTCCTGCGCTCGCTGGGTGCAGCGGGGCTGCCCTACGCAGGATCGCGACCTGCTGTTGGATGCCGCCCTCGGCGCCCTCGAGGGCGGCCTCGGCGACTGGAAGGTCTGAGACAGGTGGATGCGGAGCAGCTGCATGCGTGCGCACGTGATCGGGCCCAGGAGCTGCCTGCGTCGTCCGGGGGATTCCCCTTCGGGCCGGACCACGAGGTGTTCAAGGTCTGCGGGAAGGTGTTCCTGTTGATGACGGAGCTGTCCGGGGTGCCGGTCGCGACGCTCAAGGCGGATCCGGCCGATGCCGAACTCCTGCGCGGCGCACACGAGGACATCACGCCCGGCTACCACATGAACAAGCGTCACTGGGTCACGGTGAGACCGGGTGGTCCCGTGGACGAGAGCCTGCTGCGGGGCCTGGTCACCGAGTCCTCCCTGCTGGTGGTCCAGAGGCTGCCGCGCGATCAGCAGCCGGTGGATCCGGAGTCCTTCGGTCGCGGCTGATCGCGGCCACCTCATCCGGTGCGGTGCGGGAGCGTACTCACGGGGTGTCCGGGATCCGACGCACGGGGGCACCGCCGATGCGTGCGGCGCGGTCGAGCAGGAGCGCAGCCCCAGTATGCGGGGCATAGGTGAGATGCCGGGGCCGACAGCACCAGTGCTCCCTCCGAACCTCGGCGTGCCTGCCGAGGTGGCAACTCCCCATTCCGAGAGCCGGTCGTTCATCCGGTTGCCCAGGTCCGGGTCGCGGAACCCGGGCGCATCGGCCGTGGCCACGAGCAGCACCTCGTGACCGCGCACTTCGAGCCGCTGCACGTGCTCCCATCGGATGAGGCCCTGCTGGTGGGTGAGGTCCTCCCATCCCTCGCGGGTGATCCGGGCCGGCTCGTCCCCCGACCGCGCGCAGCGGTGCAGCGCCCTGAGCAGTCGCTGGCCGAGGATCGCCACGCCCAGGGCGGGCGCCCAGGCCAACAGCAGGATCCACCACGGTGGCGGGGCCGTGACCACCGCGTACACCAGCCCGGCCAGCAGCAGGGCGCACACCAGCAATGCCCATGAAAGCGCCACGATGACGAGCGCACGTGCCTGCGGGCTCTCCTTCGACGCGCGGGGGTCGGAGGACCAGGCAGGGTCGAGGCTGAGGCGCCGCACCTCCTCGGGCGTGGGATCGAAGCCCTCGATCGCCCACCGCTGCAGGGCCTGGCGGGCCCCAGTGCGCCACCGGACACCGGGGGCGAGGTGCTCACCTGCCCGGCCGGGCAGCGCCTCGGCGACCTGAACCTGGCCTCCCAGGTCCTCCAGCCGCCAGTACCGCAGTCGTCGAGTCCCCTTCTGGCGCGGGCTGCGGATCTCCAGTCCCTGCCGCCGGGCGGAGACGGTTCCGCCGCGGATCACGTGCCATCGGCTGACGCGGGGAAGCAGCGCGGCCACGGGCAGGCGACATGGCTCCAGAAGCCGGCGAACGTCCAGGCCCAGATCGGAGTGCCCAGCAGCGCCGTGAACCCGGAGAAAGCGATCCGCTGTGCTGCCCCGCCCAGCTCCCCATCCAGCCCGATCGGCACCAGGGCCAGGAACAGCAGGGACAGTGCACCGCGCGCCGGCGGGAAGCTCAGCGCCCTCATGGCGACGTTCGGGGAGATCACCGGGACATCATGCCGCAGGCGCCACGGTTCGCACCCCCGGGGGGCTAGTCGGGGGCGTTGCGCTACTGATCGACAGTACAGCCTTCAACGAGGATTCACTGTAGAACAGCTGTCAACTGCTGTCAGCCCAGCAGGCGGGGCATCTTTGCCTCGATCCCCCGCACGTGGCGGTCCACGAACGTGTACACCGTCTCGTACCAGATCACCGAGTTGTTGGGCGAGAGGATCCAGTGGTTCTCGTCCGGGAAGTACAGGAAGCGGTGGGGGTTGTCCTCGGGGTCCTGGTCAGCGGCGGTCAGCAGTTCGAACCACAGCCGCAGGCCCTCCCCGATCGGCACCCGGTAGTCCTTGTCGCCGTGGATCACGAGCATGGGGGCGGTGATCGCGTCGATGCCGTCGGCCGGGTTGTACTTCGCGTTGTGCTCGTCGCTGAGGTGGGCGGCCCAGTGGGAGGCGGTGTCGGTGGTGCCACGGAACTGGTCCAGCGCCCACAGGGAGGCGTGGGTGACGATGCAGTCGAAGAAGTCGCCGGTACGGCCGGCGATCCAGTTGGCCATGTACCCGCCGTAGGAGCCGCCCAGGGCGGCCTTGCGGGTCTCGTCGATGTCGTCACGCTCCAGGGTGGCGCGGGTCAGGAGCATGATGTCGTCGTAGGGGCTGCCGCCCAGCTGGTCCCAGCCGCGGTCGATCATCTCCTGGCCGTAGCCGGTGGAGATCGCCGGGTCCGGCAGCAGCACCGCGTAGCCGCGGGCGGTGGCGGTCCAGGGGTTCCAGCGCCAGGTCCAGGAGTTCCAGGATCCGAAGGGCCCGCCGTGGATCCACAGCAGCAGGGGTGCCGGCTCTGTCGCCCCTGCGCGCTCGGGCAGGCACAGCCAGGCGCGCAGCGGGGTACCGTCCTCCGCGGTCGCGGTCACCTCGGTGAGCGACCCGGGCACGGCAGGCGCCTCGATCCCACAGGGGATGGGGCTGATCTCGCCGGTGGCGGGGTCGCAGCGCACCGGCAGCGGCGGGGCGTCAATGGCGTCGGCCAGCGCGATCAGCTGCCCGGAGCGCTCGTCGAGGGCGAGGGCGCTGTAGTGACGGACATCCTCGGTGAGCACGGTGACGGTGCCGGATCCGAGGTCCAGGCGGTGGATGGCGCCGTGGCCCTCGAGGTCGGCGGTGAAGTAGGCGGTGGTGTTGTCGGGGGCGATGCGCACATCGGAGGGCCAGTTGGTGAAGCCGGTGTAGGCGGGGGTGAGCTCACCGGTCTCCAGATCGGCCTTCACCAGCTCCATCGCGAGGGGCCGGGTGTCGCTGGCCACGGTGCTGCGGCTCAGCAGCAGCACGGAGCCGTCGGGGCTGAGGGCCGCCAGGCCGAGGTTGTGATCGTCCTGCGCTGCGAGCGTGCGCACCTCACCGCTGTCCGCATCGATCGCGACGATGCGTGAGCGGGACGTGGTGCCGTGCAGGGTGCGGCTGACGTCGGCGTACACGGTGCCGCCGTCGGGGCTGATGACCACCTCTCCCAGTCGTTCGGCGGGACCGAAGGAGGTCAGTCGGCGCAGGTCCAGTCGCGGATCAGGGTCCGTGGGATCCAGGGGCTCGGCGATCAGCACCTGGTCCCGGGCGGGGCCCAGGTCGTGGTCCCAGTACCGCACCGGGTGACCGGTGTGCAGGATGGCGGAGGTCTTGGTCTCGCGCCGCTCGGAGGCCAGGGCGCGATCGTCCTCGTCGTCGGCGGCGCGCGGGTGGATCGCGCTGGTCAGGGCGATGCGGCCGCTGTCGCGCGCGATGGACAGGGAGGCGAAGCCGCCGTGACGGCGGGCGACCACGACGGCCTCGCCCCCGCCGCGGGGCAGCAGGAACAGGGTGGTCTCGTCCGTGTGCTCGTCATCGCCCGTGTCGCGCTTGGCGGTGAACAGCAGGTCGCCGTGGGCGGTGAACCCGGCGAGCGCCTCACCGTCCACGCCGCGGGTGAGGCGACGCGGGGACTGACCGGCATCGGAGGCGGAGCGGTGCCCGCGGGAGCGGCGGGAGGAGTGCGGCAGCTCCCACAGCGCGGTCACGTACCCGTTCCTCTTCGTGTTCAGCTCGGTGCGGGCGGCGACCAGGCGGTCCCCGGCGGGGGCCAGGAACAGCCCGGTGATGCGCGGCTCGGCGACGAAGGCGTGCAGGTCGTGGAAGATCGTCGGGCTATCGGTGGCGGACTGGTCGGGCGAGGCGTCGGTGGTGGCAGCAGTGCCGCGGGGGGTGTCGGTCATGGGGCCCATTGCATCACGCGGACGCGTGCCCGCTGCGCACTGCGCCCCGCTCGGTCACTCCGTGACCGAGAGCCCTTCCTTCATGTCCTCGAGGTCCTGCATCTGGTCGCCGTGCCCGGTGGCGGCACCGCCCACGAAAGCGCTGGGACCGCCGGGGGTCTCGACCACGATCGCGGCGTAGCGCCAGGAGTCGGTGGATTCGAAGGTGGTCTCGCCGGTGATGGCCACCGTGGCCTCGAACAGGTGGGCCGGGTGGCCGTCGACGGTCGTGGTCTCCTCGTGGATCTCGCTGACCTGCGGCTGGTCGGTGAACACCTCGGCGGAGTCGTCCCGGGTGATGGAGCACTCGAAGAGGTGGCGGGCGGCGGCCTCGGCACCGGGGTACCCGCCTGTCTCCTCCGGGTAGGCGACGCGGCCCACGGTCACGGCCGTGTACCAGCCGGCCTCGACCGGTGTCCAGGCGCTCTCGGAATCCTCCAGGTGGGGCTGCTCCCCGGCGCTGCCGGAGAGTCGTTCCCAGCCGCTGGGAAGTGGGACGGAGAGGCCGCCCCCGCGCATCTCGCCCTCCGGCTGCTCCTGATCACTGCCCGGGGCGTAGAGCGTGCACTCGGTGGACGGGGCCACGGTCATGGTGGGCCCCTGCTCCGGTGCGGGCTGGGTCGTCTCCTCCTCGCTGGGGATGTACTCGCCCCGGGTGCGCTCCTCGTCGCTGGGTTCCTCCTGCACCGTGGTGGGGTCACCGCCGGCGGTGGGGTCCTCACCGCCGGAGAGCACCGTCTGGGACAGCACCAGGCCCACCACCACCAGGATCACCAGCAGCAGACCGGCACCGCCCAGGCCCAGGGCGAGCCACAGGCCGCGGCGCGATCCCCCACCGCCCGGTCCTTGCGGCGCAGGGCCGGTGGGCCCCGACGGACCAGGACCACCTGCGGGTCCCCCGCTCACCCCGGAACTACCCGGGCTGCCGCCTCCGGAGAAGTCCGGGAGTGAGAAGTCTGCCGAGTCGTCCTGACGGTCCCGCATGCGGATCCCCCTGCTCGTGTCTCGCGTTCCGCTGGCGCACGGTCAGACTAGCCGTCGTCCTTCACTGCCTCATGGAGCTCAGTGGATCTCGGAGACGAGCTGTTCGAAGCGGCGGGCCATGGCCTCCAGGCTGTACCGGGCGGCATTGGAGCGCGCCGCATCGGGGCTGATGTGCAGGGCCCGCCGGATGGCCTCGGCGAGGTCCGCGGGGTCTGCGGAGTCGGCGACCGCTCCCCCGTCGCCGATCACCTCGGGCATCGCTCCCCGGGGGGTGGCGGCCACGGGCGTGCCGGTGGCCATCGCCTCGACAGGGGCCAACCCGAAGGGCTCGGCCCACAGCGGCGAGGCGATGAACACGTCGGCCGCGCTGAGCTGCTCGCGGATCTCGGCGTGGGAAAGGTGGCCCAGGTACGCCGGTGCGGTGGAGTCGTGCTCGCTCTCCTTCCGCAGGTGCGGAGCAATCTTCTCCTCGAAATAGCCGGGATCTGAGCGCAAGCCGCTGATGCGCAGATCGACCTCGGCCAGCCGGGCGGCTTCGATGGCGACGTGCAGGCCCTTCTGGTGGGTGATGCGGCCCGTCCACAGGGCGACGGGGCGCTCTCGTAGGCCGTCGTGGGGCCGGGAGGCGGGTCCGTCGGCCCGGGTGCTCGACTCACCGGTCGGGATCGACGTCTCGGGGGCGGCCGACCAGTAGTCGATGTCGATGCCGTTGGGCAGTACGCCGACCTCGGGGTAGTGCTCGCGCCAGGCCTCGGCGTTGGATTCGGAAACGGTCACGAAGCGGTGCTGTTCGGGAAGCTCAGAGGTGCGTGCGAAGAACTCCACGACGGCGGGCACCGGCACGGGACTGTGCATGATGGTGAGCAGGCGGCATGAGCTCAGCAGCTGGTGCGGCAGGGGGCTGAGGGAGTTGTTGACCACCAGGTCGTCGTCCGCGCTGGCGGCCATCTCGCAGGCCCGGCGGATCGCCTCCTCGGAACGCCGCGCCTGCAGCGCTCCCCGCTGCTGGTCCGGGTTCAGCTCGTACTGGTGTTCGCTGCTCTCGATCTGCGCGAACTTCGCACCGGCGGGGATCTCACTGCCTTCCTTGGCGTACAGCGTGACCTGGTGGCCGCGCTCCAGCAGGGCCGCGGTGATCATCGAGGTGTGCATCTCCATGCCCCCGGCCCAGGGCTCCCGGATGGGGTGGTGGGGGTGGCAGATCAGCGCGATCCTCATGGCGAACACCTCTCGTCAGCGGAGGGGACCGGCGCAGGGAGCGCAGAAACCCCGCTTCGCACACTACCCACCCCCGGTATCAGGTAGGGGCGTCGAGGCTGTGACCAGCACGAACTCGCGCTCAGGCCCCCCTACCGAGAGGAAGGGGCGGGTAGCGGAG
Source organism: Brachybacterium epidermidis (assembly GCF_015209585.1). GTDB lineage: Bacteria > Actinomycetota > Actinomycetes > Actinomycetales > Dermabacteraceae > Brachybacterium > Brachybacterium epidermidis. The sequence continues at coordinate 120,125 of NZ_JADEYR010000007.1, forward strand.
GGACCTTGAAGTGATGAGGTCCACTCCCCTGCCCAGAAGCGCAACCAGCTCGCTCGCGGCATCGATGAGATCGAGCAGGTCCAGGTCGGGGTCCACATACACGAGCAGGCCGATGTCGCTATGGGCGTGCTCCTGGTGCTGAGGGACGGAGCCGAAGATCCGCAGGTTGCTCATGCGGTGGCGCTCCAGCACGAGAAGGATCGCTCTCGTACGCAGCGATGTCGGGCTGCGGAACACCACTGTGCTCGGCGAGCTTTGCTTGGGTGAGACCCGCTTGCAAGCATCGCGATCACAGATCTTCCAGATGCGGAGCACAGCCCGCGATACAACGGGCGGTTCGGCGGTAGAAGTTGATCCCGACTCGAGGCCACACGCATCCCTCACCGCAGCAGACGTGGACCATGCCGCGGGGTAACGGGGGCACTGCTGCGCGGTCGGGCGACGGCGGGATCCAGAACACCGGTTCGACCGAGGCATTCACGGATCCAAGCCCGAAACCGCCGGATGAACATGACGACGAGGGCCCCGCCAGCATGCTGGCGGGGCCCTCGTGACGAGTCGCTGTCTCACGGTTTCTCGAGTGGGTGTCACAGTCAATGCGCTGACAGGGGGCTACGCCACCCCTCCGGTGGGAGGACGTACGCGGTAGATTCCGGAAACCGTACAGGCTGCGTCCTGCCTCCCAGCCCACGGGCGGGCTTGTGGGGAGGGCACAGAAATCAGGAGACCCGCGCGGAGTCTTGACGCGAGGTCTGCCCTGGCGGCTACCATGGGGGCATAAACACCGGCCCCTCTCTCGGCAACCGGCCTTGCGCCACCTGTCGTGCATGGGCCGGTTTTCCTTTGGAATCATAGTGTGATGCGCTACTCCAAGCCCCACCTTCCTTACGACCAACAGGTTCGTCTCTTGGCCAGTCGCGGGCTGGACGTGGGCAGCGAGCGCGAGGCGGTTCGCGCGTTGAAGCGCATCGGCTACTACCGGGGCGTGTCAGATGGTCTGTGTAAGCCGTACTGAAAGGAACGGTAAGAATCATGACCATGACCAACGAGAAGAAGCAGGCCGGTGGTGAGCCCACTGGCGGGGACCTGGTCGAGGAGCTGAAGTCCTCGGGGCAGCTGGATGCCCTGTTCGCTCAGATCGACGCAGGCAATGTTCAGCTCACCGGCGACGGCGGGTTCGTGCCCGCGCTGGTGAAAGCCGCCCTGGAGCGTGGCCTGCAGGCCGAGCTGACCAGCCACCTGGGCTATGACAAGCACGCCGCGGAGGGCCGCGGCAGCGGGAACTCCCGCAACGGCACCACACCCAAGACCGTGGAGTCCGAGGTCGGACCGATCGAGCTGGACGTCCCCAGGGACCGTGCCGGCTCGTTCACCCCGCGCCTGGTCCCCAAGGGCCAGCGGCGGCTCGGGGGCCTGGATGACATGATCATCAGCCTCTACGCGGGCGGGATGACGATCCGGGACATCCAGCACCACCTGGCGAGCACGATCGGCACAGACCTGTCCCACGAGACGATCTCCAATATCACCGACGCCGTGAGCGAAGAGGTCCTGGCCTGGCAGACCCGGCCGCTGGAGGAGTTCTATCCCGTGATCTATCTCGACGCGATCCGCATCAAGATCCGGGAGAACAACCAGGTCCTCAACCGCGCCGCCTACATCGCCGTAGGAGTCGACCTCGACGGGATCAAGCACGTGCTGGGCATCTGGGTCCAAGACACCGAGGGCTCGGCGTTCTGGGCCCACGTCTGCGCGGACCTGGCCAACCGGGGCGTCAGGGACGTGCTGATCGTCTGCTGCGACGGCCTGAAGGGGCTCCCAGAGGCGATCGAGGCGACCTGGCCGGACTCGATGGTCCAGACCTGCGTGGTCCACCTGATCCGGGCAGCGATGCGGTTCGTGGCCTACTCCGACCGCAGACAGGTCGCCGCCGCGTTGAAGCCGATCTACACCGCCCCCAACGAAGAGACCGCGAGGAATGCTCTGGCCGAGTTCGAGGCCTCCGAGCTCGGCACGAAGTACCCGTCTGCAGCCGCGACCTGGGCGAACTCGTGGGAGCGGTTCATCCCGTTCCTGCAATTCCCGCCGATGCTCCGCAAGGTCATCTACACCACCAACAGCATCGAGTCGTTGAACTTCCAGCTGCGGAAGGTCACCAAGAACCGCGGGCACTTCCCCTCGACCGACGCTGCCGTGAAGCTGTTGTGGCTGGCGATCTGCAACATCGAAGACAAACGCGCCCTGGAGCGGGAGAAGGAACGTGGCAAGCCCGCCGACCAGCGTCGAGCATCCGGCCGGCTGGTCGAGGGCCAGGTCGTCACCAACTGGAAGCAGGCCCTCGCCCAGCTCGCCGCCGCCTACCCCGACCGCATCAACCCCTACCTGTAACCACCCCGCTTACACAGACAAATTGACAGGCCCTACTACCGCCTCTCGGCCTACACCTACCCGATGAGGGCCTTCACCACCGACGATGCTGGGAGCGTGCACCGCTCGGACGACTTCGTGGCGGGCGCGTGCCTGTCGGATGCCGTGGCGCTCCACGATTTCGACCACCGGCTTCGACGTACCTTGCTGCCCGCCATCCAGTCACTGGAGGTCGCGCTTCGCACCAAGGTGGGCTACCACCTGGGGAAGCACGGACCCCTTGCCCACCTGGACCGCAGCGGCCTTGACCCCCAGCGATGCAACGCAGTATCGCGCGGACCCGACCATGTTGGGACGAAGTACGACACCTGGCGCAGCGAGTACGACTCCTTGCAACGTAAGGCAGACCGTGAGGATTACGTGGTCCACTTCGCCACCAAGTACGACGGTGAGGTGCCGGTGTGGGCCGCAACCGAGTTCATGACGATGGGCTGCCTGATCGGGCTCTATCGGATGATGCAGCCCCAGGACGCGCGGCGCATCGCGGGGGAGGTCGGGGTCAAGAATCCGCAGGTGTTGTTCGGCTGGCTGAAGGCCCTGAACGTGCTCCGCAACCACTGCGCTCACAACGCGCGCATCTGGAACAGGAGCACTGTTTACCCGCCGGACAAGATCAACAGCCGCATGGTGGGGCAGGAACTGCACCACCTAGTATCTGCCGACACCAACAAGGTCTACTTCCTGACGGCAGTCCTGGCCTATTTGCTGCGGCATGTCGATCCTGACACGCAGTTCGCCAGCGATCTTCGGACGACCATGGGCAAGTTCCCCTCGGTGCTCGGATGGACGCCTGAGAACACAATGGGCTTCGTGGAGGGTTGGTTGGCCGAGGCATTGTGGAGCATCCACTGACCCCCCTCCACAAGTCCGCTTGCGCTCGACCGTTGTCTATACGCCGTCGTCGCTCTATCCAAGATCGGACTGCGCACAGGGATTGGTGAGGTGGACCAGCCTGGCTACAGTCCAGGCGCATGAGAGCGACCAACCGGCAGACCCTGATCTCCGCCGTCTTCCAGGCAGCCGAGAGCGCCACGCAGGACCTCACCCACCTCGTCCCCGATCTCGACCGGGACCGTTGTGAGTACGTGCTTGCAAGCGTGCTTCTGGAGGAGGCGTGGTGAGCCGCCCCCTTCATTCGGTCCGGACGTTCTGTGAGTCGTCGGTTTCCATTTGATGGGTGCACTGCCGAGCGTACTCGGCTGGGGTTAGGTAGCCGAGCGAGGAGTGCCGGCGGTGGTGGTTG
>NZ_JADEYR010000008.1 GCF_015209585.1 Brachybacterium epidermidis
GGGGACGACGCGACCGGGCGCCTCGCGGATCGCGGGGCGCCCGGTCGTCTCGAAGTCATGCCCGCAGGATACGACCTCAGGCGGTGAAGCGCGGGAACGCGGCGGCGCCGGCGTACTTCGCGGCGCCCTCCAGCTCCTCCTCGATGCGCATCAGCTGGTTGTACTTGTTGACGCGCTCGCCACGGGCGGGGGCGCCCGACTTGATCTGGCCGCAGTTGGTGGCCACGGCGAGGTCGGCGATGATCGTGTCCTCGGTCTCACCGGAGCGGTGGGACATCATGCAGCGGAAGCCGCTGCGGTGGGCGAGGTCCACGGCGTCGAAGGTCTCGGACAGTGAGCCGATCTGGTTGACCTTCACCAGCAGGGCGTTGGCGGACTTCTCGAGGATTCCGCGACCCAGGCGCTCGGGATTGGTGACGAACAGGTCGTCGCCCACCAGCTGCACCTTGTCGCCGAGGCGCTCGGTCATGGCGTTCCAGCCCTCCCAGTCGTCCTCGTTCAGCGGGTCCTCGATGGAGACCAGCGGGTAGGAGGCGACCAGCTCGGCGTAGTACTCGATCATCTCGGTGGCGGACTTCTTCTCGCCCTCGAAGGTGTAGGAGCCGTCCTCGAAGAACTCCGAGGCGGCCACGTCCAGGGCCAGGGCGACGTCCGCACCGGCCTTGTAGCCGGCCTTCTCGATCGCCTCGACGATCAGGTCCAGGGCCTCGCGGTTGGAGCCCAGGTTCGGGGCGAATCCGCCCTCGTCGCCCAGGCCGGTGGCCAGGCCACGGTCCTTCAGCACGGCCTTGAGCGCGTGATAGACCTCAGCGCCCATGCGCACGGCCTCCTTGAAGGAGTCCGCGCCGATCGGGGCGATCATGAACTCCTGGATGTCGACGTTGGAGTCCGCGTGGGAACCGCCGTTGAGGATGTTCATCATCGGCACGGGCAGGATGTGGGCATTGGCGCCGCCCAGGTACTGGTAGAGGGGCACGCCGGCGGAATCGGCGCCGGCCTTGGCCACGGCCAGGGAGACGCCCAGGATGGCGTTGGCGCCCAGGGTGCCCTTGTTCTTCGAGCCGTCCAGCTCGATCATCGTGGAGTCGATCAGGCGCAGCTCCTGCACGTCCAGGCCCACCACCTTCGGGCCGATCTCCTCGATGACGGCGTCGACGGCCTGCTGCACGCCCTTGCCCAGGTAGCGGCCCTTGTCGCCGTCACGGCGCTCGACGGCCTCGAAGGCCCCGGTGGAGGCGCCGGAGGGGACCTCGGCGCGGGCGAAGGTGCCGTCGTCGAGCAGGACCTCGACCTCGACGGTGGGGTTGCCGCGGGAGTCCAGGATCTCGCGGGCGTGGACGGCATCGATGAAGGCTGCCATGTGCTGTTCCTTCCATAAGGGTGAGGATCGGTCACGGCCGGTCGGCGCTGACCGTCCACGCACCAGTCTAGGTGCACTCCCTCGGGACGTCAGAGGGATCGCGGATCATCCGCCGGTGCCGCGCCCTGGGCGCGCATGCGGGCCAGAAGTGACCTCAGGGCGCTCTCCGGGTCGATGTCGCGCGCCTCGGCGGCCACCCCCACATCCAGCAGGGCACGGCCGATGTCCCCGCCCCAGTCCTCGCGGTCCTCGGTGTCGACCTGATGGTCCGCGCTCTCCAGCAGCTCTTCGAGCCGGCCCGCGGAGCGCGCGCGATGGACAGCCTTGGCGGCTGTCTGCAGGGACGGCAGGCCGGCGGGGATGGAGTCGAACCAGCCCGTGCGCCTTCCACCGCTGGCCTCCTGCTCGGCGGCCTTGACGGCGTGCCACTGGGCGATGATCTCGTCCACGTCGGCGCGGTCGTGCAGGGCGCGATCGCGATCCTCGCCGAAGATGTGGGGGTTGCGCCGCTCCATCTTGGCGATGAAGGAGCGGGCCACATCGTCGACGTCCCACGCGGGGTCCTCGTCCTGCCCGATGCGGGCATGGAACAGGATCTGGAACAGCAGGTCGCCGAGCTCGTCCGTCAGCGCGGTGGAGCCGTGAGCCGCCGGGGTGTCGATCACCTCGAGCACCTCGTGGGTCTCCTCCAGCAGGTACCGGGCCAGGGAGGCGTGGGTCTGCCGGTGCGTCCACGCGTCGCCATCGGGCGCGCGCAGCGCCTCCATCACTTCGACCGCACGCAGCAGGGCGGTTCCGCGCGGCGAAGGGAGGGACTCGTCGGATGCCGGATGGTCCTCGGCGGGCAGCTGGTCGGAGGGGGTCACGAGGCCGAGGCTACCGAGGCGGGGACCAGGGTGCGCAGCACCGCCCGTGCCCAGTCCAGCAGTTCGTGGTCGCGCAGCTCGGTGCCGCCCACGCGCGCGGTGGTGGGACGCGGCACCAGCACCTGTCGGGTGGCGGGCTTGAGCACGGTGCCCGGGTACAGGCGCTTGATCCGCAGCGCGGCGGAGTCCGGCACCTCCAGGTGTGCGAAGCGGATCATCTTGCCCTGGGCCTGGACCTCCTCGACACCGGCGGCGCGGGCGTCGATCCGGAAGCGGGCCACGTCCAGCAGCACCTCAACCGGGGCCGGCGGGGCACCGTAGCGATCGGTGAGCTCGGCCCGCACCTGCTCGATCTCCTCGACCTCCCGCACGGCGGAGAGCTTCGAGTACGCCTCCAGCCGCAGCCGTTCGGAGCCGATGTAGTCGTGCGGGATGTGGGCGTCCAGCGGGAGCTCCACCCGGATCTCCTTCTCGGGGGCGCCGCCCTCGCCGCGGAAGGCGGCCACGGCCTCGCCGACCATCCGCACGTACAGGTCGAAGCCCACCCCGGCGATGTGCCCGGACTGCTCTCCGCCCAGCAGGTTGCCCGCACCGCGGATCTCCAGATCCTTCATGGCCACCTGCATGCCGGCGCCCAGGTCCGTGTTGGTGGCCAGGGTGGTCAGCCGGTCGTGCGCGGTCTCGGTCAGCGGCCTGGAGCCGTCGTAGAGGAAGTAGGCGTAGGCGCGCTCGGAGGAGCGCCCCACCCGGCCTCGCAGCTGGTGCAGCTGGCTGAGACCGAACTTGTCGGCGTTCTCCACGATCAAGGTGTTGGCGTTGGCGATGTCCAGGCCGGTCTCGACGATGGTGGTGCACACCAGCACGTCGAACTCCTTCTCCCAGAAGTCGATGATCACCCGTTCCAGCTGGTGCTCGTTCATCTTGCCGTGCGCCACCTGCACGCGGGCATCGGGCACCAGCTCGCGCAGGTGCTGGGCCGTGCGGTCGATGTCCTCCACCCGGTTGTGGATGTAGAACACCTGGCCGTCCCGCAGCAGCTCGCGGCGGATCGCGGCGGTGACCTGCTTGTCGTCCTGGACCCCGACGTAGGTGAGCACGGGATGGCGCTCCTCCGGCGGGGTGGCCAGGATCGACATCTCGCGGATGCCGGTGACGGCCATCTCCAGGGTGCGCGGGATCGGGGTGGCGCTCATGGCCAGCACGTCCACGTTCGTGCGCAGGGCCTTCAGGGTCTCCTTGTGCTCCACGCCGAAGCGCTGCTCCTCGTCGACGATCAGCAGGCCCAGGTCCTTGAACCGCACCTGCCCGGTCAGCAGACGGTGGGTGCCGATCACCACGTCGACGCTGCCGTCGGCGATGCCGTCGATGGTGGCCTGGGAGTCGGCCGGGGACTGGAAGCGGGACAGGCCCCGCACGGTGACGGGAAAGCCGGTGTACCGCTCGGTGAAGGTGTCCAGGTGCTGCTGGGCCAGCAGCGTCGTGGGGGCCAGCACGGCGACCTGCTTGCCGTCCTGGACGGCCTTGAAGGCCGCGCGCACGGCGATCTCGGTCTTGCCGTAGCCGACGTCGCCCAGGATCAGGCGGTCCATGGGGACGGGCTTCTCCATGTCGGCCTTGACGTCGTCGATGGTGACGAGCTGGTCCGGGGTCTCCGCGAACTCGAAGGCGTCCTCGAGCTCCCGCTGCCAGGGGGTGTCCGGGGCGAAGGAGTGCCCGGGCGCGGACTGCCGCGCCGAGTACAGGCGCACCAGCTCGTCGGCGATCTCGCGGATGGCCTTGCGGGCGCGGGACTTGGTCTTGGCCCAATCCGCCCCGCCCATGCGGTTGATCGACGGCTCCTCGCCGCCCACGTACTTGGTGACCTGGTCGAGCTGGTCGCTGGGCACGTAGAGCCGGTCCCCGGGCTGCCCCTTCTTGGAGGCCGCGTACTCGATGACCAGGTACTCGCGGGTGGTGCGCTTCGCTCCCGCACCCACGGTGCGGCTGGTCATCTCCACGAAGCGACCCACGCCATGGTGGGCGTGGACCACGTGGTCCCCGGGCCGCAGCTGCAGGGGGTCCACCACGTTGCGGCGGCGGGTGGGCATCTTGCGCTCCTCGCCGCGACGGGCACCGGACTTGCCGGTCAGGTCCCGCTCCGAGGCGAGGATGATCTTGGCCGTCTCGTCGACCAGGCCCGCGGGGAAGGGACCGACGGTGACCACGGCCTCGCCGGGGACCACCGGTGCGTCGAGACGCTCCGCGTACACGGCGGGAAGCCCCTCGGCACGCAGGTTCTCCACGGCGTGACGGGCACCGCCCGGGCCCATCATGGTGGCGATCACGGACCAGCCCTCGCGGCGCCGCGCCTCGAGGTCCTTGGCGGCGTCCCCGGGCTTGCCGGAGTAGCCGGGGTGCGTGGTGGCCCTGGCGGTGACGTCCACATCGGTCTCGAGTCCGAAGGCGGCCAGGGTGAACCAGGGGCGGCCGCCCTTCCGCGCACGCTCGACGGCCTCGGCCAGCGGAACGAAGCTGGCATCGCCCACGTCGATGGGCAGCCCTCCCCCGGTGGCCGCGCTGGACCAGGCCGCGGCGAGGAACTCCTCGGTGGTGGAGACCAGCTCGTTCGCACGGCTGCGCACCTTCTCCGGCTCCAGCACCAGGAACCGGGCGCCGGCGGGCAGGACGTCGGAGACCTGCTCCATCTGCTCCACCAGCACGGGGCTGAGGGACTCCATGCCCTCGGCGGCGATGCCCGCGGCGATGCGCAGCAGGATCTCGCGGGCGCCGGGGAGCTGTTCGGCCATGGCCCGGGCGCGCTCGCGCACCTGCGGGGTCAGCAGGATCTCGCGGCAGGGCGGGGCGTCCAGTCCGTGGGGCACGACCTCCAGGGAGCGCTGGTCGGCGACGGAGAAGTACCGCACTTCGTCGATCTCGTCGCCGAACAGGTCCACCCGCACCGGATGGGGCTCGGTCGGCGGGAACACGTCCAGGATGCCGCCGCGCACGGCGAACTCCCCGCGCTTCTCCACCATGTCCACGCGCGCGTAGGCAGCGTCCGCCAGGGCCTGCACCAGGTCATCCAGGGGGTACTCGTCACCGGTGCGGGCGCGGACGGGCATCAGGTCGCCCAGACCCGTGGCGATCGGCTGCAGCAGGGTGCGCACGGGCATCAGCAGCACGTGCACGGGCTGCTCCGTCTCGGGGTGCGCGATGCGGCGCAGAGTGGCCAGGCGGCGGGCCACGGTGTCGGCTCGGGGCGAGAGCTTCTCGTGCGGGAGGGTCTCCCAGGCGGGCAGCTCCGCCAGGTGGTCAGTGCCCACCAGGCAGCTCAGGGCGGAGCGGATGTCCTCCGCCGAGCGGGTGGTGGGAGTGATCACGACCAGCGGGTGCTGGGCATCGGCGCGGCGCGCGAGATCTGCCACGGCGAAGGGGAACAGCCCCGTCGCCGCGACGATGCTGCCGCCCTCCCCGGTCTCGGAGCCCTCCTCGACGAGGGCGCGGATGGCGGTGAGGTCATCCCCCTGCGCGATGTGCTCGAGCAGCGGGCCCAGAGGGGCACGCCGCGCAGGGGCATCGGCAGGGTTGCGGCGGGCGGTGTCGGTGCTCATCGGGCCTCCCGGGAGTGGAAGTGCTGCTGGGCGGGAGCGAGGCCCTCGAGGACCAGCGCCTCCACCGCATCGGCGGCATCGGAGATCAGCAGCTCGAGGGTGCGCCGCTCGGTGCTGGAGAAGGGTGCCAGGACGTGATCGGCGGTGTCGCGACTGCCCGGTGGACGGCCCACGCCCACCCGGACGCGGAGGTAGTCCTTGGTGCCCAGCGCCTTGGAGATGTCGCGCAGGCCGTTGTGGCCGCCCTCCCCGCCGCCGCGCTTGAGGCGGATGGCGTCGAAGGGGATGTCCACCTCGTCGTGCACGACGACGACGCGCTCCGGGGGCACGTCGTAGTAGGCGGCCAGCGCCTTCACGGGGCCCCCGGAGACGTTCATGTAGGTGGTGGTCTTGGCCAGGACCACGCGCTCGTCGGCGCCGGGGATGCCCAGCCGCCCCTCGAGCACCACGGCCTGGGCGCGACGCGCCGCCCCGAAGCGCCCACCAGCGGCCTGCGCGATGTGGTCCACCACCATCTGGCCGACGTTGTGGCGGGTGGCGGCGTACTTCGGCCCGGGGTTGCCCAGGCCCACCACCAGGTGGGTGCCGCTGAGGCGATCGGCCGAGTTCATGCACAGCTCCTTGGGGCGATGAGCGATGGGCGGGGGATGCGGCGGAATGCGGCCGCAGGGCGATATGCGCACCAGGGCGGCATGCGCACCAGGGCGGCATGCGCGCGGAGGCAGCACAGGGCCCCCGCAACGGTACCGGGGCGCCGCGCTCATGCGCGACGCCCCGGCGGCGTGTGTGAGGAACCGAGCGCGCGCCCGGTCCGGGTCACTCCTCCTCGGAGGCCTCCTCGGACTCCTCGCCCTCGGCGCCCTCGGACTCCTCGCCCTCGGTGCCCTCGGCGTCCTCGTCCTCGGTCTCCTCTTCCTCGGCGCGCGGGATGGACACGGCCACGACCAGCAGCTCGGCGTCGGTGACCAGATCGGAGCCCGCGGGAAGGGTGACGTCGCCGGCGAAGAGCTGGTAGCCCTCCTCGGTGCCCTCGACGTCGACCTCGATCTGCTCCGGGACGTTCATCGCGTCGGCGGAGAGGGTGAGGGTCTGAGCGTCGACCACGGCGATGGCCGGCGGGACCGGCTCACCGGTCAGGACCACGGGGATGTCGACCTCGACCTTCTCGCCCCTGCGGACCACGATGAGGTCCAGGTGGGTGATCAGGCGCTTGAGCGGGTGGCGCTGGATGTCCTTGATCAGGGCCAACTTGGTCTCGCCACCGGGCAGGGCCAGCTCGATCAGGGCGTTGGGGTTGCGAGCCAGCAGCGCGGTCTCGTGACCGGGCAGGACCAGGTGGGTGGGATCCTCGCCGTGGCCGTACAGGACCGCGGGGATCTTGTCCTCGCGACGGATGCGGCGGGCGGCGCCCTTGCCGAACTCCTCGCGGAGCTCGATGTTCAGCTTCTCAGCCATGGGTTCTCCTCGGCGGTGGTGGGCCATCTCGGTTCTCGACGGCGAGAACGCGACGGCGCACGGACCGGCAGCCCAGGCATCCGCACCGCGTCGATCACGGAGCGGGCTGGCCCGCTCCCTCGCCGAAGTACCCGGTCACCCTATCCCGTCCGGGCCGGCCATGGGAGATGGCCATGGGCCGCCGCCCTGCGATCTTGCTCACCGGGAACGGCGAAGCAGCGTGGAGGACGACACAGGCCAGCGGGAGACGACGGCGCAGGAGCACGGGCGACAACGGCACCGGCCCGCGGGAGACGACGGCGCAGGACCGCAGGAGGCAACGGCACAGGCCAGCGGGAGATAACTGCGCAGGGCCACGGGAGACGGCGGAAGCGGCGGAGCCGGGTGGCTCCACCGCTTCCTGGTGGTGTGGTCGCGCTGTGGCGATGCTCAGAGGATCACTTGCGCGAGAGGAGGTAGTCCAGGGAGTAGCGGCCGGGGCCGGTCAGGAACAGGGTCACGCCCGGGACGAAGTAGTACAGCGAGGACTCGAAGGCGATGCCGCCGTGCTCGCCGATCCACCCGCCGGGGATGTTGAACAGGACGATGATGAAGACGAACATCAGCGCCATCAGGAAGGCGCAGATGCGGGTCATCAGGCCGAAGGCGAGGACGAAGCCCAGCAGCAGCTGGCCGGCCACGACCATGAAGCCGAACAGGGCGGGGGCGATGCTGCCGACGGGGGCCTCCGACATCATGCCGACGAAGCCGGAGTACCCGGTGGCCTTGGCCCAGCCGTGGAAGAAGAGGAGGAGCATCCCGAGACGAAGCACCAGCAGACCGGCGTCCTTCAGGGCCGGGTTCTCCATGAAGTCCAGGGTGATGAACCGGACCAGCGGGTTGCGGGAGCGGGTGGTGTCCGCGGTGGTGCGGGGGTATCGGTGGCGACGGCGGGAGTAGACATGTCGTCCTCGTCCTTGCTGTGGGGAGTTATCGGGAAGTCAGAGGAGTCCTGCTGACACCGAGAATTCTTCCGGCCGAGATTTTGTCAGGAAGGGACAAACGTCCGTGCGGAGCACTTCTCGAGAAGGTGATCCATTGCACGTCGTCTCGGTCAGGATCGGGCACCAGCGAGTCTCGCCCGCAGCGCTGCACGGCGCGACACGCGAGGGCGACGACGGCGAATCCCCCGATCTCCACCGGGGGCGGCGGGATTCGGGGGATTCGGCGTCGAGCCCGGCGGCGTGTCGCGCAGTGCCGTGGAGGCTCAGACCTCACCGTCGAAGAGGCTGGTCACCGAGCCGTCGTCGAACACGGCGCGGATGGCGCGGGCGATCAGCGGGGCGATCGACAGCTGGGTGAGTCGGTCGAACTGCTTCTCCTCCGGGATCGGCAGGGTGTTGGTGCACACCACCTCCCGCACGGAGCTGTTCTTCAAGCGCTCCGTGGCGGGTGCGGAGAGGATGCCGTGGGTGGTGGCGATGACCACCGAGTCCGCACCGTGGCCCATCAGGGCATCGGCGGCCTGGACGATGGTGCCGCCGGTGTCGACCATGTCGTCCACCAGGATGCAGGTCTTCCCGGAGACCTCGCCGATCACGCGCTTGGCCACGGCCTGGTTGGGCCGGTTGATGTCGCGGGACTTGTGGATGAACGCCAGGCCCACGCCGCCCAGCTTCTTGGCCCACTGCTCGGCCACGCGGATGCGGCCGGCATCCGGGGAGACCACCACGACGTCCTCCTGGCCGTACTTGCCGGCCACGTAGTCGGCGAGGATCGGCAGGGCCATCAGGTGATCCACCGGACGGTCGAAGTACCCCTGCACCTGCGGGGCGTGCAGGTCTACGGAGATCATCCGGTCGATACCGGCGGTCTGGTACAGATCGGCCACCAGACGGGCGGAGATCGGCTCGCGGCCGCGGTGCTTCTTGTCCTGCCGGGCGTAGGGGAAGCTGGGGGCGATCGCGGTGATGCGCTTGGCGGAGGCCCGCTTGAGCGCGTCGATCATGATCAGGTGCTCCATCAGCCAGGTGTTGATGGGGGCGGGGTGGGACTGCAGAACGAACGCATCGGTGCCGCGCACGGACTCGCCGTAGCGCACGTAGATCTCGCCGTTGGCGAAGTCCCAGGCGTCCATCGGGAGCACCTCGACGCCGAGCTCCTCGGAGACCTGCTGGGCCAGTTCGGGGTGAGCCCGGCCGGTGGCGAGCACCAGGCGCTTCTCTCCGGTGGTGACGATTCCGCTCATCGCTGCAGGTGCTCCTTGTTGTCGTCGGCGTCCGGCCCGGCGGTTGACTCGGCCCCGGGCCCGCTCTGGGCGGCCAGGGCCGCGCGTGCCGCGTCCTCGGCCGCCGTCCCGGCACGTCGTCTCAGGGTCCATCCTTCCACGTTCCGCTGCGCCACCGCGTTCACGGCCAGCGCCCCGGGCGGTACGTCCTTGCGCACCACGGTGCCCGCCCCGGTGGCCGCACCGTCCCCGATGGCGACGGGTGCGACGAGCACGCTGTCGGAGCCGACGCGCACGTGCTTGCCCACCGTGGTGCGGTGCTTCTTCTGGCCGTCGTAGTTGGCAAAGATCGTGGCGGCACCGATGTTGGTGCCCTCCCCGATCTCGGCATCACCGACGTAGCTCAGGTGCGGCACCTTGGCGTCCTCGCCGATCTGGGCGTTCTTGGTCTCCACGAACCCGCCGATCTTGCCGCGGGCACCCAGGGCGGTGCCGGGCCGCAGGTACGTGAAGGGGCCCACGGTGGCCTCCGGTCCGATCACGGCGAGCACGGAGTGGGTGCGCACCACCTCGGCGCGGGCACCCACCTCGGTGTCGCGCAGTGTGCAGTCGGGGCCGATCACGGCGTCCTCACCGATGTCGGTGGCGCCGTGCAACTGCACGCCCGGCAGGATCACGGCATCGGTGCCGATGGAGACATCGGCGTCGATCCAGGTGGTGGAGGGGTCCACGATGGTGACCCCTGCCCGCATGTGGCGCTCCAGGATGCGGCGGTTCATCTCCGCGCCGAGCTGGGCGAGCTGCACGCGGTCGTTGGCGCCCTCGACCATCATGGCGTCCTCGGTGACCATGGCCCGAACGGTCCGGCCGTCGGAGCGCGCGATGCCCAGAACGTCGGTGAGGTACATCTCGCCCTGGGCGTTGTCGGTGCCGATGCGCCCCAGGGCATCCCGCAGCACCTGCAGGTCGAAGGCGTAGATGCCGGAGTTGATCTCGTCGATCCCGCGTTGGGACTCGGTGGCGTCCTTGTGCTCGACGATGCCGACCACCTCGGTGCCGTCGTCGCTGCGCAGGATGCGGCCGTACCCGGTGGGATCGGCCACCCGGGCGCTGAGCACGGTGACCGCGGCGCCGGCCTGCTCATGCGCGGCGACCAGCTCGCGCAGGGTGCCGGCCTCCAGCAGCGGGACGTCCCCGTAGGTGACCAGGACCGTACCGGAGGAGGCGCTGACCTTCTCCAGCCCGCACTGGACGGCGCGGCCCGTGCCGGGGATCTCGTCCTGATCGGCGATGGTGACCTCGGGCGCATGGTCGGCCAGGTGCTGGATCAGCCGCTCGCGCTCGTGGCGCACCACCACCACCAGCTCGGCGGGACCGGTCCCCTCGGCGGCGGTGATGGCGTGCCCCAGCAGGGACCGGCCACCGATCGGGTGCAGCACCTTGGGGGTGCGGGACTTCATGCGGGTCCCGGCCCCGGCGGCCAGGACGACGACTGCGGCGGGCGCGGAGGTTTCCACGTCGGCGGCTCCTCGGATCGACAACGGGTGTCTGGCCACCGCACTGCGCAGAACAGCGTCGATGGTCGTTCCGCCATCAGGACTCGAACCTGAAACATCAGAACCAAAATCTGAGGTGTTGCCGATTACACCATGGCGGATCCGCTCCCTCGGTGACCGCCGACGGGAAGCACCGCCACCGGCCGGGACGCGTGCCCGATCCTATCCGTGGGAGACTCCGGGCATGTCCCAGACGGATGCACCACGGACCCGCTCCGCCCGGATGACGGGCCGGGAGCGCCGCGAGCAGCTGGTGGCCGTGGGTCGTCGTCTCTTCGCCGAGAAGGGCTACGACGCCACCAGCGTGGAGGAGATCGCCGCGCGCGCGAAGGTGTCCAAGCCGCTCGTGTACGAGCACTTCGGGGGCAAGGAGGGGCTGTACGCGGTGGTGGTGGACCGCGAGATCGCCACCCTGCTGGCGGTGCTGGAGGAATCCCTGAAGGACCAGCGCATCCACCCCCGGCTGCTGATGGAGCAGGCGGCCATGGCGTTCCTGTCCTACATCGACGAGCACGAGGACGGCTTCCGGATCCTGGTGCGCGACTCCCCCGTCTCCCAGAGCGGGGGCACCTTCTCGGCCCTGCTGACGGATGTGGTCCGGCGCACCGAGCACATCCTGGTGGCCCAGTTCAAGCTGCGCGCCTATCCCACGCGCGATGCGCCGCTGTACGCGCAGATGCTGGTGGGGATGGTCGCGTACACCGGGCAGTGGTGGCTGGAGACCCGCAGCCCCGCCAAGGAGGTGGTCGCCGCTCGCATGGTCAATCTCTCCTGGCACGGACTGGGGGCGCTCGAGAAGAAGCCGGAGCTCGGGCGGCGGCCCGCGGGCTGAGCAGGCGGCGCGCGGGCTGAGCAGGCGGCGCGCCTGGGGCCGCCGCAGGGCAGCTCATCGAGCACGGCGGCACGCACGAGTCGGCCCCTCTAGACTCGATCCATGACCTCCTCGTCCTCCCCCGCCCCCGATGCCGGTCGTGACGAGGTCGACCGCATCATCGCGGGCTGGCGCCGGGCGCGCGCGGATCTCGACACCGCCCCCCTGGGCGTGTTCTCGCGCATCTCCCGGCTGGCACGCCTGCTGGAGGCGGCGCGCCGCGAGGCGTTCTCCGGGGCCGGGCTGGAGGGCTGGGAGTTCGACATGCTCTCGGCGCTGCGGCGCAGCGGGGAGGATGCGCTGTCCCCCGGGGCACTGGCCCAGCAGACCCTGGTCACCAGCGGCACCATGACCACCCGGCTCGACAAGCTCAGCGCCCGCGGGCTGGTGAGCCGCTCACGCAGCCCGCACGACGGCCGCGCGGTGGAGGTGCGACTGCTGCCCGAGGGCATCACCCGCATCGACGCCGCCATGGAGCGCCTGCTGACGGCGGAGGACTCCCTGCTGGAGCCCCTGGACGCCCAGGAGCGCGAGGTGCTGGCCTCGATGCTGCGCACCCTGGCCCTCGGCTTCGAACCTGCGGACGAGGACGGGGCCTGATCCGCACCTCCCGACCCCCGGGGTGCTGCATCGCTGGTGGCCCGCCCCGCACCGGTCGCCCCTCCATCCGATCACCACGAACGCCCCCACGAAAGAAGCTCCTGCATGGCCCACCTGCTCGGCGCCCAGTCCCTCCACGTCGCCCTGCCCGACCGCGTGCTGCTGGACTCCATCACCCTGGGCATCGACGCGGGCGACCGGATCGGCGTGGTGGGTCGCAACGGGGACGGCAAGTCGACCCTGCTGCGGCTGCTGGCCCGCCAGACCGAACCCCATGCGGGCCGTGTCACGGTGCGGGGCGGCGTCCGGGTGGGAGTGCTCGATCAGCGCGACGAGGCCACCGCCGGTGCCACCGTGCGCGAGCGCGTGGTGGGCGATCGGCCCGAGCACGAATGGGCCTCCGACCCGCGGATCCGCGACGTGCTGGGCGGCCTGCTGGGAGGCATCGACCTGGAGGAGCAGCTTCCCTCCCTCTCGGGCGGCCAGCTGCGGCGAGTACACCTGGCCGCCCTGCTGGTGGGCGACTGGGACGTGCTGCTGCTGGATGAGCCCACCAACCATCTTGATGTGGAGGGCATCGCGTGGCTCGCCCAGCACCTGCGTGGACGCTGGCCCCGCGGTGCGGGGGGCCTGGTGGTCATCACCCACGACCGCTGGTTCCTCGACGAGGTGTGCACGCGCATGTGGGAGGTGCACGACGGGGTGGTGGAGCCCTTCGAGGGCGGGTACGCCGCCTACGTTCTGCAGCGCGTGGAGCGCGACCGCCAGGCCGCCGCCGTCGAGGCCAAGCGGCAGAACCTGATGCGCAAGGAGCTGGCGTGGCTGCGGCGCGGCGCACCGGCGCGCACCTCCAAGCCCAAGTTCCGCATCGACGCCGCCAATGAGCTGATCGCCGGAGAGCCCCCGGTGCGCGACACCGTGGAGCTGACCCGCCTGGCCACCTCACGCCTGGGTCGTGACGTTCTGGACCTGCTGGACGTGGACGCCGGCTACAACGGCACCCCGGTGCTCCAGGACGTCACCGTGCACATCGGTCCCGCCGACCGCATCGGCGTGCTCGGCCCCAACGGAGCCGGCAAGTCGACCCTGCTGGCCCTGATCACCGGGGACCTGGAGCCGATGGCCGGTCGCGTCAAGCGCGGGAAGACAGTGACCGTCAGGCAGGTCTCCCAGCGCCTGACCGGACTGGAAGAGCTGGGCGAGCAGAGGATCAGCGACGTCGTGGGCCGCTACCGCACCAGCTACACGGCGGGGAAGGACGAGGTGAGCCCCGGCCAGCTCCTGGAGCGCCTGGGCTTCACCGCTGCCCATCAGAAGGTGCAGGTCAAGGAGCTCAGCGGCGGGCAGCAGCGGCGGCTGGACCTGCTGCTGACCCTGCTGGAGGAGCCCAACGTGCTGGTCCTGGACGAGCCCACCAACGACATGGACACCGACATGCTGGCGGCGATGGAGGACCTGCTGGACACCTGGTCCGGTCCGCTGATCGTGGTCTCCCACGACCGCTACCTGCTCGAGCGCGTCACCGACTCCCAGTACGCAGTGCTCGAGGGCACGGTTCGCCACCTCCCCGGCGGAGTGGACCAGTACCTGCGGGTGCGAGCCGAGTCCGAGCGGACAGCCGCATCGGGGGCCCGTCCCGGTGCCGCTGCGGGGGCACCGGGCATCGGCGGTCCCGGCGCGACCGGGTCCGGGGCGGGCGGTGCGGAGGCCGCCGGTGCGGGCACGGGCGGCCTGACCGGAGCGGAGCGCCGCAGCGCGGAGAAGGAGATGGGTTCGCTGGAGCGGAAGGTCGCGAAGCTGCGCAAGGACGCCGAGGCGGCACGGCAGGCGATGGCCGAGGTGGACCCCTCCGACTACCAGGAGCTGTCGCGGCGGATGGAGAAGGTGCGCGCCGCGGACGCAGAGGCCGACGAGCTCGAGGAGCGCTGGCTGGAGCTGTCCCTCGAGCTCGAGAGCTGAGAGCCGCCCGGGCGCTGACGCCCGCTCAGTCGACCGCGACGATCCTTGCGCCGTACGGGCTGCTGCGGGTGAGGGTGCACTCCAGGTCGCCGCGGTCCTCCCTCACGCGGGCGGAGACCTCCTCCCCGTGCTGCGCATCGCGCACCAGGGCGGCCAGCGTGGGGCCGGAGCCCGAGACGATCGCGCCCAGGGCACCGTGCTCGCGCAGCGCGCTCAGGATCTCCTGCAGGTCGGGCCGCAGATGGACCGCGGGCTCGTGCAGTTCGTTGGCCAGGCTGCGTGCGATCGCCTCCCGGTCCCCGGCGGCCAGCGCCGCGAGCTGGTGCTGGTCCGCCCGGGGAGTTCGGGGAGGCTGCGCATCGGCCTGTGCGGCAAGGGCGTCGAAGGCGCGGAACACCTCGGGGGTGGCCAGGTGCCCGCCCGGTGCGCACAGCAGCCAGGTGAGCGGTGCCGGTGCCGGCACCCGCTGCAGCTGGTCGCCGTTGCCGGTGCCCAGCGCGGTGCCCCCGAGGACGGCGAAGGGCACGTCCGCGCCGAGTCCGGCCCCCAGCAGCATCAGCTCCCGGTCGCTCAGCCCCAGCTGCCAGAGCCGGTTCAGGGCCACCAGCGCTGCGGCCGCGTCGGCCGATCCGCCGCCCATACCGCCGGCGACGGGGACCCGCTTGGTGATGTGCAGGGCCGCTCCCTGCGTCGTGCCCGTCTCGGCGCGCAGCAGAGCGGCCGCGCGCAGGGCCAGGTTGGTGGCGTCCACCGGCACGTCCCCGCGCACCCGGGAGTCGACCGTGAGGGTGAGGGCGCCGGGAACCTGGGGCAGGCGGGCCTCGACGGTCTCCAGCAGGTCGACGGCCTGGAACACGGTGGCCAGGGCGTGGTAGCCGCGCTCATCGGCGGCGCCCACGCGCAGGGAGAGGTTGATCTTGCCGGGCGCGGTGGCGACCACCCGCTGCGGTGCCCCGCTCATGACCGCCCCTCCTCGCTCTCCTCGCTCCCGCCCGCGTCCGCGCGGGCACGGGCGATCGCGAGGTAGTCGGCGATCTCAAGGGTCTCGCCGCGACGGCCGGGGTCAATGCCGGCGGCCTCGAGGATCTGCCCTGCCCGGGGTGCGCTGCCGGCCCAGGTGGCCAGGGCCGCGCGCAGGGTCTTGCGGCGCTGAGCGAAGGCGGCATCGATCACCGCGAAGGTGCCGCGGCGCTCGGTCTCGGTGCCCATCGGGCTGCCGTGCCGGGTGACCTCCACCAGGGCGGAGTCCACGTTGGGGACGGGCCAGAACACCTGACGGGAGATCTGGCCTGCCCGCTGCACGCTGCCGTACCAGGCGGCCTTCACGCTGGGCGCTCCGTAGGTGCGGGAACCGGGGCCGGCGGCGAGACGGTCCACCACCTCGGACTGCACCATCACCAGCGCGGTGCGAAGGCTCTCGAAGCGCTGCAGATGGGTGAGCAGGATGGGGGTGGCCACGTTGTAGGGCAGGTTGGCCACCAGGCGGGTGGGGAGGCGGTCCGGAGCTCCCTGACCGGGCAGGCGGGGCAGCTCGGTGACCTGGAGGGCGTCGGCGTGGACCAGGGTCCAGCGCTCCTGGGGCACCCCGCGGGCGGTGAGGGTGGCCGGCAGCAGCTCGGCCAGGCCCCGGTCGATCTCGATCGCGGCCACATCGGCCCCGGCCTCGAGCAGCCCCAGGGTCAGCGAGCCCAGGCCGGGCCCGACCTCGAGGACGGCCTCCCCGGGCTGGACACCGGCCCGCTCGACGATGGTGCGCACCGTATTGGGGTCCACCACGAAGTTCTGACCGCGCTGCTTGGAAGGGTGGATCCCGGCGAAGGCCGCCAGCTCCCGCACGTCCCGCGGGGTGAGCAGCAGTCCCTCGGACCCATCGGTGGGCCTCATGCCGCAGGCCATCCGTAGACCTCGCGGGTGGTACGCCTCACCCGCCGGCAGGTCTCCTCGAGGCCCACCCCGGCGGACTCGGCGATCTGCGCCATGGTCAGCGGTACCAGGTAGGACGAGTTGGGGCGGCCACGATAGGGCATGGGGGTGAGGAAGGGGGCGTCGGTCTCCACCATCACTCGGTCGATGCCCACCTCGGCCAGCGCTGAGCGCAGGTGCTCGGCGTTCTTGAAGGTGACGTTGCCGGCGAAGGAGAGGTAGAAGCCGCGGTCGACGCAGGCTCGTGCGAACTCGGCATCCCCGGAGAAGCAGTGCAGCACGGTCCGCTCGGGGGCGCCGTCGGCATCCAGCACCTCCAGCACGTCGCGGTGCGCCTCACGATCGTGGATCTGCATCGGCAGGCCCATCTCCTTGGCCAGGGCGATGTGGGCGCGGAACGCCTCGACCTGGGCGGTACGGGCCTGCTCGTCCTTGCGGGAGGTGCGGAACCAGTCCAGGCCCGTCTCCCCCACCGTGACCATGCCGTCGGTGCGGATCAGCTGGGCGACCTCGGCGATCGCCTCGTCCAGCGCGATCATCGGCTCGCCGTCGTGGTCGTGACCGCGGGCGTGCAGGGCCGCCTCGTTGGGGTGCACGGCCACGCCGCCACGCAGCGATGCGGGCCGATCGGGATCGGCCATCAGTCGGGCGGTCCAGCGGGCGGCCGCCAGGTCGGAGCCGATCGTGATCATCCCGTCGACCCCCACCCGGGCCGCGCGCTCGACGTGGTCGGGGACCAAGAGCTCCTGGTCCCCGTCGGCGAAGTCGAGGTGGCAGTGGTTGTCGATTACCGGCAGCGGCAGCGGCTCGGGGATCGGCGGCCAGGAGCGGTCGCGGGAACGGGGGCGGGGATCGAGGTCCTCGCGTCGGCGCACAGGGGATGGGGATGCGTCGGGCATGATGACCATCGTAGGTTCCGCCGGGACCGCGGATGTCCGTTTCCGTGGCAGCGGGGGCGCCCGCGCGACCCAGTGAGCACGCCACGGCCCGCAGCACCCGCGGCGGCGGTGGCAGAGGTCACCCGCCGCGGCGGTGCCGCCCGGCGCACGGCTGTGGCAGAATGATCGGTCGTTGCGTGTCCCTCTGCGCGCCTGCTCGGCTGATCACGGCCGCGGGCCGTCCTCGCGGGGGATGCGGGCTGCAGACCATCCTCCGGACCGTCAAGGAGCGTCCCATGGCAGTGCCCAAGTTCAAGATGTCCCGGGCTCGCACCCGGTCCCGCCGCGCGAACTGGAAGGCGTCCAACGCCGACCTCGTGCAGGTCACCGTTCGCGGTCGCACCGCTGCGGTGCCGCGTCGCCTGGCCAAGGCCTACCAGCGCGGCCTGATCCAGATCGACGACTGATCATCCCGGCCGATCACGGCCCGCAGGCACCGCGCCTGCCGCAGAACCGCTCAAGAGCCCCGGCCTCGGCCGGGGCTCTTGTGCATTCACTCGCGTCGAGCAGCCAGGGCCAGGTCGTACAGCTCTCGGGCGGTGACGCCCTGGCTGGTGCGGGCCACGGCCTTGGCCGCGTCCTTCAGTCGCTCCCCCGCCTGCGCTCTGTCCAGCACCTCCTCGAGCAGGTCCTCCGCGCTGGCGGCTCGTGGCGCGGCTCCGGCCACCACGATCACGATCTCCCCCAGCACCTCGGTTCCCTCGGCCCACGCCGCGAGCTCGGCGAGACTGCCCCGCAGCACCTCTTCGTGGGTCTTGGTGAGCTCCCGGGCCACGGCTGCTTCCCTGTCGGGCCCGAAGACCTCCCGCATCGCCGCGAGGGTGACGGCGGTGCGCCGGGGGGACTCGAAGAACACCAGGGTGCGCGCCTCGTGCGCGAGCAGTTCGAAGGCGGCGGCGCGCCTGCTGTCGCGGCGGGGAGGGAAGCCCTCGAAGCTGAACCGGTCCGGGGCGATCCCGGAGGCGGCCAGGGCGGTGAGCACGGCCGAGGGCCCGGGGATCACCGTGGTCTCGTACCCGGCCTCGGCAGCAGCGCGCACGGCCCGGAACCCGGGGTCGGAGACCACGGGCATGCCGGCGTCGGTGACGATCAGGACCCGCTGCCCGCCCGCCAGCGCCTCCAGCAGGCGGGGGGTGCGCTCGGCCTCGTTGTGCTCGTGGTAAGACAGCACGGTCGCGCGGAGGGTCACCTCGAGGTCGGCGGCCAGGCGCGCCAGGCGCCGAGTGTCCTCCGCCGCGATGAGATCAGCCTGCTCGAGTGCGCGCACCAGCCGCACCGAGGCGTCCAGGGGGTTGCCGATGGGGGTGGCGGCGAGCGTGAGGACACCGGGTGCGAGCATGCCGGCCATGGTAGTCATGCGGTGCGGTCCGGACCCTCTGCTCCCCCTCCCGGGCCGGACGCGCCCCTGCCGCGGGTGCGCCGGGTGCGCGAAGTCGGGATCGGCCGGGCGGGTGCTGGGATGACCTAGCATGACCGGGTGCACACCCAGGAGCGGGCGCGGCCGCGCAGCGTCGCCGAGGTCGAGACGGACGCCGTGCTCGACTCCTACCGCTCCCGGCTCAAGGTCATGGACCTTCCCTTCTCGCGGCTCGCATGGGCCTCAGCTCTGGCGGTGTTCGCCCTCGCGCTGGTCCTGCGGCTGTGGGGGCTGGGCGGCATCGCCGAGCTGATCTTCGACGAGACCTACTACGTCAAGGACGGCTACACCCTCACCCAGGAGGGCGTGGAGATGTCCTGGCCCGACGAGCACGACCCGGTGTTCGAGGGCGGGGAGGTGGACACCTACGAGGACCGCGGCGCCTATGTAGTCCATCCCAGTGTGGGCAAGTGGGTGATCGGGGCCGGGATGCTGCTGCTGGGTGCCGACAATCCCTGGGGATGGCGGATCTCGGTGGCGGTGCTGGGGTCGCTGAGCGTGCTGATGCTGGCCCGCATCGGCCGCCGCCTGTTCCGCTCCACCACGGTGGGTCTGATCGCCGGGCTGCTGCTGGCCATCGACGGGATGCACCTGGTGCACTCCCGCACCAGCCTGCTGGACCTGCTGCTGATGTTCTTCGCGCTGGCCGGCTTCGGGGCGCTGCTGATCGACAGGGACCGATTCCGCGAGCGCCTGGCCCTGCACGCCGCCCGCCTGCACCTGGCCGCGGTGGATCCGGCCCCGACCGAGCACGTCACCGGGTCGCGCCCCCTCCCCCATCCGGGCGCCGTCTTCCATGCGGGGTGGAGGCCGTGGCGGCTCGCAGCCGGTGCCCTGCTGGGACTGGCCTGCTCGGTGAAATGGTCGGGCATCTACTTCCTGGCGGTGGTCGGCATCATGACGGTGCTCTGGGACTGGTGGGCACGCCGCGCTGCCGCACAGCGCCGCTGGGCCTGGGTGGGCCTGGTGCGCGATGCGATCCCGGCGTTCTTCGCGATGGTGGGCACCGCGCTGGTCGTGTACGTGGCCTCCTGGGCGGGCTGGTTCGCCAGCGACAAGGGCTACTACCGCACCTGGGCGCAGGACGAGGGGCACGCCACCGGGTTCGGACCGCTGGATGCGCTGCTGTCCCTGTGGCACTACCACCGCCAGGCCTACGACTTCCACATCGGCCTGGACTCGGAGCACCCCTACATGGCTCAGCCGTGGGGATGGCCGCTGATGCTGCGCCCCACGAACTTCTACTACCGCGCCTACGAGTACGGGGAGCACGGCTGCGAGGTCGCACGCTGCTCCGCCCACATCCTCTCCGTGGGCAATCCGCTGATCTGGTGGCTGGGCTCGCTCGCGGTGCTCGTGTCGGTGACGCTCGCGGTGCGGTTCCACGACGGCCGCGCCTGGGCCGCGCTGTCCGGCATCGCGGGCGGCTACCTGCCGTGGCTGATGTACACCGACCGCACCATCTTCACGTTCTACGCGGTGGTGTTCGAGCCGTGGCTGGTGCTGTGCCTGGCGTACGTGCTGGGGCTGGTGATCGGCCCACGTGATGCTGATCCCGATCGGCGACTGGCCGGCGGGCTGTTCGTCGGGAGCCTGCTGACCCTGACGGTGCTGGTCTCGGCATTCTTCTGGCCGGTGTGGACCGGGGACGTGATCGACACCGAGCAGTGGCGGTGGCGCATATGGCTGCCCGGCTGGAGCTGAGCACCCGGGGGTGAGCTGAGGTCCCGGTGCGGGCCGTTACGATTGTGCGCATGGCTCTGGACTCCATCGCCCTGCGTGAATTCGCCCGCGACCTCGGCATCGGCACCGAGTACTGGGGGTTCGACGGCACCCAGAAGAACGTCTCCGACGGCACTCTGCGCAAGGTGATCGCAGCCCTCGGCCACGCCGTCGACAGCGACGAGGACCTCGCCGCCGTGCGGGCCGAGCGGGAGCGCGAGCCGTGGCGCCGCACCCTTCCCCCCGTCACCGTGCTGCGCGAGGACCACGAATCCAGCATCCCCGTGCACGTGGACCACGGGACCCCCGTCTCGGTGCATCTGCGGCTGGAGAGCGGCGGCCGGTGGGACCTGCACCAGATGGACGACTTCACCCCGCCGTTCGACCTGGGCGGCCGTCAGCTTGGCCGCGCCCGCTTCCACCTGCCGGCCGGCCTGCCGCTGGGCTGGCATCGGGCGGTCGCCGAGACCTCCACCGGGGCCCACGAGGCCGACGTGGTGGTCACCCCGGCGCGGCTGCGGGTCCACGAGCAGCTCGGCGCCCGACGGGCCTACGGCCTGCAGGCGCAGCTGTACTCGGTGCGCTCTGACCGCTCCTGGGGCATCGGCGACCTGGGTGACATGCGCGACCTGGCCGCGATCAGCGCCGCCCGCCACGGCGCGGACTTCCTGCTGGTCAACCCGCTGCACGCCTCCTATCCGACCGCTCCCGTGGAGCCCTCCCCGTACCTGCCGGTGACCCGCCGCTTCATGAGCCCGCTGTACCTGCGGATCGAGGACGTGCCGGAGCTGCGGGACCTTCCCCCCTACGCCCGGCAGCGGATCTCCCTGCTGCGCACGACGGTGCAGGCATGGAACGAGCGCACCGATCGCCTGGAGCGCGACGAGGTGCTCACCGCCAAGATGGAGGCGCTGGAGGAGCTGTACGCGGTGCCGCGCACCGCGGGCCGCCAGGCGCTGTTCGAGGCCTACCGCCGCCGTGAGGGCCAGGGGCTGGAGGACTTCGCCACCTGGTCGGCGATCGCCGAGAAGCTGCGCGGAGAGCAGGACGCGGCGCTGAAGGACCTCGATGACCGCACCGTCGAGCAGGCCCGCACGGAGCTGGCCGATCGCATCGAGTTCCACGCCTGGGTGCAGTGGCTGCTGGACGAGCAGCAGTCCGCTGCGCAGACTGCCGCTCTCGATGCCGGCATGCGGATCGGCGTCATGCACGACCTCGCCGTGGGCGTGGAGCAGGTGGGAGCCGACTCCTGGCGCCTGCGGCACGCCCTGGCCTCCGGCGTGGGCGTGGGTGCCCCGGCCGACCAGTACAACCAGCAGGGCCAGAACTGGGACCAGCCGCCGTGGCACCCGGAGGGCCTGCGCGATGCCTCCTACCGCCCGTGGCGGGACATGCTGCGCTCACTGATGCGGCACGCCGGTGCCCTGCGCATCGACCACGTGCTGGGCCTGTTCCGACTGTGGTGGATCCCCGAGGGGAACATCGCAGCCGACGGCGCCTACGTGTTCTACGACCACGACGCCATGGTGGGCATCCTGGCCCTGGAGGCGCACCGCTCGAACACCCTGGTGGTGGGCGAGGACCTGGGCACCTTCGAGCCGTGGGTGCGCGACTACCTCAGCGACCGCGGCATCCTGGGCACCTCGATCCTGTGGTTCGAGTACGACCACGAGGGCAAGCCGCTGCCGCCGGAGGACTACCGCGAGCTGTGCATGGCCTCGGTCAACACCCATGATCTGCCACCGACCGCCGGCTACCTTGCCGGGGACCACGTGACGCTGCGCCACCAGCTGGGCCTGCTGGAGCGGGACCTGGAGGAGGAGCAGACGGCCGATGCCGCCGGCCGCGAGGAGGTGCTGGACGCGCTGAGGGACGAGGGCCTGCTCCAGCCCGGTGCCGACATCGAGGACACCGTGATTGCCCTGCATCGCCACCTGGCGCGCACGCCCTCCCTGCTGCTGGGCGTGTCCCTGGTGGACTGCGTGGGCGAGCGGCGGATCCAGAACCAGCCTGGCACCGACGAGGAGTACCCGAACTGGCGGATCCCCCTGGCCGATGCCCAGCTGCATCCGGTCACCATCGACGACCTGGCCACCGATGCGCGCACGGAGCGTCTGCTGAGCGCGGTGCGGGACGCACTCAGCTCGCGCTGACCTGACCCCACTGCTCACGCGCGTCGAGGAAGGCGCGAGCGGCGGACTGGGCGCCCTCCAGGGTGTGGTGGGCGCCCCAGCCGCACTGGACCTCGTTGGCGGCGGGCACCTCATCGGCCTCGACCAGGTCGCGCAGGGTGGCCTCCAGCACGGGCGCGAAGCCCTCGGCGGTGTGATCACCGATCAGCAGCACGTAGAAGCCGGTGCGGCAGCCCATCGGGGACACGTCGATCACCTGGTCGGAGTGGTTGCGCATGTGCTCGGCCATCATGTGCTCGAGCGAGTGCACGGCCTCGGAGTCCAGGTGCTCGATGTTGGGCTGGGTGAAGCGCACGTCGAACTTGGTCAGCACGTCCCCGCCGGGCAGCTCCTTGCGGTCGGCGATGCGCAGGTAGGGGGCGGCCACAGTGCGATGGTCCAGGTTGAAGCTCTCCACGTTCATGCGGGGCTGCTCGGTCACGGTGTGTCTCCTTCGGTCGGGTTTGTCGGTGATGGGGTCCGCGTCGGGTGCGGGGCCGGGACGCGGCTGGGTCAGCGGGAGGAGCGGGGGGTGCGCCCGCGGACCACGCCCACGAACGCCTGCCGCAGCTCGTCGTCGTCATCCCGGGGCCACACCAGCACGATCCTGGTGGGCTCCGCCCCCCGCAGGGGCCGGTGCGCCACGTCCTTGCGGTGGTGCAGCCGGGCCAGGGACAGCGGCATCCGCGCATAGCCGACTCCGGTGGCTGCCACGGCGACCCGGTCTGCGGCATCGTCGGCGTGCTGGGCGGGGATCTCGGTCTCGTCGCCGAGGTCAGCGGCGGTGACCTCGGCGAGCACGGTGAGCACGTGATCGGTGTTGATCACGACGACGGGCTGCTCCTCCCAGAGAGGGACCGCGTGCAGGGTGTCCCGCGCCGGGCGGTCCGAGGGCAGGGGGTCGCGCGCGAAGCACATGTCCACCTCACCATCGGCGATCACCTCATCCTGCTGGGACTGCGGCACGGGCACCAGTTCGAGCCGCGCTGCCCGCCGACCCTGCTTCCAGCGCTGGAGGAAGCGGTCCGGCTCGACGCCGGGCACGAAGCCGACACGCAGGGTGGGGTGGATCATGGAACCAGGGTAGGCGGTCGCGTGCTCGGAGCCCGCTGGGGCGGGGCACCGCATCCGGTCCGTTCGCCGTCAGGCGCGAGCGAGCACCCGCAGCAGATCAGCGGTGAAGCGTTCGGGCCGGTTCAGGTTCACCAGGTGCGTGCCGTACGGCAGCACTTCGAGCCGTCCGTGCCGCGCCGCCGCCGTGAAGGCCCTCTCCTGGATCCGCAGCTGGTCGAAGCGGCCGTGCAGGAACGTCACCGGCACCTGGATCCGTCCCAGGTCCCGACGCAGGTCCAGGGAGGCCACGGCGCGGAAGGCCGGGCCGACGACCTCCGCTCCTGCGCGCCCACCGCGCAGGTAGGCGCGAGCCCCCTCGCGGCCCAGCAGCAGGCGGAACAGGGACGAGCTGCCGTCGGGCCCGCCCGGGAGCCGGTCGCTCAGCGTCACCAGGCCGCCGTACAGTCGGGCCGTCCACGGGCCCGGCTGCACCGCTGCGCCGCACACGGTGAGGGAGGCCAGGGGCAGGGACACCGTGGCGGCGGTGTGGATCGCGAGCATGCCGCCGAGGGAGGAGCCGACGAGATGGACGCGGGCGGTCCCGTCGGCACCGGGCGGGCCGTGCTGATCCTGGACACCTGGGGGTCGGCGGGCGAGGTCGGCCGCCGTCCGCACCGCCGCTGTGATCGCGTCGATCGCACCGGCGAGGGTGAAGGGCTCGGTGCGCCGGGCGCCGTGACCGGGGAGGTCCGGCGCCACCACCGTGTACCCGGCGGCCAGCAGGGAGGGCACCTGGGGGTCCCATTGGCTGGCGGAGGTCCGGGTGCCGTGCACCAGCACGACGGCGTGAGGGCTCATGGGTCCATTGTCCCCTCGCCCTCTCCCTACCCCCTGACGGCGTTTGTCACGATCCAGTAGGTGCGCACACTGAGCGAGAAGTCCAGCAGGGCCCGGTGGGTGGGGGCGTGCTCGGATCGCACGATCGCGAGCCGCTGGGGCAGGCCCGCCGCATCCAGGCAGAAGAACACGATGGTGACGAAGGTGGCCGCCAGCAGGCCCCGACCGCGCCCACGGAGGAGACGGCACTGTTGAGCAGTCCGAACAGGCATCGCACTTCTTTCCCCCGGGGCATCGAGCTTCGCAGGAGCGCGCAACGGCGCGATGATGTCCGGATGGAGCTGAGCGCCGCGAAGGACCTCGACCGCACCCGCGACCACTGGTGGTGGCGGCCCGGCCGGACCGGAAGGCGTACGAGTGGGAGGTTCTGCGGCAGCAGCCGGCCCCCGGCCCCGCCACCCCACCGGCCGGGCACGCCGAGGCGGGCACCGGCCCGGTACCCTCGGCCGATCCTGGACGGCGATGAGCACCGCCCGCTCAGCCGCGCCGAGCAGGTCGACGCGGCCACACCGGATTCCCGCAACCGGGTGGTGGACTTCCTGCGCGCGGCCGCTATCACGGTGGTGGTGCTGGGGCACTGGACGATCATGGCCGTCAGCGTGGACGGGGGCCTGCAGCCGCACGGGGTGCTGGACCAGGCCCGCTGGACTCACCCGCTGACCTGGGTGTTCCAGGTGATGCCGATCTTCTTCCTGGTGGGCGGGTACTCCAATGCCCTGTCGTGGCGCTCGGCCCGGCGCCGGCAGGAGGGCTACGCCTCCTGGCTGCGCACCCGCCTGCGCCGACTGGGGATCCCCCTGCTGCCCCTGCTGCTGACCTGGCTGGTGATCTGCACCCTCGCACTCGCACTCGGGGCACCGGCGCAGACGGTGCGGCTGGCCTCTCAGATGGCCCTGATCCCCACCTGGTTCCTGGCCGCCTATCTGCTGGTGATCGTGCTGGCCCCTGCCTGCCTGGTGCTGTGGGAGAGGTTCGGCTGGTACTCGATCATCGGTGGGGTGGTGCTGGCCGGGCTGGTGGACGCGCTCAGCATCACCACCGGGCAGCCGCTGCTGGGATACCCGAACTACGTGCTGGTGTGGGCTGCCTTCCACCAGTTCGGCTACGCCTGGCTGGACGGACGCCTGGCCGGGGCGGGTCGCCGACTGGTCCTGGCGGCGATCGGCGCTGCAGGGCTGGTGCTGCTGGTGGGGCCGGGGCCGTACCCCGTCTCGATGATCACCGCGGGCACCGATGCGATCAGCAACTCCAACCCCACCCGGGTCACGATGGCGTTCCTGGGCATGATGCAGGCGGGACTGGTGCTGCTGGCGGAGCGGCCGCTGACCGCACTGCTGCGCCGCCCGCGGGTGTGGCTGGTCACGGTGCTGCTCAACCGGCGCATCATGAGCTGGTTCCTGTGGCACCTGACCGCTCTGGTGGGCCTCGCGCACCTGCTGGTGGCCCTGGATGCGCAAACCCTGCTACCACAGCCTCTGACCGGCACCTGGTGGGCCACCCGGCCGCTGTGGTGCCTGGCCCTGCTGGCGATCACCGGCGTGATCGTGCTGGTCGTGGGCCGGTTCGAGGACCCCCGCGCCGATGACCGGCCGGCCCCGGCCCTGTGGCGGCCGGTGCTGGCGGCAGCGCTGGTGTGCGCGGGCCTGGCGGTGATGGCCACCTCGGGGATGGTGGGATCCGACGGTGTGAACTGGGTGTGGCCTCTGCTGCCTGTGGTGGGCCTGCTGGGGCTGGGGATGGTGCGCCTGCGACCGTGAGCCGCGGCGTGTTGCTAGCGTGGCGAAGTGACTGATTCGGCTCCCGCTGCCCCTGCCCCTGCCTTCCCCGCCGATCCCTCGGCATCCCGGCCGGCCGGCTTCGACCGGCAGCGCTACATCGAGCTGCAGTCCCAGCACATCCAGGCTCGCCGTGAGCAGATCGGCGGGAAGCTGTACCTGGAGATGGGCGGGAAGCTGTTCGACGACCTGCACGCCTCCCGCGTGCTGCCCGGCTTCACCCCGGACAACAAGATCGCGATGCTGGAGCGGCTGCGGGACGAGCTGGAGATCCTGATCTGCTTGAACGCCAAGGACCTCGAGCGGCACAAGGTGCGGGCGGATCTGGGCATCCCCTACGAGGACGACGTGCTGCGCCTGATCGACGTGTTCCGCGAGCGCGGCTTCCTGGTCCAGCACGTGGTGCTCACCCAGCTGGAGGACACCAACCACGTCGCCCATGCGTTCCGCGAGCGCCTGGAGCGGCTGGGCCTGACGGTGGCGCGGCACGGAGTGATCCCCGGGTACCCGCAGGACATCTCCCGGATCGTCTCCGATCAGGGGCTCGGGGCCAACGAGTACTCGCTCACCTCGCGGGACCTCATCGTGGTGACCGCGCCGGGGCCCGGATCGGGCAAGCTCGCCACATGCCTGTCGCAGATCTACCACGACCACCGCCGGGGGGTGCGATCGGGATACGCGAAGTTCGAGACCTTCCCGATCTGGGACCTGCCGCTGGAGCACCCGGTGAACCTGGCCTACGAGGCCGCCACCGCAGATCTGGACGACCTGAACCTGATCGACCCGTACCACCTGGCCGCCTACGGCACCCAGGTGACCAGCTACAACCGGGACGTGGAGGTGTTCCCGCTGCTGCGGGCGATGCTTGTCGAGCTGACCGGCTCCTCACCGTACGCCTCTCCCACCGACATGGGGGTGAACCTGGCCGGTCGCGGCATCATCGACGACGGGGTGTGCCGGCAGGCAGCCAAGCAGGAGATCATCCGCCGCTACTACAAGGCGCTGATGGACGAGCGGATCAACGACCGCGACGACGACGTGTCCCAGCGGGTGGCGATGGTGATGAGCAAGGCCGGCTGCCGGGTGGAGGACCGCGCCGTGGTGGCACCGGCCCTCGCGGTGGAGGCCGCCACCGGGCATCCCGGCTCGGCTCTCGAACTGGCCGACGGCACCATCATCACCGGCAAGACCTCCGCGCTGCTGGGCTGTTCGGCGGCGATGCTGCTGAACGCCCTGAAGCGCCTGGCGGGCCTCGAGGACTCGGTGCACCTGCTGTCCCCGGCAGCGATCGAGCCGATCCAGACCCTGAAGACGGAGCACCTGGGCTCCCGCAACCCGCGCCTGCACACCGATGAGGTGCTGATCGCGCTGTCTGTCTCCGCCGCGACCGACGAGAACGCGCGCCGCGCCCTCGCACAGCTGCGGAGCCTGGAAGGCTGCGACGTGCACACCACCACCATCCTGGGCACGGTGGACGAGGGGATCTTCCGCCAGCTCGGCATCCACGTCACCTCCGAACCGCGCTTCCAGCGCAAGGCGCTGTACCAGAAGCGGTAGAGGACCACTCAGCTGGCGGGACTGGCGCACAGATAGGTGGCATCTTGACCTGACCTTTGGCTCGGTTTCCAGTTGACTTCGCTAGTCGATGGTCTTCACGGAAGGCTCTTCGCATGCCCCCCGTACCCTCCCGAGTTCCGTGCCCGTGCCATCACTCTGGTCCGCGAGGGCCGCGATCGACACCCGCCACTGCTTCCGGCCGCCGACCGGGATCGCGGCAAGCTTCCTCGAGCGGACGAGCTGGAGCGTCTGCAGGTACGAGATCGAGAGCTCCTGTTGGAGGTGCTCGAGCGGTACGAAGTGGGACAGGGCTGCGGGGTCGGTCTTGCCTCGACGGTAGAGCAGGTGAGGGTGGCGCGAGGATCCTCGATCAGAGCCGTGGACGGCCCGCGACTGCTGAGTGCACTGAGCCCGCATCCGTCACGCGGTTCGTTCGAGCGAGGCGGCCATAGGGTCCTGCGCTACTCCTTCGATTCGACCGTCCGTGGGGGCCTGGAAGTGACCTGAGCCTTAGAAAGACGTTGCGAGCCCTAGAGAGCCGCAAACACCGAGTGACGGACTGAGTGATCGCGACCCACTGAGGGCAAAGAAGAAGGGCCCCGACCCGGGAACCGTCCCTGGTCAGAGGCCCTTTCTGGACTTCCTTGGTGGAGCTAAGGGGAATCGAACCCCTGACCTTTTCATTGCGAACGAAACGCTCTACCAACTGAGCTATAGCCCCGTGCCTTACGGCAACCCCACCAGGGTAGCACCGCAGGCCACCGGCTCCGGCCGCCCCGGGCCGGGTTTGGCAAGCATCACATGGAGGCGGTGTGCCCTCTCCGTCCAGCGCTCACGGCGGGCTGGCAGGCCACCATCAGGCGCTGCGCTCGCGCTCCCGCTGCAGCTCGTCCTGGAGGCGATCCAGCAGCTCGAGACGTCCAGGGCCCGCGCAGGCCACGCACGCGGGCTGCAGGTGGGCGGGCGCATCAGCATCGACGACCACGCCCGGCCAGGTGCGTACGCTGCCGCCGGCCTGGCGCACGATGTGGAAGCCCGCGGCCACGTCCCAGGAGTTCAGGGTGGCGAAGGCGGTGGCATCGGCCCACCCTGCCGCCACGTACGCCAGTTCGAGCGCGGCGGTGCCCAGGCTGCGCACCGCGGAGTACTCGGCGTTGACCTCGAGGCCGGCGCGGGCGGCGAACTCGGGGTGCTGGGCGGTCACTCGCGGGCCCAGGAACCCGGAGAGCACCATGGCGTCCTTCGCCTCACGGGTGGGGCGCGGCGTGATCGGAGCGCCGTTGATCATGGCGGGGCCGTCCGCCGCGGTGAACACGGTGCCCAGCACCGGGGCGTCGATCACCCCGGCCACCAGTGCGTCATCCACGGCCACGCCGATGGACACGCAGAACAAGGGCAGGCCGGCCGCGAAGTTGCTGGTGCCGTCGATGGGGTCCACGAAGAAGGAGACCACCGGACTACCGGCGGCGGTGTCGATGCCCGGTCCCGCGCCGGTTGCGGTGCCCTGGGCGGGTCGCTCCCCGCCCTCTTCGCCCACGATGCGGCAGCCGGGAAGGCGACGGCGCAGCTCGGCGACGATCATCTCCTCGCAGGCACGATCGTGCTCGGTGACGATGTCCTTGCTGGAGGTCTTGTACTCGCGGGCCAAGGAGTCGCGGTCCAGACCCCGGATGTGGTCGGCGGCCAATGCCGCGGCACCCACGGCGATGTCCAGCAGCTGGGAGGGGGTGGGGACGCTCGAGGTGGCGGGGGCGGAGGGCGCAGTGGTGTTCATCGCCTCCCAGCCTAGGCCGGATCGCCTCTACGGTGCAGGAACGCCCATCAGGTGGCGCAGGTACGGGCTCAGCAGCAGGCCACCCGGATCGGCCGGCCGGGGCCGATGAGCCCGCGGGTCGCGTCCAGGATCAGGTCCAGCTGGGCGGTCTCGTCGACCATCAGCGTGATGTGGGAGCGGGCGCGGTCGTCCCGCGCGAGGGAGGCGATGGCCTCGCGGTCTGCCGTGGGGTAGGCGACCACCAGGTCCTTGATGCCGCAGGAGGACAGCCACATCGCCTCACGCAGCGTGTAGGCCAGCACGCCAGCGAACCCGGGTCGCTTCAGCACCCGTTCCAGCAGGCCCCGCACCCGCAGCGACTTGGAGGCTACCCGGATGGGCAGTCCTTGCTCGCGCGAGGCACCGGCGCGGGTGGCGAGGTCCTCCGCATTGGCGTCGAAGGCTTCCAGGTCCAGCACCGCGACTGGCCGCTGATCGATGCCCGCTCGGGCCAGGCTTCCTCGATGCGCCGGACCGCGCTCATCAGGCCCTCCGGCGTGCGAGCACCTCGTCCAGGTGCAGGTCCACGGCGGGAGCGGCCTGCTCGTCGGTGGCCTCCAGCAGCTCCACGTCGCCCCGCTCCAGGGGCACGGTGGTGGCGCGCACGTACTCGCGGTGGGCGGCGTGGCGGGTGGCGAGGTCATCCACCTCGCCGCGCATCGTGTAGGTGGGGCGGGGCACCGGGCGCGGGGTCCACTCCCGGCGCGGCCACGTGCCGGGCGGCCCGCTCGGTGGTCCCCTCGAGGGTGTCGCGCTCGGGCAGGCGCGCAGCAGGCCGGGAAGCAGCCACGGGTGCCTCGTCCCGGATGCGAAGGGCCTCCTCGCGGGCGCGGGCCTCCTGCTTGGCGATCGCAGCGGCCCGCTGGGAGCGGGCGCGACGTTCGAGCTCGGCACGGCGCAGGCCCACCAGGTACACGGCGAGCACCGCGGCCGGAACGGCCGGGGACCACACGGGCAGCATCTGCGTGAAGGCGAGAACCCCCACCGCGGCCGTGGCCAGCAGCAGTGACACCAGCACGACAGCCAGCAGACGGCGGTGGCGTGCGCGCTCCTCGAGGTGGTCGATGCGCTCACCGGGGGTGGCGTCGAAGCGGGGACGACGGGCGGGGTCGGCGGGGGGCAGGAGCAGACGGTCCTGGGGCACGGGGGCACTCACCTCTCGGGAAGGGCGGCGGGATCGGATCGCGGCGGAGAGATCCCTCGCGGTGGCGGACACCTCGGTGCGTTCAGCGGCGCGAGCGCGGCCCATCACGTCGCGGCGCTGCGCGAGCTGGGGGATGGCGTAGGCCACCCACAGCACCAGCAGCAGGGCGAACAGGACGGCCCCGAGATTGATCGATTCCACTCCCCCAGGGTAATGACACCCGTGTGATTCAGCAGGTCAGGTGGGGCGCGTGTCGGGAGGGTATTCCGTCAACAATCGGTCAAGGACCCCGCGGCCGCCATGATCGCGGCGATCGGTTCGGCCCGCGTGAGCGGGGCGGATCTCCTCAGCGGTGATCGCGAACACCAGGTGGTCGCGCCAGGCCCCGTCCACGTGGATCGCCGAGCGCCGCAGGCCCTCCCCACGCAGGTGCAGCTTCTCCACCACCCGCAAACTGGCGGCGTTCTCGGGCCGCACCGTGACCTCCACCCGGTGGATGCCCATCTCGGCGAACAGGTGGTCGATCACCAGTGCGGCCGCGCGCGGCACGATCCCACGGCCGGCGCTCTCGCGGTCGATCCAGTACCCCAAGGTGGCGCAGCGCTGCGGGCCGTAGAGGATGGGGGCAGCCGTGATCTGCCCGCGCAGCCTGCCGTCGACCACGATGCCCAGCGGCAGCATGGTGCCGGCCCTGGCCTGTCTCTCGCCCCAGCGGCGCAGGGTGGCGAACGGCGGCTGCACCCGGCCGTGCTCGGGATCGGTCGCGTCCCAGGGGCGCAGCCAGGCCGCATTGCGGCGACGCAGAGCGTCGTAGGCGGCGCGGTCACGGCGCTGCAGCGGCCGCAGCACCAGCTCGCGGTCGCGCAGCGTGAGTGGCCACGTGTGCACCATCGGGTCATCGTAGGCCCGGAGGCGAGCCGACGATCCCGGGGCGCGGGCACGATGGGTGTGGGCCGCTGTGCGCAGGGACGGGGCGCACATCACCGAGCAGAAGCGAGCACTCCGCCGGCGTCTGCGCGAGCAGCGCACGCGCGCCTACGGCGGCCCGGAGGGCACCCGCCGGCGCGAGGTGGAGGGAAGGGCGCTCCTCCGCCATGCCGCTGCCGTGCGCGCTCTGGTCGAGGCCGCCCTGGCCGAGCACGGAACCGCCCGGGTGGCCGCCTACCATCCCACGCCCACCGAGGCCGATGTGATGCCGCTGGCTGCGGAACTGGCCGAACTCGGTGCGCAGCTGGTGTTCCCCGCCGCCGCCGGCCACGAACTGGAGTGGATCACCTGGGACGGGCACTCCGCGTTCGTGCCCTCCCCCGGCAAGGGCTTCGGGCACGAGCCCGACGGCCGGCGACTGGGACCGGGAGCACTGTCAGAGGCGGTGCTGGTGCTGGCCCCGGCCGTCGCCGTGGACCGGAAGGGCACCCGGATGGGCCATGGCGCCGGCTACTACGACCGAGCCCTGCCGCACCGCCCCGCCTCCACGCCGGTGGTGGCGGTGATCCATCCTGCCGAGCTGCTCGAGCCGGGGATCCTGCCGCGCGAGGCGCACGACGTGCCGATCGACGCGGTGCTCACGGCGGAGGGCCTGCACGTGATCTCCGACCACCTGGCACTGCCCCGGGCCCGGCGGTCGTAGAATCGCCTCGGTCGCCGCGCAGCGGCGCCACTTCCACCCTTACTCCCCCTGCCCCTACGGGGCCCCGCACCCGGGACATCGTGAAGGACTGCTCGTGCCCACCTACGTCTATGCCTGCAAGAACTGCGACCACCGCTTCGAGCAGTATCAGAGCTTCTCCGAAAACTCCCTGGTGACCTGCCCTGAGTGCACGCAGGACACGCTGCGCAAGGTGTTCGACAGCGTGGGCATCGTGTTCAAGGGCCCCGGCTTCTACTCCACCGACTCCCAGTCCTCCACCAAGGGCGGCACCCGCTCCCACGGCGCGGAGAGCTCCACGACCTCCTCTGGCAGTTCCGAGAGCGCATCCGCTTCCTCCGGTGCTCCCGGAGCCGGCAGCGACTCCTCCAGCTCGGCGGGGCCCGGCTCGGCGGGGCCCGGCTCGGCGGGGTCCGGCTCGGCGGGGTCCGGATCGGGCTCCTCGACCTCGGGCTCCGGTTCGACCTCCAGCCGTTCCGCCGGCGAGAAGAGCGCCGCCTCGGCCTGACGGCGAGGTTCCTCCCCACCGCTCCTTCGTCCACCGGCGCCGAGGTTCCGGCCCGACGGCAGGGCCCGGTCCATAGCGTGCAGAGCATGCTCTCCAGGATCCGCTCGCAGCTCCCCCTCTACCGGCGTGCCCTGCGTCGCCGCCGGCGAACGCTGATCGTGCTGCTGATCGCGGTGCTCGCAGCCGCAGTGCTGCCCTCGGCACTGCCCACCTCCACGAGGGGCACCACGGTGGTGGTGGCGGCCGCCGACCTGCCCGCGGGGACGACTCTCGCGCCGGAGCACCTGCAGGAGAAGCAGGTGGCCGCGGAACTGGCCCCTGAGGGCATCGCGACCACCGCGGAGTCGCTGCTGGGCAGCACCACCGCACTCCCCCTGACCGCGGGAACGCCGATCCTCCCAGGCACCTTGACGGGGAAGGACTCTGCGGAGATACCCGAGGGGCGTGCACTGCTGGCGGTCTCTGCACCTGTCCAGCTCGCGGATCGTCTGCGGCCGGGGACCGAGCTGGAGATCCACCACTCCACACCGGATCCCACACAGCCCGGCCGGACCTCGGCCACCGTGGTCGAGGTGACCCCGGCCACCGAAGCCGGGGTGGCGGGCCTGACGGATGCCGGGGCTGATGTGGTGGTGCTGGTCACCGTGGCGCGCGGCGATGCCGCGGACGTAGCACAAGCCACACGGGAGGGATGGTCCATTTTGTCGATACTCGGCTAGGGTTCCCGTTCGGGCGCCGGGGTGCGCCTTCGCAGAACCATCCCTACCCAGATAGGAGAAGCCATGAAGGGCTTCAAGGACTTCATCATGCAGGGCAACGTCCTGGACCTCGCCGTCGGCGTGGTCATCGGCAGTGCCTTCACCGCCCTCATCAGCGCCTTCGTCGACAACCTGATCCAGCCCGTGATCAACGTGTTCGGCGGCACCAACGTCGACGGCCTCTCGTTCAAGATCATCCAGGTCAACGAGGCCACCCGTCTCGACCTCGGCGCGCTGCTGTCCGCGATCATCGCCTTCCTGATCACCGCGGCCGTCGTGTACTTCGTCTTCGTGCTGCCGGTCACCAAGGCTCGCGCCTTCGACCGCAAGCGCCGTGGCCTGCCCGAGGAGGACGAGGGCGGCGCCCCCGAGGACGTCGTCCTGCTGGGCGAGATCCGCGACCTCCTCGCCGCTCAGCGCGGCGGTGCCGCCCCCACCCAGGGCAACACCCTTCCCCCGCAGCTCTGATCTGACCTGCGTCGCGGCCTCCGGCCGCAACCGACCCCAGCGGGGCGGGACCATTGCGGTCTCGCCCCGCTGTCGTATCCCGCACCCCTGTCGCCTGCGGTCCCGCTGCCGCCTGCGGTCCCGCTGCCGCCCCTGCGCTCACTGCCGCCTCGCGCCTGGGCCGGGAGCGTCCTGGATGCGATAGCGTCCCGGCGTGGCCTCCGCACAGTCTCACCCCGCCGGGGCACCGTCCCGCCCCGACCCCCCTCCCCTGCACGAGCGGCGTCCGCGGCCACCGTGCCACTCGATGCGCACGCCGTGACCGCGGTGATCGCCTGGTTCGCCGACGCGGGTCGGGACCTGCCCTGGAGGAGCCCCGGTGCCTCCGCCTGGTCGATTCTGGTCTCCGAGGTGATGCTGCAGCAGACCCCCGTGGTCCGGGTGCTCCCGCGGTGGCTGGACTGGATGGACCGCTGGCCCGCTCCGGCCGATCTCGCATCCGCTCCCACCGCCGAGGTGCTGCGCGCCTGGGACCGCCTGGGCTACCCGCGCCGTGCACTGCGCCTGCAGCAGTGCGCCCGGGCCATCGTGGACGAGCACGACGGGGAGGTGCCCCGCGGCGAGGAAGCGCTGAGGGCTCTTCCCGGCATCGGCGAGTACACCGCTGCTGCCGTCACCGCCTTCGCCCACCACGACCGGGCGGTGGTGCTGGACACCAATGTGCGCCGGGTGCTGGCCCGCACCATGGCGGGGGCCGCCCTGCCGCCACGGTCCCTGACTGTCGCCGAGCGCCGCACCGCCACGCAGGTGCTGCCCGAGGAGCCGGAGCGCTCGGTGGCCTGGAACCAGGCGGTGATGGAGCTGGGGGCACTGGTGTGCACCGCCGGCGCACCGCGCTGCGAGCAGTGCCCGTTGGCGGGCCCCGCCTGCGCCTGGTACAGCGCCGGCAGGCCGCCGGCCGCTGAGGGGTCCCGCCGCGTGCAGGCCTTCGCCGGCACGGATCGTCAGCTGCGCGGGCAGATCATGGCCCTGCTGCGCACCCAGGACCGGGCCACCGAGCAGGCACTGCTGGAACTGGATCCGGGGGACGAGCAGCGCGTGCAGCGCTGCAGGGCCTCACTGGTGGCCGATGGGCTGGCCGTCCCGGACGGCGCGGGGCTGCGCCTGCCCTGAATCCGCCGCCGCGGGCGGCTTGGGAGCTGCGTGGGATGCGGCCCCGGGTGCGGCAGGCCCTTCGGGCATCAGCGTGCGCGGTCCTCGATGACCGCGTGCTCGAGGTCGATGATCATGCGGGTGTTGCCCAGGGTGTTGGGCTTGACCCGAGCCAGGTCCAGGAACTCCGCGACGCCCTCGTCGGCGGAGCGCAGCAGCTGGTTGTAGACCTCCGGATCCACCTGCTCGTCCATCTCCCGGAAGCCGTGCCTGCGGAAGAAATCCACCTCGAAGGTCAGGCAGAACACGCGCTGCAGGCCCAGCTGCATGGCCCGGGCCAGCAGAGCCAGCAGCATCCGGTGGCCCACACCGGAGCCCCGGTGGGACTCCGCGACCGCGAGGGTGCGGACCTCGGCAAGGTCCTCCCACATCACGTGCAGTGCCCCGCATCCCACCAGCCGGCCGTTCTCGTCCTCGGCGACCAGGAACTCCTGAACGGATTCGTAGTAGGAGACCAGGTCCTTGGCCAGCAGGATGTTGCGGTGGGTCAGCGGTTCCACGAGCCCGTTGATGGCGCGCACGTCAGCCGGGCGCGCAGCGCGGATGGTGACGCTCATCGCGAGCCCGTCTCCCCTTCACTGCTGCCGCAGCCTGCGGTTGCCTGCACCCGGTGGGAGCCCTGCGGACCCTCACCGCGAAGATCGGCCGGGGCGTTGAAGGTGCCGAACTCGGCGTCGGTGGCGTCATCGGCGTCGACGCGGTCGGGCACCACCTCGCCCCCACGGGCCGCGCGGCGATCCAGGGCCTTGTGGATCGCGGTGATGATGCGCTCGGCGATCAGGGCCAGCACCACGGCGGCCACCAGGGCCACGCTGACGGCGAGCAGGTGGTGGTCCTCGAACCAGGCTCCGGCCACGGCACCGATGCTGCAGGAGTACACGGCCCAGACGAAGGTGGACAGCAGCGAGCGGGGCCAGAACTGCGTGTGCGGGTAGTGCACGGCCCCGGCCACGAGGTTCACCGCCGTGCGGCCGAAGGGGATGTAGCGGGCGGTCATCAGGAACAGCAGCGCCCGGCGCTGGAGGCCGCGGTCGGCAGCCTCCACTGCCCTGCGGCCCTTGCCCTCTCGCAGGAAGCGGAACCGCTCCCAGCCCACCTTCTTGCCGATCCAGTAGCCGATGTTGTCCCCGGTCCAGGCGCCGATCCAGGCGGCCAGGCCCACCAGGATGATGGAGGGCCGCCCCGAGGTGGACCACAGGGAGGACAGGGTCACGATCGTCGACTCGCCGGGCACGCTGGGGAAGAAGCCGTCAGTGGCGGCGAAGCCGAACACCACCAGGTGCACCCACCAGGCGTCGGCGATCCCCAACACCCACTCCTCGACCGCGCCGGTCCAGGACATGAGCTGATCGATGAACTCGCCCACAGGCGGCCCCTTTCCCTAGCGCATCGGCGGCGGCGCGATCCTCCGGTGCCCGCGCTCCGGCCGGCGCCCGCGGTTGCGGTCGGCGCCCGCGCCCGTGCTCGCGCACTGTACCGCCCCATCCCGAGAGCACTCCCAGGGTGGTACGGACAGGGCCGGCCCCGCCGCTGGGCGGGACCGGCCCTGTGCCGTCAGGAGGTGTGCGCCTCCGCGGCGTCGTCGGACTCGGCGTCCGCATCCGGGTGGGTCATCTCCTCGGCACGGGCCTGCGTGATCGACTCGACGTCCACCTCGTCGGAGATGGGGGTGACCTCGCCGTCGGCACCGCGACGGGCGAAGGTGAGCTCGCCCAGGAGGCCCTCGCCCTCGGAGTCCACGATGATCGCGTCCCCGGCGTGGACCTGACCGAACAGGATCCGCTCCGAGAGGGCGTCCTCGATGTCGCGCTGGATGGTGCGGCGCAGCGGCCGGGCGCCCAGCACCGGGTCGTAGCCCTTCTCCGCCAGGAGCTTCTTGGCCCCGTCGGTGAGCTCGAGAGTCATGTCCTTCTCGGCCAGACGGGTCTCCAGCTTGGCGATCATCAGATCCACGATCTGGACGATCTCCTCCTGCGAGAGCTGCGGGAAGACGACCACATCGTCCACACGGTTGAGGAACTCGGGCTTGAAGTGCTGCTTGAGCTCCTCGTGCACCTTGGACTTCATCCGCTCGTAGTCGGTGGAGAGGTCGCCTCCGGCCTGGAAGCCCATGGAGACGCCCTTGGCGATGTCCCGGGTGCCGAGGTTGGTGGTCATGATGATGATGGTGTTCTTGAAGTCCACCACCCGGCCCTGGGAGTCGGTGAGGCGGCCGTCCTCGAGGATCTGCAGCAGCGAGTTGAAGATGTCCACGTGGGCCTTCTCCACCTCGTCGAACAGCACCACGCTGAACGGCTTGCGGCGCACCTTCTCGGTGAGCTGGCCGCCCTCGTCGTAGCCCACGTAGCCGGGGGGCGAGCCGAACAGGCGCGAAGCGGTGTGCTTCTCGCCGAACTCGGACATGTCCAGCTGGATCAGGGAGTCCTCGTCACCGAACAGGAACTCGGCCAGGGCCTTGGCCAGCTCGGTCTTGCCCACGCCGGTGGGGCCGGCGAAGATGAACGAGCCACCCGGGCGCTTGGGGTCCTTCAGACCCGCACGGGTGCGGCGGATGGCCTGCGAGATGGCCTTGATGGCCTCGTTCTGGCCGATGACCCGCTTGTGCAGCTCGTCCTCCATGTGGAGCAGACGCGAGGACTCCTCCTCGGTGAGCTTCACGATCGGGATGCCGGTGGAGGCGGCGCGCACCTCGGCGATGGTCTCCTCGCTCACGGTGGTGACCTCATCGGACTCCCCGTGGCGCCAGGCCTTTTCCTTCTCGTCGCGCTCGGTCTTCAGCTGCTGCTCCTGGTCCCGCAGGGAGGCGGCGAGCTCGAAGTCCTGACCGTCGATCGCCTCCTCCTTCTTCTTGCGGACCTCCTCGATGCGGGCGTCGAACTCCTTGAGCTCGGGCGGCGCGGTGAGTCGACGGATGCGCAGACGGGCGCCGGCCTCGTCGATCAGGTCGATCGCCTTGTCCGGCAGGAAGCGATCGTTGACGTAGCGATCGGCCAGGTTCGCCGCCGAGACCAGGGCACCGTCGGTGATGGTCACCTTGTGGTGCGCCTCGTAGCGGTCCCGCAGTCCCTTGAGGATCTCGATGGCCAGGGCCACGGAGGGCTCGTCCACCTGGATCGGCTGGAAGCGGCGCTCCAGGGCGGCGTCCTTCTCGATGTGCTTGCGGTACTCCTCCAGCGTGGTGGCGCCGATGGTCTGCAGCTCACCGCGGGCCAGCATGGGCTTGAGGATCGAGGCGGCGTCGATCGCGCCCTCGGCGGCGCCGGCACCGACCAGGGTGTGGATCTCGTCGATGAACAGGATGATGTCGCCGCGGGTGCGGATCTCCTTGAGCACCTTCTTCAGGCGCTCCTCGAAGTCACCGCGGTAGCGGGAACCGGCCACCAGGGACCCGAGGTCCAGGGTGTACAGCTGCTTGTCCTTGAGGGTCTCCGGGACGTCCCCGGCCACGATCGACTGGGCCAGGCCCTCGACCACGGCGCTCTTGCCCACGCCGGGCTCGCCGATCAGCACCGGGTTGTTCTTGGTGCGGCGGGAGAGCACCTGCATGACGCGCTCGGCCTCGTGCTCGCGACCGATCACCGGATCCAGCTTGCCCTCGCGCGCAGCCTGGGTGAGGTTGCGGCCGAACTGGTCCAGCACCAGCGAACCGGCGGGCTGGCCCTCGGCGGGGCCGCCGGCGGTGGCGGGCTCCTTGCCCTGGTAGCCGGAGAGGCGCTCGATGACCTCCTGGCGCACCGCGGCAGGCTCGGCGTTCAGGCGGGACAGCACCTTGACGGCCGTGCCCTCACCCTCGCGCAGCAGGCCCAGCAGGATGTGCTCGGTGCCGATGTAGTTGTGCCCCAGCTGCAGCGCCTCGCGCAGACTCAGCTCGAGCACCTTCTTGGCGCGCGGCGTGAACGGGATGTGCCCGCTGGGCGTCTGATTGCCCTCGCCGATGATGTCGCGCACCTGTTCGCGCGCGGCGTCCAGGGTGACGCCGAGTGCCTCCAGGGCCTTCGCCCCGACGCCCTCGGCCTCGTGGATCAGGCCCAGCAGGATGTGCTCGGTGCCGATGTAGTTGTGGTTGAGCAAGCGGGCTTCGTCCTGTGCCAGGACGACGACGCGGCGGGCGCGATCGGTGAAGCGTTCGAACATGGTCCTCCCCCGTCCGGTGGTGGTGATGGATCGAGACTACGCGTCCCCACCGACGAACCACCGGCCTGTTCGCCGCGGGCGTGACGGGCCCCGATGCGGCATGACACGACGACGGACCCCTCGGTCGGTGCACGTCGGCAGACCGCGACTGCTCTAGAGTGGCCCCCATCACCGTGGCCGAGGTCCCCCGAGGCGCTCACGGCACGCGGCCCCCGGGTGCCCGCGGCGCCACCTCGCCGCACCGATCATCCAAGGAGCACCCATGGGCGCCATCGTCGGCGGAATCATCCTCTTCATCCTGGGAGCGATCGTCCGATTCGCTCTCGAGGTCGACCTGCCCGGTCTCGAATCGTCCACGCTGGGCACCATCCTGATGGTGGG
Organism: Brachybacterium epidermidis; assembly: GCF_015209585.1. GTDB lineage: Bacteria > Actinomycetota > Actinomycetes > Actinomycetales > Dermabacteraceae > Brachybacterium > Brachybacterium epidermidis. The sequence goes on from NZ_JADEYR010000008.1 coordinate 39,962, forward strand.
CGGCGCGATCCTGTTCGTGGTGGGCCTGCTGCTGATGCTGAGGTCCCGCAAGACCGTCGTGAACACCCAGAGCGCTCCCGGCCACTCGGTCTCCGAGCGTCGGGACCCCCCTCCCACCGTTTGATCCCCCGCAGCACCCGGCCGCCGCGGCCGGAACAATCGAACGCCGCAGCGCCCGCGGGCCTGCGGCGTTCGTGCTGGTCACGAGGGGACCTGGCAGCGGGTCCTCTCCCCCGATCAGGAAGTCGTCGAGCGCCTGCGCGGGGTCGAGGAGCATTTCGGGGTGCGGGTGCTGCCCGAGTGCTTCGAGGCGACAGGCCCGATCAGCGCGGCCGACGTGCTCGTGCCGGGGGCGCGGGTGTGCTTCTCCGGCACCGCCCACTCGCCCCGGCACGGCTGGCTGGAGAAGGAGCAGCTGCACGCCATGGCCGAGGCGCGCGGGCTCCGGGCCGTCGCGACCCTCACCAAGACCCGGACGGATGTGCTGGTCGTCGCCGAGGCCGGCTCGCAGTCGACCAAGGCGAAGAACGCGGCGAGGCGGGAGAACCCGGTGATCACGGCAGAGGAGTTCCTGGAGTGGGTGGGATGAACCGCAGCGACGAGGCGAGGACCGACGTGGATGATACGGAGGACGAGGACCGTTACCTGATCATCCGGGGACGGAGATGGCGACGCACGGACCCGGCGCTGGGCGCCGACGTGGTCCGTGCGCTGAAGAGCCATCTGGGCAGAGCCCGCTCCGAGGTCGGGCGAGCCGGCCGCGACGACGACCAGGCGAGCGTCCGATCAGCTCGAGACCGTGTCCAGCTCGCGAAGGAAGGCCTCGGAGAGCGCGGCCCCGCATGGTGGGAGCGCCCCGAGGACGAGCGCCGCCGTCAGGCCGCGGATCGACTCGCTCGGCTCGAGCGGCCGGACACCTTAGCCCGCGATACCGACACGGACGAGGACGGCGGGGAACAGCCCCACCATGGTGAGCGTCCAGAGGGCATGGACGAAGAGCGCCCCGCTAAGTGAGCCGGAGGTCTCGCGGGCCCACATCGCCACCGGTCCCAGCAGGAGGGCCATCACCGCGAGAGCAGGGCTGCCGGTGCACAGCGTGACGAGGCCGTACACCGCGGTGGGGACCACCCAGCGGGCCCGGCCGGTGAGCAGCCGAGGCAGCGCACCGCGGAAGAACACCTCTTCAGCGGCGCCCGCCACCAGCGCGACCGCGAGCACGCCCCACCGTCCGTCGGCCGCTGCGGCGACGGGACCGGCCACCCACGGGGCAGTGGCCGGGACACCGGCCAGGACCAGACCGCCCGCCATCGAGGCCGCGGCCAGACCGACGCCCGCGGCGGCCACCGCGACCTTCGGTGCGCGCCCCGGGGCCCGGCGGTCGAGATCCGAAGGTGCCAGGCGCATGATCAGCAGTCCGCCGACAGTCCAGGTCAGGGCGATTCCCAGTGCCCAACCGGCGACGGTCCCCGGCCCCTCGCCCTCGGCGCGCAGCGACGCGGCCAGGAGCGGCGCAGCCACCACGACGGCGAGGCCGACCACCCACCACGCGCCGGGACGGGAGGCGGGACGATCAGGGCTCATGCGCCAAGCGTACGAGGCCGCTCGCCGCGACAGGGCGAGTCCGGTCTTGCTCGAGAGCGCCGGCACACAGCACCCACGGCGTGTACGACATCGGCGGGGGCGAGGTCATCGCCTATCCGCAGCTCGTCGAGAAGGCCACCGGACGTGGGCCGCAGCCCCCGCGAGCGGGATCCGCTCGCGGTCATGCCCGGCGAGGCACGGATCTCGCCGATCACCGGCCCGATGGCGGCGACGCCGATGCGCAGGTTCAGCTCGATCAGGATCAGTCCAACGCCGGGCAGCTGCAGGGCTGAGCTGCCGCGGGGCCGTGCGGCGGGCCGCTGCACTGCGGGGCGCCGGGAGGCGGTCACTCATTGCAACCTACGCTCCTTGGTCGGCGGACATGCAACCCGCGTCCGGAATCGTGTGGTCCGCGGAGTGGTCCGCCGCGTTCCCGGTGGTCGTCGGGAGGTGCGCCGGTCCGGCGCGGGACGATGATCTGTCGGACGCCCGCCCTACTCTCCCCCCATGATCATGATCCTCGGCGAGGAGCCGACGCCGCCGTACACGGAGCCGCGGGGTACGTGTCCCGACTGCGGATCCGCCCGCGTGAGGCACCATCTGCTCGGCATGGCGGACCCGCGCACGGACCCTCCGCCCCCCGACTGGGTCGACTGGCACGGCTGCCTTCTCCCGTTCGGGGACCGGTCCTGCGAGGAGTGCGACAACTTCTGGCGCGTGGGGTGGCTGGAGGAGCCGCATGCTCCGATGCGCCTCGTCTCCGCGGACGGTGCGGCCTTCGCCCTCTTGCCGGTTCCCGACCTGGAGGACGACGGCGTGGTCGAGGTCGACATCGAGCTGCTGACCTCGGACCGGCTGGTCCGCTATCTCCATCGCGCGCCGGAGGAGGGGGCGCTCTCCCGGCTCGGCGGCATGCTGCAGGACGCCGCGAAGGCCGACCTGCCCGAGGTCGAGGTCCCGTCCTTCCAGGATGAAGAGTCGGAGCTCGCGGTGCTCGTGCTCGACTCCGACCCCCTGACCGTGACCCTCGAGATCCTGGTCGCCAAGGAGCCGGGCAGTGAGGAGCGCGAGGTCGATGCGGTCGCCTTCGACGTCACCCGCGCCGACCTCATCTCCGCCTCCTATCAGATCTGGGCGTGGGAGGAATGAGCCACCTCGGAAACCTCCTGGAACTTCCGGAGGGGTCGCGCCTCACGGGCGTGACCCTCCACGACGTCGGCATCATGCCGAGGCACCTCTGGATGGCCGCGCACCTGCAGGTCGTGCTCCTGCCGGAGACGGCGGAGCCGTCGGCGAGCGCGGGAGCTCTCAGTGCCTTCCTCCCCGAGGTCTTCGCGAGCCTCCATGGCACCTCGCCCGACGGCGGGAGCTGGGCTGCGTTCCTGCTGCTCCCCCGCAGCGACCGATAGGTGATCCCTCGCGACGTCATAGCCCTCGCGCCCCTGCGCCGCGCGCTGGGGCTGCTTGGACTGGACGGGGCGGCGGCGAGGAGCATGCCACTGACCGCGAAGGCCCTGCAGGGGATGTACTGGCAGAGGGACACGCCCGACACCGACAGCTGGCCCGCCGAGGAGATGCTCCTCGGCCTGCTCGTCGAGCTGACCGGGGCGCCGCTGAAGGATGCGGTGGAGTTCGCGACGCGCGGCGGAGCGGAGTGGGCGCCATCAGGTCAGCGGGAGCGGCTGGTGTCGCTGCTGGAGTCGTGGTCCGTGGGGTGAGGGACTGCGGGTTCGGCTGACGCTGGGGTCCGGGGTGGCGCGGCCTCAGAAGAGGCGCGCCTGCCCGGGAAACCCACTATTGAGCACTCGTTCCTCCATCGCGGCGAGATGCTTGGTGCTGCTGACGACCTCCGCGTCGGCCCAACGAATCGCAACACGATTCCCGGCACGGGTGACGAGGCGGGTCGCCGTCCAGCGTCGCCCCGCGGTTCTTTGCCCCTGCTGGACCCTCCTTGCATCCCGCAGGGTGCCGGTGACGACCCCGATCCGGAGGATCACGACGGCGAGGACTCCCAGAAGCCCCGGGAGAAACCACAGAACGAGGATCAGGGCGAGCAGCAGATCCACGGAGAAGCTGAGCCCGATGAAGACCCATGAGCTCACCACCTCTATGCGATTCGGATCCGGTTTTCTTGACGCACTCGCGAACACCAGCATGGCCGCAGACATCGCACCAGCTACGACGACGGATCCGGCGAGGACGAGCGTGGGCAGTGGATCGAACGACGGCGGGTGATCCCGAGAGACGATCCGGACGACGACGATCGGGAGCACAACGCACACCACCGTCTGCGCAGCGCCGCCCACCCCAGCGGTGACTACGGGATGCAGTGTCGGCAATCCCGTGAGCGCCTCTGCCTGGTCTTGTGCGTGCTCGTTCCGTCGTTGTGCCCGCCTCAGGAGCAGATAGTCCGGGCCCGGCTGGAAGGTCGCGATGAAAACAGCGATCGCGAGCATCGTCAGGTACACCGGCACGGCGACGAAGAGCGCCGCTCCCGCCTCCGCTGATCCGATCGCACCGAGAACGAGGAGCAACATCGCGGGCGACAGTGCCGCGCTGGGAAGGACGCCGAGAAGAAGGAGGGCATCTCGCACCCCGGCTTCCTGCTCCTGGTCCCCCAAAGCCATCTGACCTCCCACGATGGCGACGAGCACACCGAACTGCACGGTCGCGACGGCACCGAAACCCCAGCCCAGGTGTCCAGAGATCGTCGCACCAGCATTCACAGCCCACTGCCCGATAAACGGATCATCCGAACCCTCGCGGTCGAGCATGAGCGCGAGCGAGAAGAGAACAGGTCCCGCACCGAACACCGCCACCATGCCGCCGACGAATCTGACCGCAGACCGCACGGACGTCCTAGCCGGCGCGAACGACCCTGTCACCGCAGCTCTTTTCCCCATGCTCATCCCCCGTCCGCCCCGCGGAGAATCTCAGAGAGCTCCCTGCTGCTCGCCCTCCGCGACTCCGCCGCCTGCACGTTGTCGAATCTCCATTCTGGAGCACCCCGAGCGTGCCTGCGGGCTGTGACAGACGACGTGTGCGGTGGTTCCTCGCCCGGCGAGGAACCGGATGTCTCCGCCAGGGTGCGCCCCCGTCCTTCACCCCTTCGCCGCGGAGACGTCCTCGCCGAGCTCGGTGACGTACGCGGCGAAAATGTCCTCGCGCAACGCATCGATCTTCTTCTTCAGGGTCTTGCGCTGCTTCGCTGTGGAGCCCGCGGCGGCCAGAGTCTTCGCGGCACCGGTGGCCGCGTCGAGCTTGGCGGACCAGGCGGCCGCCTGAGCGGCCTCCTGCTCGTCGTCGGCCGATTCGGTCAGCAGCGCGACCTGCTCGTGCAGGGCCTCCACCGTCGCGAGCATCGCCTCGGGCGTGGCCTTGTCGTTGTGCTTGAGCCTCGCGAACTGCTCCTTCACGAAGTGCGAGATCTCCGGGTTGTCCTTCATTGTCTGCACGACCCGGATCACGATCGGCGTGGCCGTACTGAGGACGGCGATCGCCATCGCCAGCCCGCCCTTCGTCGTGCCCACCTGTGCGGGTTTCCTCGCCACCATTGCTGCTCCCCTCGTCGAGTACAGCGACACTGTCGACGTGCACGCCGCGGCTGAGCAGCGGCGGGTCGGTGCGGCGGAGGTAGTCCATCAGCGCCCGGGACGTACCGGCCCGGTCTCGTAGGCGAGCACCACGAGCGCGGCGAGGTCGCGGGCACCGAGCCTGGTCAGCAGGCGCCTGACGTAGGTGCGGGAGGTGGCGGGGATGAGGAAAAGCTCCGCGGCGATCTCTGCGTTGGTCAGGCCACGGCCGACGGGTCAAGTGGTGCCGTCCTCGACCAGAACGCGCCCTGCGCGCGGTCAGTTCTCTGGAGGGCGCCAGTCGTACGTCGTCGGCCGGCGCACCTCGTGGAAGGTGAGGTCGGGGTCGTCAGCGTCGACGAGGTGGATCACCAACCACTGGTCGTAGTACTCGCCGATCCCGGCGTTCCTGGGCAGATCCTTCCGCTGGATCCACAGCTGGTACCGCCCGCGCGAGGAGGGGCCGACGTCCACCGGGATGACGCGATACTCGCCGGGGTAGGTATACCTGACGATCTCCTCCACGTCCTCGGGGCCGACGGGGAGCAGCCACGCGGGCTCCTGCCGTTCCCACTCCGGACCGGGAGACGTCGGGGTGCGCGCCAGGAGCACGTCACGGCCGCGGATCCGGAGTAGCGCATACTCCTCGCCGCGCCAGGTGGCGTACGGGCCGGGGTCCTTCATCGTCGTCACGGGGTCCATCATTCCTGGTCGGCGGCGCCACCCGCGCTGTCGAGCTCGAGGACCGCGAGATCAACGGGCAGCGGATGGACCTGACCGGCGTCGACGAGGTTGTCCACGAGGGCGACGCCGAGATCTGGTAGGTGCACAGCAGCCAGCGCATCCCCACAGCGTCCCCATCCACGACGTCCAGTTCCGGATCCTCACGATCGACGGAGACGCCCCTCCCCCTGAGCTCGCCGGGCCGAAGGACACGATCTACCTGCTGCCGAACGTCCGCTACCGGCTGCTGGTGCGCTTCGCGGACTACGCCGACCCGCACGTGCCGTACATGTACCACTGCCACATGCTGCTGCACGAGGACGAGGGGATGATGGGCCAGTTCGTGGTCATCGAGCAGGGGCAGGAAGGGATGGTGGGGGTCGCGGGGATGGAGGGGCATGGGCATGGGTGACGGGTGATGCGGGGACGGCTCCCGGCCAACCCATCAGATCTTGCGCGTGCAAACAGTTCACGTCGGACACCAGGACCCAGTACCGCCAGCGCCGCCGCCATTATCTACTTTCAGCGTCTGACTCCCATCGTCAGAGCGGCTTCTTAGGATGCACCTATGACGACGATCCCGCAGGCCCTGATCGATGCACACAAGCAGTGGGTCAACGCAGGTAAGCGCCCGCAGGGCGCGTTCCGGTGGCGTCCTGAGGCATGGGAACGACGCTTCTCCCGTCGCGGCGGGCTCATCATCTCGGGTGTCGACGCGGCCGAAGCCGTCCGGACCATCTCAATTGCCGCGAAGACGCGATTCAACGGCAACGACGAGCTGATCGACCGTGACCTGGTCAGGTCGCTCCATGCTCCAGATCTGCTGCGCCCCGGAGGCTCTGACGACACCCGGGCCGTGGTCACGGCGTTCATCGCAGCGATGATCTGGGGCTACGGCGCTACGGGTTATGGGCCGTATCGCACCGAGCGAGTGCTCACTGCGGATCCCGAAGCGGTCCGTCACCTGTGCGAGATCGCGCGGATCGCGCAAGATCCCAGTCGCGAACAGCTTGATGCGTTCTCCGCGGTCGCCGACAAGAAGCGTCACGGCGAACTGAAGTACCTCGGTCCCGCGTTCGGCACCAAGTTCCTCTACTTCCTCACCTCTGCCGCCGATGGGGTGAGGTCGACCCCGGTCATGGACGCGGTCGTGCGGCGCTGGTTCTCGATCGAGGCAGGTGTCGCGCTTACGACGAGCTGGTGGGACAGCACGAGCTACGCAACCTTTCTCGAGGCGCTCGATGATTGGGGAGCTGCGCTGGCCGAGGAGGCTGACGGAGATGCGCTGGCACGCGACACGGTCGAGCTGCTCATCTTCGCTAGCGCTCGCGGAGATGCGTGGTCCTGGGTACCCGGTACTGAGGTCGCTGCCATCGAGGACAGCACTGTGGATCAGCTGCTCGACGTCCTACAGGGAGACATTGCCGAGCTGTCCGAGCGAAGCGGATCTACCCGAGGGCCGGAGCTCCTCGCCCAGCTGGCAGATTGGGTCGCCGGGGTGGGCCGCGAGGGGGAACAACTAGTCCGGTAAACGCCGCGAACGGCGTGAACACGAAACCCGGAGGGATCTTCTCCTCCGCTCCGGGGCTTGCTCACTCCAGTCTCCACTCTGCGGACTCGGCCTTGGGAACTCATGGATTGTTCAGCGTCGTGTCCGACGCTACCTGCGGCCGACAGAGTTCAGATTCTCGACCTCACCCTCCAGTTCTCAGACGGTGCGCAGCCGGCGCGACTGGTAGAGGTACTCACCGATGAGGCGAATGAACTCGTCCGCGCGATCGCTCTCCCCCGTCAACGCACCCGTGAGCTTGCCGAACGCGCCCTCGTTGAGCACGGCTGCATCTGTAAGCGTCTCTCGGAGGTCGGGCGAGCTGAGGAACTGGTCCTGGGCGTTGAAGTCGATCTGCTCGACGATGCGTGGATCTTCCTCGGCCATTCCTGCTGCAGCGACAACGAATCCTTCGATCTGCGGATCAGCGAACTCAGAGCCGAACAGCGCGTTGATCTTGGAGACGACCTCGGACAACAGTTCAAGCTGCGGGTCCTGGCGCGAGGCTCCGGTACCGACGCCTGTGAAACCTCCTTCGAGCCCTGGAGTGTCTTGATTCCCGCTGCTTCCGATCTTGGCAGTACCCTGATCGATCTGGCGGACGCGGCGCAGCTCGAGCCCGGAGACGTCCGCATCGACAGGCATGTCCTCTGAAGGGAGGATCCGCACGAGCTGGCGCAGGAACTCGGCGAGCTTCTCGAGGTCGCTGGTGGCGTAGTCGACGACCTGCGACATGAAGTCGTAAAGCCGCACATATGAGCCACAGTCCTTCTTGAACGTGCGCAGCACGTCGAGGGCCTGATCATCGGAATCCGAACGAGCTTCTTCCCACCTGGCCACATACTCGTCACGTGCCGGGGCCACCGCAGCCCCCAGCGCCTCGTGCGACTGCTTCGGCGTCCACCAGGCCTCGGCGTAGCGCTCGATGTCCGCAGGGGTGAAGATGCGCGCCTCAAGAAGCTTCGTCGCGAGCCGGTGGACGAGGTTCGGGTCCGTCTCGGTCTCGACGTGGGCCTCGAGGTAGTAGGTCAGGAACGCTTCGCGGATCTCGTGAGGGTCGTTGGCGAAGTCGAGTACGAAGGTGCGGTCCTTCACCTCACCGGAGGGCGCGCGGTAGGTGCGGTTCAGCCGCGAGAGGGTCTGCACGGCGTGCACGTCTGGGAGCTTCTTGTCGACGTACATCGCGCACAGCAGCGGCTGGTCGAAGCCGGTCTGGAACTTGTCCGCGACCAGCATGAACCGGTACTCCGGCCGGCGGAACTCCTTGGCGAGGTCGGAGCCGAGTCCCGGGTTCATCGACGCCTCGGTGGCATCAACGATGCCGTACTCCTCGTCGCTGATCTTGTCGCTGAACGCCACGATCGACTGGTAGCCGTACCCCTTTTTCGCGAGGTACTTGTCGGTCTCGATCTTGTAGCGGACCGCGGCCTGGCGGGAGTCGGTGACCACCATGGCCTTCGCATGCCCGTCGAGCAGGTGCGCGACGTTCGCCCGGAAGTGCTCGACGATGATCTCGACCTTCTGCCCGACGTTGGTGGGGTGGAGGTTCGCGAACCGCATGATCTTCCGCGTCGCAACCTTCGGGTCCACATACCGATCCGCATCCCCGACGGGACGGCCGGCGCTGATTTGCGTGACCAGGCCCTTGTCGTCGCGCTGCTCGATCTCGAAGGCAGTCTTGTAGGTCTGGTAGCCGCGCAGCACGTCGAGGATGAAGCCCTCCTCGATCGCCTGCCGCATCGGGTAGACGTCGAACGAGACGGGCAGTCCGTCCTCACCGGGCCGCCCGAAGAGGGTCTTGGTCTTGTGCTTCGGGGTCGCGGTGAACGCGAGCAGGGAGACGTTCCGCGCTCCGGCCCGGGCCGCGGTCTCCTCGGCGATCTGCCGCTCCCGGGCGACGTCCTCCTCGACGACCTGGTTCACGACGTCCTGGCTGTCGAGCTCGTTCTCGTCGGTGACCTGGCCTCCCTCGGTGAGCACCTTCTTCAGGTCGGCCGCGGTCTTGCCGGACTGCGAGGTGTGCGCCTCGTCGATGATCACGGCGAAGTTCTTGTCGCCGAGCGTCGTCTCGAGCAGCCCCTTCACGTAGGGGAAGGTCTGGATCGTGACGACGACGATGAGCGCTGAGCCCGTGAGCGCATCCAGCAGCGCGCGGGACTTCGAGCCGCCCGAGCGGCGCACAGCCACCGAGTCGATGACCGCGACGGTGCCGACGGTGTCATCGACCTGCTCGACGGCCTGCTGCAGCTGCGCATCGAGCACCCGACGGTCCGAGACGATGAGGATCTTGTCGAAGACCTTCTCGTTCGAGCGGTCGTGCAGTCGCGCAAGTCGGTGCGCCGTCCAGGCGATGGTGTTCGTCTTCCCAGAGCCGGCGGAGTGCTCGATGAGGTAGCGTCGCCCGGGGCCCTCCTCGGTGATCTCGTCGACGAGCTTCGTCACCGCGCGCCACTGGTGGTAGCGGGGGAACATCAGCGCGGTCGAGCGCTTGAGCTTGCCGGTGGTCGGGTCCTCGTCGGTCTCGGTCTTGAGGAACATCTGCGAGCCGAGGATCTGGAGCCAGGCGTCGCGCTGCAGCACCCGCTCCCAGAGGTACGAGGTCGCGGCGCCCTCGGGGTTTGCGGGGTTCCCCGACGCGCCGGTGTCGTCGTGCCCGCGGTTGAAGGGCAGGAAGTAGGTCTTCTCGCCGGCGAGCTTCGTGGTCATGTGCACCTGGTCGTCATCGACCGCGAAGTGCACGAGCGCGCGGGTGCCGAAGCCGAACAGCGGCTGCCCGGCCGGGTCCCGGTCCTTGCGGTACTGGGTCACAGCGCTGCGCCACTGCTGCTTGAAGAACGACTTCAGCTCGAGCGTCGCCACCGGCAGACCGTTGACGAAGAACACCAGGTCGATCGAGCGGTTGTCCCCGCGCTTCGGCGAGAAATGCACCTGGCGCGCAACCCGGAGCCGCACCTTGCGATAGTGCTCGGTGACCTCACGGTTCAGCGTCGTCGCGGGCTTGAACTGGCACATCCGCAGGTGCGCGGTCGCGCCGCGAGTGTGCGAGAACTTCCGCCGCAGCACGTTCAACGTCCCGCCACCCGAGGACATAGGCGTGTCCAACCGCGCCACGAGCGCGGATTCCAGCGCCGCACGGTCGGCCTGCTCCGCACCAGTACCGACGCGCACGACTTTCGCGTACTCGTCCGGCTGAGTCTCCTGCAACCACCAGTGGATGTCCTTGGGCCAGATCGCGCGCGAAGCGTCGTAGCCGGCGTCGTTCGGGCTGTACTCCCAGCCGTGGGCTGAGAGGTACTCCGCGATCTCCGTCTCAAACGCTTCCTCGCGCGTGCCGTCCACTGCCATCTCGTTCAGCTCGCCTTCTGTGCGGCCGTGCGCACGTCGATCTGCCCGGTCACCGCAGCCGTGATCAGCGCCGAGCGACGTTCATTCGCCAGCGCGATGTGCTCCTCGGCTTTCGCGATGAGTGTGTCGATACGAGAAGTCTGCTCGTCTAGGTGATCTACGATCTCGTACTGCTTAGATTCCGGATGCAAGGGAACCAAAACGGATCCAATAGTCGAACCATTCAGGTTAGAGAGTCCCGTTGAAGTCGTCGACAGCAGATCGAACTGCTCCCGGACCGCCCGTGAATTCAAGCAATACCAAAGAAACTTCGGCGATGTTCCAGAACGAGCACGAAGTCGCTGCATGAAATTGCCGAAGCACGCAGACATGGACGACACATGTTCGTCGACAAGTGTCGTTTTGCCGATATGCTTCGAACTTCCACTTGTCTTAGTGACCAGGAGATCACCAACTTCAAGGAGCGCAGCCTTGAACTCCTTCGCAGTAAGCGATCGACGCGCGGGGTCTTCGATGCGCCACCTTCCATCAACTGTTTGCTCAGTCGATCGAAGCACTACCGTCCCTTCACTGCGAGCCGCATCCTCACCCCATACGCCACCATCATTCCTGTCCAGTAAGTTCTTCAGGCGAGTATGGCCAAGACTGCCGGAATCCAGCTCGCGATCAACAACAGATCTGCGTCGCTCACGAAGAGTTGCCGCCAGCTCCTCCTGCTTTTCTACGAGCGCATCGATCTGGACCGTCTCGTGGTCGAGGTAGTCGGCGATGGCGCGCTGCTCGTCGAGAGGTGGCAAGGGGAGTGGCACTTTGGCAAAGGTCGAGTACTTAATCGACTGCCCATCCCTCAGTTGATCCGTAGTTGAGCTAAGTTCCCGAATGTACGCCAAAGACTTTAGCGTCCAGCGGTAGTATGCAGGCAGCACGTTACGCCCTCGGGGCGACAATACGGTGTATGCCATACTAACCTTCCCGGGGAGGCTCGACCATTCGATCCCGCCCTGAAAGCTTCGAAGATGGATGACAAAATCATTGGCTTCGACGTGCTTCATATTGTCCTGGCCTTCAAGATTTAGTACGACACGAGTCCCAGTGATCCGCATATATTCTTCTTGAGGAAGGATTCCGAACTTCTGCGAAGGCGTTAAATGGACATCTGTAGTCCTGGACCTTTGACGCCGCTCAAGGAAAGCGGCCTTTGCTGGAATAATTTCCCAATTTGACGGAATCGCATCCAGCCATCCCGGGCACGGATTGCAAGTGCTTTTCACGCCTCAACCTCCCGCAGCAGCTCCATAATCTCGCCAACGACGCGCTCGAGGTCGGCGTCGATCTCCTCGAGCGGCCGGGGTGGTACGTATTCGTAGAAGTGCCGCGTGAATGGGATCTCGTAGCCCGTCTTCTGCTTGGTCCAGTCGATCCAGGCGTCGTCGACGTGCGGCTTCACCTCGGCGTCGAAGTAGTCCTGCACGGTCTCTTGGAACGCCCCGTGGGTCTTCGGGTGCCCACCCCAGCCGAACGGCACGTTCTCGGTGTCACGCAGCGCGGCGTCCGGTTCGAGTTCGCCCTTCTGCTTGCCGGTCTGCACGCGGCAGTAGTCGGCTTTCCCATCGTGGACGCCGATCACTTGCCAGAGTGTCTTGCGCTGAGCCGGCGTGAGCTTCACGCCCAGGTCGCCGAGATGTGCACCGAGCGCGCGGTTGAACTTCTCGCGGTTCAGGTACCGCTCCTCGCCGAACGACTCGAGCGCCTCAGTGAGCCCGGTGATCTTCCCGAGGGTCTTGTGCTCAGTGACAGCGCTGATCGTCTCGGGGATGCATTCGAAGCGCAGCTGCAGCGGCCGCTCGACGGTCACCGTCCAGTAGGCGAAGTCGCGGTTCGAGAACGTCTTCACGGGCACCTGTTGCTCGCTCTGCTCGTCCTGGGTTCCGGCGAACGCGCGGATGACCCGCTCGCGGTCCTGCTCGGTGATCTCGAGGCGCTTCGAGCCGATGGACTTGCGCAGCTTCGTGCCGAACTTCGAGGCGTCGATCAGCCGCACCGTGCCCTTGTGCTCGGCGACCTTGGCGTTCGAGAGAATCCACAGGTAGGTCGCGATGCCGGTGTTGTAGAACATGTCGTTCGGCAGCGCCACGATCGCCTCGACGAGGTCGCGCTCGAGCAGGTGGCCGCGGATCTCCGAGGGTCCGGAACCGGCGCCGCCGTTGAACAGCGGAGAGCCGTTGAGGACGATGCCGACCTTGCCGCCGCGGCCGGTGTCGTCCACGTCGCGCATCTTCGAGGCCGCGTGCAGCAGGAACAGCATCGCCGCGTCGCCGACGGCCGGCAGGCCCGGTGCGAAGCGTCCCTGACCGCCGCGGGCGTGCTCGCCCTTCACCTCCTGCTCGACGGCCTTCCAGTCTGTGCCGAAGGGCGGGTTCGAGAGCACGTAGTCGAAGCGGCGGTCCTCGAAGCGATCGACGACGAGGGTGTCGCCCTGGCGCACATTGGACGGGTCCTGACCTTTGATGAGCAGATCGGCCTTGCAGATCGCGTAGGTGCGCGGGTTGATCTCCTGGCCGAACAGCGCCGTCGAGGCGTCGGGGTTCAGCTCGTGGAGATGCTCATCGGCGACGGTGAGCATGCCGCCGGTGCCGACGGTCGGGTCGTAGATCGAGCGCACGGTGCCGCGATCGCGCAGCGCCTCAGTGTCCTCGGCGTAGACCAGGTCAACCAGCAGCCGCACGACATCGCGCGGCGTGTAGAACTGGCCCGCGCCCTCGTTCGCGGACTCCGCGAAGCGGTAGATGAGGTTCTCGAACAGGTCGCCCATGTCCGCGTTCGACACGGCATCCGGCGACAGATCGATGCCCTCGAAGTGCCGGACCACCTGGGCGAGCCGGTTCCGCGCATCGAGCGTGCGCAGGACGTTCTCGAAGTCGAAGGACTTGAACACGTCGAGGTTCGCGGAGAATCCGCCGACGTAGTCGATGAGATTCTCGGCGAGGTTGTCGGGGTCCTGCAGAGCCTTCTTCAGCGAGTAGTCGCTCGTCGTCCAGAACGACAGCCCAGAACTGTCCTCGGTGCGGGTCTTGAGCTTCAGGTGCGTGCGCCGCTGCTGCTCACCTGGGTAGCTCGAGACGATGTCGGCCATCACCTCGCGGTGCGGCTTCATCACGCACTCGAGTCGCCTCAGCACGGTGAACGGCAGGATCACGGAGCCGTACTCGGCCTCGCTGTAGGGGCCGCGGAGCGTATCAGCGACGCTCCAGACGAAAGCGGAAAGGCGTGACACGGTCGCTAGAACTCCTGGTCTGGAATGGCGTTTGCTCGTGGGCCGATCCTATCGACGTGGCCGACAGTCGAGAGGGCTGTCCCCTTCGTTGACCCGGTTGCGCAACTGGGTGGGTCCCGCTCCCAGCGCACGACGGAGCAGTGGGGCTTTGGGTGACAGCTCTAGCCGTTCAGGGACCTCGCACGATGCCTGCGGACCAGTCCCCTAGTAGTTCGTCGAACACTTCACGCCGAGACGTTTCCCGTCGCGTTGCGAAGTTCCCTGTCGTCACCACCTCCGGGAGATCGTCGGTCGCAAGTTCCACGACGAGTCCGAGAAACAGCTCTTCGAGGGTCCACTCCGCAACATCGCCAGACCCTGCGTAGGCCTCGGCAAGGAGGTTCGGGGGAAAGGCGATGCCCCTGAAACGTCCGGCGCGCGTTCCGGTCAGGTCAAGAGCTCGACGGAGCAAGGCATCAGCCGCTGGGCCGGAGTTCACCTGAGTGATGTCGTGGCGGGCGCGTTGCGCCGTGGCAAGCCAGGTAGCTCCGTCAGGGCGGTACCCGGCGATAGAAGCGAGCCGAGTGGGCAGGAATGACGAGATCGCCCCGGCGAGGGAGTGCGGATCGGTCGTCGACTGCGGTGTGAGGACGTGGAAGTAAATGGCACCCACCTGGAGCGATTCCTCGCCCGGTGCTGTGGGCAAGGCTTGATCCTCGGGATACAGCACCACGTCGGTCAGGCGCGATCCATCCTCGAGGTCGAGCACCATTCCGAGCCGGCTCATCGCTGCCACTCCTCGAGCTGGTGAGCCATGTCCACGAGACTCTGCCTGGGTGTTTCGAAGGAGATGCCGTCATGGTCGGGCAGATCGGCCTCGAGATCATGCAGCACCAGGAACTCGAGGTGCACATCCGCTTTGGTCGATCCCTTCACGAGGACCGCGAGTCCCGCCGTGTCGTCCTGCACCGTGGGCACAGTCTGCTCGGGGTACGGCTCGGTGGCCATCTGTATGAGTGCCTCAGCGAGGGCGGTGGTGGTCCTCGCCTCGAGCGGCCTCGCCAGGTACCGGACGAGACGATCTGGGGATAGGAGCTCAATGTCCACGACGAGCTCTGTGCTCCCGGTCAGGTCGGGCACTGGTAGCAGAGCGAATGCCGCGCCCGCGGCGGCGAGAAGCCGCGCAGGCTCCCGGACAGCGAGAGTGCGTGCAGCCCCCGCCGCAGCACGACCTCCGCTCGGTGGGTCGTCCGTCCCCTGAGCGTGCCGCGGAGGCTTCTCCCTCATGACGAGGCCTTCGACGTACGCAGCGCTGTTTGGTGCACCTTGGTCTTCGTCGCGACCACGAGTCCGAGCCGCTTCGCGAGCACCGGATGGTCAACCTCCAGCCGCCTGAAGATCCCGCTCGACTTCACCTTCGTGATCAGCTCCTGCAGGAGGATCACCTCGAATGCCGCAGCGTCCGACCACCGGACATCCTTCCGGTAGCCGATGACGGCACGGGCGCGGGTACGGTTCGCGAACTTCTGCAGACGCTTCTCGTCCGCCTTGAGCGTGGAGCAGGACGCGAAGTAGATGACTTTGCCTGAGCAAGCACCGGCGAGGACGTCTTCGAGCTCGTCCAGGGTGAGCCCGCCGTTCTCGTCACCGCTCAAAGAGATTTCCGCTTTCTTCCCGTGCATGGCGAGCCAGAGAACGGGGAAGTCCGCGTACTCGTCCGAGGTCCATTTCTCGAGGTAGTACTCGAATTCAGGACGCGTCACCACGTCGCGGTGTATCCACTGAGCGACCTCGAGTTGTTCGAGCAGCTCGAGGACGGGGCGCACACTCAGACGGCGGGTTAGGTCGCTGTCCCACTCGCCTTCGAGGCAGAAGATGCCGGGCAGGTCTTCACGCATGGATGCTCTTTTCCTCGCTGATCAGGTGGGCACACCGTAACGGCTCGACACGTCGCTCCACGTCGGACTCCGGGAAAAACTACCAGCTGTCGGATCTCGTCGTTACCGTGGCGCCATGGCGATCAATCGCAGCCTCCTGATGTTCCAGACCGTCGAGGACCTGCTCGGTCCGGGACGGACCCCTCTGCGGATCCCGGACTTCCAGCGGCCGTACTCCTGGACCCCGCAGCACGCCCGGCAGCTGGTCACCGACATCGCCTCCGCCCGGGAGCGCCGCCCGGAGCAGCCCTACGTGATGGGCACGATGATCCTGCTGCAGAGGCCGGGCGAGGATCACTTCGAAGTGGTCGACGGGCAGCAGCGCCTTCTCACCCTGCACATGCTGCGCACCTTGCTCCGCGACGGGAGGCTGCGAGATCTCGCCTCCGGCACGACGCCGATCCATCGCGTCTACCAGGGGCTCGCCCGGCTCGTCGAGAAGATGCAGGACAAGGCTGGCTCCCTGCGCTTCCTCGACTCCCGAGCCCAGGTTCTACGGATCGTCACCGATGACGAGGACGAGGCGTTCCAGTTCTTCGACTCGCAGAACTTCCGTGGCAAGGCCCTGCGCCCCCACGACCTGCTCAAGGCCTCCCATTTGCGGGAGATGGTCGCGACCCCGGCTGCCGAGCAGCGGGCCGTGGTCGAGCAGTGGGAGTCGGCCGAGGAGAATGACCTCGACCGACTCTTCGGCACCTATCTAGCTCGCATCCACTGGTGGAGCCGGAATCTTCCTGCCCATGCCTTCACCGCCGAGGATCTCGACCTCTTCAAGGGCGTCAGCCGTTCCACGCCCCGTCTGCCGGCCACCGAGTACCACCGCGCCGCGAAGACGGTTCTTCCCGGGGTCCAGCAGTGGGCGCATCCGGACGCCGATGAGCGTGCCGCGCGGGACCTCCGGCGGGCCCGGCATCAGCTGGACGCGCCGCTCTCCGCCGGTCGCTCGTTCTTCGACTTCGCGACTTTCATGCTCGAGGAGATGGAGCGCTTCGAGAACCTGCTCTTCCGTCGGGACACCGAGATGGGGGATCCGGATCCGGACCTCGAGATCTTCCGCGTCGGAGCACGTTTCCGCTTCAACCGGGAGCTGTACATTGCTGCGGCGCTTTACTTCACCAACAAGTACTCGGAGGACGATCTGCACGAGATCAGGCCGCGCCTGTTCCGCTGGGCGTTCGGGCCGCGTCTCGCGTACGAGAGGCTCGGGTGGAAGTCGACAGACAACTTCGCGCGGGGGCTCGCGACGGCCCGAGAGGGACTCGCGGCGTTCAATCTCTTCGCCCGCATGCGCGACAGCCTCGATCCCGCGCAGCTCGCTCTCGAGAACCTTCCGATTCCGCCGACCGTCCGCTCCACGAGCGAGGACGACAAGACGCTCCAGGCGCTGCTCGAGGAGATCCGCTGACATGACGCAGACCCACACCGCCCACGATGTCCAGGCGATCCCCGTCGGCCGTCTCTTCACCGAATCCCACGAGCGATATTCCGTGCCGCTGTACCAGCGGAACTACACCTGGGGCGAGGAGCAGATCCATCGCCTCCTCCAGGACGTACTCGACGAGGCCGGGCAGCCCGAACTCAAGGAGTACTTCTTGGGGAACCTCGTGGTCGCGCCACCGGCACGTCCGGACGAACCGTTCGACGTGATCGACGGGCAGCAGCGCCTGACCACGTTGTACATCCTGCTGTCCGTGCTGCGACGGGATCGCGACTTCCCCGCGATCACCGGCGACCTGCAGCCGCTCACCTACGAGGCCCGCGACAAGGCAACTGCCGCCCTGCGGACCGTCGCGCGCGGTGGAGTCACCGCGGAGGACGTGGAGGTCGATCGTGAGGACTCCGGGATCCGCCGCGCGGAGGGGATCATCGCCGAACGTCTCGCCGATCCTGTGCTGCGGCAGAAGCTGATCGAGAGCCGCTTCGTCGAGTACCTGCTGACGAAGGTGCTTCTGATCCGGATGCCCATCGATCGGTCCACGGACCTGAACCAGTACTTCGAGATCATGAACACCCGCGGCGCCCAGCTCAGCCCGGTCGACATCGTCAAGGCCCGCCTACTGCGCTGCCTGCAGCATCCCGACGATCGCGCGCTGCTGAACCATGTCTGGTCAGCCTGCTCCGACATGGAGCATTACGTGACGATGACCGTGACCGCCGGCGACACCGCCTGGCGCGCGATGGTCTTCGGCGATTCCTGGGAGGGGCTGCCCAGCGCGGACTTCACCGAGCTGCGGGACCAGCTGATCACGCAGAACCCGGCGGCGATCGCGCCTGCATCAGACCCCAGCACGGCGGCACCGGCCGCGGCGATGGATCTGAACCAGGCGATCTCCCTCTACGCACGCACCGAGACGACGAAGGAAGCGGCCGAGGTCAGCGAGGGAGAGCGATTCACCTCGCAGATCACCTTCCCGACGTTCCTCCTGCACGCGTTGGCCGTGCGCCCGATGGTCGGCGATACGACATCGCTAGACCGGCAGCTCGACGACAAGCAGTTGGTCGACCGATTCACTCGTCGGCTCCAGGAGCTCGACGCCGACGCGCGCGAGGACTGGGTCCAGCGCTTCACCACCGATCTGCTGCGCTTGCGCGTGCTCTTCGATCGGTACGTCCTCAAGCGCGATGCGACCCTCACCTCCGGGCACGAGTCGACGAGCGATGAGGAGCCGGGCAGCTGGTCGCTCTTCCGTGTGGCACGCGGCGAATCCTCGAAAACCGGGACCGTGCGCTACTCCCCGCGGTACCGGCCGACCTTCGCCGACGACGAGAGCGGCGCCAGACCGCGCTCGCTGCAGCGCCGGATCCTGCACCTGCAGTCGGCGCTGCGCATCACCTACACCTCGCCGAGGACCATGCACTGGGTCACCGAGGTGCTGCGCCATGCACTGGACCGTGCGGACAGCGGTGAGGCGGTCACGGCGGAGGGGCTGTACGGCGTGCTGCAGCGCCATGCGCTGGACCGGCTCGACGCGGCGCTGCACCCCGACGGAGAGAAGAACGAGGTCGGGCCCGACGGTCTCCCGCTGGGCTTCGGGATCCCGCGCATCGTCTTCACCTATCTCGACTACCTGCTCATCGAGCGGGAGAACGCGTGGGACTTCACCTTCAGCTACCGCACCTCTGTCGAGCACTTCTCCCCAGGGACCGAGGACGTGGAGCACGCCTCCCCCGCTGAGCACGTCGAGGACCGGCAGTTGCTGGATTACCTCGGGAACCTCGCCCTCGTCACCGTCAGCACGAACTCGAAGTTCAGCAACTACCAGCCCGGGCACAAGGCGCAGAACCTCGCGGCGCGTCGGCAGAGTCTGAAGCTCGACCTCATGGCGCGGCGCGCTGCAGCGGGAAGCTGGAACGACGCGGACATCCTGGAGCATCATCGGGAGATGGTGGAGCTGCTGTTCGAGGCGTTGGGGCAGGAACCTCCGGTGCTCCGCAACGCGACGGAACCCGCGCCGCATGACAGTGACAACGCATAAGGTCGAAGAATGGATACTCGCGTCCAGTCCCCCGGTCAGCTCTTCCAGCTGCCGCAGACCCTCGTGATCCCCCTGTTCCAGCGTCCCTACGTCTGGACCGAGGAACGGCAGTGGATCCCGCTGTGGGAGGACGTCGTGCGGCTCGTCGAACTCCGGATGGACCAGGCACCGTCGGCCACCCACTTCCTGGGCGCCGTGGTGATGCAGCAGAGCCGGGGTCAGATGGGATTCGCTGACGAGTACTCGCTGATCGACGGCCAGCAGCGATTGACCACGATCCAGCTTCTGCTCAACGCGGCGAGCATCGCGCTGCGCGATGCTGGGCAGTCCACGTCGGCCGAGCATCTCCAGATGCTCACCCTTCACGAGAGGAAGCTCGGATTCGAGGGTGCGGAGCGTTTGAAGGTGCGCCATACCAACGGAGACGGTGTCCCGTTCCTGCAGGCGATGCTTCCTGGGGACGCTCCGGACCTCGCGGCGGAATCAGCCGCCCATCCCATCCTGCTCGCGCACCGGTTCTTCTACGACCGGGTCCGCGAGTGGCTCGCCGACGGGGACGGCGACGAACTGCCCCGTCGCGCGACCGCGCTCGCGATGGCGCTCAGCCGCGGCTTCGAGATCGTCGTGATCAGCCTCAACACCGAGGAGGACTCCCAGTCCATCTTCGAGACGCTGAACGCGCGCGGCACGCCGCTCACGCAGGCGGACCTCGTCAAGAACCTCGTGTTCCAGAAGCTCGACGCCGAGGGCGCGGATATCCAGCAGGCGTACGAGCAGAACTGGCGCCTGTTCGACGAGCCGTTCTGGACGAACGAGGTGCGCCTCGGCCGATTCACGCTCCCGCAGGTCTCCTTGTTCCTGAACCACTGGCTGGTCGCCGAGACCGGCGAGGAAGTGCGTACCCCAGCCACCTTCGCCCGCTTCAAGCATTGGCTCGAGTACGAGAGCACCCGCTCGGTGCGTGAGGTGGTCAGCGACCTCCATGCCCAGGCCGTCCAGTACCAGGCGTGGATCACCGCGGCGACGTCACGCGAGGGCGCCGTCGATGCGGTGGAGCTGTTCTTCTACCGCTCCCTCGCCGCCGGCACTCGTGCCACCACCCCCCTGGTCCTCTGGCTCTTCGACAACGCCAATCGGGTTCCCCGCGACATCGCGGAGGAGGCATTGAGGTGGTTCGAGAGCTGGGTCGTCCGCCGCGCGATCCTCGGCCTCTCCACGGGCGACATGTCCCGCTCGGTCGCCCAGCTCATCAGCGAGCTGCGCGAGATCGATCCCACGGAGGTCGCTTCCAGGCTGCGCGACTCGCTCACGACCTGGACCACGCCCACCACCTACTGGCCCACGGATGCCGAGGTCGAGCGCAGCCTGCACATCGCACCCGTCTACCGCACTCTCTCCCGTTCCCGACTGCGGATGGTGCTCGAGGCGATCGAGGACGATGCTCGCGGCTACAGCTCGGGCAGACGGGCATGGAGCGGAAGTCGGGTGCCGCGCGACACCATGAACATCGAGCACATCCTCCCGCGACAGTGGCGTCAGAACTGGCCCGTCGCCACGGCTCAGGACGAGATCGATCGCGACGAGCACGTGCACCGCCTCGGCAACCTCACTCTACTCACCACCTCGCTGAATTCCTCGGTCTCGAACCGCGCATGGGCCGGGAAGCAGGAGGCGCTGACTCGCCACGACGTCCTGCTGATGAACCGAGGCCTGCGCGACGCCGTGGACTGGGACGAAGCGAGCATCTCCCGGCGTACCGCGGACGCCATCGACGCCGTTATCCGCACCTGGCCGGTCCCGACGGACCACACCGTGGTCCCCGAGAGCCACAAGGGAGAAGCCGACACCTCATGGATCGACTTCCGCCACGTCGTCGGTGTCGGACTCATCGAACCGGGAACCACACTCCGGGCCCGGAACCCCCATGAAGCAACCGCCTCCGTCCTCGCCGACGGCCGCATCGAGGTCCGCGGAACCGCCTACGACAGCCCGTCAGGTGCCGGCAAAGCTGTCCGTGGAGGTACGACCAACGGGTGGAACTTCTGGATCCTCCCGGACGGGCGCCGGCTCAACGCGCTGAAGGAGCCGTACCGTCGGCTGCTCGATGAGAAGCGCTCGTCGGCGCGGAGCAGCGCAGACGCCTGATCTCCGGCGGAGGTCGTGTCCGGCTACGACGCGTCGGGCTCGTCCGAGGTTTTGCCTGCAGAGCGCCGCGAGAATAGCGAGCCCATTCGGCCCGCCGTCGCCGCAGCGGCGCCCTTCACGGCGGATCCGGCCCCCATCACGATGCCCGTGGCGCCGCTCGAGGCAGGCTCCTCCCCCTCCTCCGTGGAGTCCGGTCGAGACGGCTTGAGGGAGCCGGCGGCGATGCTGCACCGTGCCGCGCCGTGGGGGCCGGTGCCGATCTCCGGGATGCCGGTCGCGCTCACCCCGGCCGAACGGGAGGCGTACGAGGCGGAGTGGGGCGAGTTCTGCCGGGAGATGGACCTCGCGCGCCGCGGACGCTACACCGCGAAAGGGCGGGCTGCGCTGCTGCGCTTCCGGCAGAAGGCCGGGCTGCTCCGCGTGGACTCGACGGTGCAGTGGATCGCGCAGCAGGTCGAGGCGGAGCGGCAGGTGGCCTGCTCGGTCGAGTTTGTGACCACCGCCGCGGACCCGATCACGGAGCGCCTGCGGGACGCGGGTCTCGAGGTCGCGACGATCTTCGGCCGGGACCGCTTCGACGTCGAGGAGCAGCGGCTGCGCTTCCAGACCGGGCAGGCGAAGGTCTGCGTGTTCACCACCTTCGCCTCGATCAGCCTCCACGCCGGCGAGACCCTCCCCGGCGGGAAGCAGGCGAGCACGGAGCCGCGGGTCGGAATCTTCCATCAGGCCCGCTTCTCCGGGATCGCCGGCCGACAGGTCACCGGCCGCACCCACCGCGACCACCAGGTCTCCCCCTGGCACATCGCCTACGCCGAGGACACGGTCGAGGAACAGGTGTCCAAGGTGATGGTGGAGCGGATCGCCGCCGCCTCCGACACCGTCGGCGGCGACACCGAGGGGCTGACGGACGTGGCGCAGCTGCTCGGCGCGGACTGACTGCCGACGGCGAGCCTCATGGAGGGCAGCGCCTGAGCGGCGAACCTGTCGTGTGCTCTGCCTCGATCGCTGCTCTTCTCCCCCGACGGATCGGTGCCGCCGGACGCAGCACCATGGTACGGGCCACCTTGTGCCGGGAACAGGTCTACGGTGGGGAACGCACACCGTCCCCGCGCCCCAGGAGTCACCCGCTCATGCCCTGCACCACCCTCCTCGTCGGCCGCCGTGCGAGCGCCGACGGCTCCCCGCTCGTCGCCCGCACCGAGGACTCCTCGGCCGGCAGCTTCGATCCGAAGCGGGCCGTGGTGGTGCGTCCCGAGGACCAGCCGCGCAGTTACACCTCCGTGCTCGGCGGGCGCGCGATCGAGCTGCCCGAGAACCCGCTGCGCTACACCGCGATCCCGAACGCCCTGCCGGAAGAGGGGATCTGGGGCTGCGCCGGGATCAACGCGGCGAACGTCGCGATGAGCGCGACCGAGACGATCACCTCCAACCCTCGCGTGCTCGCCGCGGATCCGCTGGTCGAGCGCGACGGGGAGACCCCGGGTGGCTTCGGCGAGGAGGACTTCGTGACCCTCGTGCTGCCCTACATCCGCTCGGCCCGCGAGGGCGTTGAGCGGCTCGGGGCGCTGCTGGCCGAGCACGGCACCTACGAGATGAACGGGATCGCGTTCAGCGACGCCGAGGACATCTGGTGGCTGGAGACCGTGGGCGGGCACCACTGGATCGCGCGGCGCGTGCCGGAGGACCACTACGTGACGATGCCGAACCAGCTGGGCATCGACTCCTTCGATCTCGAGGACGCCGAGGGGCCCGGTCGCGACCACCTCGCCAGCCCCGACCTGCGAGCCTTCCTGCGCGAGCACCACCTCGACCTCACCCTGCGCGAGGACGGGCAGCGCGAGGACGTGTTCAACCCCCGCGAGGCGTTCGGCTCCCACACCGAGCACGACCACCTCTACAACACGCCCCGCGCCTGGTACATGCAGCGCACCCTCAGCCCGCACGCCGAGGACTGGGACGCAGGGCGCCCCGGCGCGAGCCCCGACGCCGACGACCTCGCCTGGAGCCGCCGGCCCGAGCGCCTGCTGACGATCGAGGACGTCAAGGATGTGCTCTCCTCTCACTACCAGGGCACCGTCTTCGACCCCTACTCCGCGCGCGGCACCGACGCGGAGCGCCGCACCTTCCGCCCCATCGGCATCAACCGCCACAACGCGCTGGCGATCCTGCAGATCCGCGGCGACCTGCCCGCCTCGCATCGCTCGGTGCAGTGGATCGCCTACGCCTCGCTGCCGTTCACGACGCTGATCCCGATGTTCACGAACGTCGAGGAGGCCCCGGCCTATCTTTCGACCACCGGCGAGACGGTCTCCACCGACAGCTTCTACTGGACCTCGCGCATGATCGCGGCGCTGGCCGATGCGCACTTCCACCAGGTGATCCCGCTCATCGAGCGCTACCAGCAGCGCACCCTCGCGCTCGGCCGCAGCGCCGTCCACACGGCCGACGAGGAGGCCGCCGCAGCCGGTACGGCGGGCGAGGTGCCGGCCCTGCTCGCCGCAGCGAACACCCGGATCGCCGAGCGGATCCGCACGGAGACCGAGGCGCTGCTCGGCCAGGTGCTGTTCACGGCGAGCGACCGCATGACCAACCGGTTCTCGCGGTCGGACGGGTGAGGTGACGTCGTCAGACGGTGAGCAGCGCTGAGAGGCGGGCTGCAGCGGCCCTCACCAGGTCGCCGTAGTCCGTCGACCTCGACCTGTCCACGCGGCTGCGGGGGATGGTCAGGCCCACGGATCCCTGGACGATCCCGTTGATCCGCACCGGGGCCGCGACCCCGTACGCCTGGGGGATCCGTTCGCCCTCCGCGACGGCATAGCCGCGCTCCCTGATCTCGGCGAGCTCCTGCTCGAGGGGGCCCGGCACCGCACGCCTCTCCTCCCCGGCGCCTCCCGGACGCGGAGAGGAGAGCAGCTCGGGACGGAAGGCGAGGACCGCCTTCCCGATCGCCCCCACCTCGAGCGGCACCGGCTCCCCGAGCGGCAGCACGTACTGGACCGTGCGCCGGCTGGTGATGCCCGCCCTGGTGGTGAGGACCCCGTCGTCTCCGATCAGGGACAGCCCGGCGGTCTCATGCGTCTCGGACTCGAGCGCTCTGAGCACGGGCCGGCTGAGCACCTCGGGCACGAGCGATCGACCGGCCCTGGCCACCCATCGGAACAGCGTCGGTCCGGGCAGCCACCCGCCGCCACCCTCGATCACCAGCCCGCTCTCCTGCGCCGCGGAGAGCAGCGAGGCGCAGGCGACCCGCCCCACTCCCTGCTCCTTGAGGCGGGCGGGGGTCACCGGGACGGGGGGGGGGCGCACCAGCATCTCGAGCAGCGCGACCACCTTGTCGATGTGGGTCCGCGCTGCGCGGGGGGCGGACGCTGAGGCGTCGGGATGCGGGCCGCCCCCGGCGCGGGCGATCGCCTCGGCGGCCTTCCGCAGGCTCGCCACGATCTCGGGGACGTCGGCGTCCTCGAAGTCCCATGAGGGACGCGAGCGCGAGACCGAGGCAGTGACGCCCGGCGCGAGCTCGAGGGCCACCGCGACCCCCGCGGCATCGGGGAAGTTCTGCCCGACGCTGACCCCATACCCCTGTCGGCGCGCTTCGCCGAGCAGCGCTGCGCGGGCGGGGACCTCCAGGGTCCGCTCGGTCGGGCGCTCCGCGTCGAAGGACCACTGCTCCTCGGGGAGCTGCGAGAGGATGGCCAGCCCCGCCGCGCCCGCATGCGTGGGGAGGGTGGTCCCCGGGCGGATCACGTACCTCAGAGGGCTCGTCGCCTCCCGGCTGCTGAGCACCGTGCACGTGCGTCCTCCGCGATCCTCCACGGAGAGGAAGACCGTGCCGCCGATCTGCCGGCGCGCCCTGTCCAGGGCCCCGTCCGCAGCGGCGAGCGCGGGGTGGGACCTCCAGAGCTCGTGCCCGAGGACCTCCATCCGAGGCCCCAGCGCGTACCGCTCGTCGTCCCACTGCTGCGCCAGGTCGAAGGAGGCGAGCGCCTGCAGCGTCCTGTTCGCGGTCGACCTGCTCAGGCCCGTGGACTCGGAGAGCTCGCGCACCCCCCAGGAGCTGTCTGCCCGTGCGACCAGTGCGTCCAGGAGGCGAAGCACAGCAGCGGTCCCGGTGGCGCGTTGGTCCATGGACCCGAGTATCGCAGGCCCCTTGCCGAGGGGCGCGAGTGCCTCTACCCTTCTAAAAGTGGGACACCGTCCTACCTATCGACTCAAAGGAGAGATCGTGAACCAGCACGCTGCTCCGCGCGCGACCACCGAGCCCCCGGGCGCCGCCCGCAAGAAGGAGGCCAAGAAGGCGACCTGGGTCGCCGTCTTCGGCACCTTCGTCGAGTACTACGACTTCAGCGTCTACGGCTACGTCGCCGCGACCATCGCCATGGCCTTCTTCCCCGCGGGGAACACGGCGGCGGCCCTGCTGAACTCCTTCGCCATCTTCGGCCTGGCCTTCGTCGCACGACCCGTCGGCGCGTGGGTCTTCGGGCATCTCGGGGACACCCGGGGCCGTCGCACCGCGCTGATCGCGACGATCACGCTGATGGGCATCGCCTCGGGCATAACCGGCCTGCTCCCCGTCTACGCGCAGATCGGGCTCGCCGCACCGGCGCTCCTGGTCATGATGCGATTCCTCCAGGGGTTCTCGGCTGGCGGGGAGATCGGCGGCGCGGCGGCGTACATCCGCGAGTGGGCGTCGCCCGGCCGACGCGCCTTCTACATCTCGTTCATCCCGAGCTTCGCGAATCTGGGCAAGGGGCTGGCGGCCGGCGTGGCCGCCATCATGGCGACCTCGCTCTCGGCGGACCAGATGGTCTCCTGGGGATGGCGGGTGCCGTTCCTGCTGGCCATCCCCTTGGCCTTCGCCGTGATCTGGATGCGCCTGCACATCGAGGACAGCCCGGAGTTCCGCGAGCTGCAGCGCTCGAGCGAGACGGCCCCGGTGCGGAAGACCCCGCTGCGGACGATCTTCCGCAAGCACCCCGCCGCGCTCCTCAAGGTGACCCTGATCGCCACGGTCCAGACCACGGGGACCTACGTCGGCACCGTCTTCGTCGCCACCTACTTCTCCGAGTTCCTCGGGTTCACCTCGGGGCAGGCCTCCACGATCGTGCTCCTGGCGGTGCTCTTCGCGGCGCTGCTCATCCCCGTCGCCGGCCTGCTGGGGAATCGTCTCGGCGGCCGCAGGATCCTTCTGATCTGCTACGCCGCCTACGTGCTCGTCACGCTGCCCGAGTTCTTCCTGATGCAGCAGCACAGCTTCGGCCTCGCGCTGCTCGGGCTGATGATCGGGATCCTCCCCTACGCGCTCTGCCAGGTGGGCACCTACTCCACCATGCCCGAGCTGTATCCCACGGACGTGCGCCACACCGGCATCTCGTTCGGGCACAGTACCGGTTCCGTGATCGGCGGAGGACTCATGCCGTACCTGTCGACCTACCTCATCGGCGCGACGGGCAACACCTATATGCCCGCCTTCCTCCTCATCCTGGCAGGCCTCGTCGGCCTCGTGACCGTGGGGGTGTTCGTCCGCAAGAATCCCGACGGCTCGCACCTCTACCGATAAGGGACACCGTGGCCGAGATCTACGTTCCCGAACCCATCCACCCCTCCGTGCTGGAGGACATGGAGCGACGGCACGTGGTGCACCGAGGATTCGGTCCGCAGGCCGTGCCCTACGAGAGCGTCGCCGAGCGGATCGAGGCGGTGATGCCGCGGAGCGAACCCTTCCGCGCCGACCGGATCGCGGCCTCGCCGGTGCTCCGCGTGATCGCCCGTCACGGGGTCGGCGTCGACACCGTCGACGTCGACGCGGCCACCGCCGCCGGCGTCCAGGTCACCTACGTGCCCGCCGGGAACACGAACGCCGTCGCCGAGCACGTCTTCGCGCTGGGTCTCGCGCTGAGGCGCCACATCGCCACGGCGCACCGGGAGGTCTCCGACACCGGATGGCCGCGGGAGAAGTCGCATCTCGTCGGCGAGGAGCTGAGCGGAGCGACCCTGGGGATCATCGGCTACGGGAACATCGGCCGGAGGGTCGCGGCCATCGCGAGCGCCTTCGGGATGCGCGTGCTGGTAAGCGACCCCTATCTGCCCGCGGAGGGCGCGGAGGGCGACGCGCGCACGGTCGGGCTGGACACGCTCCTCCTCGAGTCCCAGCTCATCAGCATGCACGTGCCCCTCACCGATTCCACGAGGAACCTGATCGGCGCGGAGGAGCTGGAGCGCATGCGCACCGATGCGGTCCTGGTGAACACCTCGCGCGCCGGGCTCGTGGACGAGCGCGCCCTCGTGGAGGCTCTCGACGCCGGGACGATCGCCGGAGCTGCTCTGGACGTCCTCGCCGCGGAATCAGCATCCGGTCCGGTCGAAGTCGGGGGGCGCCCTCCTGCGGAGGTCCCCCATCTCCTCGTGACCCCGCACATCGCCGGTCAGACCGCGCAGTCGCTCGCCGCCGTCGGAGCGACGGCGCTCAGCGACATCGAGGCGGTCCTCGCCGGGCGCACTCCTGCCCACCCCGTCAACGAGCCCACGACCCCGGAGGCCTGAAATGTTCATCGCTGCAGATGCGAGCACCATCGATATGTCCGCGCCCTGGGAGCGCCTGCCCGACGAGCAGGTGCAGCGCCTGGCGGACATCCCGGTCGCGCTCATCGGCGACACCCGCAGGCGCCTCGGCATGATGGCGGCGGCGCTGCGCCCGGTGACCCGCCAGCGACGGATCGTCGGATCGGTCCTCCCGGTCCTCACCTGGGAAGGCGACAATCTGGCGATCCATGCCGCCCTGGATGCGGCCCGGCCGGGAGACGTGCTGGTGATCAACGCCAATGCGGAGATCAACCGGTCCGTCTTCGGGGACATCCTCGCCGAGATCTGCCTCCACAAGGGGGTGACCGGCGTCGTCATCGACGGCGCGGTGAGGGACGTCGACACCATCGACCAGCTCGGGCTCCCGGTCTTCGCCCGGGGCATCAGCCCCGCCGGCCCCGCGAAGCACGGACCTGGCGCGGTCGGATACCCGGTCGCATGCGGCAATGTCGTCTGCAACCCCGGCGACATCGTCGTCGGCGACACGGACGGGGTGATCGTGCTGCCCGCGAGGTCCCTGGACACGGTCCTCGAAGCCGTCGATGCCCAGGAGGCGACGGAGGAGGCCATTCGCGCGCGGATCAGGCAGGACGCCCCGAGGGAGCGGCCCGCGGGCATCGCCGCGGGATGAGGCGCCCAGGGCCGACGGGGCCTCAGTCCCACCCCTTCTTCGCCGACGTCTCCCCCACCCCGGCGTTGAACATGTTCAGCGGGTCGAGCTCACGGTAGTGGGCGACCAACTGCTCGGGGGCCGGGTAGATCCGGCCGAAGTTGTGCTCGGCGGGGACCGCCGCGCCGCGGTCCACCAGCAGCTGCGTCATCCGCTTCTTCAACGCGACCGGGTCCACGCCCTTCTTCGCCACATGATCCTGGTGCAGGACGTGGCAGAAGAAATGGCCGAAGTAGGCGCTCTCGAGCAGCTGGTCCGCGATCTCCTCGGGCAGGCGCTCCAGCCAGTCCTCCTCGTCCCGGCGCAGGGCCACATCGAAGGTGACCATCGCCGAGGCCTCGGCGCGGTGCATGACGTAGTAGCGGCTCGCGGCGCTGGCGACGCCGAAGCGGATCAGGGTCGCGCTCTGGGCCTCGTCGGCGTCGCACTCGAAGAAGTCGCCCTCGTGCTCGGGGCCGGCGAAGAACTCGCGGAGCAGCTGGGCGGTCGCCGCGCGCTCGCTGCCGCTGACCACCAGCAGCAGGTGATGGTCGAAGCGGTCGCGGTAGTCGGTGAGCCGGGACGGGATCTTCTCCGGCACCAGGGAGAAGAGCTTCTGGGAGATCGCATCGGCGGTGGAGGGCCCGAAGCCGGGCAGCTTCGCGAACACGCCGTTGGCCCAGCCCTTCAGCGCGAACATGCGCACCAGGGTGCGGGAGCCGGCGTGCTTGAGCGAGACGTAGGTGTCCTTGCCGTACTCGGTCGCGAGGTCGAAGGCATGCGCGCTCATGTACTCGCCCGAGATCGGCAGCGGGCCGTCGGCGGCGAGGAACTCACGGCGCAGCGCCTCGAGATCGGAGGGGCGGTCGGTGCCGATGTAGAAGGTGGCCTTGTCCTTCTCGAGCGGGAAGGTGCGGGTGCGCACGGCGAACACCATGATCTTGCCGGCGCTGCCGGAGGCCTCGTGGAGGAAGGTCGGGTCGGCGTTGAAGCGGGCCGGGGTGTCGGCCAGCTGTCGCACGTGGTCCGCGTAGTCGGTGCCGGTGGAGTCGGGCGGCGGCGGGGTGACGTCGGCGGCGTCCCAGTCCCCGCGCTCGAGCCGGTCGAGGATGTGCGTGGGATCGGTGCCGAGATCGATCCCGAGGTGGTTCACCAGGTGGATCCGGCCGTCCTCATCGACGCGGGCGAAGATCGCCTGCTCCGTGTAGGCGGGGCCCTTGCGCATCTGGGAGCCGCCGGAGTTGTTCGCGATGCCGCCGACGACGGTCGCGCCGATGGAGCTCGAGCCGATCACCGAGTGAGGCTCGCGGCCGTGCGCGGCGAGCTTCTCCTCGAGCGAGAACAGGGTGGCGCCGGCCAGGCTGATCGCCTCGCGGGCATCGTTGATGAGGTGGATCCCGTCGATCCGCAGCGTGGAGAGGATGACGATGTCGCGGTCGTAGTCCTGGTCGCCGGGGCCGGAGCCGCCGGTGAGCCCCGTGTTCGCGGCCTGCGTGATGACGATCAGATCGTGGTCCACGCATACCTGCAGTGCCCGCCACATGTCCACCAGCGAGCCGGGCCGCAGCACGGCGAGCACCTCACCGGCGCCGAAGCGGTCACCCGTGGTGAACGGCGCGGTGGCACGCGCCGAGGTGAGCACGTGCTTGCGCCCCATGATCCGGGTGAAGGCCTCGACGGCCTCGGCCGATCGCTGGTTCCTCGGTGTGCGCATATCTGGCTGCTCCTTCACGTCTGGTGCTCCGAGCACGCTGCGGTGTTCGGGGCCGTCGCGACCCCCTCGACAGCGTAATAATCTCCGAACGTCGCATGCTGGGCGGGCCCGACGACAGCGGCCTTCTCGGGCGGTGAGAGGCGCGGACGGCTGATCAGCTCAGGATGCCGTGCCGTCGGCCTCGGCGTTCGCGGCGCGCACGGCCTCGAGGTGCACGGACTTCACCCGGTCCACGGAGTCCGCGAAGTCGTCGTGGCCGCGGGCTCAGCGCGCGACGTACGGGCAGACGGACACGATCCGCTTGCCCTGCTCGACGCGCGCGCCTGTTGCCTTTCGTTTCTTTCGACTACGATGGCAGAGCGACTTCAGGAGACTCCATGAACACTGCACGACACCCCGCCCCTGAGACCTATCTGCCCAGAGAAGACGAACAGGGTCGACTGCTCGACCTCGTCTCCGCCCTTCGCGACCGGGGTACCGAGATCACTGCGCAGCCGGCGCTCATCAACGCCAACGGACAGCGGTTCGAGCTGCCCGCCGACGTGGCGGATGCCTTCGAACAGATCGTCGGCCATCTCGCACAGGGGCAGGGAGTGACGGTGGTCCCGCATCACCGACTGCTCACCACCCAGGAAGCAGCAGATCTCCTCAACATCTCCCGCCCCACCTTCGTCAAGCTGCTCGAGTCGGGCGAGCTGGCGTTCGAGATGCGTGGGCGTCACCGACGCGTCCGCCTGCAGGATGTCCTCGACTTCCAGGACTCACTGCGGCAGAACCGCGCAGACGCGCTCGATGAGATGCAGGACCAGGCAGTGGAGGACGGCCTCTACGACCTGCTGGACGGCCCGCCGCCGAGTACCCGCTGAGCTGTTGCATGTTCACCGTCGTCCTGGATGCATGCACGCTCGTACCGATCACCCTGTGCGACACGTTGCTCCGCATCGCCGAGACCGGTTCGTTCGGCGTGCGCTGGTCGGCCACGATCCTCGGCGAAGTCGAACGCACGATGGTGGGCAAGCTGGGAGTATCTGCCGAGGCCGCCGCGCGCCGGGTGCAGGCGATGGACAGGGCCTTCCGTTTCGCGGAAGTGCGAGATCACGAGCGGTTCGAGCATCTCCTGACGAACGCTCCGAAGGATCGACATGTTCTCGCCTGCGCGATCACCGCCCAGGTTCACACGATCGTCACCTTCAACCTCAAGGACTTCTCACCGTCTTCGCTCGAGCCCTGGGGCGTCGAGGCCGTCCACCCGGACCAGTTCCTGCTCGATCAGCTCGACTTGGCTCCCGGCCACGTCACCCACGCCGTTCACACCATGGTCGAATCGTCGTCGCGCCCCCCGCGCACCGTCGATTCCGTCCTTGGCGCATTAGCCTCGATGTTTCATGGGGCTGGTGAGCGGGGTGGGTCGGCGTCGTTGCCGGTGTTGAGCTGCTGATTCTGGCATTCGGGTATGACAGATCGTCGCAGTGTCCGTTGCGGGCGGTCGGGTTCCACTCCCGAGAAGAGGAGCTGCTGGTCGTAGGGGCGGGTGGTCTCGCCGGGTTAGGTCTGTGCGACGGTGGTGCGGAGCCGGTTGACGCCGGTCAGGACCCTCACGGCTTCGGGTGCATGTTCGGCGAGGTGGAGGACCTTGTGCCGGGCGCGGCGCACGAGGGTCGCGGGGATCTCGAACAACCGCGCGCGGAGCCGTTTGGGTTCCCATTTCCTCGCGTCGTGCCTGCTGAAGGCGATGGTTTGCATCCAGGCGACGAGCTCGGAGGCGAGTTGGATGATCTGGCACCAGATCTGGTTCTGCGCGAAGGACTGCAGCGGGAACTTCTCAAGGCCCATGTCCTTGGCGTTACGGATTCGGTCTTCGCAGCGTGCACGGCGACGGTGCCGCAGTTCCAGGACGGCAAGCTGGCCGCGCGGGGAGTTGGTGGCGAACGCGGTGATGCGCATCCCCTCGTGATCGGTGATCCGCAGCTGCGCCCCAGGATGAGGACGTTCCTTCCGCACGATCACCCGCATCCCGGCAGGCCACGCGGCTAAGTCAAGGAGCCCGGTCAGCTCCGCCACCCATGTCCCCTCGCGGATCCCCTCGTCCTCGCTGTCGTAGGCGGGGGTCCACGCCTTTGCCTCGTCGATACGTTCCAGTAGGTCAGGCGTGTTCGCAGGGAGGGTGAACCCGACCGAGTAGGCCAGACGCTGCCGCTGGAGCCAGGCCAGGAAGTCTTTGGTGCCGCCGGCCCCGTCGGTGCGGATCAGGATCTTCTTCGACCCCCGCCCGCCCCGGGCCAGCAGGCCCGCAGGCAGCTGGGCCAGAGCGTCACGGGGGACGGGGATGTGATCAGCGGCGGTGTTGGAGCCGGCGTTGCCGGGGCGCAGCTGGATCGCCAGTGGTTCCCCGGTCCCGTCGCTGCCGTGGTCAAGGAACGCACACAACGGGTGGTATCCGAAGCCGCGTTTGAACGTCGGTGCGGCCTGCTCCTTCTCACTGTGGGCGGTGATCAGGGTGGCGTCGAGGTCGATGACCAGCGGGCTCTTCACGCTCGCCCCCACAGTCGGGGAATGGTCTCCGGCCAGGGCCCAGGCCTGTTCACGCGCGGCCCGGCGGGCTTTCGAGATCGCCTCGATCACGGTGGGCGCGTCCTGGGCGAGGGTGGTGAGCGTGCGGGAGATCGTCGGGGCCGAGGCGACATCACCGAACAGGCCCGGCTCGCAACGCAGCAGATCAGTATCCGAAGCATGCTCCCCGCCGATTGCGAGAGTGAGTGCGAGGTCCAGCAGGACCTTCGCCGCGTGGTGCTCGGCCAGCGGCTTCGTCCACGGAGCCAGTGCTTCCCGCAGCGAAGAGGCGAGGCCGGTGGCGTGGATCGTGTCGGTCAGCAGCACCGCACCAGCATGCGAGAGGGCCGGGACCTCAGCGATGTCCACGCGCGGACGGGGGTAGAAGAACAAGGTAGGGTGGGACACCTGAAAGGTGCTCCTTCCGGCGGATGGCTACGAGCTTCAACACCCCGTATCATCCCAGGCCAGGAGCACCTTTCTCTATGCCTCCCACCCATCGAGACCACACCGCTATGAAAACTCGAGGTTAGCCCGTTCGGGCGTCCCGGACTTCGCCGACGAACTCCGCAGGCACATCACGATCTGGTGAGACGGCGCCCCCTCACCTCCCGTGCGCAACCGCCGGGATCTGCGTCGCCAGCTTCCCGCCGGAGACGTCCACGAGCGTGCCCGTGATGCAGGAGGCCTGGCGCAGGCTGCGGCGCGGATGCGGGAGATCATCGAGCGGGCGACGACGGCACGCTGAGCAGTCCCGCGACGGAGCTGACCGCGGCGAAGCCTGCGGTCTTCGGGCTGAGCAGCTGCTGCAGGGTGCGGTTGAGCGGCCGGACGCCGTCGGCCATGATCGCCATGGCGCAGTCGGCCCGACGAGCTTCCCATCCGCTCGCGGTGCCATTCGGCGGGGGCCGCGATCATCCTCCGGTCAAAGTGCCAGGGCCGGCTCCGCTCCGCAGACGCCTCCCCATCGCCATCGCCCGCGGGTACGGTGAGCCTCGGGGTGGGAACGGCGGCGCGGGGACGCCGCCGAGCTCCTCCTCGTCCATCAGATCTCGCAGAAGGAGTCGCACCATGTCGCAGCCGCCCGAGGGCAGCAACCCGCTGGGTCCGCAGTACGGACAGGGCTCTGCGCCTGAGCCGACGAGCAGCGGATTCGGCGTCCAGGACCAGGCCCCCTCCGCACACGGTGCCGAGCAGGGGGCCGATCCCTACGCCGCCCCGTCCTCGGACCCCTATGGCCAGCAGTCTGCCGCAGCGCCGGGTCAGCAGGACGCCTGGGGGGCGCAGAGCGCGCCGTCGGCCCCGCAGCCAGCAGCCCAGGAGCAGGCCTGGGGCTCCACGCAGAGCCCCGCGGCGGCGCCGCACGCCGTCGGCGGCGGCCCCTCCGGGAGCGCCTCCGGGGATGGCCGCTTCGGCGAGGCGGGCTTCTTCAAGACGCTGTTCGACTTCAAGTTCGAGCACTTCATCACCGTGAAGTTCTCGTCGTTCCTCTATGTCCTCGCGTTCGTCGTCGCGGCGCTGATGTGGCTGAGCAACATCGTCAGCGGGATCGTGTTCGGGTTCGCGTGGGGAAGCATGAACAGCTATTTCGGTGAGCCGAGCTTCAGCCCGGTCCCGCTGATCCTCTCGATCCTGTTCGGCTGGATCCCCTCGGTGATCGCGCTGATCGCGATGCGTCTCGGGCTCGAGTTCGCGGTCGCGACCGTTCGCACGGCCCAGAACACCGGCCGCATCGCGGAGGCCTCGCAGCGCTGAGCTCGCTCCGGGCCTCCCCGGCCCGCACGCCGTCCAGGACGGGGCGTTCGCCGCGTGGCGGGCGCCCCGTTCACGATGGGTTCGCAGCATGGGGACGGAGTGGGGGCCGGGCGGCTGCGACCGGCACCGAGCAGGGTGCCGGGAGGCACGGCGAGAGGTCCGGGGAGTCTGCACAGCAGCGGCCGGAGCAGGCCGAGCGCCCTCTCAGCCGTGCAGCCCGTCCACGGGATAGTCCACGAACGCGATGGACCGACCGTCCGGGCCAGTCCATGCAGGAGACGAAGATGTGCTCCCCGTCGGGATTCAGGACGTGGTCGTGCGTGCCATGGAGCAATTCTGCCCGGCCCCGTTCCATCGCTCACCCCGCCCGGACGGCGCGCCCGCTCCGTCTCGCTGGTGATGCTGGGGCTGACGATCGCGACGATGCTGGGCGTGCCCGCCTCCACCGCCTTCGGGCAAGTCGTCGGCTGGCGCTCCGCCTACGTGATCGTCGTGGTCGTCGCTGCCCTCAGCACGATCGCGATCTGGCGACTGGTGCCCGAGCCCGAGGGCGCCGGGGTCACCGGCTCGATCCGCGGTGAGCTGCGGGCGCTGCGCCGAGCGCAGGTGTGGTTCGCGCTCGGCATCGGCTCGATCGGGTTCGGCGGCATGTTCGCGGTGTACAGCTACATCGGCGAGATCGTGCCCGGGGTGATGGGGCTCGGCGAACGGGCGGTGCCGGTGGCGCTGTTCGTGTTCGGCGTCGGCATGACGATCGGGAACGTCCTCGCGGGGCGCGCCGCGGACCGCAGCCTCTACGGCACGATCTTCGCCGGCCTGATCGGCATGACGGTGAGCCTCGCGGTCTTCGCCCTCGTGGCCGAGAACGCGATCGCCGGGATGATCCTGCTGCTCGCCCTCGCGATCACCTCGCAGCTCATGGGGCCCTCGCTGCAGCTGTTCCTGCTCGATGCCTCGCCGGATGCCCCCTCGCTCGCCGCGGCCCTGCACCACTCGGCGCTGAACATCGGCAACTCCCTCGGCGCGGCGCTCGGCGCGGCCGTGCTCGCCGCCGGCTGGGGCCTGCTCGCCCCGGCCTGGACGGGCGTGGCCCTCGCGATCGCCGGACTCGGCATCGCCGGCTGGTCCTTCGCCGTGCACCGCCGCCAGCAAACGCGCACCGCCGCCGAGGCGCCGACGACGACCGACGGGGTCCCGGCAGTCTGCTGACTCCGGCGCCGACAAGTGCGCGCCTGCTCGGGCACGTGCAGGGGCAGGCGATGCTCACCGTGCAGGTCGGGCTCGAGGTGGCCGCCGCGGGGGGGCCTCCGTCGCTCCCACCGGCGGCTCTTACGCCCGCTCGACCGTGGTCTTCGACGTGGCTGTCTCACTCAGTTCAGGGGTTCACGACGAGCGTGACACAAGGGGCGGACAGTCGATGAGCGTCACAGCGCGTGAAGCGAAGCTTTCGTCAGTGCCGACATGCGTCGACCGCAGCGCTCCAGGAACCGAAGCGGTCGACGACGGTCGAGCGGGACGGGGCCGCGTTCTCTCGCGACCAGGTGCCGTAGTCGGCTGTGCTGCCGCCGGGGTGCTCGGCAAGGAAACGAGTCATGTACTCCCCCACCTCGGCGCGGCTGCGGTTCTTGATCTTCGACGCGTTGGGGGTGCCGCCTGCCTCGGTCAGCAGTTCGGACCAGAGCTTCCCGGTCCTGCGCTGCAAAGTCGCCATCGTGGGGCACCCCGCGATGCGGGCCCAGGCTGTGTACCGGACGGTTGTGATCCGCGGGCCCAGAGCATCGATCGCCGCGCGCTCGTGATCGAGAGGGTTGGTCTCGTCGGCCGGTTGCTCCCAGTCGCGCGGAGCGGTGACCGCTTCGACCCAGGCGGGGTCGAAGCCCTCGGGATCGTGGAGTACGGCGAGGACCGTGCTGACGGCCTCGATCCAGCTGCCTCCGCGATGCCTGCACAGTCGCTGCCGGATGAGTGCGCCGGACGGAGCGGCAGGATGCCGGGCGAGCCATTCCTCGACGGCTCGGAAGGTGGTGCCGCCGTCCGGGGCCTGCACGGCGGAGAGGACAGCTGCCCAGAGGTCCTCATCGCTGAAGGAGCTGCGCGGTGCGCCCGTGTCCGTGCCGATCCCTGCAGCCTTCAGAGCCTCGTTCCAGGTGCCGAAGCGGATCGCCGCGGTCTGGTGGCCCGCCTGGATGACGTCATCCTGCGTAGCGCGGTCACAGCTGTGGTCGCACGCGTCCTCGACGCCCTGGTCACCTCATCAGGCGTCTCGACCGAGGACCTTCGGACTCGCCTGCCGGTGCTGGCGCTCATCATGTGCCCTGACCCTGCAGCGCATCAACTGGTCTGGGAGCGCTGCTGGCGCCCGCTGTTCCGTTCGATCCGGAAGCAGAAGCTGCTCGACGAGCTCGATCAACAGCTTGAGGACGGAGAAGGGCTCAGCAGGCCGCACCTCTGGGAAGACGCGGATGCGGGCCCGCCGCACAGGGCGTAGTCGACACCTTCCCCTGTCGACTGCAGGGCAGTGAGCTTACCCTTCCTTCACACGGCTCCACGCCACCTCCACCAGGTCAGCACCCTCCGCCAGGTCACGGAAGGTCCTCACGGCGACGAGCAGCGCCTCGGAAGCGGGACGGAGCGAACGCGACATCCTCCCCATCTGCAAGGCAATGCTCTGCAAGTCCGCGATATCGGAGGCAGGGATCTCCTCCGCCAGTTCCCGCAGCGGCTCCACCAGCTCCTCGGGCAGCAGCCCGGCATCCAGCTCCGCAGACACCCCTATCGTGCGGTGCAGCAATGCGGTGTACTCCCGCCAGGACGTCGAGGCGGCATTCGCACTGCCCAGCAGTGCCCCGCTCCTGCCCCCGAGCTCGTTCGCCACACGCGTGAAGTACGCTTGCGCCTGCACAGGGGTCACCGCTGCAGCGGCCGGCTTCACCATGGCAGTCCGCATGGCCCTTCCGAACTCCTCGAAGTCCCCGACGAAGGCTTCGAAGTCGGCGACGAGCTCGGGCGTCGACCGTTCGATCGCGGCCAGGAGATCGTCGAGAGCGGGTTGATCTTCGACGATCCCGCCAGTCTCCTCGCCCGCGCCGTCGGTCTCTCCATGTACTGACTTCGCGGTGGCGTCGAGCACGTCGGCCAGCCGGTCGGTGACCTCCTTCAGCACTCGCCGATACGCGGCGCTGTCGGGGTCCGCATTATGCGCGTCTCCTACCCGGACTCCTCGATGATCGAACAGATCCTGCTTGATCGGGTCCGCGCTGCCCGGCTCGAATAGCCCGCGCGGCTCGAGCCAGATGAGCGGCAGGAGAGTCGACCGCTCGGCGGCGGCGTCCCGCTGTGCCATGAAGTGTAGGTACTCGCGCCGGCAGCCGTCGCTCCTCAGATAGGCAGGCGTGATGAACGGGATCATGAAGTCGGCCAGGGATTCCTCGCCCTCGAGTCGCCTCCAGAGATCCTCGCCCCAGGTTCCTTGTTCGACGTCGATGAACGTCTGGACGGCGCGATCATGCACGTTGGCCATCGTGTCGACGATGTCCTGGGCGAACCCGCGCAGATCCCCCGTGTACCGCCCGTTCTGATCGGCGTGGGCATAGCTGATGAACACCCGCGCCTCGGGGAGTTCGGGGACAGTGCCCTGGTTCATGGTCATCCTTTCGTCCATGTGTAATTTCTTCCCGTCAGCTCCGCGGGAGTCACGCCCCGACCTCACCCAGGCGGACCGGTCGCACAGCGCGCCGAGCGGGACCGCCCAGATCGACTCGCCCAGACGGACCGTTGTCGCACCGCCATAGACGATGAATGCCCGCTCAGCGCTGCGCGGGTGCTGCTCCCGGAAGCGACGGATCCCGGTGAGCTGCTTGTCCGAGACGGACGTCCCGGACTTCACCTCGATCGGGAGGAGGGATCCGTCGGCCACACGGATCACAAGATCCACCTCGACGGTGCGGCCGCTCACGTTCTCGCGCCAGTGCAGAAGTTCTTCCCCGAGATCGGACCAGCCCATATGCGCTCGCAGCTGCTGGGCCACGAGCGCCTCGAACACACCGCCGCGAAACCGGTCGGAGAGGTCGTGGACCGCATCGGGGGATGCGAACACGCTCAACGCGATGTCGGCGGGATACAGCTTGGCCGTCGAACGCGGCGTCCGCCGCGGGCTCCGCGTGAGATTGGGAAGCTCGGTGAGGAGGAACCGCCGCTCGAGGATGTCGAGATACCTGTTGATCGTCGGGGCGGTGACACCCACGTCGGAGGCGATCTTGGAGACGTTCGCGAGCGCGGCCGGCTCGCGGAGGAGACGCTGGAGCACCTCCATCGCGACCCTCTCGTCCATGCGCTCATCCGGCAGCACGGACTCCGACAGCACCGCCCTCATGTCGTCCCGCACGCGCCTGGCCGTCGGACGCCCCAGAGCACCTGTTCCGAGCCTGTAGAACGGGAGACCGCCCTGCGTCATGGTGGAACGGCGATCGTCCACAGGATCACCCCAGTTCCCGACCGGCTCACCGCGAACCAGTTCATCCACTACTGACCATGCCCCGGCAGTAGTGTCCTCCAGCAGTTCGGCCTCGCTCAACGGCTCAAGCGTGTACCGCACCGACCGTCGCGCCAGAGGGTCCGACCCGTCCAGTCCCGAGAGTCCCAGCGATGCTGACCCAGTGAGCACGCATCGGACCGACGTGGGATCGGCATCGAGCATCGACTTGATCGCCATGGGCAGGTCAGGCGCGCGCTGGGCCTCATCGACAGCGAAAGGCTGCGGCAATGACCCGATCCAGCCCACCGGGTCGGTGCGAGCCGCATGCAGGGTTGTCTCATCCACGAGTGACGGCGTGACTGCCAGGACCCCCTGATCTCTCAGATGGGTCATGAGACTCGTCTTGCCGACCGCGCGGGCGCCCTCGACGATGACGACGGGCGACTGCTCGATCGCTCGGGTGATCGGTCGCTCTAGGAACCTCGAGACATACATGCTTAGATTCTAAAGTTGATGCTGCTATTTATTGCAAGTGTCTATAGAAGATGAGCATCCGACGGGGCCCACGACCTGCACGCGCCACCAGCCCCACCCATCCATCGGCCCTGCTCCGCAGGCTGGGCCCGGCGTCCCGCCGCAGCACTCCGCAGCCGCAGGAAACACCGATCGTGACGAGGATGGAGCACCCGTGTCAGGTCTCTCCCGCCCGCTCGAGAACCGTGCCCTGTTCGCGGACCAGGGCGTATTGACGCTGCTGCGCACCGATCATGCGCCGTTCACGCTCGGCCTGCTGGCCGAGCACCTCGCCGGTGACGTGCGCTCGCGCACCGCAGCGGACCTCTACGACCTGTTCACCGGGGTTCGTGGTGGGCCTGCTGCTGATGCTGCGGTCCCGCAAGACCATCGTGAACACCCAGAGCGCTCCCGGCCACCCGGTCCCCGAGCGTTGGGACCCCTCCCACCGTCGGATCCCCGCAGCACCCGGTCGACGTGGCCAGAGCCTTCGAACACCGTAGCGCCCGCGGCCTGCGGCGTTCGTGCTGGTCACGAGCAGATTTGCTCCCCATGCCCGCCCGCCCCGGGCCCAGATGGGCGCAACCTCGATCAGCACGGATCCCGGCCCAGCGACGACACCTTCACCGAACCCGTCCCATACATCCGATGTCTCCTGGTAGCGTCGCCCTCACACAGACATGGGAGGACCCACGTGAAGTTCCTGGCATACGGCCCGCACGGCAGCGAGAGCGCCGCGGTGATCGACGGTGATCGCACCTTCGACCTGCGCCCCCTGATCGGCGAGGCACGCGTGGTGGACCGCGCATTCCTCGAGGCCGACGGCATCGCCCGCACCCGCGCCGCCCTGGCCGCCGGTGATCTGCCCGAGCTCACCGCCCTGGGGGCCGAGCGCCGGGGTGCCCCGCTGACCCCCGGGAAGATCCTGTGCATCGGCCTGAACTACCGCGACCACGCCGCGGAGACGAACGCGGAGATCCCTGCGGAGCCGATCGTGTTCATGAAGGCCGCGGACACCGTGGTGGGGCCCGACGACGACGTGCTGATCCCCCGCGGCTCGCGCAAGACCGACTGGGAGGTGGAGCTCGGTGTGGTGATCGGCTCGACCCTGCGCCGCACCGACAGCGAGGAGGAGGCGATGAGGGCCGTTGCCGGCTACGTGCTCTCCCACGACGTCTCCGAGCGCGAGTACCAGCTCGAGCGGGGCGGCACCTGGGACAAGGGCAAGAACTGCGAGACCTTCACCCCGCTGGGCCCCTGGCTGGTCACCGCCGATGAGATCGCGGACGTGCAGGACCTGGGCCTGCGCCTGAGCGTCAACGGCAAGCGCCACCAGGACGGCACCACGGCGAACCAGATCTTCCCGGTGGCCGAGGTGGTGCGCTACCTCAGCGAGTTCATGACGCTCTACCCCGGGGACGTGATCAACACCGGCACCCCGGCAGGCGTGGCGCTGGGCCTGCCCGGCACCCCCTACTTGCGGTCCGGCGACGTGGTGGAGCTGGAGATCGATCAGCTCGGAGCCCAGCGCCAGACCTTCCGCGACGCCTGACCGCTCGCCCCCCCCGCTCTCCCCGCCCTGACGGCCGCCCGCACGAAGGATCCGCACATGACCCGCACCCCGACCGACGACAGCATCTCCTTCACCGATCCCTACCGCGGTCTCGCGGTGGTGGTCACCGGTGGCGGCTCCGGCATCGGCTGCGCCACCAGCGCGCGGTTCCTGGCCCTGGGCGCGAAGGTCGCCGTGATCGACCTCGATCCCTCCGGCGCGCCGGAGGGCTCCGTGCGCGTGAGGGCCGACATCGCTGACCGGGCTCAGGTGGAGCAGGCCGTCGCCGAGTGCGCGCAGCAGCTGGGCGGCATCGACGTGGTCGTCAATAACGCTGGCATCAGCGCGGTGGGCGATGTGACCGCCAACGACGACGAGGAATGGGCTCGGGTGCTGTCCATCAACGTGACCGCGATCGCGCGGGTGAGCGCGGCCGCCCTGCCGCACCTGCGCCGGTCCGGATGCGCCTCGATCGTGAACATGTCCTCGATCGCCGCCACCGCGGGCCTGCAGGAGCGCGTGCTGTACTCGGCGACCAAGGGCGCCGTGCAGGCGATGACCATGGCGATGGCCACCGATCACCTGGGCGATGCGATCCGCGTGAACTGCGTGAACCCCGGCACCGTCGCCACCGAGTTCGTGGACCGCATGCTGCAGAAGTTCCCGGATCCGGTGGCCGAGCGCAAGGCGCTGGACGCGCGCCAGCCCACCGGGCGCATGGTCACCCCCGAGGAGGTGGCCGAGACCGTGGTGTTCCTGGCCTCCCCCCTGAACACCTCCACCACCGGGACCTCCGTCGCGGTGGACGGCGGCATGCAGGGACTTCGAGCCCGCCCCCGCTGAGGATCCCCGATGACCACCCGCGATGTGCAGCACAGCAGTCGGTGCACGACCCAGGAGAGCAGGTTGACATGAGCCAGATGGCGGTGACCGACAAGGCGATCTCGGCGATCAAGAGCATGATCATCGACGGTGAGCTGAAGCCCGGCGACAGGCTCCCCCCGGAGAAGCAGCTCTCCGAGCGGATCGGGGTGAGCCGCAACTCCCTGCGGGAGGCCGTCAAGGCGCTGTCGGTGATCCAGGTCCTCTCCGTCAGGCAGGGGGACGGCACCTACGTGACCTCGCTCGAACCCGAGCTGCTGATCGAGGCTCTCGGCTTCGTGCTGGACCTCCACCAGGACGCGGAGGTGCTGCACATCATGGAGGTGCGCCGCCTGCTGGAGCCCACCGCGGTGGAGAAGGCATGCGCGCACCTGGAGGAGGCGGACTACCAGTACCTGGAGGAGCTGATGGCGCCCCTGGGGCCGGACTCCCCCGTGGGCGAGCTGGTGGAGGCCGACATCGCCTTCCACCACCACATCAACTCTCGCTGCGGCAACGCCTACCTGGTCTCGCTGCTGGACGGGTTCGCCAGTGCCACCGCCCGGGCCCGGCTGTGGCGCGGTCTCACCGAGGGCGCCTCGGTGGGGCGCACGCTGGAGGAGCACCATCGGATCATCAGCGCCATGCGGGAGGGCAGGGCGGATCTGGCGAAGGTCTACGCGGCCGCTCACGTGGCCGGAGTGGAGGCCTGGGTGATCCGTGGGGCGCAGGCCGGGGACGACACTGACTCGTCTGCGCCGGTGCCGGTCGTCTGAGATCAGGGGTCAGCCCCGCGCCTGTCCTGCCCTGGTGTACACGCGGGCAGCTGTGCCATGCAGGATCTGCCGCTGGTCGGCCTCGCTCTCCTGCCCCAGTCGCTCCAGCAGTCCGCTGGTGCCGGATCCCAGGTCGAAGGGCGTCGGGGCGATCGGCCAGTCGCTGCCGAACATCAGCCGCGCGGGGCCGAACTGCTCCAGTGCCACGTCCACGGCCTGCTCGAGTGCGCCGTCCCCGCTGGTGGCCAGGCCCGAGACCTTGGCGACCGTGCGCTCGCAGGCGGCGATCCGCGCCAGCGCGGCGCGCCAGCGGTCCATCGCGGGTGCATCGCCCAGTGGCGGCTTGCCGAGGTGGTCCAGCACCAGGGTCAGCTCCGGGTGGGCATGTGCCAGGCGCACCACCTGATCCATGTGACGCGCGAACGCGTCGGGGACATCCAGTGCCAGGCCCGCACGTGAGACGAGGTGCAGGGAGTCCGCCACGGCGGGGCGCTCCAGGAACCCCGCATCGGGTTCGTCGTGCACCAGGTGCCGCACGCCCACCACGCGCTGCATGAACGCTGCATCGCCCAGCAGGTGCTCCACCTGGGCGGGGTTCTCCAGCGGGAGCCAGGCCACCACGTCCGCGCGCATGGCCGGGACCTGGGCGGTGCCTGCCTCGATCCGTTCTGCGGTGCGCTGCATGTGGGCGGTGTCCCCGGGGGTGTCGTCGGCGTGCACCAACACCACCCGGGTGGCGCCCAGGGCGGCGAGCGCCGGGCCCACCTGCTCCCAGGCTCCCGTGCGCTGCAGGGCCGGTGCCCGGTGCGTCCATGCGTAGGCGCTCGCCTCGAGGTCCCACAGGTGCAGGTGTGCATCGGTGATCGCCCGCCCAGGGCGGTGCCCGGGCGCCGGCGTCCCCGTTCCGGGCCCCTCAGCGGACATCGATCTGCTCCCACACCTCGGGCGGGACGGGGGTGCTCATCCGTTCGATGTTCGACCGCACCTGGGCGGCGGTTCGCATCCCCAGCACCACGGACCGGATCGCCGGGTGCAGTAGGGGGAACTGGATCGCGAGATCGGGCAGCTCGACCCCGTGATCACCGGCGATCGCGGCGATCTCACGGGCCCGCTCGAGCATGGCCACGGGCGCCTGGCCGTACTCGTAGGTGGCATCGTCCGGCGGTTCGGGCCTCGCCAGGATCCCGGAGTTGAACACGCTGACGGCCACCACGGCCACGTCATGGTGCTGGCAGGCCGGGAGCAGTTCCTCGGCGGCGGGCTGCTCCAGCAGGGTGTACCTCCACGAGACCATCACCAGGTCCAGCAGGCCGGTGCGCACGGCGCGGGTGAGCACCGCACTGTCCTTGGAGCCGACGCCGATGGCGCGCACCAGCCCCTCCTCGCGCATGGCGACCAGGGTGGGCAGGGCCTCTTAACCGCGAGGGCTCCCGGTCCCTGTGCCGCGAGAACGTGGCCCCTTTGCCCTGCCCCTGGGACTCCTGCTTCACCTTCACCCGCGCCTGGTGCTCCACCAAGCCCGAAGAGCGCACGTCGAGGCC
Source organism: Brachybacterium epidermidis (assembly GCF_015209585.1). Lineage (GTDB taxonomy): Bacteria > Actinomycetota > Actinomycetes > Actinomycetales > Dermabacteraceae > Brachybacterium > Brachybacterium epidermidis. The sequence continues at coordinate 84,507 of NZ_JADEYR010000008.1, forward strand.
CTCCCGGCTCAGGCGTGGAGGCCCTTTCGGCTCACGCGCGGAGGCCCCCGGCTCACCCGTGGAAGCCCTCCCGGCTCACGCGCGGAGGCCCTCTCCACTCAGGCGTCGGGGCGTTCCCGCGAGGCCTCGAAGTCCAGCGGCAGGCGCGGCACCGGGGCCTCGGAGGGGGCATGGAGGTGCAGGGCACTGAGGCGAGGCTGCTCGCCGGTGCACTCGATGCGCAGACGGCTCACCTCCACCGGTGTCTCGAGCCGGTGGAGGCGGCGCACGCCGATGGTGCCGCCCTGGGCGATCACCGCGCCCGACTCGTCCAGCACGCGATGGGTGTGCACGCGCTGCCCAGTGCTGATGTCCTCGCGCAGTTCGAGGTGCTGGACCATGACCGGGCCATCGGTGGTGGCCTCCCAGACGGTGCCGTCCTCGGAGCGGGCGCGCAGGGGGACCTGCTGCGGGTCGCCGAAGCGGGCATCCAGCGCGTCGCGCAGCTCGCGGCAGCGCTCCACGTCCCTCTGGTCGATCAGTCCCCGCCGGTCCGGCGGCAGGTTCAGCAGCAGGTTGGCCCCCAGGCCGATGGAGCGGTCGTGGATGGCCAGCAGGTGCTCGAGGGACTTCGGCTCCTGATCGGCGTGCCAGAACCACCCGGTGCGGATGGACACGTCGCACTCGGGCGGGAGGTAGCGCTCCTGCCCGAAGCTCACGGTGTCCTCGTCGTAGTTGTTCAGGTCCGCGCTGCTGGTCACGTACCAGCAGGGATCGGCGGCCAGGCCGTCCTCGTTGCCCACCCAGCGGATCGTGGCCGGCCCCATGTTGAACACCATCGCCCCGGGCTGCAGCTCGTCGATCAGGGCGCGGATGCGGTCCCAGGCGTACTCGCGCCCCGCGGACCCGGCCCCGTCGAACCACAGCTCCACCAGCTCGCCGTAGTTCGTGCACAGCTCACTCAGCTGGGCCAGGTAGAACTCGTCGTACGCCTGCGGGTCCTCGTACTGGGGGGCGTTGCGATCCCAGGGGGACAGGTACAGGCCCAGGCCCACCCCGTGGCGGCGGCAGGCGTCGGCCACCTCGCGCACCACATCGCCCTGGCCGTCACGGAACGGGGAGGAGGCCACGGAGTAGTCGGTGGTGGCGGTGGGCCACAGGCAGAACCCGTCGTGGTGCTTGGCCGTCAGCACCACGTAGGCCGCCCCGAGATCCTTGGCGGTGCGCACCCACTGATCGGCATCGAGCTCGCTGGGAGCGAAGTCCGCGGCGGGGATGGTGCCGTCGCTCCACTCGACCCCACCGAAGGTGTTCACCCCGACGTGGAAGAACACGCCCAGTCCGGCCTGCTGCCAGGCCAGCTGCTCGGGCGTGGGCGCGATCAGCGAGACGGGGGCGGCGGGCCCGGCAGGACGGGACTCGGTGGAGGAGACAGGGGTGTCGCGGCTCATGCCCCCATCCTCACAGATGTCGGGTCAATTCGCGAGCCGCAGGCATGCCGTACTCGCCCGTACTGGGCTGATGCCAGACGATTCCGAAGCAGACATCGGTAGTCTTGGGTGCATGCGACTTGATCCACGCCATCACTTGCTGGACCGCACACCGGCACGCGACTGGACCGACGCCTACCCCATCGGCAACGGGCACCTGGGGGCCATGGTGTTCGGCGATCCCCAGCAGGATCGGCTCCAGGTCAACGATGCCGGCGTATGGCAGGGCAGGCCCGATCCGCGCTCCCTGCCCGGCGGGGCGGCCGCCGCGGTGCTCGAGGCCCGCGAGGCCGCACTGCGCGGTGACGTGCAGGCCGCCGATGCCGCCACCCGGCGCACCCAGTCCGGGAACGCGCAGATGTACCAGCCGTTCCTGGACCTGCGGATCCACCGCTCCACGGGCGGCTCCCCGCCCGCTCCCTCGGCGCGGATGCTGGATCTGCGCAACGGCTGGGCCATCACCATCGCCGAGCAGCTGCGTGCCGTCACCGGCGTGAGCATGGCCGATGACGTGCTGCTGGACCGGCGCGCGCTCGGCTCCCCCACCGATCTGGCTCTCAGCGTGTCCTCCCCGCACGAGCAGTCCGTGGCCGCACGCACCGCCTCCCACCCCGGTGCCGTGGTGCTGGTGGGAGCGCTGCGGGTGGGTGCGAGCGTGGATCCCGATGCAGGCGGGGACGACGCCGTGCGCACACCCGGATCGTTCACAGAGTCGGTCCATGCGAGCTGGGCCCTCGAGCTGCGCAGCGACGGCACGGCCAGCGCGGACCTCACCGCTCCCGACCCGTCGATCCGGGTGCACGGTGCCACCTGGGTCGAGCTGCGGCTGGTCTCGGCCACCCAGTTCGCCGCCGACGGCACCCTGCGGGTGCCCGATGCCGCTGCTCTGGAGGCGGAGGTGCTGGATCATCTCCACCGCCTCGCCCCCCTCGGTCATGCCGAGCTCGCCACTCGGGCGGAGGAGGCGCACCGCGAGCTCTACAAGCGGGTCGACCTGGACCTGGCCGCCCCTTCCGGCCCCACCCCTCCCGTACCGCGATCGCTCCCCGGCGGCCATGCCCACCACGGCGCAGCGCCTGGACGATCTGCGAGCCGATCCCGAGCACGCCGACGGGCCGGACCTGGTGGCCCTGCTCGCCCACATGGGCCGATACCTGCTGATCAGCGGCGGAGTGGGCGAGGGTCCCCCGCTGAACCTGCAGGGCATCTGGAACGAGTCGACCGCTCCCCCCTGGTTCAGCTACTACACCATCAACATCAACACGGAGATGAACTACTGGCCCTCCGGGCCCGGGCAGCTGCCCGAGGTGCTGCCCGCCCTGCGCACGTGGCTCGAGCTGCTGTCCCGGCAGGGTGAGCGCGTGGCGCGCGAGGTGTACGGCGCCCGCGGTTGGACCGCCCACCACAACTCGGACCGCTGGGGCTTCGCCGCCCCGGTCGGCGACGGCCAGGACCGCCCGCAGTGGTCGTTCTGGCCGCTCGGCGGGGCCTGGCTGACCAGCACCCTGGTGGACCTGCTGCGCTTCACCCCCGAGGGCCCGTCGCCCGCGGCAGCGCTGGCCGAGGGCGCCGCACGCTTCGTGCTGGACCTGCTGATCGAGCTGCCCGACGGAACGCTCGGCACCGCTCCCTCGACTTCACCGGAGAACCAGTTCGTGCTGCCGGACGGCACCGCGGGCGAGGTGCACGTGTCCACCACCAGCGACCTGGCGATCATCCGCCAGCTGCTGACGGACCTGCTGGAGATCTCCCGCACCACGGAGGTCGAGGAGGAGCTGCTGGAGCTGGCCGAGGCGGCGCTGTCCCGCCTGCCCGGCGAGCGCGTGCTGCCCTCCGGCCTGATCGCCGAGTGGTCCGACGACGAGCTGACTGACCTCGATCCCCACCACCGCCACCAGTCCCACCTGATCGGCGTGTACCCGGGGACGGGCCTGGACCCGCGTCGCGATCCTGCCCTCGGCCAGGCCGCCCGCTCCAGCCTGGTGGAGCGCGGCTTCGAGTCCACGGGCTGGTCGCTGGCCTGGCGGATCTGCCTTGCCGCCCGGCTGGAGGATGCCGAGCTGGGGCACCGCTTCCTGCAGCGGGCCCTGCACCGGGTGGATGCCGACGGCACCGATCCGGTCACCGGCGGCATCAGCGGCGGCGTGTACTCCTCCCTGCTGTGCGCCCACCCCCCGTTCCAGATCGACGGCAACTTCGGCGCTCTCGCCGGGGTCTGCGAGATGCTGCTGCAGTCCCACCGCGTGCAGGACGGCCACCGCGAGCTGTCCCTGCTGCCCGCGCTGCCCGCGGCCTGGTCCACCGGGCGTGCCCGCGGGCTGGGAGCCCGCGGGGGCGCGGTGGTGGACCTGGGCTGGACCCCGCAGCGGGTCGAGCTGGCAGTGCACCTGCCCTCCGGCGACCCCTCCGCTGACGACTACGTCGTGGAGCTCGACGGGGCCATGCATCCGCTGCCGACCCCGGAGCACGGCGTGGCCCGCCTGTCCCTGACCCGCACCACCGGCCAGGACCCTCACCTCCCCGGAAGAACCGGACGATGACCACCGAGCTGCGGTACTTCACCGATGCCGTGGGCGACCATGCCGTGGACTTCCTGCGCCGACATGCGGAGGCCAGCGCGGAGCAGGCAGGTACGGTGATCCGATGGCCAGGAAACAGGAGCGATCCGCCCCGCCCCCGGTGTGCACCATGACACCGCGCAGCGCGGCGTCACCCCGGAGCGTGACCTCACCCCAGAGCGCGACGACCGCCCAGGGCGTGACGTCACCGCTCAGCGCGACGCATCCGTCGGCCGCGATGCCGGGGGCCACCCGATGAGCCGCACCGACCACGGGGGCGGTCCCGCTCACGTCCCCGTCTGGGTGATCCGGTTCAACGAGGCCTTCGAGCGCGTCTACCTGGTGCTGCGGGTCAATGCGGCGTGGCTGGTGCTGACGCTGCTGGGCCTGGTGGTGCTGGGAGTGGCCCCGGCCAGCTGCGCCGCGGCCGATGCCTACATCTCCGGCCGCGAGGGCGACCGTGTACCGGTGTGGCGCACCATGTGGGCCTCCTACCGGTCCCAGATCGTGCGTGCCAACACCCGCATGCTGCCGCTGCTGGTGGTGCAGGGCGGAGCCCTGATGATGCTGTGGATCGTCATGGGCGGGGGTGCCGCCAGGCAGGCGATGACGGTGGTCCTCGCCTGCCTGGCCGTGATCAGCCTGTTCTGGGCCACCGTCAGCGCATCCGCACTCGCCGCGGTCCCGCGGGTGCGCCGCCAGGACCTCCTGGTGAGCTGGCGGATCTCGCTCCTGATACCGGGCGCCCTGCCGTTGCGGTCGGTGGGTCTGGGCCTGCTGCTGCTGGTGTGGGTGCTGCTGTGCTGGGCGCTGTGGCCGGTGGGCCTGCTGCTGGGGGCGGGAACGGCCGTGGACATCGCGGTGTCGCTGCTGGGTCGCCGCGGCGAGCGCCTGCTGGACGAGCTCGACCGCGCCTCCGCCGCGGCAGGCGGCTGAAGCACGGCCCGGCCGCGAGGACTACGCTTTGTGACAACGACGACCGCCCGACAGCGGGCGAGGAACCGAGGACAAGGGGAGACATGGCTGACCTGACGATGAGCGTCACCCGCACCGATGCGGTGCTGATCGGCGGCGGTATCGCCAGCGCCACCCTGGCCGCGCTGCTGACCGAGCTCGAGCCGGACTGGAGCATCCAGGTGGTCGAGAAGCTCGATGGCGTGGGCAAGGAGTCCTCCGACGGCTGGAACAACGCCGGCACCGGCCACAGCGCCCTGTGCGAGCTGAACTACACGCCGCAGGACGTGGACGGCTCGGTGAGCCCCGCCAAGGCGATCAACATCAACGAGCAGTTCCAGGTCTCCCGCCAGTTCTGGTCCTACCTGGTGGAGAACGACCGGATCGGCGATCCCGCCTCCTTCATCCGCTCGGTGCCGCACATGAGCTTCGTGCGAGGCATCGAGAACGTGGACTACCTGCGCCGGCGCCACCAGGCCCTGACCGCGAACCCGCTGTTCGACCGGATGGAGTTCAGCACCGAGCACTCCCGCCTGGCGGAGTGGGCCCCGCTGGTCTCCGAGGGCCGCCCGGTCACCGAGACCATTGCGGTGACCCGCTCCCCCGACGGCACAGACGTGGACTTCGGGACCCTCACCCGCCAGCTGCTGACCATGGCCTCCGGCCGGGGCACCTCGGTGGCCACCGGCTGGGAGGTCGTGGACCTGCGACGCATGGGCTCGGACTGGGGTGTGATGGCCCGCTCGGTGGACGGCAACGAGGTGAAGGTGTTCCGGGCCCCGTTCGTGTTCGTGGGCGCGGGAGGCGCGGCCCTGCCGCTGCTGCAGAAGTCCGGGATCGAGGAGATCCGCGGCTTCGGCGGCTTCCCGATCTCCGGGCAGTGGCTGCGCTGCACCAACCCCGAGGTGATCGAGCGTCACGACGCGAAGGTGTACGGCAAGGCCGCTGTGGGCGCCCCGCCGATGAGCGTGCCCCACCTGGACACACGCTTCATCGAGGGGCAGCGCTCCCTGATGTTCGGCCCGTACGCAGGCTGGTCCCCGAAGTTCCTCAAGACCGGCCGCTACACCGACCTGTTCGCCTCGGTCAAGCCCTCCAACGTCACCCAGATGCTCGCCGTGGCCCCGCCGAACCTGGACCTGATGACCTACCTGGCCTCGCAGCTGGCCGCCACCGGCCGCCAGCGCTTCGAGGCGCTGCGCGAGTACATGCCGCAGGCCCGTCCGGAGGACTGGGAGCCCGTCATCGCCGGACAGCGCGTCCAGGTGATCGCCCCCGACGCGGACAAGCACGGCGTGCTGCAGTTCGGCACCCAGATGATCACCTCCGCGGACGGCTCCATCGGCGGCATGCTGGGCGCCTCCCCCGGCGCCTCCACCTCCACCACCATCCTGCTGGACATGCTCACCGGGATGTTCCCGGACCGGGTGGACTCCTGGCGCGGCACCATCACCTCGATGGTGCCCAGCTGGGGCACACGCCTGAGCGATGACCCCCGTGCCGCGCACGAATCTCTCGAGCGCACCGCCGAGTCCCTCGGCCTGCGCCACTGACCACGCCCCGTCGCCGGGGCCAGATCTAGAGGAGGAACCGCATGCGCATCTCCCTGATGCCCACCTGTCTGGTGGACGTGATGACCCCGGACGTGGCCCGGTCCACCGTGATGCTCCTGGAGCGGCTGGGGCACGAGGTGGTCTTCGACCGCCGCCAGACCTGCTGCGGCCAGATGCACACCAACACCGGGTACTACAAGGAGGCCGCACCGGTGGTGCGCAGCTTCGTGGACACCTTCGAGTCGCAGCTGGAGGAGGTGGACGCGATCGTGATGCCCTCGGGCTCCTGCGCCGGCTGCGTGCGCGAGCAGCACCCCCTGGTGGCCCGCCACGAGGGCGATGCGGAGCTGGAGGAGCGCGCCGCGGCCGTGGCCGCCAAGACCTACGAGCTCTCGGAGCTGCTGGTGGACGTGCTCAAGGTGACCGATGTGGGCGCGTACTTCCCGCACACGGTGACCTACCACCCCACCTGCCACTCGATGCGGATCCTGAAGGTGGGCCCGCGCCCGCTGCGCCTGCTGCGCGCCGTGGAGGGCATCGAGGTGGTGAACCTGCCGCAGTCGGACACCTGCTGCGGCTTCGGCGGCACCTTCTCGGTCAAGAACGACGCCACCTCCGATGCGATGGTCACCGACAAGGCCGCCAACGTGGTGGCCAGCGGCGCGGAGTACGTGGTGGCCGGGGACGCCTCGTGCCTGATGAACATCGGCGGGAAGCTGCACCGGGAGCACGCGGGTGACTCCGCTCCCCGCGCGATCCACCTGGCGCAGATCCTCGCCTCCACGCGCGAGGAGCCGTTCGTGCCCTCCGGGACCATCCTGGGGAGGGCCTCATGAGCCGGGAGGGCCGCATGGACACCGTCGACCTCGGGATGCCGGCCGTGCGACCCCAGCACGCCTCCCCCTCCTCGCACCTGCGCGGCACCCGGGGCTTCCCCGCCGCCGCACGGGACGCCCTGGGGGACGAGGTGCTGCGGGGCAACCTCACCTACGCCACCGCCACCATCCAGGCCAAGCGCGCCTCGGTGGTGCGGGAGATGCGGGACTGGCAGAAGCTGCGTGATGCCGGCAGCGCCCTGAAGTGGCACGTCACCGATCACCTGCCCGAGCTGCTGGAGCAGCTGGAGGCTTCCGTGACCGCCGCCGGCGGCACCGTGCACTGGGCCCGTGACGCCGAGGAGGCCGGGGAGATCGTCACCCGGCTCACCCTCGAGCGCGGCGCCCAGGACGTGCTGAAGGTGAAGTCCATGGCCACCCAGGAGATCGGCCTGAACGAGACGCTGGCCCACGCAGGCGTGCGCGTGATCGAGTCGGACCTGGCCGAGCTGATCGTGCAGCTGGCCGGGGACGCCCCCAGCCACATCCTGGTCCCCGCGATCCACCGCAACCGCGCCCAGATCCGCGAGATCTTCCTGCAGGCCATGCCGGACATCGACCCCGAGATCACCGACGACCCGGCTGCCCTGGCCGGTGCCGCCCGTCGGTTCCTGCGCGAGCGGTTCCTGGACATGGAGCAGTCCGTGGCGATCTCCGGTGCGAACTTCGCCGTGGCCGACACCGGCACCCTGGTGGTGGTGGAGTCCGAGGGCAACGGCCGCATGTGCCTGACCCTGCCCCGCACCCTGATCTCGGTGGTGGGGATCGAGAAGATCGTGCCCAGCTTCCAGGACCTCGAGGTGTTCCTGCAGCTGCTGCCGCGCTCCTCCACCGGTGAGCGCATGAACCCGTACACCACCCTGTTCACCGGGGTGGCCGAGGGGGACGGCCCGCAGGAGTTCCACCTGGTGCTGCTGGACAACGGCCGCAGTGCGGTGCTGGAGGACCCCGAAGGCCGCTCGGCCCTGCACTGCATCCGCTGCTCCGCCTGCCTGAACGTGTGCCCCGTGTACCAGCGCACGGGCGGCCATGCCTACGGTTCCACCTACCCGGGCCCGATCGGGGCGATCCTGTCCCCGCAGATGACCGGCGTGAGCGACCCGGAGGATCCCAACGCGACCCTGCCGTACGCCTCCAGCCTGTGCGGGGCCTGCTACGACGTGTGCCCCGTGAAGATCGACATCCCCTCGATCCTGGTGCACCTGCGGGCCAAGGAAGTCGATCAGCGCCGGGAGGCCCGCGGGCAGTTCCGCGGCACCTGGGACGTGGCCATGAAGGGTGCCGGCCGCCTGATGTCCTCCCCGCGGGCCTACGACGCCGCGGTGCGCTCGGCCGGTCCCCTCTCCCGGGTGCTCCCCGGGGAGAACATCGGTCGCCTGCCCGGGGTGCTCCCCCTGGTGCCCGGGTGGACGGACCACCGGGACCTCCCGCATCCCGGGCAGTCCTTCCGCTCGTGGTGGGCCGCCAGGGAGAAGCACAGCGCAGCGACGGATCAGCAGCCCGGTGCCCGCGATGAGCCGGAGCAGCCGAAGGCCCCGCGCTCCGGAAGCGGCACCGACCGCACCGCGCAGAACGGAGGGGAAGCATGAGCACCTGGGACGACCGCCGCCCCGCGCGCACCCCGGGGATGAGCGCCAAGGAGGAGATCCTGGCGCGCGTGCGCACCGCGCTGGCCGCACCCCGCCGCGATGACGTCACCACATACGCCGACGTGCCGCGCGCCTACCAGCGGGCGGACGACAAGCAGGAGACCGGCACCGACCCCGGCAAGGTGCGCGACGTGCTGGTGCAGCGACTCGAGGACTACACCACGGTGGTGCACCGCACCACCGAGCCCGCTGCCGCGGCGGCGATCGCGCAGGCCCTAGACGGCGCCGGCAGCGTCGTGGTCCCCCGCGGGATCCCCGGGGAATGGACCCAGGGCCTGGATGCGCAGCTGCTGACCGACGACGGGACTCTCAGCGCGCACCAGCTCGACGAGGTCGACGCGGTGCTCACCGGTTGCCACACGGCCATCGCACTGACCGGCACCCTGGTGCTGCGCGGGGACGAGCTGTGCGGTCGTCGCGCGATCACCCTGGTCCCCGATCGCCACGTGGTGGTGGTGCGGGCCGAGCAGGTGGTGCTGGGGGTGCCCAAGGGCATCGAGCGCATGGGCGAGGATCCTGGCGCGCCCTGGACCATGATCTCCGGGCCCAGCGCCACCAGCGACATCGAGCTGGACCGCGTCGAGGGCGTGCACGGCCCGCGGCGCCTCGAGGTGGTGCTGATCGAGCCCGAGCAGCCCGCCGGTGACGAACCGAGCACGAAGGAGAAGCAGGGATGAGCGAGACCTCCCCGTCCACACCCGCCGCCACGCCCCCGGCCGCTGCGGCGACCCCCGTGACCGCCGCCCGCGCCCGCGGCGAGGAGCTGACCCTCAGCGCGGGCCCCTACACCGCCGTCGTCTCCACCGTCGGCGCCACCCTGGAGTCCCTCACCGTCGATGGCCGCGACCTGCTGGTGCGCAGCCCGGAGCAGGGCCCGATGCTGCACTACCGCGGCGCCGTGGTGGCCCCCTGGCCCAATCGCATCGGCGATGGGGCGTACACCTGGGACGGCCAAAAGCTGCAAGTGCCCATCAACGAGGTCGAGCGCGGCAATGCGCTGCACGGCCTGCTGTGCTTCCAGGCGTACACTCCGGCAGCGGTCTGCGAGGACGAGGTGGTGCTGCGCACCCAGCTGATGCCCACCACCGGGTACCCCTTCCAGCTCCTGATGACCGTGCGCTACACCCTGGATGCCGAGACGGGGCTCAGCTGCACCGTCACCGCCCGGAACCTCGGGGCCGAGGACGCCCCCTACGGGGTGTGCCCCCACCCCTACCTGGTGGCCGGCCCGGAGCCGCTGGAGGAGTGGTCCCTGCAGGCGGGACTGGGCACCGTGCTCACCGTCACCGAGGATCGCCTGCTGCCCACCGGCACCGCACCGGTGGAGCGAGACGGCGAGTTCGACTTCACCCAACCGCGCGTGATCGGTGACCAGGCCATCGACCATGCCTTCACCGACCTGGAGCGCGACGAGCACGGCATGTTCGTGGTGCGGGTGACCGCACCGGGCGGGACCGGCGTGCAGCTCACGGCCGGGGCCGAGTGCACCTGGCTGCAGCTGCACACGGCGGACCGTCCGGAGCCGGAGAACAACCGGGTGGGGCTGGCGGTCGAGCCGATGACCTGCCCTCCGGACGCCTTCCGCTCCGGGACCGACGTGGTGCGCCTCTCCCCCGGCGCCGAGCACGCCGCCTCCTGGTCGATCCGGGGCTGGTGAGCGCACCGGCACGGAGCCTGTGGCGCGCACCAGCTCGGCACGCGCGACGACGAAGGCCCGTCACCACGGATGGTGACGGGCCTTCTGTTGGCATCGGGGACGGTCAGTTCCCCTGCGCCGCGTAGTAGGCGGAGCGGATCTCGCTGGAGATACGGCCGCGGTCGGAGACCTCGTAGCCGTTGGAGCGGGCCCACTCGCGGATGCGGGGGGTGTCGTTCGAGCTGCCGGATCCGGCACTGCCGGCGCCGCGGGAGCGACGGCCGCCCACCCGGCGGGCCTTCTCGACCCAGGTGCCCAGCTCGCCGCGCAGCTTGGCGGCATTGTCCTCGGACAGATCGATCTCGTAGGCCACGCCGTCCAGGGCGAAGCTCACCGTCTCCGCTGCCTTCTCGCCGTCGATGTCGTCGATCAGTTCCACGTAGGTCTTACGCGCCATTCCGGTTCTCCCTCGTCGCTCAGAAACAGGGGCGGTACGTCCCTGCGCCGGTTCGGCCAGCTCGCTCATTATGTATTCCTTCGGCGCTGAGATCAATCTGTGGATGTAATGGTGGGATCATCATCCCCTTTTTCACGGGCGCGCCGCTGCGCCAGGTATTCCTTCTCGGCCTGTTTATCGGCCTCCCGCTCGGAGCGATCGGCCCTCAGGATGGAGCGCATCACGAACCAGAACAGCAGTCCCACGCCGATCGACGGCACCAGCGCGCCGGCCTCGAACCAGAATCCTTCACCCACCTCACGCCTCCGGCTTCACGAGCGGGAACAGGACGGTCTCGCGAATGCCCAGCCCGGTGAGCGCCATGAGCAGGCGGTCCACGCCCATTCCCATGCCGCCCGTGGGCGGCAGGGCGTACTCCATGGCCTCCAGGAAGTCCTCGTCCAGACGCATCGCCTCGTCGTCGCCCTGGGCGGCGAGCGCGGCCTGCTGGGCGAAGCGCTCGCGCTGGATCACCGGATCGACGAGCTCGGAGTACCCGGTGCCCAGCTCGAAGCCGCGCACGTACAGGTCCCACTTCTCCACCACGCCGGGCGTGGAGCGATGGGCGCGCACCAGCGGGCTGGTCTCCACCGGGAAGTCCCGCACGAAGGTGGGCGCGTGCAGGTGATCGCCCACCCGGTGCTCGAACAGCTCCTCGACCAGCTTGCCGTGGCCGTACTTGGGGTGGTCGAGGTCCAGGCCCAGGGAGCGCCCCACCTGGCGCAGCTGCTCCGGGGTGGTCTCCGGCGTGATCTCCTGCCCCAGCGACTCCGAGAGCGAGCCGTACACGGTGATCTTCTGCCAGTCCCCCGAGAGGTCGTACTCGGATCCGTCGGCAAGGGTGACCACCTGGGAGCCGGTGGCCGCCTCGGCGGCCTCCTGCACCAGCTCCCGGGTGAGGTCGCCGATCGTGTCGTAGTCCCCGTAGGCCTGGTACGCCTCGAGCATGGAGAACTCCGGCGAGTGCGTGGAATCTGCACCCTCGTTGCGGAAATTGCGATTGATCTCGAACACCCGCTCCATACCGCCCACGGCTGCGCGCTTGAGGAACAGCTCGGGAGCGATCCGCAGGTACAGATCCAGATCGAACGCATTCATATGCGTCACGAAGGGGCGCGCCGCCGCACCGGAGGGAATCACCTGGAGCATCGGCGTCTCCACCTCGACGAAATCGCGGCGGTGGAAGGACTCGCGCAGGGAATGCATGACCCGGGAACGCAGTCGAGCCGTGTCCCGCGCATCCTGCCGCACGATCAGGTCGACGTAACGACGGCGCACCCGCGATTCCTCAGAGAGCTCCGCGTGCAGAACGGGAAGGGGGCGCACTGCCTTGGCGGCCATCTGCCAGGAATCGGCGAACACGCTCAGCTCACCGCGCCGGGAGGATCCCACCGTGCCGTGGAAGAACACGTGATCGCCCAGATCCACATCGGCCTTCAGATCGGCCAGCCGCTCGGCCCCCACCTTCGCCTGGGACAGCATGATCTGCAGGCGCCGCCCCTCACCGTCCTGCACGGTGACGAACGCCAGCTTGCCCGTGTTGCGCTGGAACACGACGCGGCCGGCCACACCGACCTCGTCCTCAGTCTCCTGACCGGCTTCGAGGTGCCCGTACCGCTCGCGCACGGACGCGATCGTGGTGGTGACCGGCACGGAGACGGGGTAGGCCTCCTCCCCGCGCTCGAGCAGCCGCTCCCGCTTGGCCCTGCGCACCGCGACCTGGTCGGACGTGTCGACCGGCTCGGGGGTGTCGACGGAGTCGGGGGTCTGGGGATCTGCACTCATGGCGGCGATTGTCTCAGAACCTCGCCGACTGGTGCGCTTCGGCCTCAGGGCTCTGTCGTCTGCACCACAGCCGCGTCCAGCAGGCGGGTGCCGTCCACCCAGCCGGCGAGCATCACCAGGGTGGGGCCGCGGTGGTCGGGGGCGACCAGTCGCAGTGTGGCCGGGTCCAGGGCCAGGGCGTAGTCGAAGCGCAGCCCGGCGGTGCGCGGTGAGTACGGAGCCGTCCCCGACGTCGCCTGCTCGAGCACGCGTAGCACACCGCTGAGGGAGGGGGCCGCCTCCCGTGCGGCGGCGATGGTGGCGGACAGCCCCAGGGCGTGGCCCCGGCCCTCCTCGCTCAGGAACAGGTTGCGGCTCGAGCGGGCCAGGCCCTCGGGCTCACGCTGGATGTCCACCGGTTCGATGCGCACCGGCAGGTCGAGATCGTTCACCAGGGACTGGACGATGGCGAGCTGCTGGGCGTCCTTGCGGCCGAACACGGCGATGTCGGGAGTGGTGAGGTTCAGCAGCTTGGTGACCACAGTCGCCACGCCGTTGAAGTGGCCGGGCCGGGAGGCGCCCTCGTAGAGGGTGGCGATCTCGCCCGCGGTGACGCTGACCATCGGCGGCAGCGTCGGGTACATCTCCTCGGTGGCGGGCGCGAACACCAGGTCCACCATGCCGTCCACCATCGCCAGGTCACCCTCGAGGTCCCGGGGGTAGGCGTCGAAGTCCTCGCCGGGCCCGAACTGCAGGGGATTGACGAAGTCGGTGAGGATCACGTGGTCGGCGAGCTCGCGGGCACGCTCGATGAGCATCAGGTGCCCCTCGTGCAGCGACCCCATGGTCATCACCACCGCGACCGTGCCGTCCATGGCGGCGCGGCGCTCACGCAGATGCTGCTTGGTGCGCACCACGGTGGTGGTGCGGTTGCTCCCGGTCTCGGTCATCGATCCTCCGTCGCTGCGTCCTGGTCCGGGCCCTCGCCGGCATCGGGCGCGGCTGCATCCAGCAGCTGCTGGATCGCGTGTGCCACCTCGGGGGCCAGTCCCGCGCGGGCCAGTGTCGCCCGTGCCAGAGCACGATACGTCGCCGCGGTGTCACCGCGCGCACCGCGCACCGCGGTGGCATCGAGATCCCCGAGCGCCTCCAGGTGGGCGGCCACCGTTCCGGCGTCGCCGCGGACGACGGGTCCGGTCAGGGCCGCGGAGCCGCGGCGCAGGGACTCGTCCAGGGCGGCCTCCAGCAGGGGGCGCAGATAGGCTCCGGGGTTGTCGATCCCCAGGCGCGAGAGCGCATCGAGAGCCTGGTCCACCAGCACCACCAGGTGGTTGGCGCCGTGGGCGAGGGCTGCGTGGTAGAGCGGCCGATCGCCCTCGGGAAGCACGGTGGCCTCCCCGCCCAGCTCGACCACCAGCGCGGCGGCGACGGGCAGGAATGCCTGCTCCGCGGTGATCGCCATCGGGCAGCCCACCAGGCGGGCCAGGTCGTCGCGGGTTCCGGTGAAGGTCATGGCGGGATGGATCGCGAGGGTGGCGCAGCCGGCCCTGGCCAGGGGTGCCAGCACCCCGATGCCGTGGCTGCCGGAGGTGTGCACCACCAGCTGCCCTCCCGGGGCCAGTCCCGTGGTGGCGATCCCGCTGACCAGCGGCCCCAGCTGGTCGTCGGGGACGGCCAGCAGCAGCATCTCGCTGCGCTCCACGATGGCGGGCACATCCAGCAGGGGCACCCGAGGAAGGAGCTCCTGGGCACGGGCACGGGACGCGTCGGAGACGGCGTAGGCACCGGTGATGCCGTGCCCCTCGGCGCGCAGGGCAGCGCCGAGCACAGCACCCACCCTGCCGGCGCCGATCACCCCGATCCCCAGGCGCGGGGCGCTCATCTCCCGGTCTCCTGCCCGGCGCCTGACGACGCCGACAGCGCCAGAGCGGGTTCGCGCCAGGTGGAGCGGTCGCTGTAGCGACGGGAGGTGGCGGCATCGTGGGCCAGCACGGCGTGCAGGTGTCGGGCCGCTTCACGGGGCAGGTCACCGATGGTCTCCGTGTGACCGGCCACCCCCACCTTGAGATCGAGGGACCGGAGTCGACGCGCGAAGGGGTCGTCCTCGATCGCGACCTGCTGGATGCGGTCGCGGGGGATGATCACGAGCTTGCGGGCCAGCAGGCCGTGGCGCTGGATCAGGACCCCCGGCAGCAGTACCACGACCTGGGTGCGGCGGGAATACCACTGCAGGCGATGCGGCGCGCGCAGCCCGTCGATGTCGCGGGCGGGGGCGGTGAGCAGGTGCTCGAGGGTGGCCATGTCGTCGGCGGTGCCCAGGGTGGGTGCGAGGTGCCCGAGGGTCAGCCACAGCTCCTCGCGAGTGCCGACAGGCAGAACGTTGGAGGCCTCGTTGCTGTCGTCGCCGATACCGGCCACGGTGACGCTGACGGAGGTCCAGCCGGGTGAGCGCCACAGCAGGGGCCGTTTCAGGGCGAAGCGCTGGATGCGGCCGGTGGCGATGTTGTCGGTGCGGGTGTTCAGCAGACCGCGACGCATCCGCAGGCCCCGGTCGGTGATGCGGGAGACAAAGCCCCAGCCACCCTCGATCCGACCGAACACGTACTTGGGCAGGGCGATCAGCGCCGGCAGCAGCGCGATCAGGGAGGCGAAGGCGAAGCCGTCCTGCCAGATGCCCAGCCCGATGGCGACGATCCCGCCGATGATTCCGAACACGATGCTGAGCAGGAAGTCGGCGTCGCGAACGAGCGAATGGACCAGGCGCTGGGTGGGGATCTCGGCGATCAGCTCACCGTCCTCCACCTCGCCCTTCAGCAGCTTCCGCAGCGGGTCAGGGGCGCTGGCCGGCGGGGCGCTGGCCGGCGGGGCGCCGTCGGCCGACGGCTCCTGGTCCGCGTCCGTCAGATCCCCGGGGGCCGTCGGAGTGCTCGCGGCGTCCACCTGCCGGGGGTCCACCCCGGCGGCGACCGCGAGGATACGGGTGCGCAGCTCCTCGGCGTCCGCGGCACGCACGTACTCGATGTCGAGGTAGGACTCCCCTCCCCCGGCGACCTCCACCCTCACCTTGGACAGGCCCAGCAGGCGAGCGAGGAACGGGCGTTCCACGGTGACCGATTCGATCTTCTCGCGGGGAGCGAACTCGCGGGACTTGCTCAGCAGCCCCTTGTGCAGCGCCACCCCGGACTCGTCCACCGCATAGGTGGTGAACCACCAGGACAGGGCCGACGCCACCACCGCGATCACTACGGCGACGACCAGGATGCCGAGTGCCGCCAGGGCGCGACCCCAGGTGAAGTCGCCGGCCAGGCGCGCAATGTTCTGGGCGGTGAGGACAGCGACGATGCCCACCACGATCTTCCAGCCCGTCACCAGCGGGGTGATGGGGTGGGTGCGGCGGTGCGCGATGGTGGCTGCCTCGGAGCCTGTCGCCGGGTTGTCGTCCGGGCCGATGGTGGTCTGATGGCTCGGGCCGGCGGTCGCCTCGGTCCCCGGGCCGGCGGTCGGCTCGGTGCCGGGGGCGGTCACAGCGCCGCCATGGTGTCGATGCCGCGGCGGGTGAGCAGCTCGCGCAGCCGCTCGGCCTCCTCCTTGGGAAGGCCCGGCAGGGTCTCGCCCGCGTCTGCGGCGGTGGTGAAGCTGATCTTGGCCAGGCCGTAGGAGCGGTCCACGGGTCCCTCGTCGATCTTCACCGATTGGATGCGGCCGTACGGCACGGTGACGACATTGCGGAACATGAGTCCGGAGGCGACGATCAGCTCGTCCTCACCGTCGAGGTAGCCGATGGCGCGGACCCGGCGCGGGGTGAACAGCAGCCCCTGCACCACGGTGATGGCGGGGATCACGGCGACCAGGCCCAGCCACCACCAGCCCTGCCACCACCACAGCACCAGGCAGGCGGCGATCATCAGCACCCCGGTCACGTACCCGGGGATGCCTGCGATGTAGCGAGCGGGAATCAGCTTCGGGGAGACGGGCTTCAGCCCGCTTGCGCCGATGCGGGGGCCGTCGTCGGTGACGATCGGGACCGGAGGATCCGACGGCTCGCGATCCGACGGCTCGCGATCCGATGACTCAGAACGAGGCCCCGGCTTCTGCGCGGCCTCAAGACGGCGTTCGGAAACCCGCGGCATCGGGGCGGGGCCGCGCTGCGTCTCGACCGGGACCTGCAGCTGCGACTCCGGCGGTTCGACGAACTCTCGAGGAGGTTGGTTCATGGCATCCATGGTCGCACTCGGAGCGCTCGTGGACCTCCGCCGCAGGTCGGCCACCTCACCCGCGTTTGGTCGATCTCTCACCGGGAGCGGATCGACCGCTCGTCCGGTGCGCCGCCGTCAGCCGCTCGCCTCGGCGCCCTCGACACCGCCGTCACCGTCCTCCGGGGGAAGCTTGCCCCACCGCTCCACCAGCACGCCGAGCACGCCCAGTGCGAGACCGGCCACCGCCGCGGCCGCCGTGGGAAGGACAGCGTCCCACGGGTCACCGGTACCGCTGACCAGGAGGAACAGGGCCTGACCGGTGAAGATCCCGCCCACCAGGGCCCCGGTGTAGGCGCAGGCCCGCGCCAGCAGCACGGTGCGGAAGGCGGTGGGAAGGTCGATCTGGTGCCTGCGCGGCGCGAGCGAGGGGTGCAGGGAGCGCTCCTCGCTCTCCTGCATGTAGCGCCGCAGCGGCAGTCCGTACGCGAGCAGCACGGCGCTCAGGATGGCGAGCACCCCTGCGGTGAGCCAACCCGTCACCGGCACCGAGTGCCCGCGCGCCGCCAGGGTGTTCATCATCTGTGCGCCGAACACGGCGGCCAGCACGGCGATGACGACCAGCACCGGGATGTTGAGCGGTCTCACGGCCGGTCGAATCCTTCCACGGCGGGCCCGGGGCGCAGTCCGTCGCGGTCGGCCGCCGCCGCGAGCAGGTCGCCGACGGGGCCATGCCCGGGCAGCTCGGCCTTGGGGCGGGCCGCGTGCCAGGGAGCGAGCACGAAGGCGCGCTCATGGGCGCGGGGATGCGGGAGGGTGAGCTCCGGGTCCTCCAGCCGCATCGGACCGTAGGTGATCACGTCGACGTCCAGCGTGCGCGGGCCCCAGTGCTCGCGCCGCTCGCGCCGGGCGTGGCGCTCGGCGGACTGCGCGGCGGCCAGCAGCTCGAAGGGCCCCAGAACGGTGTGCACGCCGATCGCGGAGTTGAGGTAGGCGCCCTGCTCGGGACCGCCCACGGGATCGGTCTCGAGCACCGGTCCGGTCCACGCGATCTCCAGGCCGTCGGTGGACTCGAGCACGGTGAGGGCGCGTTGGAGGTGCTGCGGGCGGTCCCCCAGGTTGGTGCCGAGGGCCAGCACGGCCTCGACGGGAGACGCGTGGCGCGTGATCCTCACCCGGACGTCCTCGAAGGGGATCCCCACGGGGGCGGAGGGCTTGTGCACGGTGACCTGCACGCGCCGTAGCAACGGATGCGCCTGGAGCGCGCCGGAGGCGATGCGCTCGGCGAGGGTCTCGATCAGGTCGCGAGCGCCGGTGGTGATCTCCCTCTGCACGAGCTGGGCGATCTCGGCGTAGTTCACGGTGCGGGACAGGGCGTCGGTGCGGCCGGCGGGGCCGGTGGACAGGCCCAGGGCCACATCCACCACGAACTCCTGGCCGATCTGCTTCTCCTGCTCCAGCACCCCGTGGTGGCCCCAGCCGCGCAGACCGGTCAGCTCGATCACGTCGAGCTCGCCCGCGCCGCGGAGGCGAGCCTGCTCATCGCCCGGTCGTGCGGGCTCTGCGCCGGGTGCGTCCTGTCCGGTCACCGTCGGCTCCTCGCGGCCCTGGCACGGCGCAGCCGGTCCCCCACCCGCACGGCGGCGAGGGAACCGGGGACCTCGTGGACGCGCACCGCCCAGGCTCCGTGCTCGGCGCTGTAAGCACTGACGGCAGCGGTAGCGGCATCCCGGTCCACGTCCAGCGTCCCCAGGAAGCGCTTGCGGGAGGCTCCGACGAGGATCGGCAGCCCGTGCTCGGCGATCGCCTCCCAGTGGGCCAGCACCTCCCAGTTCTGCTCGCCCGTCTTGGAGAAGCCCAGCCCGGGGTCGACCACCAGGAAGCGGTCCTCCACCCCGGCCTCCCGCAGTGCGTGCAGACGCTCGGCGAGCTCGGCGGCGCTGTCGCGCGCCACGTCCGCGTAGTTGGCCATGCCTGTCATCACGTCACTGTGCCCGCGCCAGTGCATGGCCACGAACACCGGCGGGGTGCCCAGGCGTGTGCGCAGCCGGGCGGCCTCCCGGCCCATCTCGGCATCGGCGAGTCCCGCGGAGACGTCGTTGATGATCAGTGCACCCGCCTCGACGCAGGCGGCGGCGACGGAGGCCCGCATGGTGTCCACGCTGACCACATGACCGTCCTCGGCGAGGGCGCGCACCACGGGCACCACGCGCCGCAGCTCTTCGTCCTCCTCGACACGGGGGGCACCGGGCCGGGTGGACTCACCGCCCACGTCGATGATCGCCGCACCCTGGGCGGCCAGCAGGCGTCCGTGCGCGACGGCCTCGGCGGTGCCGCTGTGCTCGCCGCCGTCGGAAAAGGAGGCCGGTGTGACGTTGAGGATGCCCATCACCAGGGTGCCCTGCCCGTCCAGCTGCGAGGGCAGACCGGCGGGCCGACGCCGCTGCGTCGGCGCACCTGCTGTGATCGGCTCAGCCCCGGTCATCGGCTCAGCCCCGGCTGATCAGGGTCATGGCCTCGGCGCGGGTGGTGGCGCTGTCGCGCAGCATCCCGCGCACGGCACTGGTGACGGTGCGGGCGCCATCGGCCCGCACCCCCCGCATGGACATGCACATGTGCTCGGCCTCGATCACCACGATCGCCCCGGCCGCGCTCAGCTGCTTCATCAGCGCATCGGCGATCTGGGTGGTGATGCGCTCCTGCACCTGGGGGCGCCGCGCGTACACGTGGACCAGGCGGGCCAGCTTGCTCAGACCGGTCACCGTGCCGTTGCCGGGGATGTAGCCCACGTGGGCGACGCCGAAGAAGGGCAGCAGATGGTGCTCGCACATCGAGTGGAAGCGGATGTCCCGCACCAGCACCAGTTCCTGGTGGTCGATGTCGAAGGTGGTCGACAGCGGCTGCTCGGCATCCTCCTCCAGGCCCTGGAACACCTCGGCGTACATTCGGGCCACTCGCGCGGGCGTCTCGCGCAGACCGTCCCGATCCGGGTCCTCCCCCAGCCCGGCGAGGATCTCCCGCACGGCCGCGGCGATGCGCTGCTGGTCGATGGCCATCTCAGGCGCCCGTCGGTCCGTCTAACGGCCCCTGCACACCGGGGGCACCGGGGATGTCCGGACCGTCACCACCGGGGTGCGGCAGCTCGGGCGGACCGGGGGTCAGCGGCTCACCCGCATCAGAGGACTCCGCCCCGGTGGCCGTGGTGGTGGCGCCGGCCTTGGGGGCCTCCAGTGTGGGACGGTCCTCGCTGGACTGCCACACCTCGCGCAGGGGCCGCTTCCTCACGTCGGCAAACACCTCGGCGAGCTCGCGCTCGCCCAGGGTCTCCTTCTCCAGCAGCTCCTCCACCAGGCGGTCCAGCACGTGGCGGTTCTCCACGATCACCGCGTGGGCCTCGTCCAGGGCGTTGTCCAGGAGCTTGCGCACCTCCTGGTCGACCAGGGTCGCGGTCTCGCCGCTGAAGCGGGGCGCCTGACCCTGCTGCATGCCGACGAAGACCTCGTCCTGATCGCCGGAGAGGGCGACCTGGCCGACGGCCTCGCTCATGCCCAGCTGCATCACCATGGTGCGGGCGATCTTGGTCGCGTTCTGCAGGTCGCTGGAGGGGCCGGTGGTGACGTCGTGGAAGATGCTCTCCTCCACGGCGTAGCCACCCATGGCGTAGGCCAGGCGGTCCAGCAGCTCGTTGCGGGACTGGTAGTTGCGGTCCTGGGTGGGCACCACCATCGTGTAGCCGCCGGCACGGCCGCGCGGCAGGATCGTCACCTTGGTGACGGGGGCGGAGTTGTTCAGGGCCGCGGCCACCAGGGCGTGCCCGCCCTCGTGGTACGCGGTCATCTGCCGCTCCCGCTCGCTCATCACCTTGGAGTACCGCTGGGGCCCCATGGAGACGCGGTCGATGGCCTCGTCCAGGGCGCGGTTGTCGATGATCTGGTTGCCGGAGCGGGCCGTGAGCAGCGCGGCCTCGTTCAGCACGTTGGCCAGATCCGCACCGGACATGCCGATGGTGCGGCGGGCCACGGCCTCGAGGTCCACGTCGTGCGCGAGGGGCTTGCCCTTGGCGTGCACGCCGAGGATGTGCAGGCGGCCCTTGAGGTCCGGGGCCTCCACGGCGATCTGGCGGTCGAAGCGGCCCGGACGCAGCAGGGCCGGGTCCAGGATGTCCACGCGGTTGGTGGCGGCGATGAGGATCACGTTCTGGTTCTCGTCGAACCCGTCCATCTCCACCAGCATCTGGTTCAGGGTCTGCTCGCGCTCGTCGTGGCCACCGCCCATGCCGGCGCCGCGATGGCGGCCCACGGCGTCGATCTCGTCGATGAAGATGATCGCCGGCGCGTTCTCCTTGGCGGTGTTGAACAGGTCGCGCACGCGGCTGGCGCCCACACCCACGAACATCTCCACGAAGTCGGAGCCGGAGATGGAGTAGAACGGCACGTTGGCCTCACCGGCCACGGCGCGGGCCAGCAGGGTCTTGCCGGTGCCGGGCGGGCCGTACAGCAGCACGCCCTTGGGGATCTTGGCGCCGACGGCCTGGTACCGGCCCGGGTCCACCAGGAACTGCTTGATCTCGTCGAGCTCCTCGACGGCCTCCTCGGCCCCGGCCACGTCCGCGAAGGTGACCTTGGGGGCCTCCTTGTTGAACAGCTTGGCCTTGGACTTGCCGAACTGCATGGCACGGCCGCCGCCCTGCGCGTTCATGATCAGGAACCAGAACAGGCCGAAGAAGATCAGCAGTGGCAGGAAGGAGATCAGCAGGGTGGTCCCCCAGGAGCTGGAGGCGATCTCGTCGGTGTAGCCCTTGGCAGGCTCGGCATCCTCGACGGCCTGCACGATCGCCTCGCCACGTGCGGTGACGTAGCTGAAGCGGACCTGCTTGCCCTTGTTGTCCTCGCCGTCGACGAAGTCCTCGGTGAGCACGAGGTCCACGCGCTGCTGGTTGCCGCCGATGATCTTGGCCTGCTCGACGGTGCCGCCCTCGAGCAGCTCGAGGCCCTGCTCGGTGTCGATCTGCTGGAAGCCGTCGCGGCCCAGCAGGGAGAACAGGGTCATGCCCAGCAGCAGCGCCAGGATGATCCACAGCGCGATGCCCGCGCCCGGCCGCCTCTTCTTGGCAGGCTTGGCGCTCTTGCCGGTGTTCTCTGCCATCTCAGCCCTCGTAGACCGAGCGCTTGAGCACGCCCACGTACGGAAGGTTGCGGTAGGCCTCGGCGTAGTCCAGGCCGTAGCCGATCACGAACTCCGGCGGGATGTCGAAGCCGACGTAGCGCACGTCGATCTCCACGCGGGCGGCATCGGGCTTGCGCAGCAGGGTGCACACCTCGACGCTGCGCGGGCCGCGCGAGCGGAGGTTGGACAGCAGCCACTTCAGGGTGAGGCCGGAGTCGATGATGTCCTCGACGATCAGCACGTCGCGTCCGGAGATGTCGGTGCCGAGGTCCTTGAGGATCCGCACCACCCCGGAGGACTTGGTGCCGGAGCCGTAGGAGGACACGGCCATCCAGTCCATCTCGACCTTGAGGTCGATGCGGCGGGCGAGGTCGGCCATCACCATCACCGCACCCTTGAGCACGCCCACCAGGATCGGGGGCTCCTCGGCGTAGTCCGCGGCGATCTGGGCACCGAGCTCGTCGAGCCGGTCGTGGATCTGCTGCTCGGTCAGCAGCACGTGATCGACGTCGGGATGGGGGTGCATGAGAGGCACGCGGGTCTCCTCCGTGGATTCGGGTGGGGTGCGTGCGCCGCGGCTCACGGATCGTTGCGGCGCCACACCAGCAGGCCGTCGCGGCGAGCGACCTCGATCCTACCCGGTAGCGGTACGGAAGCCTGACCGTGCCATCTGACGGTCAGGGCGTCGATCGCGAGCACCTGCCGTCGCAGCAGGGACTTGCCCGACGGCGTGGCCGCGATCTGCTCGGCCAGGCGTGAGGCATCACGCAGCACGCGGGTGCGCAGCGGCTCGGGCGTCGCCGCCAGGGCGTGCACGTCCAGCAGCAGCAGGTCGTCCTCCTCACGGGTGGGTGCCGCATCGCGACGCAGGCCCTCCAGCAGCACCGCGGCCTCGGCATCGAGATGCTCCGAGTCCGGCCGCACCAGGTCGGCCGAGCGCGCCAGGTTCTCGTCGATCTGCTCGCCCAGCACCTCCCGCAGCAGCGGCATCAGGCGATGCCGGACCCGGGAGCGCAGGTACATGGGGTCGCTGTTCATGGGGTCCTGCCAGAAGTCCACGTCGAGCAGGCGGCAGATCTGTTCGGTGTCCGCCCGGCGCAGTGCGGTGGTCTCGTCGCGACCGCTGCCCAGGAACGGCCTCAGCAGCAGGCCGCGCCGACGGGGAATGCCTGCCAGCGCCCTGGGGCCGGCGCCGCGAGCCAGGGCCATCAGCACCTGCTCGGCCTGGTCGTCCAAAGTGTGCCCCAGCAGCAGGGCCAGGGAGCCCCGTTCCTCCGCGAGCCGTTCGAGAGCGTGGTGACGAGCGTCCCGAGCGGCGTTCTCCAGGCCACCGGGGGCGTGGTCCGGAACCTCGATGCGCAGCACATGGGCGGTGGCCCCCAGTCGCTCGACCTGGGCGCCGGCGCGCTCGGCGACCCGTGCGGAGGTCTCCTGCAGGCCGTGGTCGACGATCCCGGCCTCCGCCTCCAGGCCCATGCGGGAGGCCACCCAGGCAGTGGTGGCCAGCAGCGCCAGGGAGTCCGCTCCCCCGCTGACGCCCACCAGCAGGCGGGGCGCGTGGCGGCCGGCGGCGGTGTCGTCGGCGAGCTCCTCGAGACGGGAGGTGAGGCTCACGCGCACGGCCGTGCGGGCACGGGCGATCACGGGCGCAGGGCCGGCCATCAGTCCTCCTGCACCAGTTCGGCGGCCACGGCATCGACGGCAGCCCTGGCCTCCAGGGCGCTGGACCCTTCGAACCCGTGCACCACGATCGAATAGCCCACCGTGCGGCCACCCGGCAGCACGGCCACCCCGGCCAGGGTCGCAGCCCCGCCGAGATAGCCCGTCTTGCCGCGCACGATGCCGCGGGCGTCCTGGGTGCCGGCCGCGTCGAAGCGGTCGGCCAGGGTCCCGGAGAGACCGGCGACGGGGACGTCGAACAGGATCTGCTCGAGACCGGCGACCTCCCCGGAGGCCACCTGGCCCATCACGGCCGCCAGCAGCGCCGGGGGCACGCGGTTGTCGCGGGACAGGCCGGAGCCGTCGAGGATCTGCAGGGCGTCCAGGTCCTGCTGGGGCAGGCCCAGCTCGACGCCCAGCTCGCGGATCTCGGCCTCGACGGCGGCTGCCGCACCCTGGGGCGTGGTCTCCTCGCCCCGCTGGAGCGCCACCAGGTGCGCCAGGAGCTCGGCTGTGGTGTTGTCGGAGATCAGCAGGGTGTGCCGCACGATGTCCACGATCGGCTCGGACTCCACCTGTACGGACGGAGCCCCTTCGGGTGCGGTGCCCGCACTCACCTCGCCCTGCACCTCGAGCCCCGCCTCGGTGAGCATGCTCGCGAACAGGCGCGCCGCATCACCTGCGGGATCGGTGGACTTGGGGCCGTACTGGGTGCCGTCGAGCCAGCCGCGGTCCACCGCGATCGAGGCGGTGGGGGTCACCCACCCGCCGGCGGTGCCGTTGTCCCCCCAGGCCGAGTTGGCGCCTCCGGTGAGGAACCCGGTGTCCAGGGCCACGGTGACGGAGGTGGTGCCCTGCTCACGGGCCAGCTCGGCGGCGCCGTCGGCGAGTTCGCGCAGCTCGTCCTCGCTCAGGGTCATGTCCCCGCCGCCCTGCAGGGTGACGGTGCCGTCCTGCACAGCGGCGCGGGTGGTGAGCACCTCGGTCCCGGTGTACTGCCGCAGCACGGCGGCGGCGGTGAGCAGCTTGAGGGTGGAGGCGGGGACATGGACGGTGTGGGCGTCCCGGCCCGCCAGCTGCTCTCCCGTCCCGGCGTCCACCACGGCGTAGGAGAGGTTGCCGTCCACGACGGGCAGTGCGGCGTGCGCGTCCATGCGGGCCTGCAGGTCCTGGGCCTGGGCATCGGGGACCTCCGGTGCCACGGGCGGGATGGGGGCGGCGGCGGTGACGCGGTCGTAGTCCTCCCCCTGCGCGCGAGGGCCGGAGGCGGGGCCCTCCTCCTCGTCGGCCACGGTGAGCACCCCGGGGAAGGCATCGGTCACGTCACCGATCACGTAGAAGCTGACGGGCACGGCAGCGCACAGGGTGATGGCGGCGGCTCGCCACAGTCGCTCGGTGGGCATCCCCTCACGATAGAGTGTCCCGGTCAGCAGCAGTGCCCTCAGGGCTGGACCGCAACGGAGCAGGCGTCATGGAATTCGACGTGACCATCGAGATCCCTCGAGGGAACCGCAACAAGTACGAGGTCGATCATCACAACGGCCGCATCCGCCTGGACCGGATGCTGTTCACCGCGACCCGGTACCCGGACGACTACGGCTTCATCGAGGGCACCCTCGGTGAGGACGGCGACCCGCTGGACTGCCTGGTGCTGCTGGAGGAGCCCACCTTTCCCGGCTGCCTGATCCGCTGCCGCGCCCTGGGCATGTTCCGCATGCGCGACGAGGCCGGCGGTGACGACAAGATCATCGCGGTGCCGGTGGGCGACCGCCGCCAGGTGCGCCGTCAGGAGCTGACCGACGTCTCGGAGTTCCACCGCCTGGAGATCCAGCACTTCTTCGAGGTGTACAAGGACCTCGAGCCCGGCAAGAGCGTGGAGGGCGCCCACTGGGAGGGCCGCTCCGACGCCGAGGCGGAGATCCGCCGCTCGTACCAGCGCGCCGCCGGCACCGAGCACGCCAACGAGTTCACCCAGGAGGTCTGAGCGGCATCCGCCGCACGGGTACATCGGCGGCGCACGGCGCCCCCTCACGCGCAGCGGAGCCCCCGAGCCGATCGGCTCGGGGGCTCCTGCGCGTCCTGCCGCGGGGGCTCGGCGTGTCAGCTCTCCAGGGAGCGGCGATCCCCGGCCAGCTCGCCCTCAATGGTGGGGGCGTGGTGGAAGATCTCCTCGACCGCCTCGACCACGGAGCGTGCCACGGTGCGGGAGCCGACGCCGCCGATGACGGCACCCACCCCGAAGGGCAGCAGGCGTCCCAGCCAGAGACCACCGCTGCGGGCCATCACCCGGCGGCGCACGTACCGGGTGATCTGCTTGTTCACCAGGGCAGGCACGCGGCCGCTGCCGCCCAGGACGGCGTTCCACTGCAGGCCCTGCTTGCCCAGGGCCTTGGCGACGATCTCCGTCCCGTGCTCACCGCCCAGGACCGCGGTCATCACCAGCTGCCTGGTCCGCTTGTCGCGCATGTCGACGCCGTAGATCTCGGCGGCCGAGAGGGTCAGGAAGGCGCAGGCCTCGGCGAAGGAGACTCCTTCACCGACGCTCACGCCCACCGCGACGGCGGTGCCGATGCCGGGCAGGGCGGCGACGCCGCCCACGCCTGCGCCGGTCACGGTGAGCAGGTTCGTGAAGCGATCGGAGACGTGCTCGAGCAGCTCCTCCCGCGTGGCGCCGGGGTGCTTGGCGCGCAGGCGGGACACGTAGCTGCGGGCCAGGGGGGTCTGCACCTTCAGGGCGGTGTCGATCAGCGACATCCAGCGCTCGTCGATCTGCTCGACGAACTCGCCGTCGGCGTGGCTGTCCTGCTGCTCCGGGTCAGGGGTGCTGGGGCTCACCGGGGGCTCCTTACGAGTGGGTCGTGGACAGGGGTCAAGCTATCGCTTTTCCCCTGGCGTGCGCTCCACGAGCACCTGACCGGTCCCCAATCGGGTGATCTCCCCCTCGAGGCCCAGCCGACGCACCGCCTCGGGCATGTCCTCGTACAGAGCGGTGTACCCGGCCTGCACGAAGGAGCGCGGGACGCCGCGGTCGTGGCAGAGGATCCCGGCCAGGTGGTCGGTCTCGTGCTGCACGATGCGGGCGGGCCAGCCCACGAACTCCTCGTCGATCTCGCGCAGCTCGTCGTCGGCCAGCAGCTCGACGGCGCGCAGACGCACCCGGCGCGACCGCGCCACGATCGACTGCCAACCGTCGACCGACAGGCACCCCTCCCAGGCGTAGACGGCCTGCTCGCCGAGCAGCTCCACCTCGGGGTCCAGGAACGCGCGCAGGGCCACCGGGGTGCGCTCCAGCGGATCCTGCAGGTCGGCCCCCTGCTCGGGCACCCCCTGCTGCTGGTCCGACTGCTCCGCAGGGGCGAAGCGGTCCTCGATCACGTACAGGCGCAGCGGCAGGCCGATCTGGGGCGCCGCGAGCCCCACCCCGGGGGCCTCGCGCATGGTGACGGTCATGGCCTCGACCAGTTCGCGCAGCAGCGCGGCATCGAGGCGGCCGCGGGCTGCCAGGGGTCGTCTGCGCAGGGCGGGGTGACCGGCCTGCACGATCGGCACGGGCCCCTGCGGGGCGGCACGGCGGTCGAGGATCTTCCGGGTGAGCTGTGCGATGTCCACCGGGCCAGTATCCCCGGCTCGATCCCCGGCACGGCAGTCCCACCAGCCCTTCGGCACGGGACGAGCCCCCCGCCTGCTGTAGACTGTGCCGACCGGTGCAAGGGCGCACCTCCTCGCGAGAGCGCAGACCGGTGAGCAGCACTTCACAACGGACCGTCCGGCACGTACCTGCCGGTGAAGGGAAACACCATGGCAACAGTGACATTCGACAATGCCTCGCGCATCTACCCGGGCCAGGAGCGCCCGGCAGTGGACAGCCTCAACATTGAGATCGGCGACGGTGAGTTCCTCGTGTTCGTCGGCCCCTCGGGCTGCGGCAAGTCCACCTCTCTGCGCATGCTCGCCGGCCTCGAGGAGATAGACGCGGGCCGCATCCTGATCGGCGATCGTGACGTCACCGACGTCCCGCCGAAGGACCGCGACATCGCGATGGTGTTCCAGAACTACGCGCTGTACCCGCACATGACCGTGGCCGACAACATGGGCTTCGCCCTGAAGATCGCCGGCGTCAACAAGGCGGAGATCCGCAAGCGCGTGGAGGACGCCGCGGCGATCCTGGACCTCACCGAGTACCTGGACCGCAAGCCCAAGGCCCTCTCCGGCGGTCAGCGCCAGCGTGTGGCCATGGGCCGTGCGATCGTGCGCTCCCCGCAGGTGTTCCTCATGGACGAGCCGCTGTCGAACCTCGACGCCAAGCTGCGCGTGTCCACCCGTACCCAGATCGCCTCGCTGCAGCGCCGCCTCGGTGTCACCACCGTGTACGTGACGCACGACCAGACCGAGGCCATGACGATGGGCGACCGCGTGGCGGTGCTCAACGCCGGTGTGCTCCAGCAGATCGATTCGCCCCGCCGCATGTACGACCACCCGAACAACGTGTTCGTGGCCGGCTTCATCGGTTCCCCGGCGATGAACCTGATCGAGCAGACCCTCACCGACCAGGGCGTCCAGTTCGGTGGCACCGTGCTGCCCGTGGACCGCGCCACCCTGTCCGGCACCGACCAGAACTCCGTCACCGTGGGCGTGCGCCCCGAGGACCTGGAGCTCGCCGGTGAGGGCGAGGGCCTGCCGGTCGAGGTCGACGTGGTCGAGGAGCTCGGCGCGGACGCCTACATCTACGGCCGTCTCGCCGGCAGCGCCGACACCGCCAAGCCGTTCATCGCGCGTGTGGACGGTCGCCGTCCTCCGCAGAAGGGCGAGACGGTGCACCTGCGCCCGAAGCAGGGCCACCTGCACCTGTTCGACGTGGCCAACGGCCAGCGCCTGGGTGACTGACCTCACCTGATCGCTCGACGGGCGTCCGGCTTCGGCCGGGCGCCCGTCGTCATATGCGGGACCGCGCCGCGGAAGAGGGCAGAATGGGGGCATGACGCCCCTGGAGATCACTGCGTCCCGTGCGGATCCGGCCCTGCTGGACCTGCCCTGGGACCGCCCGCTGGAGGAGTGGCCGGAGGACATCCTGGCCGCCCTGCCCCGCGGCATCTCCCGCCACGTGGTGCGCTTCGTGCGGATCTCCGGCCGCGTGCTGGCGCTCAAGGAGATCGACCACGCCCTGGCCCGCCGCGAGTACGAGATGCTGCGGGTGCTGGGGAGGCTCGGCATCCCGGCCGTGGCGCCCTTCGCGGTGATCTCGGGGCGCTGCACACCCGAGGGCGAGCCGCTGGACGCCGTGCTGGTCACCCGGCACCTGCAGTTCTCGCTGCCCTACCGCGCCGTGTTCAGCCAGGTCTCCCAGGCCGGCACCGCGCACCGCCTGCTGGATGCACTGGCAGTGCTGCTGGTGCGACTGCACCTGGAGGGCTTCTACTGGGGGGACGTGTCGCTGTCCAACACCCTGTTCCGGCGCGATGCGGGCGCGTTCGCCGCGTACATCGTGGACGTGGAGACGGGCAGTCTGCACGAGCAGCTCACCGACGGCCAGCGCGCCTACGACCTGGACCTGGCCCGCACCAACATCATCGGCGAACTGCTGGACCTCCAGGCCGGGGAGCAGTTCGACCCGGAGGCCGACGTGGTCGAGGTGGGCGATGACCTGGTGCGCCGCTACAACGACCTGTGGGATGCCCTCACCTCCCGGGAGCGCTTCTCGGCCGACGAGCGCTGGAGGGTGGCCGCCCGCATCGAGAAGCTGAACTCCCTGGGCTTCGACGTGGGCGAGCTGGAGATCACCACGGACCTGGACGGCACCAGCCTGTCGATCCGCCCCAAGGTGGTGGACGCCGGGCACCACGCTCGGCGCCTGATGCGCCTGACGGGGATCGACGCACAGGAGAACCAGGCCCGCCGCCTGCTGAACGACCTGGACTCCTACCGGGCCGCCACCGAGCAGCAGGAGGAGGAAGAGGAGTTCGTGGCCCACGAGTGGCTGCAGCGGGTGTACGAGCCCGTGGTGCGGGCGATCCCCCGCCACCTGCGCTCCAAGCTGGAGCTGCCGGAGTTCTTCCACGAGGTGCTCGAGCACAAGTGGTTCCTCTCCGAGCGCTCCGGCAGCGATGTCAGCTTCGACCACGCCACCTGGGACTACATCAACAACGTGCTGACGAACCGGCCCGATGAGAAGTCGCTGGTGACCACCGAGACCTCCGCCCTGCCGATCTTCACCCAGCCCGAGGGGCAGTG
>NZ_JADEYR010000009.1 GCF_015209585.1 Brachybacterium epidermidis
GTCGCGGAGCGTGGCTCCACCCCGACGCGTCGTGCCTCGACCTCGCCCTGCGGCGAGGCGGCCTGCCCCGGTCCTTCCGGGGTGCGGTCGACACCGGGCTGCTGGCCCGGGACCTCGAGGATCCCGATCCCACCCTTCAGTGGAAAAGGTAGAAGAACCCATGGACATCCGATGAGTACTCGATCATGAGCACCCTCAGGAGTTAATGGTCCGCGCCCTCTTGTCGGCCGGACCGAGACAGGAGAAATGTGGCTAAGGTCCGCGTCCACGAGCTCGCCAAGGAGCTCGGACAGCCGAGCAAGGTCGTTCTGCAGAAGCTGCAGGACATGGGCGAGTTCGTCCGTTCCGCCTCGTCGACCATCGAGGCCCCCGTCGCCCGCCGACTGCGCAGTGAGTTCCCTGCCGCCTCCGGTGACGACGCCCCCGCCAAGAGCGCCGGCGCCCCGCCGGGCGGCGCCCCCAAGCCGGGAGCCAAGGCGCCCGCCAAGCCCGGGCAGAAGCCCGGTCCGGCCGCGGGCAAGCCCGCTGCGTCGGAGCCGACCGAGAAGAAGCCGGTCCCCGCGCCCGGCGACTCGGCCCCCGCGTCCGAGGCACCGGCCAAGCCGGGTCCCGCCGCTCCCGCGAAGAAGCCCTCGGCCCCCGCGCCCGGGGCCGATGCCGATCAGCAGCGCCCGGCGGACTCCGACTCCACCTCCGCCGCGCCGAAGCCCGGTGGCCAGCGCCCTGCGGCTCCCAAGCCAGGCGGTGAGCGCCCCGCTCCGCGCCCCGGCGGCGCCCGCCCCGGCAACAACCCCTTCGCGTCCTCGCAGGGCATGCCCCGTCCCGGTGGCCGCGGCCAGCAGGGCGGGCGTCCGGCGCGCGACGCCGCACCCGCCCCGGCGGACCGCGCCCCGGTGGCCCCGCCCGGGCAACAACCCCTTCGCGTCCTCGCAGGGCATGCCGCGTCCCGGCGGCCCGCGCCCGCAGCAGCGCGGCGAGCTGGGCGGCCGTCCTCAGCGTGAGGGAGCTCCCGTCCGGGCGGCCCCCGTCCCGCCGGCCGCCCCGGCATGCCCACCCCCGGCATCATGCGCCAGCACTCCCACGGCGGTCTGGCCGATGCACGTCCCTCCGACGGCGGCGGTCGCGGTGGCCGCGGCGGCCGCCCCGGCGGCGGTCCCGGCGCACGTCCGGGAGGCGGCCCCGGTGGCGGTCCCCGCGGTGGCCGCGGTGGTCGCGGTGCCACGCAGGGCGCCTTCGGACGCGGCGGCAAGCCGGCTCGCTCCCGCAAGTCCAAGCGCGCCAAGCGCCAGGAGTTCGAGCAGATGCAGGCGCCCGCACCGGGCGGCGTGCAGATCCCGCGCGGTGACGGCTCCACCCCGATCCGCCTGCGTCGCGGCGCGTCCCTGACGGACTTCGCCGATCGCATCGACGTCAACCCCGCCTCGCTCATCACCGTGCTGTTCGCGATGGGAGAGATGGCCACGGCCACCCAGTCCCTGGACGAGGACACCTTCCACCTGCTGGGGGAGGAGCTCGGCTACAAGATCGAGATCGTCTCCCCGGAGGACGAGGAGCGCGAGCTGCTCGAGCAGTTCGACATCGACCTCGATGCCGAGCTGGAGGACGAGGACGACGAGGATCGTCTGCCCCGCCCGCCGGTGGTGACCGTGATGGGTCACGTCGACCACGGCAAGACCCGCCTGCTGGACACCATTCGCTCCTCCAAGGTGCACATGGGCGAGGCCGGTGGCATCACCCAGCACATCGGCGCCTACCAGGTGCAGGTGGAGCACGAGGACCAGGACCGGGCGATCACCTTCATCGACACCCCGGGCCACGAGGCGTTCACCGCCATGCGTGCCCGCGGTGCCGAGGTCACCGACATCGCGATCCTGGTGGTCGCGGCGGATGACGGCGTGATGCCGCAGACCATCGAGGCGCTCAACCACGCCCAGGCAGCGGACGTCCCGATCGTGGTGGCGGTCAACAAGATCGACAAGCCCGAGGCGAACCCGCAGAAGATCCGCCAGCAGCTGACCGAGTACAACCTGATCGCCGAGGAATACGGCGGCGACACGATGTTCGTGGACGTCTCGGCCCGCGAGAACCAGAACATCGACGCGCTGCTGGAGGCCGTGCTGCTGACCGCGGACGCCGCCCTGGACCTTCGCGCCAACCCCGACAAGGATGCGCGTGGCGTGTCCATCGAGGCGAACCTGGACCGCGGTCGGGGCCCCGTGGCCACCGTGCTGGTGCAGCAGGGCACCCTGCGCGTGGGCGATGCGATCGTCTGCGGCACCGGCCACGGCCGCGTCCGTGCCATGCTCGACGAGAACGGCGCCAACATCGAGGAGGCCGGGCCCTCACGGCCCGTGCAGGTGCTGGGCCTGACCTCGGTGCCCGGCGCCGGTGACTCCTTCCTGGTCGCCCAGGACGAGCGCACCGCCCGCCAGATCGCCGAGAAGCGCGAGGCGGCCAAGCGCGCCGCGGCCCTGTCCAAGGCCCGCAAGCGCATCAGCCTCGAGGACATCACCAAGTCGATGGCCGAGGGCAAGGTGGAGACCCTCAACCTCATCCTCAAGGGCGACGCCGCCGGCTCCGTCGAGGCGCTGGAGGAGTCCCTGCTGGGCATCGACGTGGGCGATGAGGTGCAGCTGCGCATCATCGACCGCGGCGTCGGCGCCATCACGATGAACAACATCAACCTGGCCGTCGCCTCGGACGCCGTGATCATCGGCTTCAACGTGCGCGCCGAGGGCCAGAACGCCGAGTACGCCGACCGCGAGGGCGTGGAGATCAAGTACTACTCGGTCATCTACCGCGCCATCGAGGAGGTCGAGCAGGCCCTCACCGGCATGCTCAAGCCGGAGTACGAGGAGGTCGAGCTGGGCTCGGCGGAGATCCGCGAGATCTTCCGCTCCTCCAAGTTCGGCAACATCGCCGGCTCCATCGTGCGTGGCGGCCTCATCAAGCGCGGCGGCAAGGCCCGCATCACGCGCGACGGGGTGGTCATCACCGAGAACCTCGAGATCGCGGGACTGCGTCGCTTCAAGGACGACGTCACCGAGGTGCGCGAGGGCTACGAGTGCGGCATCAACCTGGGCTCGTTCAACGACCTCCAGGTCGGTGACGTGATCACCACCTACGAGATGCAGGAGAAGCCCCGCAGCTGATCCGAGGACGGCCGGGCACCCGCGCGGTGCCCGGCCGCTCCCCGTCGGGAGGTGAGTCGCGATGACCAGCACGGTGACGGTGCTGCGCGCCCCGTCGGCCAATCGCGTCTACGCGTCCCGCTCCGGCGACCTGGCCGTCGCGGAGGCCCGCTGGGTGCTCGGTGCCCACCTGGGCCGGTCCATCGACGTGTACGAGCACACGGTGGGCGGCATGGACGCCCTGCGGATCGAGGGCGCGGACCTGGGTGAGGGTCCCGCCCTGCAGCTGCTTGGATCGCTGTCCTCCACCCTGGGGGTTCTCGAGTCCGTCCCGGAGGCCCCCGGACAGGCGGGGCCCCTGCTGCGTCCTGTGGAGCTGCCGGTGCCGCTGCGCCACCCCGACGATCTCGAGACCGTCCTGAAGTACCCGGGCAAGACGAACGAGCAGTTCACCGCGCTGCTGGTGAACCTGGCGTGCGCGCTGTCCACCCGCCGCAGCAGCCTGGCGGACGGCAGCCTCACCCTCCTGGACCCCCTGTGCGGCCGCGGCACCACCGTGAACCGCGCCCTGCGCCTGGGGCTCAGCCCCCTCGGCGCCGAGATCGACCGCAAGGACGTCGAGGCCTACCGCGCGTTCCTGAGCACGTGGCTGCGCACCCACCGCTACAAGCACACCGTCACCGAGGGTCGCCTCACCCTGCGCGGCAGGCAGTTGGGCACTCGCATCGACGCGGAGCTGGCCCCCGACAAGCAGACGCAGCGGGAGGGGCGCGGCCAGCGCCTGACCGTGTACGGCTGCGACACCCGCGAGCTGCCCTACCTGCTGCCCGCCCGCAGCGTCGACGCCATCGTCGGGGACCTGCCCTACGGCATCCAGCACGGAGGGCGCTCCTCCGCCGGCTGGCAGCGCTCCCCGCTCGACTTCCTCACCGAGGCCGCCCCTGGCTGGCGGTCCCTGCTGCGCGACGGCGGCGGGATGGCCCTGGCCATCAACCGCCGCACCCTGTCCCACGCGGAGGCGCGCGCGGCCCTCGCCGGGGCGGGGCTGCGCGTCATCAGCGCGGACGGCGCCTTCCGGCACCGCGTGGACCAGTCCATCGACCGCGACGTGCTGCTCGCGGTCCCCCACGACCACCCCCAGTCCGATCAGCTCGCCGCTGTCGGCACCGATGAGAGGACCTCCTGACATGAGCGACAACCCCCGCGCCCTGCGCCTGGCCGACCGCATCAAGGAGATCGTGGCCACCACGATCGACAAGCGGATCAAGGACCCCCGCCTGGGCTTCGTGACCATCACCGACGTGCGCGTGAGCGGAGACCTCCAGCACGCCACCGTGTTCTACACCGTCTTCGGTGACGACGAGGACCGTGCCGGCACGGCAGCGGGCCTCGCCAGCGCCACCGGCATCCTGCGCCGCGAGGTGGGCAAGCAGACCGGCGTGCGCCTGACCCCGACCCTCGAGTTCGTCCCCGACGCGATCCCCGACAGCGCCCGCGCCATCGAGGAGCTGCTGGCCGAGGCCCGCACCCGCGACGCCGCGCTGCTGAAGGCCAAGGAGGGCGCCACCTACGCCGGGGAGGCGGATCCGTACCGCACGCCCCGCGACCTCGAGGCGGAGGAGGATTCCGAGGTCGAGGAGCACGACGAGGACCGTGAGGACGGCGCGGACTTTTCGCGTCCGTGACCGCCCGCACGCCGATGAGCCCCATCCGTGGGGGCGATCCCGCACCCACGGGCGCACCCCCCGGCGTCCTGCTGGTCGACAAGGCCCCCGACCGCACCAGCCATGACGTCGTCGCACGCGTGCGCTGGCTGCTGGGCACGAAGAAGGTGGGACACGCCGGCACGCTCGACCCCATGGCCACCGGCCTGCTGGTGCTCGGCGTGGGCCAGGGCACCCGGCTGCTCACCCACCTGGTGGGCCTGGACAAGACCTACCTGGCCACCATCCGGCTGGGACGCGCCACCACCACCGATGATCGCGAGGGCGAACCGCTCGGGGAGCAGCACGACGCCTCCGGCATCGACCCCGACGCCCTGGAGCGGACGCTGCTGGCGCTGCGCGGGAACATCCAGCAGGTGCCCTCCACCGTCAGCGCGATCAAGGTGGACGGCAAGCGCGCCTATGCCCGTGCCCGCGCCGGGGAGGACGTCGAACTGGCTGCCCGGCCCGTGCGGATCGACCGCTTCGAGATCACCGGCCGCCGCGCCGACGGCCCCCACCTGGACCTCGATGCCGTGGTCACGTGCTCCTCGGGCACCTACGTGCGCGCACTGGCCCGCGACCTCGGTGCCGCCCTCGGCACCGGTGGCCACCTCACCGCGCTGCGGCGCATCGCGGTGGGACCCTTCGACGTGGACCATGCGGTCCATGTCCCGGGCCGCGGAGAAGGGGACGATGTCGAGCTGCCGCTGCGCGGGCTGGGGGAGACGGCCTCCCAGGTGCTGCCCACCGTGACGGTGGACGA
Source organism: Brachybacterium epidermidis (assembly GCF_015209585.1). GTDB lineage: Bacteria > Actinomycetota > Actinomycetes > Actinomycetales > Dermabacteraceae > Brachybacterium > Brachybacterium epidermidis. The sequence goes on from NZ_JADEYR010000009.1 coordinate 5,601, forward strand.
GTCGAAGGCGCGGCTGCTCGCCGACGGCCGCCGGATCGATCGGGAGACCGACCGCGGAGGGGAGCAGATGCGCACGGCGGCCCTGGACGGGGACGGGCGTCTGTGCGCCATCATCCGCGCCGACGGGAACGGTTGGAAGCCCGAGCTGGTCATCCCGCTCGAGGCGCGCACCTGAGCGAGCCGGCTGCCGTCCCACCGACGAGAAGAACGGGCCCGTACCGCAGGATCCTGCGGTACGGGCCCGTCCCTCTGCTGGACTCGCCGGGCTGTGCCGGCGGCCGGCCCAGCCTCAGCTCCGGATCAGTAGTGGACCTCCACGCGGGTGCCGATCGAGGCCCAGTCGTACAGCCACTTCGCCTCGGACACCGGCATGTTGATGCAGCCGTGGGACCCGGAGTACCCGAAAGAGGAGCGCCACGGGGCACCGTGGAAGCCGTACCCGTTGTGGAAGTACTGCACCCACGGGACGTCCGGGGTGTAGTAGTACTTCGGGTGGCCCTCGGGGTAGTAGTTCGCGTTGGTCATGTCCTGGCGGTCGTAGCGCAGGTAGATCTCGAAGGAACCGGTGACGGTCTCGTAGCCCTCCTTGCCGTCCACCATCGAGCGGGGGCCCCACACCGGGGTCTCACCCACGTAGGCGGTGACCGTCTTGGCGCTGAGGTCGACGTCGATCCACTTCTCACCGGTGGGAGCGGGTGCCTTCTCCTCCTGCGCCTTCCCGTCGTCCTCGGACTTCTCTTCCTCGGACTTCTCCTCCTCGGACTCCTCCTCGGGGGCCTTGACCTGCTCGACCTCGGCCTCGACCGTCTTGGTCTCGAAGGCGATCTCGAGGGGGCTGGAGCCCTTCAGGGAGGCGATCAGCTCATCGGCCACGGCGTCCACGTTGGTGAACTCCAGTCCGTCGCGCTTCTCGGCGACCACCTTGACGACCTTGCCGTCGGAGTCGACCTGCTCGATGCCGTCCTTGGGCTTGACGGAGTCCTTGTCGGCGCGGGCCGCGACCCACTCGCGCACGCCCTCCTCGTCCACGGAGAGCACCAGCTGCTCGCCGGTCTCGTCCGGGGCGACGGACAACCAGGAGTTGCGGCGCTCGGCGGAGACCTCGTAGGTCTTGCCCTCGGGACCGGAGATCGACATCGGCTGCTCGAGAACGGCGGCGATGGTGCCGACCACGCCCTCGGCCTCCTCGGTGGTGATCGCCGGAGCGATCTCCTCGATGGGCTGATCCACGGAGAAGGACTCCAGCTCCGGGGCCTTCTGGGTGACGGTCTTCACCATCACCTGCGGGTCCACGCCCTGACCACTCTGGCCGGGGACAGCGTTCCAGGTCTGGGCGTCCTCGTCGAAGACCACCTGGGCGTCCACCGGCTCGGTGCGGTCCGCGGGCACCAGGCCCTTGGCGTAGGAGGCCACCGCGGCCTCGTCCACCGAGACGACGGGTTCGACGACGTGCTCGCCGCTCCAGGTGGCGCGCAGGATGTCCATGAAGGAGTCCTCGCGGGCCACGGCGGCCTGGCCGGTGGCCTGGGCGTCCACGGTGACGCCGAGATCGGCGAGGGACGCCTCGTGCTCGGTGCCGTCCGCGGTGATGGTGACGGTGACGTCCTCACCGCGCTCGGCGATCAGCTGGGAGATCTCCTCCGGGCTCTTGCCCGAGACGTCCTGCCCGAGCACAGTGGTGCCGGGCAGGGCCTTGCCGTCGAACTGCTTGGCATAGGCCATGGCCCCGCCGGTCAGCAGCACGGCGATGACGCCGATGATGGCCAGCACGACCAGGGCGAGGCGCTTCCGGCCGCGGTCGGCCGGCACGGGACCGCCGGTCGCGGCGGTGTCGGTCACGTTCGTCATGGTTGTCGTTCCGTTCTCGGCGGCCGTCTGGCTGCCCCCGCTGTCGAACGCGGGAGGGCACAGGGGTCCCTCCCCGGCACCGCCTTCCGGACCACGATACTGGAGCGCGTCGCTGTGCCACAGGGTGCGGCGCGTCGAGCTTCGTCACAGACCGCCGGGAGCGCACGGCCTGCGCGTGTGCCGGAGCGACGACGGCCGGCTCGGGGTGGCACCGGACGGGCCGCTACAGTGTTCCCGTCGCGATAGGGCCCCGGCCCGGTCCCGGCCCCCGTCGTCCCGTCCGCGGTGCCCCGCGCCCGAGCAGAAGAAGGACCCAGCCGCCTGTGACCCGCAGCCCCATCTGGCATTCCCTGAGCGAGGTGCCCGCCGAGCTCGGCGCCACGGCGGTGTCGATCGGCAACTACGACGGTGTGCATCGCGGTCACCGACACGTGCTGTCCCAGCTGATCCACCATGCCCGTTCACGCGCCCTGACCCCGGTCGCGCTCACGTTCTGGCCCCATCCGCGCCATGTCATGCGAGGGGTGGCCGAGCCCCCGCTGATCACGGGGCACGAGGACCGGGACCGCCTGCTGCTGCTGGCTGGAGTGGGTGGAGTGCTGGACCTCGAGTTCACCCGGGAGTTCGCCCAGCACGAGGCCGAGGAGTTCGTGCGCATCTTCCTGGTGGAGGGCCTGGGCGCACGCTGCGTGGTCCTCGGCGAGGATGCGCTGTTCGGCCGGGCCAACGCCGGCACCATCGAGACCATGAGGGAGCTGGGGGAGCAGTACGGCTTCGAGGTGGTGACCGTCTCCGACCTCGGCCCGGAGGGACAGGGCAGCGGGCGCATCTCCTCCTCCGCCATCCGCGAGGCACTGCTGGGCGGCGACGTCGAGGAGGCCGCCGTGATGCTGGGCCGCCGGCACACCGTGGCCGACGTGGTCCACCACGGGCACCGCCGCGGCCGCGAGATGGGCTTCCCCACCGCCAACCTGGGACCGGCCCCGCAGGGCCTCGTCCCCGCGGACGGCGTGTACGCCGGGTTCCTCACCGTCATCGAGCAGCACCCGGGCCACCTCGGCACCCCTGCACTGGCGGGAGCCCCGGCGACGATCTCCATCGGCACCAACCCCACCTTCACCGCCCAGGGCGTCCCGCAGCGCACCGTCGAGGCGTACGTCCACGACGACCACACGCTGGACCTGTACGGCGACACGGTGCGGCTGGAGTTCGTGGACTATCAGCGTCCCACCCTGAAGTTCGACGGGATCGACGACCTGGTGGAGCAGATGCACCGGGACGTCGAGGTGACGCGTCGCACTCTGGACACCTCTTCCGTGTCCGAGCCGCCGGCCGACTGATAACCTGTCCGGGCCGTCCATTCGGCCGCGGAGAGCGCACCCGCCCCCACCCCGGCACCCCTCAGTGCCACCGGGACGGGGATCACGCTCGCAGAGAGAGCCCGGGAGAACATGCCCCGGTGCGCCGCGCACTCGACCCCCGGAGAACCATGGCCTTCGACACCGCCACCAAGCAGGAGATCATCAAGGAGTACGGCACCAGCGAGGGCGACACCGGTTCGCCCGAGGTCCAGATCGCTCTGCTGTCCCACCGCATCACGTACCTGACCGAGCACCTCAAGACCCACAAGCACGATCATCACTCGCGCCGCGGCCTGATGCTGCTGGTCGGCCAGCGCAAGCGCCTCCTGCAGTACCTGCAGGACGTCGACATCGAGCGGTACCGTGCGCTGATCCAGCGCCTCGGCCTGCGCCGGTGACCCTCTCCGCCGCTCGTCCCTCCGGGGCGGGCGGCGGCTGTCTGTGTTCACCCCGGTGAACCACCCGCCGTCCGGGAGGGCGGCACCTGAACCCCGCCCCGCCCAGGTTCGGTCCTCGGCAGTGGCGTTCGGTCCCCACCAGGGAACCGCGCGTGATTGACGAAGGCCGCACCGGCAGGGGCACCCCTATCCAAGGAGATACCCCATGGCCATGGAAGGCCCTGACATCACCGCGACCACCGCGGTCATCGACAATGGCTCGTTCGGCCGCCGCGAGGTGCGCTTCGAGACCGGCCGTCTCGCCCAGCAGGCCGCCGGCGCGGTCAGCGTGTACCTCGACGACCACACGATGGTCTTCTCGGCCACCGCCGTCTCGAACCGACCCAAGGACCAGTTCGACTTCTTCCCGCTCACGGTGGACGTCGAGGAGCGGATGTACGCCGCCGGTCGCATCCCCGGCTCGTTCTTCCGCCGCGAGGGCCGTCCCAGCACGGACGCCATCCTCGCCGCCCGCCTCACCGACCGTCCGCTGCGCCCCGCCTTCGTCAAGGGCCTGCGCAACGAGGTCCAGGTCGTCCTGACCGTGATGGCCGCCAACCCCGATGATGCCTACGACGTCATCGGCATCAATGGCGCCTCCGCCTCCACCCAGATCTCCGGCCTGCCGTTCTCCGGCCCGATCGGCGGCGTGCGCATCGCCCTGATGCCCACCGCCGAGGGCGGCCAGTGGGTCGCGTTCCCCACCTACTCCCAGCTCGAGGAGGCCGTGTTCTCCATGGTCGTCGCCGGGCGCATGGTCGGCGAGGGCGAGAGCTCCGACGTCGCCGTGATGATGGTCGAGGCCGAGGCCACCGACAACTCCTGGGACCTGATCAAGAACCAGGGCGCCATCGCCCCCACCGAGGAGGTCGTGGCCGAGGGCCTCGAGGCTGCCAAGGTGTTCATCCGCACCCTGTGCCAGGCCCAGTCCGAGATGGCCGCCAAGGCCGCCAAGCCGGTGCGCGAGTTCCCGCTGTTCCTGGACCACCAGGAGGACGCCTACGGGATCGTGGAGCAGGCCGCTGCCGATCGCCTGCGCGAGGTCATGTCCATCGCAGGCAAGCAGGAGCGCGAGGAGCGCACCGAGGAGCTGCTGGCCCAGATCACCGAGGAGCTCGGCGGCGAGGGCAACCAGCTCGAGGGCCGCGAGAAGGAGATCACCGGGGCCTACCGTGCGCTGACCAAGAAGGTCGTGCGCCAGAAGGTCCTCACCGACGGCGTGCGCATCGACGGCCGTGGCCTGCGGGACATCCGCGCCCTCTCGGCCGAGGTCGAGGTGCTGCCCCGCGTCCACGGCTCGGCCCTGTTCCAGCGCGGCGAGACCCAGATCCTGGGTGTCACCACGCTGAACATGCTCAAGATGGAGCAGCAGATCGACTCGCTGTCGCCGAACGACCGCAAGCGCTACCTGCACCACTACAACTTCCCGCCCTACTCCACCGGTGAGACCGGTCGCGTGGGCTCCCCGAAGCGCCGCGAGATCGGCCACGGCATGCTCGCCGAGCGCGCCCTGGTGCCCGTGCTGCCGGGCCGCGAGGAGTTCCCCTACGCGATCCGTCAGGTCTCCGAGGCGCTGGGCTCCAACGGCTCCACCTCGATGGGATCCGTGTGCGCCTCCACCCTGTCCCTGCTGAACGCCGGAGTGCCGCTGCGCGCCCCGGTGGCCGGCATCGCCATGGGCCTCATCTCCGACACCGTCGAGGGCGAGACCCGCTACGCGGCCCTCACCGACATCCTCGGTGCCGAGGACGCCTTCGGCGACATGGACTTCAAGGTGGCCGGCACCCCCGAGTTCATCACCGCGATCCAGCTGGACACCAAGCTCGACGGCATTCCCGCCTCGGTGCTGGCCTCCGCACTGGCCCAGGCTCGCGAGGCGCGCCTGGCGATCCTGTCGGTGATGAACGAGGCCATCGACACCCCCGACGAGATGAGCCCGCACGCCCCGCGCGTGCTCGCGGTGACCATCCCCGTCGACAAGATCGGCGCGGTCATCGGCCCCAAGGGCCAGATGATCAACCAGATCCAGGACGACACCGGGGCCGACATCACCATCGAGGACGACGGCACCGTGTACATCGGCGCCACCGACGGCCCCTCCGCGGAGGCCGCCCGCAGCGCGATCAACGCGATCGCCAACCCGATGGTGCCCGAGGTCGGCGAGCGCTACCTCGGCACCGTGGTGCGCGTGGTCGACTTCGGTGCCTTCGTGTCGCTGACCCCCGGCAAGGACGGCCTGCTGCACGTCACCCAGCTGCGCAAGCTGAACGGCGGCAAGCGCGTGGAGAGCGTCGAGGACGTCGTCAAGGTGGGCCAGAAGGTCGAGGTGGAGATCCGCGAGGTCGACGCCCGCGGCAAGATCTCCCTGGCCGTCCCGGAGGACGACAAGGCCGAGGAGAAGAGCACCGACACGTCCGGTGCCCCCGTCGAGTCCGCCGAGAACCTCGAGCGCGAGGCGACCACCGCCGAGTGAGCTGAGCGTGATGCTCTGAGATGAGCACCCGAGTCGGGTCGCGAGCTCAGGCCACCGGATGCCCTGGTTCCGATTCCACTGCGAATCGGAACCAGGGCATCCGTGCATGGTGGCCCGGCACTTCGCCCACCGCGCAGGGGAGAACTGCCCATCGCGGGGATCCGTCGTCCGCAGTGGCCTGTGTTCCCACGGTCGCCACGGGCCTGCGGGGAACGAAGGGGATGTCGAGATGAGTGGCATGGGAGAATCGACGGATGCCCCTGGACCTGATCTACGACGACCCTGCCTCTGACGTGGTGCTCGATGCCGCTTCCGGCGTGCGACGCACCATCCTGCCCGGCGGGGTGCGCCTGCTCACCGAGACCGACCGCAGCGTGCGCAGCGCCACCCTGGGTCTGTGGCTGCCCGTCGGCTCCCGCGACGAGAAGCCCGAGCACGCCGGCTCCACGCACGTGCTGGAGCACCTGCTGTTCAAGGGCACCCGTCGCCGCACCGCGATGCAGATCGCCTCGGCCTTCGACGAGGTGGGCGGCGACTCCAACGCCGTCACCGCGAAGGAGCACACCCTGTACTACGGCCGGGTGCGCTCGGCCGACGTCCCCATGGCCGTGGACGTGCTCACCGACATGGTCACCTCCAGCCTGCTCGAGGAGCAGGCGCTGCGCACCGAGCGGGAGGTGATCCTCGAGGAACTGGCCATGGCCGAGGACGATCCTCAGGACGTCGGCTACGAGACCTTCCTGGCCCACGTGCTGGGCCCTGAGACCGCCATCGGCCGCCCCGTGGGCGGCACCGCGCAGACCGTCACGGACCTGGACATCGAGGACGTGCGCGCCCACTACGGCGAGCACTACCGCCCCGACAACCTGGTGGTCACCGCGGTGGGCGACGTGGACCACGACCAGCTGGCCGACCTTCTGCTGGAGGGCCTGCGCCGCGGCGGCTGGGGGCTCGAGCCCGGGGCCCTCCCGCACCGCCGCTCCCGCGAGACCCACGAGACCCCCAGCGCTGCCGGCGCTGCCGGTGCCGGTGCCACCGAGGGCGCGGTCAGCGGTGAGGCCGTGGCCCGGATCGTGCCGAGGCGCCTGGCCCGCCCCACCGAGCAGAACCACATCTACCTGGGCGGCACCGGCATCACCGCGGTCGACGAGAAGCGCCATACCCTCTCGGTGCTGATGTCCATCCTGGGCGGCGGCATGTCCTCCCGGCTCTTCCAGCACGTGCGCGAGCAGCGGGGACTGGCCTACTCCGTGTACTCCTTCAGCGCCGGCTACCACGACGCCGGACTGTTCGGGCTGTACGCGGCCTGCCGTCCCTCCCGCACCGCCGAAGTGGTCGAACTGCTCGCACAGGAGCTCACCGACATGGGGGAGCGGGGCGTGGACGACGCGGAGATGCGCCGCGCCCTCGGGCAGATCACCGGCTCCTTCGCCCTGGGCCTGGAGGACACCAGCAGCCGTATGGGTCGCCTGGGCACCATCGAGCTGATGCACGGCCGCTACACGGGGATCGACGAGATCCTCGAGAAGATCTCCCGGGTGAGCGCCGCGGACGTCCAGGCCCTGGCCGCACAGCTCGCCTCCTCCTTCACCACTCGTATCGACGTGGGCCCCGAGGCCTGAGGGGCCAGGGCCCCACCAGCACAGCGCCCTTTGCGGGCAGGAAGGCACCATAGTGAACGACACCACCGCCCCCACCGACCGCCCCGCGACCGGCAGCGACGCCGGCCCCTCGATCCGAGTGGCCGTGATCGGTGCCCGCGGGCGCATGGGCTCCGAGGCCTGCCGCGCCGTCGAGCAGGCCCCCGACCTTGAGCTGGTCGCTCGTGTGGATCGCGAGGACGACCTCGCAGCGATCACCAGGACCGGCGCTCAGGTGATGGTGGACTTCTCCATCCCCGGTGCCACCAAGGACAACGTGCTGTGGGCGATCGAGAACGGTGTGCACGCCGTGGTGGGCGCCACCGGTTGGGACGAGACCTCACTGGAGGAGGTGCGCACCGCCCTGGCCCGTGCGGGCCGCGAGCAGCTCGGCGTGCTGATCGCCCCCAACTTCGCCATCGGCGCCGTGCTCGCCATGCGCTTCGCGGAGATCGCCGCGCGCTACTACGAGAGCGCCGAGGTGATCGAGATGCACCACCCCGACAAGCTCGACGCCCCCTCCGGCACCGCGAACCACACTGCCGCCGCCGTCGCCCGTGGACGCGCCGCCGGTGGCCTGGGCCCGGTGCCGGACGCCACCGAGAAGGATCCCCTGGGCGCTCGCGGGGCGGTGGTCGACGGGATCCACGTGCACGCCGTGCGCCAGCGCGGGCTGGTGGCCCACGAGGTGGTGCAGTTCGGCGGCGCCGGTGAGCAGTTCCAGCTGCGCCACGACTCCTTCGACCGGGTCAGCTTCATGCCGGGGGTGCTGGTGGGCGTGCGCGAGGTGGCCTCCCACCCGGGTCTGACCGTCGGCCTCGACGGCTACCTCGAGCTGGGCTGATGCGCCAGAAGCTGTTCGTCGCGGCGCTGCTGCTGATCACCGCGCTGTATGCCTGGGGTCTGGGATGGATCGCCGTGGGCTTCTCGCGGGCCGGGGGAGTGATCGGCTGGGGCCTGGCACTGGGTGTGGGCATCCTGCTGGTGCTCACCGTGTGGGTGACCTGGCGGGAGGTGCTGTTCGGCATGCGCGCCGGCCGCCTGAGCCGCCAGTACGCTCCCGCGGCTGTCGCCGGCGGCTCCGATGCCCGCGCCGAGTTCGAGGCCGCCAGGTCCGCGATCGAGGACCAGCCGGAGCAGGAGCGCGACTGGCGATCCTGGTTCCGCCTGGCACTGGCCTACGACGCCCTGCGCGACCGTCGCAACGCCCGCTTGTGCGTGCGCCGGGCGATCGACCTGCACCGGAGGTCCTGACCCGCACCGGTGGTCCGCGCCCGCGGCATGGTCCGGATGGGTGCTCAGCCCCAGCCCAGTGCACGCAGCGCAGCGGCAGCGGCCGCTGCGCTGATCACCACCACCAGGAACGGGGCGCGCAGAACCAGCAGCACGGCGGCCACACCCACCGCCGCGAGGCGGGCGTCGGCCACGATCGCGGCCCCGTCCGTCGCCGTCTGCACCGCGACCAGGGCCCCCAGCAGGGCGATCGGCAGCAGCCGCGTCACCCGGGCCACGCGGGGACGCTCGAGCACCTCGGAGGGCACCTGGTAGCCCAACCACTTCTGCACGAAGCTCGCCAGGGACGCCGCGATCGCCGCGATCCACAGCATGCTCATCGCTGCTCGCCCTCCGTACGCCCCCGCGAGGGCCATAGACCGGCCACCACCGCGACCATCGCCGCCGCCAGCACCGGAAGTCCCGAGGGCAGCACCGGCGTGGTCAGCAGCGCGACGAAGGCGGCAGCGACGGCGATCGCGATGGTCTCCCCGCTGCGCAGCCTCGGCCACAGCAGCGCCAGGAAGGCCGCCGCCGCAGCCGCATCCAGCCCCCATGCCCCCGGATCGCTCACGAACTGGCCCACCAGTGCGCCGGCCAGGGAGAACAGGTTCCAGAACACGTAGACCCACACCCCGGCGGCCCAGAAGCCGGCCCTGGCGGCCTCGGGGGTGGTGCCCGAGGCGGAGGTCGCCGCGGATTCGTCGATCGTCAGCTGCGCACGGGCCGCCCCGCGCCACCCGCCCCGCGGCAGCACCCGGGACAGCGCGAGGCCGTACAGGGAGTTGCGCACCCCCAGCAGGATCGAGGCCAGTGCCGCCCCGATGGCGAGCCCCGCCCCGATCACCCCCACGAAGGCGAACTGGCTGCCGCCGCTGATCAGCACCGCGGAGAGCACCATCGCCTGCCACAGGTCCAGGCCCGTAGCGGTGGCGAGGGCCCCGTAGGAGATGCCGTACAGCCCCGTCGCCAGGCCCACCGAGAAACCGGTGCGGCGGATCTGCCGGACTTCGTCGGGGACCGCAGTGCGGGAGGAGGGAAGCGCAGCACTCATGATGCCGGTCACCATAGATCCGTTCCGTGTCCGGTGGCGGCGCTGTCCGCGTCCGGGCCCGCCACCTCCCCGACGTCGCACCGATCCGTGTGAGAGCGTGGCCCCATGACCCACACCCCCACGGACGGCCTCCCGCTGCGCACCGGCGCCCTGCTGCTGGACATGGACGGCACCCTGATCGACTCCGGCTCCTCGGTGGAGCGGGCGTGGAACGGGCTGCTGGCCGAGCTGGGCTCCACCGAGACCTTCGGCCATGCCATGCACGGCCGCCCGGCCCGGCAGGTGCTGAGGGAGTTCTTCCCGGACATGACCGAGGCCGAGATCGCCGCGGCCCACTCCCGCATCGAACAGCTGGAGATCGCCGACGTCGACTCGATCCTCACCCTGCCCGGCACCCGCCGCATCCTCGAGCAGCTCGATGCGGCGTCCCAGCAGCTCGGTCGGCCCACCTGGACGATCGTCACCTCGTGCACCATGCCCCTGTTCGAGGCGCGCTGGGCCACCACGTCCCTGCCGGTGCCGGCGACACTGGTCACGGCCGACCAGGTGGAGCGCGGCAAGCCCGACCCGCAGCCGTACCTGCTGGGGGCCGAGCGCCTCGGGGTCGCCCCCTCGGATGCGGTCGTGGTGGAGGACTCGGTGGGCGGGCTGCGCTCCGGGCTGGATGCGGGGTGTCGCACCATGGCGATCACCTCCACCACCCCGGCGGCCGATCTCGAACCCCTTGCCCCGGTGCTGCTCACCTCCCTGGACGACCTCGAGGTCGCCGTGCAGGAGGGTGCGCTGCTGCTCTCGCGTCGCGGCGCGCAGTGACGGGGCCCACCTGACCGGGCGGTGTGCGGACGGTCGCGCCTGAGCGGCGTGGGCGCCCCCCGCTGATACGCTCGGACGGCTGATCCCGGTGCGCTCCGGGACCCCTGTCGACGCCCCGCAGCGGGCGCCGGGGAGCCCTGTCCCACCGGCGGATCGTCGCCGTCCCTCTCGAAAGGACTCGCCCCATGTGCGGAATCTCCGGCAGCTACGGATTCGGAGCGGACACCGAGGACATCGCGCGGCGGATGAACGCCTGCCTCGCCCACCGGGGGCCCGACGGTGAGGGCCTGTTCCTCTCCGGGAGCGCGGGACTGGCCCACCGCCGCCTGGCCATCATCGACCGCGAGAGCGGCGACCAGCCGATGACCACGGCGGACGGCCGCCACACGATCGTCTACAACGGCGAGGTCTACAACTACCTGGAGCTGCGCGCCGAGCTCGAGGCCACCGGCCGGACCTTCGCCACCGACTCCGACACCGAGGTGCTGCTGCAGGCCCACGCCGCGTGGGGCAGCGACTCCTACGACCGGTTCAACGGCATGTTCGCCTTCGCGATCCACGACGCCGAGACCGACACCCTCACGATCGCCCGCGACCACTTCGGCATCAAGCCGCTGTACTACTGGCACGACGAGACCACCGGGCGGGTGCTGTTCTCCTCGGAGATCCGGGCCCTGCTCGCCGCCGGCGTGTTCGAGGCCGCGCCGGATGACCGCGCCGTGTACCGGTACCTGAAGTTCCGCGCCCACGACGACGACGAGCAGACCTTCTTCGCCGGCGTCAAGCGCCTGATGGCCGGGCAGATGCTGGTGATCGACGCCGATGGCGTGCGCACCGAGTCCTTCACGCGCCTGCAGGACGAGCTGCGCGAGATCGCCTCCCGCCCCGGCCGCCCCTACAGCGAGCAGGTGGTGGACGAGTACCGCGAGCGGTTCATGGAGTCCGTGCGGCTGCGCCTGCAGTCCGAGGTGCCCGTGGGGACCTCCCTCTCCGGCGGGCTGGACTCCTCCGCGGTGGCCGCAGTGATCGCCAAGCACCTGCGCGAGCAGCCTGAGGACGGCGACTTCGCCGCGGTGGGCTCGCGCCAGAACACGTTCTCCGCCGTGTTCCCCAACTCCAGCAACGACGAGGAGCGGTACGTCGACGCGCTGCTGGCGGACTACCAGGGGCAGATCACCGCCCACAAGATCCACCCGGACTCCCGTGAGTTCCTCGAGGACCTGCAGGACTTCGTGCGCACCCAGGAGGAGCCGATCATCTCCTCCGGCCCCTACGCCCAGTACGCGGTGATGCGGGAGGCCAGCAAGCACGTGACGGTGCTGCTGGACGGCCAGGGCGCCGACGAGATGATGGCCGGGTACAACCCGTACTTCTACGTGTACCTGCGCCAGCTGCGCCGCCAGAAGCGGTTCAAGGAGCTGGCCTCCGAGGTGGTGGGCTCGCGGGACATCCTGCGCAAGCTCGCCCGCACCAAGTACTCCGGCCGCACCTCCGTTCCCATCGAGGCCCTGCTAAACTCCGGGTTCGTCGCAGCGCACGCGGGGGAGAAGGTCACCTCGGTGCAGGACGACCTCAAGGAGCGCCTGCTGCAGGACACCTTCCGCAGCTCCCTGCCCTCGCTGCTGCGCTACGAGGACAGGAACACCATGCGCTTCAGCATCGAGGGACGCGTCCCGTTCGTGGACAAGGAGCTGCTGAAGTTCCTGTTCTCCCTGGACGAGTCCGCGATCATCCACGACGGCTGGAACAAGCGGATCCTGCGCGAGTCGATGTTCGGGATCCTGCCGGACATGATCTCCAAGCGCCGCAACAAGATCGGCTTCACCACGCCCGAGAGCGAGTGGTTCCGCAAGAACGCTGCCGCCCTGCGGGAGATCTTCGCCTCCGCCACCTTCGCCTCCCGCCCCTACTTCGAGTCCCGCAGCGTGCTGGCCCTGTTCGACGACTACATGGCCCACCCCGACAAGCACGGCACCCTGATGTTCTGGCGCCTGCTGAACGTCGAGCTGTGGATGCGGGCCTTCTTCGACCAGCACCCCGCATCACGGGCCGGCGACGAGGACGAGGCCCCGGGGGTCGGCGCGGGGGACATCGCCGCAGCGGCCGGCGCCGCGTCGCAGGAGGACCCGGCCGGGACGCCCAAGAGCGATTACGACCCGAACCCGGACAAGCAGCTTGACCTGGTCTCGGAGGTCGACGGCCACACCTGGCGCCGCTTCCCCCTGCAGACCGGTCTGATCGCGCGCGGTGACGACCTGGAGGATCTGGTCCGCGGGCACGTGGAGCGCTTCGCCGCGGGCCTGCCCGAGGACGCACTGCCCGCCGGACGCCCCTGGTACTTCGTCATCAGCGAGAAGATCGTGGCGATCAGCCAGGGTCGCTCCTGGTTCACCTGGGAGATCGCCCCCCGCCGCTCCGCCACGGTGCTCAGCCGCTTCGTCTCCCGCACCCCTGCCGGCATCGGCCTGGGGGACCCCACCACCATGGAGCTGGCCATCCGCGAGGTGGGGCTGCCACGCGTGGTCGCGGCCTCCGCCGTGGGCGCGGCCGGCAAGGTGATCGGCAAGCGCGGCCTGTTCTACCGGGTCGTCGGCAGCAACGTGCGCGCGATCGACGGCCCGACCGTCTACTCCGCCTTCCCCTCGAACGTCTCCGCGAAGCTTCCGCCGAAGGACCCCGACGGCGTCTCGGCCCGCCTGTCCGCGGCCATCCGTGCCGCCGACATCCCCGCCGCGCTGCGCGACAGCTTCGCCGGCACCGTGGTGATGGACGCCAACGACATCGGTCGCAACGTGCTGGGCTCGGACGCCTCGGTTCCGGCCGAGCGCCTGGAGGCCACCTTCGCGGACAACCCGCTGGGCCAGGGCCGCCAGCGCACGCCGCTGGCGATCCTGGTGGATCTGGGCGACCCCGGTACCGTAGCGGCCCGGTGACCGGGACCGCTGCTGGACTAGGCTCTGAGGACATGAACGAGAACGTGAGCACGGGCACCGGCGCCGCCGATGGTGACATCGCCTTCCGGTCCGACATGACCGTCCAGCTGGTGAAGTCCGCGGCGCAGGACGGTGACGTCGTCTTCGCCGCCCGGGTCTCCACCCAGGGGGAGCAGACCGTCGCCATCGCCGGGGAGGAGGCCTCCACCCGGGACCGCGGCCTGATCCGCTACCTGATGCGGGACCGTCACGGCAGCCCCTTCGAGCACAACAGCTTCACGTTCTACGTCGAGGCGCCGATCTTCGTGTTCCGGGAGTTCATGCGGCACCGCATCGCCTCCTACAACGAGGAGTCCGGCCGCTACCGCGAGATGCGGCCCGTGTTCTACGTGCCCTCGCGCGAGCGCAACCTGATCCAGGTGGGCAAGCCCGGCGCCTACGTGTTCGAGCCCGGCACCGCCGAGCAGCACGAGCTGGTCGAGGAGTCCGTGCGCAACGAGTCCACCTCCGCCTACCGCTCCTACCAGCGGATGCTGCAGGCCGGCGTGGCCCGCGAGGTGGCCCGCACGGTGCTGCCGCTGAACCTGTACTCCTCGATGTACACCACCATGAACGCCCGCGCGCTGATGAACTTCCTCAGCCTGCGCACGAAGAAGGACAACGCCGCCTTCCCCTCGTTCCCGCAGCGCGAGATCGAGATGGTCGCCGAGCTGATGGAGGAGCACTTCCGCCAGGCGATGCCGCTCACCCACGCCGCTTTCGAGGACGGCGGGCGCATCGCCCCGTGAACCGCACACACTCCGGGAGGAGACCATGACCCAGCACACCCGCCGCGCGCGACCCTTCGGGGCGGTGGGGACCGCGATGGTCACCCCGCTCACCGAGGACGCCTCCGGCGTCGACCTGGACGCCGCCCAGCGCCTCGCCGCCCACGTCGTGGAGCACGGCAACGACATGATCGTCGTCTCCGGCACCACCGGTGAGGCGCCCACCCTCAGCGACGGCGAGAAGATCGACCTGGCCCGCGCCGTCCGCGAGGCCGTGGGCCCCGAGGTGACGATCCTGGCCGGGGTGGGCACGTACGACACCGCCCACTCGGTCCACCTGGCCCGTGCCCACGCCGAGCTCGAGATCGACGGCCTGCTGGTGGTCACCCCCTACTACTCCAAGCCCAGCCAGGCCGGCATCATCCAGCACACCCGTGCCATCGCCGATGCCACCGATCTGCCGGTGATGCTGTACGACATCCCCGGCCGCGCCGGGGTGCCGCTCACCCTCGAGACGCTGCTGCGCCTGGGTGAGCACGAGCGGATCCTCGCGGTCAAGGACGCCAAGGCGGATCTGCAGCAGGCCACCGTGGTGATGGAGCGCTCGGGCCTGGCCTACTACTCCGGCGAGGACGCACTGAACCTGCCCTGGCTGGCCATCGGCGCCTCCGGCATGGTCTCGGTGGTCTCCCAGGTGGCCGGCGACCTCGAGAAGCGCCTGGTGGACGCTGTGGACCGCTCCGACCTGGCCGCCGCCCGCGAGGCCCACCAGCTGCTCGCCCCCCTGGTGGAGGCGATCATGACCCACATGCCCGGCGCGGTCGCCGCGAAGACCGCCCTCGCCCTGCAGGGCGTGCTTCCCCACGCCACCATGCGCGGCCCCCTGCTGGCGGCCGATGACGACCAGACCCGTGCCCTGGCCGCCGCCCTCGAGGCCGCCACCGGCATCCCGCCGCTCGACCCCTCCCGGAGGCCCTCCGCATGACCACCGCATTCACCGACCGTCTGAACCAGCCTCCGAAGCTGCGCAGGGACACCTTGCGCATCATCCCGCTGGGCGGGCTGGGGGACGTGGGCCGCAACATGGCGGTGCTCGAGTTCGAGGGACGCCTGCTGATCATCGACTGCGGCGTGCTCTTCCCCGAGGACGCCCAGCCCGGTGTGGACCTGATCCTGCCGGACTTCGACCAGATCCGCGACCGGCTCGACGACGTCGCCGCGATCGTGCTCACCCACGGCCACGAGGACCACATCGGCGCCGTCCCCTACCTGCTGCGCCTCAAGCCCGACATCCCCCTGGTGGGCAGCCAGCTCACCCTGGCCTTCGTCGAGGCCAAGCTGCGGGAGCACCGCATCACTCCCTACACCCTCGCCGTGAAGGAGGGGCAGAAGGAGTCCTTCGGCCCCTTCGACTGCGAGTTCGTGGCGGTGAACCACTCCATCCCCGACGCCCTCGCGGTGCACGTGAGCACCCCGGCCGGCACCGTGCTGCACACCGGTGACTTCAAGATGGACCAGCTGCCGCTGGACGGCCGCATCACTGACCTGCGGGCCTTCGCGCGCCTGGGCGAGCAGGGCGTGGACCTGTTCATGGTGGACTCCACCAACGCCGAGGTGCCCGGCTTCACGGTGGGCGAGCAGGAGATCGGCCCCACGCTGAACTCGATCTTCGCCCGCGCGCGGCAGAAGATCGTGGTGGCCTCCTTCTCCAGTCACGTGCACCGCGTCCAGCAGGTGCTGGACGCCGCCGCGACGCACGGCCGCAAGGTGGCCTTCGTGGGCCGGTCCATGGTGCGCAACATGGGCATCGCCGCCGAGATGGGCTACCTGCACGTGCCCGACGAGATCCTGGTGGACGTCAAGCGGATCGACGACCTGCCCGATGAGCAGGTGGTGCTGATGTGCACCGGCAGCCAGGGCGAGCCGATGGCCGCGCTGGGACGCATCGCCAACCGGGACCATCGCGTCAGCGTGGGCCCCGGTGACGTGGTCATCCTGGCCTCCTCCCTGATCCCCGGCAACGAGCACGCCGTGTTCCGCGTGGTCAACGGTCTGATGGCGCTGGGAGCCGAGGTGGTCCACAAGGGCAACGCGAAGGTGCACACCTCCGGCCACGCCAGCGCCGGCGAGCTGCTGTACTGCTACAACATCGTGCGGCCCAAGAACGTGATGCCCATCCACGGCGAGGTGCGCCACCTGATCGCCAACGGCCGCGTCGCCGAGGCCACCGGCATCCCTGAGAAGAACGTGGTGCTCGCCAAGGACGGCCACGTCGTAGACCTCAAGGACGGCGTGGCGAAGGTCGTGGGGGAGGTCCCCAACGGCTACGTGTACGTCGACGGTTCCAGCGTGGGCGCGATCTCCGAGGCGGATCTGAAGGACCGCCGGATCCTGGGCGACGAGGGCTTCATCTCCCTGTTCGCCGTGGTCAACTCCGAGACCGGCGCCCTCATTGCGGGACCCGAGATCCACGCCCGGGGCGTGGCCGAGGACGACGAGGTGTTCGAGAGGATCCGGCCCGAGATCATCAAGGCGCTCGAGCAGGCCGTGGCCGATCAGTCCAACCGCCGCGACACCCACCAGCTGCAGCAGGTGATGCGCCGCGTGATCGGCCGCTACGTGTCCCAGCGCCTGCGTCGCCGCCCCATGATCATCCCCATCGTGATCGAGGCCTGAGACCCGCTCCTGCCTGCGCCGGGAGCTCGCCCCACCCGTGTCGCACCGTGCCCCGGGACCCGGGCCGTGACACGCCCGCGGGCGTGATCCTCGCCCCGCTGCCGCGAAAGTCCCCGGCCCGCTTCCCGGGCCGGGGAGGGCCCACGCGGTAGATTGACATCCATGGCGACACGTACGTCTTCCCCCGCACGTGCGTCGAAAGGCTCCTCCCGGACCTCCGCGTCCGGGACCTCGCGCACCAAGGGTGCCGCGAGCAGTGACCCGTCGGCGCTTCCGCTGCCGGTGCGCGCAGCCCGCTCCGGCTACCTCTCCCTGTCCCGTATGGTGGGCGGCTTCGTCCGCTCCATCGGGGTGCAGCGGTGGGAGGTGGTCCCGGAGCAGCGCCGCGACGGCTACGCCCTGTTCCTGATGCTGCTGGCCGTGCTGGTGGCCGTGGTGGAGTGGTGGCAGGCATCCGGCCCGGTGCTGGGCGCCGTCCACACCGTGGTGGCCGGGACCTTCGGGATCTCCTCCGTGGTGATCCCGCTGCTGCTGGCCGGCTGGTCGCTGCGCATGTTCCGTCGACCGGACCAGGTGCGCGCCAACTCCCGCATCGCGATCGGGATCGCGATCCTGCTCACCGCGATCTCCGCGATCGCGTCGGTCTCCGCCCGCCTGCCCGCCCCGGCCGATGGCATCGCCGCCCTGGCCCGCGGAGGCGGCGTGCTGGGCTACCTCGCCGCCGCACCGCTGGAGGCCCTGCTGCCCTCGGTCGCGGTGATCGTGATCCACTCCCTGCTGATCGCCTTCGGCGTGCTGGTGCTCACCGCCACGCCCGTGGAGTCGATCCCCTCGCGGGTGCGCCACGTGTACGACGCGATGGTGGGCCGCAGCGAGGAGGAGGACGCCGAGCGCCTGGCCTTCGGCCTGCGCCCCCGCCGCCCGGACCCGGCCCTGCACGAGCAGGAGACCGAAGCCCAGCCTGCCGGTCGCCCGCGCCGCCGCAGCCGCCGCGAGAAGGAGCAGGCCCAGCAGGCGGAGGCCGCCGGTCGCGACCACGACGACTTCGGCTACGCCGGCGACGAGGCCTTCGACACGCCCGTCGGCGACGGGCAGGCAGCGCCCCGTCGCCGTGGCTCCGCGCGCGCACCGAAGGGGGAGCGCCGCGACGCCACCGAGGTGTTCGACGTCGTCGAGGACGAGAACCAGCGCGCCAAGACCTTCCCCGCCGGTCCCGCTGCCACCAGGGCCGAGCGCACCGGCGCGGCCGCTGCCGCGAACGGGGCGGGCGAGAAGCCAGCAGGCGCCACGCGACCGGAGAAGACGGCCAAGAAGAGCGGTGCCGACGGCGAGGCCGCAGGCCCCAGCACCAAGGCCGAGCTGGCGCCCCCGCCCATGGGGGACCTGCCGCGCGCCGGGGAGCAGCTGGAGCTGGCCGGGGACGTGGTCTACACCCTGCCGGACTCCTCCTTCCTGCTGGAGGGCCCGCCCCACAAGACCCGCTCCGAGGCCAACGACCGCGTGGTCGAGGCCCTGGGCGAGGTGTTCGAGCAGTTCAACGTCAACGCCGAGGTGGTGGGCTTCTCCCGCGGCCCCACGGTGACCCGCTACGAGGTGGAGCTGGCCCCCGGCACCAAGGTCGAGAAGGTCACGGCCCTGGACAAGAACATCTCCTACGCCGTCGCCAGCGCCGACGTCCGCATCCTCTCGCCGATCCCCGGCAAGAAGGCCATCGGCATCGAGATCCCCAACACCGACCGCGAGACGGTCGCCCTGGGCGACGTGCTGCGCTCCGCCGTGGCCCGCCGCAACGAGCACCCCATGGTGATGGGCGTGGGCAAGGACGTCGAGGGCGGCTACGTGGTCGCCAATCTCGCCAAGATGCCCCACATGCTGGTCGCAGGCGCCACCGGCGCCGGCAAGTCCAGCTTCGTCAACTCCATGATCACCTCGATCCTGATGCGCGCCACCCCCGAGGAGGTGCGCATGGTGCTGGTCGATCCCAAGCGCGTCGAGCTCACCATCTACGAGGGCATCCCGCACCTGATCACCCCGATCATCACCAACCCGAAGAAGGCCGCCGAGGCCCTCGAATGGGTCGTCAAGGAGATGGACGCCCGCTACGACGACCTCGCAGCGTTCGGCTTCAAGCACATCGACGACTTCAACAAGGCCGTGCGCGCCGGCGAGGTGACCGCGCCCCCGGGCAGCGAGCGCAGGATCGCCCCCTACCCGTACCTGCTGGTCGTGGTCGACGAGCTGGCGGACCTGATGATGGTCGCCCCCCGTGACGTGGAGGCCTCCATCCAGCGCATCACCCAGCTGGCCCGCGCGGCCGGCATCCACCTGGTGCTGGCCACCCAGCGTCCCAGCGTCGACGTGGTCACCGGCATCATCAAGGCCAACGTCCCCAGCCGCCTCGCCTTCGCCACCTCCTCGCTTCAGGACTCCCGGGTGATCCTGGACGCCGTCGGCGCGGAGAAGCTGATCGGTCAGGGCGACGCCCTGTTCCACCCGATGGGCAAGGCCAAGCCGATGCGCGTGCAGGGCGCCTGGGTCAACGAGTCGGAGATCCACAAGGTCGTCGACCACGTGAAGACCCAGATGAAGCCCTCCTACCGCGAGGACGTCACCGTCGCCGCCGCCAAGAAGCAGATCGACGACGACATCGGGGACGATCTCGACGTCCTGCTGCAGGCGGCCGAGCTGGTGGTCACCACCCAGTTCGGCTCCACCTCCATGCTGCAGCGCAAGCTGCGGGTGGGCTTCGCCAAGGCCGGCCGTCTGATGGACCTGCTGGAGTCGCGGGAGATCGTGGGCCCCTCCGAGGGCTCCAAGGCCCGCGACGTGCTGGTGCACCCCGACGACCTGGCCGGTGCCATCGCCCGCATCCGCGGGGAGGACGAGCCCGCCGGCGCTGGCCCCAGCGATGCGGCCGCCGAGGCCTACGACGAGGGCGCGGTGGACGTCGAGGGGGAGGCCGCCGGCGAGCGCGGGACCGGCAGCTCGCACGGTGGCCCGGACGGCAGCGGGGACGACGACGCGGGCGATGACCGCTACGGCAGTGATCCGCTGGCCGACGACGGCACCGAACCCGCCACCGACTACTACGACCGGGACGACACGGAGGACGGGAGGACGCATGGAGCCTCACCGGCCGCTGACCCCGCCCGCCCCGCCGGCCCCGCCCCGGTCGTTCTCTCCGCCGCGCCCGCACCGATCACAGGAGCCCCGATGACCGCGCCCTCCGCACCCCCTGCACGGCCCGTCCCGCTGTGGAACATCGCCAACATCCTCACCATGGTGCGCATGGTGATGGTGCCGGTGCTCGTGGTGCTGGCCGTGATCCACCCCGACTCCGTGGGCGGTCGGATCCTGGTCACCGTTGTGTTCCTGCTCGCGATGCTGACCGACCTGGCCGACGGCCACCTGGCTCGCTCCCGGGGCCTGATCACCGACTTCGGCAAGATCATGGACCCCATCGCCGACAAGGCCATGACCGGTGCCGCCCTGATCATGCTCTCGGTGTGGGAGTACGTGCCGTGGTGGATGACCGTGCTGATCCTGGTGCGGGAGTTCGGCATCACGATCATGCGGTTCACGATCCTGAAGTACGGGGCGCTGCCGGCCAACTGGGCCGGGAAGGCCAAGACCGTGGTGCAGACCATCGCGATCACCTTCTGCCTGATGCCCTTCGAGCTGTGGTGGGGGCCCGCTCGCTGGATCGGCCTGGCTCTGGTGCTGCTGGCCGTGGTGCTCACCGTGTGGTCGGGTCTGGTGAACCTCAAGGACGGCCTGCGGCTGCGCCGTGAGGCCCTGGCCGCCCCCGATGCCCGCCCCTGAGCGGACTTCCGCCATGGATCGCATCGCCCCGCGGACGGACCCGGCTCGGGTGATCGCCGCGGCCGTCGAGCGCGGGCTGTCGATCGCGACGGCCGAGTCGCTCACCGCCGGCGCACTGGTCGCACGGCTGGTGGACGTCCCCGGCTCCAGCGCCGCGATCGCCGGGGGAGCGGCCTGCTACTCCTACCAGGCCAAGACCCGGGTGCTCGGCGTGGACGCCGGCCTGCTGGAGCGCGAGGGCGCGGTCAGTTCCGAGGTGGCACGTCGGATGGCCGCCGGGGCCCGTGCCCTGTACGCGGCCGACGTCGCCATCGCCACCACCGGCGTGGCCGGACCTGGACCGGACGAGCGGGCAGTGCCCGCAGGGACCGTGTTCCTGGCGGTCGACCGTGATGACGCTGATCCCGTGGTGGAGGAGCTCCATCTGCCCGGCGACCGGGCCGCTGTGCGCACCGCCACGGTGGACGCCGCGCTGACGCTGCTGCTGCACTGCCTGACCAGGCGGTGACCAGCTCGCTCACACGTGCCGCAGGGACGCGTCGGGAGGCGAACGCTGCGAGCACGTCCACAATTCCCAGTCGCCCCGAGACCACGCCCACTACAATCGGGGAACACTTGCGCGGGTGGGGACGTTGTACCCGGCACGATGAACCCCACGTTCCGCGCCCATGCAGCGCACCACGCACAGCACCACCAGAGGAAGGGAGGCAGCGCCATGGCACTGTTCCGCCACGAGCTCGGTGACGTCCTGCGGGATGCACGCCGCTCCCAGGGCCGCACCCTGCGCCAGGTGTCCTCCGATGCCCGCGTCTCCCTCGGCTACCTCAGCGAGATCGAGCGGGGCCAGAAGGAGGCCTCCAGTGAGCTGCTGGTCTCCGTCACCGACGCTCTCGGGCTCCCGCTGTCCTTCGTCCTGCGGGAGGTCTCCGACCGCATCGCGGTCGCCGAGGGCGTCTGCGTCCCGGACACCGTCCCCGATGAGCTCACCGATGCCGCCGGCCCCTTGGTCGGCGCCCGCTGACGTGCGGCGCAGCGAGTTCGGCGAACTGGCCGACCACGTCTTCGGGCCTGCCCTGGCCCGCACCTACACCCGCGATCTGGTCCTCGAACCGATGGGCGGGCGCACCGCCGAACAGGCCCTCGATGAGGGCCTGCCGGTGCGTGCCGTCTGGACGGCCCTGTGCGATGCGATGGACGTGCCGGAATCGGACCGCTGGGAGATCCCCCCGCATCTGCGGCGCTGACCGCGCCCTCGGGCACGGTGCCGGATGTCGGCGCGACACGCCGAGGATCCTCAGTGCGACACGGCGGGGAACCGACCACGCGACACGCTGATTTCGAACGCGTGTTCGGGTACAGTGATCCGCGACGGACACCCCGATCACGATGTTCCTCCCCAACGCTCGTCCTTCCACAGCTCGGGCGGGGCCGCATCGTTCGTCGGAGCCCCCGCCTAGTGTGGCCGCACGGTCAGCACGCCGGCACCCCGGCCCTCTGGAAGGAAATCCTCATATGCCCGCAGCGAAGAACGCCCCGAAGGACCGCTCGTCCTCCCTCGACGCCGCGCTCGCGCAGATCGACCGCCAGTTCGGCAAGGGCTCGATCATGCGCCTCGGTGACGACACCCGCCCCCCGGTCGAGGTGATCCCCACCGGCTCGGTCGCCCTCGATGCCGCGCTCGGCATCGGCGGTCTGCCCCGCGGGCGCATCGTGGAGATCTACGGCC
Organism: Brachybacterium epidermidis; assembly: GCF_015209585.1. Taxonomy (GTDB): domain Bacteria; phylum Actinomycetota; class Actinomycetes; order Actinomycetales; family Dermabacteraceae; genus Brachybacterium; species Brachybacterium epidermidis. The sequence continues at coordinate 28,423 of NZ_JADEYR010000009.1, forward strand.
CGGAGTCCTCCGGCAAGACCACCGTCGCTCTCCACGCCGTGGCCAACGCCCAGCGCAACGGCGGCATCGCCGCCTTCATCGACGCTGAGCACGCGATGGATCCCGAGTACGCCAAGAAGCTCGGGGTGGACACCGACGCACTGCTGGTCTCCCAGCCGGACACCGGTGAGCAGGCCCTGGAGATCACCGACATGCTGGTGCGCTCCGGCGCGCTGGACGTCATCGTCATCGACTCGGTGGCCGCCCTGGTCCCCAAGGCGGAGATCGAGGGTGAGATGGGTGACTCCCACGTAGGTCTCCAGGCCCGCCTGATGTCCCAGGCGCTGCGCAAGCTGGCAGGTGCGCTGTCCTCCACCAACACCACCGCCATCTTCATCAACCAGCTGCGCGAGAAGATCGGCGTGTTCTTCGGCAGCCCGGAGACCACCACCGGCGGCAAGGCCCTCAAGTTCTACGCCTCGGTGCGGATGGACATCCGCCGCATCGAGACCCTCAAGGCCGGGACGGACTCCGTGGGCAACCGCACCCGCGTCAAGGTCGTGAAGAACAAGATGGCCCCGCCGTTCAAGCAGGCCGAGTTCGACATCCTCTACGGGCAGGGCATCTCCCGCGAGGGCAGCCTGATCGATCTCGGCGTGGAGCACGGCATCGTGCGCAAGTCCGGTGCCTGGTTCACCTACGAGGGCGACCAGCTGGGCCAGGGCAAGGAGAACTCCCGGCAGTTCCTCAAGGACAACCCCGATCTGGCCGCCGAGATCGAGGACAAGATCCTGCGCGCCCTCGGCGTGGGCCCCTACGCCGAGAAGTCCGGTGATGCCGGTGCCGAGCCGGATGACGCCCTCGCGCAGGACGAGTTCCTCGACGAGGACGTCCCGGCCACCATCTGATCCGTGCCCACCGCACACAGCACCGAGGTCCGGGAGCGGCTGCAGGAGCGCACCAGGGAGATCCTGGAGCGCCCCCACGCTGCCCCGGATCCCCAGGCCGCCGAGCATGAGAAGGCTGTGGTCCACGAGTGCCGCTACCTGATGCGTCTGCTGGCCACCCGGCGCCGCTCGGCGGGGGAGATGCACGCACGGCTGGAGCAGCGTGAGGTCCCGGCGGCCGTCGCCCACGAGGCGATGGCCCGCATCGATCGTGCAGGTCTGATCGACGATGCCGCCTTCGCCTGTGAATGGGTGAGCCAGCGGCGCGAGCTGAGATCCCTGTCTGACGAAGCCCTGCGACGCGAGCTGCGGGATCGACGCGTGAGCGAGGACCATATCGAGCACGCCCTGGCCGCTGGGGAGACCGAGGGTGAGGAGCAGCGCTGCCGTGAACTGGTCCGCTCCCGCCTGCGCCCCGAGCTCGTGCGCCTGCGCGAGGATACGGATGGATCCCACCATCGCCGCCTGGCGCGCCGGCTCGATGCCCTGCTCACCCGCAAGGGCTACCCCGGGGACCTCGCGGTCCAGGTGATCGCCGCCGAGCTGCGCGCCGCCGCCCAGGACTGACCAACCTCACGCCGCCCGGGCGGGAAGTGCGCCCGCCCGCGCCGTACCCTGGAGTCACCATGAGCACCACCACCGCCCCCGCGCCGCGCGGCACCTACCAGGTGCGCACCTTCGGCTGCCAGATGAACGTGCACGACTCCGAGCGCCTCACCGGCCTGCTCGAGGACTCCGGCTACGTCGCCGCACCGCAGACAGCCGACGCCAAGAAGGGCGAGGTGGACGTGGTGGTGTTCAACACCTGCGCGGTGCGGGAGAACGCCAGCAACAAGCTCTACGGCAACCTCGGGGCCCTGCGCGCCGCCAAGGACGCCAACCCCGGGATGCAGATCGCCATCGGCGGCTGCCTCGCGCAGAAGGACCGCTCCACTATCGTCGAGCGCGCCCCGTGGGTGGACGTCGTCTTCGGCACCCACAACATCGGCTCCCTGCCGGTGCTGCTGGACCGCGCCCGCCACAACGCAGAGGCCCAGGTGGAGATCCTGGAGTCCCTGGAGGTCTTCCCCTCCACCCTGCCCACGCGCCGGGAGTCCGCCTACGCGGCCTGGGTGTCCATCAGCGTGGGCTGCAACAACACCTGCACCTTCTGCATCGTCCCCTCCCTGCGCGGCAAGGAGAAGGATCGCCGCCCCGGCGACGTACTCGCCGAGGTGCGGGAGGTGGTGGACGCCGGCGCCATCGAGGTGACTCTGCTGGGGCAGAACGTCAACTCCTACGGTGTCGAGTTCGGGGACCGCGGCGCCTTCGCCAAGCTGCTGCGGGCCTGCGGGGAGATCGAGGGACTGGAGCGGGTGCGCTTCACCAGCCCACACCCGGCCATGTTCACCGATGACGTGATCGAGGCGATGGCCGAGACCCCCACCGTGATGCCGCAGCTGCACATGCCGCTGCAGTCCGGCTCCGACGACGTGCTGCGCCGCATGCGCCGCTCCTACCGCTCCAGCAGGTTCCTGGGCATCCTGGACCGCGTGCGCGAACGGATCCCCGAGGCGGCCATCACCACCGACATCATCGTCGGCTTCCCCGGCGAGACCGAGCAGGACTTCCAGGCCACCCTCGACGTGGTCGAGCAGTCCCGCTTCTCCAGCGCATTCACCTTCCAGTACTCGATCCGCCCCGGCACACCGGCCGCCACCATGGAGGGCCAGATCCCCAAGGCCGTGGTGCAGGAGCGCTACGAGCGCCTGACCGCTCTGCAGGACCGCATCACCCTGGAGGAGAACCAGCGCCTGGAGCAACAGGTGGTGGAGGTGCTGGTGGCCGAGGGCGAGGGCAACCGGGACCGCCAGACGCACCGCATCTCCGGGAGGGCGCGGGACCATCGCCTGGTTCACCTGGCCCTGCCCGAGGACCTCCCCGCCGCCGAACGCCCACGACCGGGCGACCTGGTCACCGTGACGGTCACGCGTGCTGCCCCGCACTACCTGATCGCCGACAGCGCAGAGGTTCCCGGACGCACCTGGGACCAGCTCGACCCCGCGCAGTTCTCGGTGCGGCGCACCCGTTCCGGCGATGCCTGGGAGGCAGGCGTGCAGGGCATCGAGCCTGGCGGCTCCTGCGGGAGCGGCCAGGTGGCCTCCAGTCCGCCCGGGCCCGTGGGGCTGGGGATGCCGAGCCTGCGCCCTCGCTGAGGCGAGCCCGCAGGCGTAGGCAGGACCCGGCCTCCGGCCGGGCCGGTCCGCAGCGCTGGCCGGATGAGTCCGCGCGGGGACTCAGTGCGGCCGGCAGCCGCCCCGAGCGGCGTCGGTCACCGAGCGGCGTCAGTCATCGAGCTCGTCGAGCTCCGCGCCCAGGCGCTCCTCCAGGCTGTGGAAGAACGCGATCACTGTGCTGAGCCCGCAGTTGATCGACCTGTCGATCTGGTCGTCCAGCGCCCCGGAACGGAAGTCGGAGGCCAGTTCGCCGTACACGCCCAGCAGGCCCTCGGATTCGCGCCGCACATAGACCTTCGGCCAGATGCGGTTCATGTTCCACTCGTTGCACAGCTTGACCATCTCCACCTTGCGGGAGACGTCCACGGTGTGGTTCCAGCGGCCGCGGGTCTGCATCACGCTGTGCTCGTCGCCAGTCAGCATGAACTGGAAGCGGTAGTCGTCGAAGCGGGCGCGCAGCACGTCGGGGTGCTCCTCGTCCTCGACGAAGGCGTATCCGAGCCGGCCCAGGCTCTCCTCGACGCGCTCCAGGGACATCGGCGTCAGAGCCGTGCGGGAGTCCGTCGTGGCGGGGGACTCGTTCGATGCAGTCACATCAACCTCGGTCAGTGCGATCGTGTAGGAAGGCCCAGAGCGACCAGGCCGCCGCCCACCATACTCCTTCGCCCCGGTCGAACCGAGGGAAAGGTCAGTGATCCCGCTGACCCCGCCGGCCGCACGCCCCGATAGGGTGCAGCCCATGGACCCCGCCCCGCTCGTCGCCGTCGTCGGCGCGACCGCCACCGGGAAGTCCGATCTCGCGATCGCCCTGGCCCAGCACCTGGGCGGCGAGATCGTCAACGCCGACGCCCTCCAGCTGTACCGGGGCATGGACATCGGCACCGCGAAGGTCCCGCCCCGTGAGCGACTGGGGATCCCGCACCACCAGCTGGACGTGCTGGCCGTCACCGAGGAGGCCAGCGTGGCCGCCTATCAGCGGGAGGCGCGGGCGGCGATCGCGGGCATCCGTGAGCGTGGCCGGGTCCCGATCCTCGTGGGCGGTTCCGGCCTGTACGTGCGCGCCGCGCTGGACGACATCGAGTTCCCGCCCACCGATCCGGCCGTGCGCGGGCGCATCGAGCAGCGCGGCCACCGCATCGGCACACGAGCGCTCCACGCCGAGCTGGCCCGCATCGACCCTGACTCGGCCGGGATCATCGGTGAGGGGGATCTGCGGCGCATCGTGCGCGCACTCGAGGTGGGGGAGCTCACGGGCCGCCCCTACACGGCGTTCCTGCCGCGCCCCGTGCACCATGACCCCTCCACCGTGCAGATCGGGCTGCGCCTGGAGCGCGCCGGGCTGCACGAGCGGATCAGCCTGCGGGTGCACCGCATGGTCGAGCAGGGGCTGCTGGCCGAGGTGCGCGGACTGCGCGAACAGGGTCTGGACCAGGGCCGCACCGCCCGCCGAGCCATCGGCTACGAGCAGGCCCTCGCCGTGCTCGACGGCACCATGGACTGCGGCGCTGCGATCGAGTCGACCGTCGTGGGCACCCGCCGTCTGGTGCGGAAGCAGGACACCTGGTTCCGACGCGACCCCAGGGTGCGCTGGATCGACGCCTCGCAGCCCGCCTCGCAGCTGCGGGAGGCCGCGCTCGATCAGATCGCACTGGCCCGGGCGAACTAGGCTCGCACCATGGACACCGGCCTCGCCTTCACCAAGGGTCACGGAACCCGCAACGACTTCGTGCTGCTGGACGACCCCGACGGCATCCTCGATCTCGATGCCGCGACGGTGGTGGCACTGGCCGACCGGCGCGGCGGCATCGGCGGTGACGGCGTGATCCGCGTGGTGCGCACCCGCGCTGCGGGGATCGAAGCACCGGCCGATGCCCCCGAGTGGTTCATGGACTATCGCAACGCGGACGGCTCCCTCGCCGAGATGTGCGGCAACGGCGTGCGCGTGTTCGCCGCCCACCTGCGCGCCGCCGGCCACGTGGACACGGACGCCTTCCAGATCTGGACCCGGGCCGGTCTGCGCACCGTCGAGATCCTGTCACGCCCCCGGCACGACGGCGCCGACTGGACCGTGCGGGTGGGCATGGGAGCACCCGCGCTGGAGGAGAACGACCGCCGGCTCAGCATCGACGGGCACGAGCTGATCGCCTACGACGTGGACATGGGCAACCCCCACGCGGTCGCGTTCCTGCCCGAGGGCGTGCACCTGGACCAGCTGGACCTCACCCGCCGCCCCGGCATCGCGCCCGACCCCGAGGGCGGGACCAACATGGAGTTCGTGCAGCAGCGCGGGGACCACCACGTGGCGATGCGGGTGTTCGAGCGCGGGGTGGGGGAGACCGACTCCTGCGGCACTCTCCAGGTGGCCCGCCGCGGCGAGGAGGTCACCCTCACCGGGCCTGCCCGACTGGTGGCCGACGGCGTGTTCCGCGGCTGAGCCCAGGCGGCCCGGGCCGGCGGGGAACTCTCCTCGCTCAGCCTTCCTCCGGCCCCACCTCGAGGATGCGGAAGCCCTTCGCGCTGGCTGCCTTGCGCACCTCGCGTGCGGGCAGCTGCTCGCCCAGCCAGCGGGCCAGGGGGTCCGCCCCCAGGTTCTTCCCCACCACCAGAGCAGCGGTCCCCGTCGGGGCCAGGCGCGCCGTCCAGTGCAGCAGCAGCGCATGCAGCTCCTGCTTGCCGATCCTGATCGGCGGGTTGGACCAGATCGCGTCGAACCGCACATCGTCCGGCACCTCCTCCGGAGCGGCCACCCGCACTCGGTCCAGGCCCAGCCGCTCCGCATTGGCGCGGGTGAGAGCACGCGCACGCGCGGTGACGTCCACCGCCCACACCTCCGCGTCGGGATGCAGAAGCGCGGCGCTGAGCGCGATCGGTCCCCACCCGCATCCCAGGTCCAGGATCCTCGCGCCGGGAGGCACGGGGGCCAGCACGTCCAGCCGATCCAGCAGCACGGCGGTGGCCTTGTCCAGGCCTCGGGCGGAGAAGACCGCACTGCTGGAGACCAGGTCCCGCTCCGCGCCCGCCAGGTGCACCCGCAGCGGGAAGGGTGCCTGATCTGCCTCGCTGGCGGGGGAGAAGTAGTGCTCGCTCACCCCGCCAGGATACGGAGCCTCCCGGCCGTGACCGCGCCGCAGGGCCGGGGATGCCCGTGATCCCTCTCGGCCCTGCGCTTAATCCCTCGACCTCCGCAACCTGTCGTGGGATTCTGGATGTCCGCGTCGCACGATCCTCCCGGACGTGCCGGCGTCGGCCACTCCAGTCGCCCCCCTCGAGGAGAACCCAGATCGTGCCCATCGCCTTCCATCCAGACCCCGTGCCGGACGACGACGTCACCGGGAGCTCGACCGAGGAAGCCGATGCCGCGCAGAGCCCCGGCGCCCGCCGCCGTGACCCCCTGACCGAGCGGATCCTCGCGCGCGGCGACGCCTCCGTCTCGGCCGTCACCTACGACTCCACCACCGACGGCGACCAGTTCGACCTCGCCGACCGCCAGGCCCTGCGCCGCGTCGGCGGTCTGTCCACCGAGCTCGAGGACGTCACCGAGGTCGAGTACCGCCAGCTGCGCCTGGAGCGTGTGGTCCTGGCCGGGCTCTACACCTCCGGCAACCTCGAGGACGCCGAGAACAGCCTGCGCGAGCTCGCCGCGCTCGCCGAGACCGCGGGCTCCGAGGTGCTCGACGGCGTGCTGCAGCGCCGCGCCCACCCCGATCCCGCCACCTTCCTGGGCAAGGGCAAGGCCGCCGAGCTGGCCGAGGTGGTCGCCGAGGTGGGGGCGGACACCGTGATCGCCGACGGAGAGCTGGGCCCCGGTCAGCGTCGAGCCCTCGAGGACATCGTCAAGGTGAAGGTCATCGACCGCACCGCTCTGATCCTCGACATCTTCGCCCAGCACGCCAAGTCCCGCGAGGGCAAGGCCCAGGTGGAGCTGGCCCAGCTCGAGTACCTGCTTCCCCGCCTGCGCGGCTGGGGCGAGTCGATGTCCCGACAGGCCGGTGGCCGGGTGGCCGCCGGCGGTGCCGGCATGGGCTCGCGCGGCCCCGGTGAGACCAAGATCGAGCTGGACCGTCGGCGCATACGCGACCGCATGGCCAAGCTGCGCCGGGAGATCAAGGCGATGACCCCCGGTCGTCAGGCGCAGCGTGCCGACCGGCACCGCAACCAGGTGCCCTCCGTCGCGATCGCCGGCTACACCAACGCCGGCAAGTCCTCCCTGCTGAACCGGCTCACCGGGGCCGGGGTGCTGGTGGAGAACGCCCTGTTCGCCACCCTGGACCCGACGGTGCGCCGCTCCCAGACCCCGGACGGCCGCGAGTTCACCTACGCGGACACCGTGGGCTTCGTGCGCCACCTTCCCACCCAGCTGGTCGAGGCCTTCCGCTCCACCCTCGAGGAGGTGGGCGACGCGGACCTGCTGCTGCACGTGGTGGACGCCTCCCACCCCGATCCCGAGGGCCAGATCCGGGCCGTGCGCACGGTGCTGGGGGAGCTCGAGGGCTTCGACGTCCCGGAGATCGTGGTGCTGAACAAGGCCGACATCGCCGAGCCGGAGACCATCGCCCGGATCCGCAGCCTGGTCGACGACTCCGCGGTGGTCTCCGCCCGCACCGGTGAGGGCATCGAGGAGCTGCGCGAGCTGATCGCGCAGCGACTGCCCCGCCCGGCGGTCGAGGTCGACGTGGTGGTGCCGTACTCGCGCGGGGATCTCATCTCCCGGGTACACAGCACCGGTGAGGTGATCTCCGAGGAGCACCTGATGGAGGGCACCCACCTCAAGGCACGGGTCGACGAGGCCCTCGCCGCGGAGCTGCACGCCACCGCCTGAGGGGTGTCCCGCCGCCGGTGAGCCATCTGACCGCCCGTGGGACGCAGGGCCCCGCAGACCGGCCGAGCGGCCCGGGGCGCGCCTGGGCCGCCCCCGACGCACAGGCCGCTACCGTGGTCCGGTGCCCGCCGTCCACAGCTCCACCCCTTCGCCTCCCCGCGACTCGACCGGGGATGACCCGGCGCGCCTGGGAACACTGCTGGACGCGGCGATCACCGCGATCGGCGGCACCGCCCGCGAGGGGCAGCGGGCCATGGCCGAGGCCGTCGGCACCGCGATGGAGGGCGGCCGCCACCTGCTGGTCCAGGCCGGCACCGGCACCGGCAAGTCCCTGGCGTACCTGGTGCCCGCCCTGCTGCACGCCGTGACCTCGGGCCGACCGGTGGTGGTCTCCACCGCCACCATCGCCCTCCAGAACCAGATCGTGGCCAAGGACCTCCCGCGCCTGGTGGAGGCGCTGGCCCCGCACCTGCCGCGCACCCCCACCTACGCCCTGCTCAAGGGCCGTTCCAACTATGTGTGCCGCCACAAGCTGGACGGCGGCTACCCCGTGGACATCGACCCCGGTGCGCTGTTCGCCGAGGCCTCCGCGGATCCCGCCCGTGACGGCGGGGAGCGACTGGGGGAGCAGGTGCGCAGGCTGCGCGCCTGGGCGGAGGAGACCGACACCGGGGACCGCGACTCGCTGGAGACCCCGGTGTCGGACCGCGCCTGGCGCCAGGTCTCGGTGAGCGGGTCGCACTGCCTGGGCAGCAGCTGCCCCATGGCGAGCTCGTGCTTCGCCGAGCACAGCCGGGAGCTGGCACGGGAGGTGGACCTGGTGGTCACCAACCATGCCCTGCTGGCCATCGACGCCTTCGACGGCCACGGCATCATCCCCGACCACGACGTGGTGGTCTTCGACGAGGCCCACAGCCTCACCGGGAGCGTCACCACCGCCGTCACCGACGTGCTGACCCCGTCCCTGGTGCGGGGCACCGTGCGCGACCTGCGCGGCCTGGGCGTGGCCGCCACCGCTCTGGACGATGCGGGGGAGGAGCTGCGCGAGGCCCTCAGCCTGGTCAGTGACGGCCGCGTGATCGGGGACCTGCCCGAGCAGCTGGCCGACGCCGTCGAGCACCTGCGCACCGAGTCCCGGCAGGCCCACTCCGACGCCAAGGACGCCGGCGACGCGGACGTGGCCGGGACCGCCGGCTCCCGCAAGGCGGTGCGATCCAACCTCCAGCAGATCATCGACGTGTGCACGCGGCTGCTGGCACCGGAGGAGGACGACGTGGTCTCGGTCTCCCATTCCGGGGCCACCGGCCGGTCCAGCATCCAGGTGGCCCCGCTGAGCGTGGCCGGGGCGATGCGCGGTGCCGTCCTGGAGCACCGCACCGCGATCCTCACCTCCGCCACCCTCGCCCTGGGCGGGAGATTCGAACCTCCCGCGGGCGAGGTAGGGCTGGCACGCGCCGCCCGCACGGCGCCCGAGGAGATCCCGGCCCTGGAGGACCGCGGGGCGTGGGCCGGGCTGGACGTCGGCAGTCCCTTCGACTACCGCCGGCAGGGGATCCTGTACATCGCCCGGCACCTTCCGCCTCCCGGCAGGGAGGGCCCCTCGCTCGACATGCTGGACCACCTGACCGAACTGGTGGAGGCCTCCGCCGGCGGGGCGCTGTGCCTGTTCTCCTCCCGGCGCGGGGCGGAGCTCGCCGCAGAGCACGTACGGGCCCGGCTGGACCTCACCATCGGCGTGCAGGGGGAGGACTCCATCTCGAACCTGGTGCGGATCTTCCGCGAGGAGCAGGACTCCTGCCTGTTCGGGACGATCACCCTGTGGCAGGGGGTGGACGTGGTGGGGGACGCCTGCCGGCTGGTGACCATCGACCGGATCCCCTTCCCCCGCCCCGATGAGCCCCTCACCTCCGCTCGGCAGGAGCGGATCGCCTCACGCGGGGGCAACGGATTCATGTCGGTCTCGGCGCAGCATGCCGCGCTGCTGCTGGCACAGGGCTCCGGCCGCCTGATCCGCACCAAGGACGACCGGGGCATGGTCGCGGTGCTGGACCCCCGCCTGGCCACTGCCCGTTACGGGGGATTCCTGCGCGAGGCCATGCCACCGCTGTGGCCCACGAGCGACCCGCAGGTGGCGCTGGGCGCCCTGCGCCGCCTCGCCCAGACGGTCTGACCCGGCAGCAGCGCGCTCAGGCCGGCGCCTCCCGGTTCAGACGGCGCGCAGCACCGCCACCACCTTGCCGAGGATCTCGGCGTGATCGCCGAGGATCGGGGTGAAGGCAGGATTGTGCGGCATCAGCCACACGTGACCGTCGTGCTGGGCGAAGGTCTTCACAGTGGCCTCGCCGTCGAGCATCGCAGCCACGATCTCGCCCTTGTTCGCGACCGGCTGCTGGCGCACCACCACCCAGTCGCCGTCGCAGATCGCGGCGTCGATCATCGAATCGCCCACCACCTGCAGCAGGAACAGATCACCGTCGCCCACCAAGCGCGCCGGCAGGGGGAAGACGTCCTCCACCTGCTCCTCCGCCGTGATCGGCACGCCCGCCGCGATCCGGCCGACCAGTGGCACGGAGACGGCCTCGACCGATCGCGCGCTCTCCTCCTGGGCCGGGGCAGGGGCATCGTCCTCGCCGGGCATCACCACTTCCATCGCACGGGGACGCTTGGGGTCCCTGCGCAGGTAGCCCTTGCGCTCGAGCGCCTGCAGCTGATGGGACACGGAGGAGGAGGAGGTCAGCCCCACCGCATCGCCGATCTCCCGCATCGTGGGCGGGTAGCCGTGGGCCGAGATCGCGGCGGTGATGGTCTCCAGGATCCGGCGCTGGCGGCGGGTGAGGCTCGCGTGATCGCCCACAGGGGCGCTCTCGGGGCGGCGACTGGTGCTGGGCGACATCGGGCGGGCCTCCTGGCTTCGTTTGTCAGACCCTCACGGTTCCGTGGTCCTTGTCAGCCACAGTAGGCGGCGCGGAAGCGGATTCCAAACACATGTTCGATGTTTCCTCTTGCGTGTCGCGCCGATACCGGTCTACAGTCGCACACAGATTCGATCGAACAGGAGTTCGGAGATGCCCACCGATACCACCACGGTCCTGCCCTTCCCCCGCCGTGACAGCCGTGCGCAGCGCCCCGCTGATCGCTCGGGTGTTCGACTCGAGCTCACTTCGCGCGGCCGCGCACTGGTCACCGCCATCGCCTTCGTGCTCGGCCTTGTCGTCGCGGCCCTCGCGCTGCTGGTCTTCGACGTTCCCGCAGCGCTGGCGGGCGCGGGTCAGGAGCAGCACATCACAGTCACCGTCGAGGCCGGTGACACCCTGTGGGACCTCGCCGAGCAGCATGCTCCCGAAGGCGTGGGCCAGCAGGAGTACATCGCGCAGGTGCGCGCCATGAACCATCTGCCCACCGGTCGGGTCACTGCCGGTCAGCAGCTGGATCTGCCCGTCGGGGAGGGCGTGGAGCGCTGATCCGGGCCCGGCGGCGGGCTGCTCCCGGTAGTCTTGACGGGTGCACTGCCCGTTCTGCCGCCACCCCGACTCCCGGGTCGTGGACTCCCGCACGTCCGATGACGGGGCCACCATCCGCCGCCGCCGGCAGTGCCCCGAGTGCGGTCGGCGCTTCTCCACCGCCGAGACGGCGTCCCTGTCGGTCCTCAAGCGCTCCGGTGTGAGCGAGCCGTTCAGCCGCGCGAAGGTGATCTCGGGGGTGCGCAAGGCGTGCCAGGGCCGGCCCGTCAGCGATGATCAGCTGGCCATGCTCGCGCAGCGCGTCGAGGAGGACATCCGCTCCAGCGGCCAGGCCGAGATCGATGCGCATGACGTGGGCCTGGCGATCCTCCAGCCCCTGCAGGAGCTGGATCTGGTGGCCTACATGCGCTTCGCGAGCGTCTACCAGTCCTTCGACTCGCTGTCCGATTTCGAGGCTGCGATCACCCGTCTGCGCGAGGAGTCCGGCGGGCCCCACGAGGCCGCTCAGGACGGCTCCCACGGCCCGGTTCGCACCGAGTTGTGAATTGGTGCGAAGCACCCCTCATGTGTGCGTAAGATACTGCTCGTGCGCTCGCGCAGCGCACCCAGATCAGCGGTCGTGGAGGGGAAGCCACGGCCGCTGATCGCTTGTCCGCGCCCCTGCCTCCGCCGAGGCCTGTCCTGCCTCCGCCGGGGCTCGTTCCGTTGAGCTCCGGGGCTGACCCCGGCGCACACCGGTGCTCAGTCCCCGGACATCCCGTCGGGCAGAGGTCGGGCGTGCACCACACCCAGATGCTGGGTGGGGCGGGTCATCGCGACGTACAGGTCCCCGGCACCATGCCCCTCCACCAGTTCGGCAGGTTCGACCACCACCACGGCGTCGAACTCCAGGCCCTTGGCGTCCTGTGCCGTCATCACCGCGATCTCGTCGTCCACGCCCGAGGAGCCGGATCCCACCGGGGGCAGGCCCCCGATGCTGCGCAGCTGCTCGAGCACCGCGGTGAGCCGGTGCTCTGAGGAGATCACCGCGATCCGGCCGATGCTCGAGGCGTGCAGCTCGCGCACCTCGTGCGCGGCGGCCTCCGCCAGGTGGGCGTCGTCGGTGTGCTCGATCCGGGGATCGCGGTCCCCCTCCCGTACGGAGCTGACCTCCGTGATCGGAAGGTCGTATGACTGGGCCACTTCTGCGGCCCTGTCCATGATCCGCCGGGGAGTGCGGTAGTTGACGGTGAGGTGCTCCACCTGCAGTCGGTCCTGCACGTACGGCGCCAGGGCGGCCTCCCAGGAGCCGGGGCCAGCGGCCGAGGAGGTCTGGGCGACGTCGCCCACCACGGTGAACGACTTGGTGGGGCAGCGCCGCATCAGGGCGCGCCAGCTCATGGCCGAATGCTCCTGCGCCTCGTCCACCACGACATGGCCGTACGTCCACGCACGCTCGCCGGCAGCCCGTTCGGCGAGGGTGCGGCCGTCGCGGATCCGACCGACGTGCTCGGCGAGGTCCTCGGCCCGGATGATCCCGGAGGTGTCGATGTTCTCCAGCACGGCGCGCGCATAGGAGACGTCGGCCTCCTTCTTCTGTGCCTGCTCCTTGGCGCGCGCCTCCTCCGGCGCGGAGTCGTCGCCCAGGATCTCCGCCACCTCGTCCAGCAGAGGGATGTCCTCCACTGTCCAGGGGGAGTCCTTGGGCCGCACCAGGACGTCGACGTGAGGAGCGAGGGAACGGGGAGCCGCTGCCCGCAGGCGCTCCGGCCGTGACAGCAGGATGCGCAGGAAGCCCTGGGGGGTGTACGGGAGCCAGGCCAGATTGAGCTCGCGGCGCACATCGGGGTGGTGCAGCAGGTCCGAGAGCAGCTCCGGGCGGTCCTCCGGGACCACGGTGCGCCCGGCGGCCCGCAGGGCGTTCTCGTACCGGTCGGCCAGGCGGCTTGCGGCGGCTCGGACGAACACGGCGCGGGCGGCGTTGTGCGGCTTGTGGGAGGCTCGCGCCTCACGCCGGGCGGAGCGCACGTCCTCGCGCGTGAGCGTGATGCCGGTGCCGTCGATGCGCAGGGGGACGTCGCGCTCCGGCACCAGCTGGCGCTGCTTGACGGCGCGCGAGAGCAGCTCCGCCATCGCGGCGTCGCCCTTGATGCGCGCCACTTCGTCGCTGTCGTGCAGTGCGGTCTGCACACCGGGGAAGAGCTCGCCGGGAGTCAGCATCACCACGCCGGACTCGCCGAGGCTGGGCAGGACCCGTTCGATGTACCGCAGGAAGCCCTGGGTGGGGGCCATGATCAGCACGCCCGTGTGCTCCAGCCGCCGGCGGTGCGTGTAGAGCAGGTAGGCGGCCCGGTGGAGCGCGACGGCGGTCTTGCCCGTGCCTGGACCGCCCTGGACCACCAGCACGCCCCGGTTCCCGGAGCGGATGATGCGGTCCTGCTCGCCCTGGATGGTCGCGACGATGTCGCCCATGCGGCCGGTGCGCTGGCCGGACACGGCCGCCAGCAGGGCCCCCTCGCCCTGCAGCACGATGTCGTCGCTCTCCTCCAGCACGGACGGATCGAGCACGTCGTCCTCGAGGCCGATCACGCTGCGGCCTCGGCTGATCAGGTGGCGCCGCAACCGCACCCCGAGTCGTTCGTTGCTGGTGGCCTGGTAGAAGGCGGCGGCAGCGGGGGCGCGCCAGTCCACCAGCAGCTGTTCGCGCTCGGGGGTGAACAGGCCGATGCGACCGATGTAGCGCCGGGCGGCCTCGTCGGTGTCCAGCCGCCCGAACACGACGTTCTGGCTGACGGAGCGCAGCAGGGCCAGACGGTCCTCGTACAGGGCAGCGAACGCGTCCCGCTCCGAGCGGTTCTGGTGGGTGGAGGCGTGCTGCGAGGCCTGCACCTTCTCGAGGTTGTCCTGCACCTGGCCGATCTGCTCGTCCAGCCTGTCGTAGAGCTGGTCCGCGTAGTCCTGCTCGCGTGCGATCTCCCGGGCGATCTGCCCCTCAGCGTCGTCCACGTACCCGGTCCCCCTGGGGTTGCCTCGTCTTGCGTGCCCGTACCGCTCGGACACCCGGTCGGAGGAGCACGGTGATCCATTATGGTGGACGGGCCCGGCTGTGTGTGGCACCCGGGGCGTTCACGGGCTGAGGAGGTGCCGATGCGAGACCCGCGCGACCTGTACAGCTTCGAGTCCATGGATGTGCTGGCGGCCGTTCCACGTGAGGGCCTGATGCTGGTGCACGCCCTGCCCGGACTGGTCGATGCCGGCAACTCCTGCCGCATCGCTGCCACGTACCTCCGCGATCAGCTGCGGCACATGAAGCTGGTCTCCTTCGACATCGACGAGCTGCTCGACTACCGCGGCTCTCGCCCCCAGGCGGTGTTCGACGGGCTCTCCTACACCTCGGTGGACATCCCCTCCCTCTCGCTGACGCTGATGTACGACGAGGCGGACCGTCCCTTCCTGTTCCTGGACGGCCCGGAGCCGGATCTGCAGTGGAAGCGCTTCGGCCAAGCCGTGATCGACCTGGTGGAGTACTTCGAGGTGGAACGGGTGGTGGGGATGCAGGCCGTGCCGATGGCGGTGCCGCACACCCGCCCCATCGGGCTGTTCGCCCACGCCAACGATCCATCGCTGCTCGCGGGCGAGGGCAGGGAGGACGGGGTGGGAGCCCCGGACCGGTCGGTCGGGCAGGGGGAGGCCCCGGCCGGGTCCAGCTCCCCCCCTGCCGGAGGCGGGCCCGACCAGCCGTCCGAGGGCGCGGAGATCGTGGTCCCCGCCTCCTTCGGTGCCCTGCTGGAGTTCGAGCTCGGACGCAGCGGTCACCCCGCGATGGGGTACGCGGCGCAGATCCCTCACTACCTGACCCGCACGGACTTCCCCGCCGGCGCGCTCGCGCTGCTGCGCAGGATCAGCGACGCCACCGGCCTGGAGCTGCCCCTGGTGGACCTGGGTGATCTGACCGATGCCGCCACCGGCGCTCTGCAGGCCACGCTGGCTCAGAACGCCGAGGTGAGGCAGATCGTCACCGCCCTCGAGGAGCAGTACGACACCATGCGGGAGGACCAGGACGGCTCGCCGATGGCCACCACCATGGACCTGCCCACGGCCGACGAGATCGGCGATCACTTCGAGCGCTTCCTGGCGGACCAGGACGTCGAAGGGCCGGACGACCCGCGTCGGCTCTGAGTCCCGCCCCGCCCCCGGGCCCATGGTCCTTAGGGAGCTCGTGACTGCCTCGGGCAGCACTGTTCGTTACCCCTTCGTGATCCGCGGTTCGATCCCCCTCTGTGAACCGGGCCACGGCCGTGACACAATGGCGGTGTTGCGGGGATGCAGTTCCAGCAGGACAGTCCGTCATGGGGCCTCGGCCCCGAACGGCGCACCTGATGCCACCCGCCATCCGGCGGCGAACGGCTTCTCGCGGCACCACGGTCGCATCGGCGACCGATGATGGACGACACAGGAAGTAGACAGGTATGGCACAGGGCTCGGTCAAGTGGTTCAACTCCGAGAAGGGCTACGGCTTCATCGAGATCGACGGAGGCGGCGCTGACGTCTTCGTCCACCACAGCAAGATCGACATGGACGGCTACCGCTCCCTCGATGAGGGGCAGCGCGTCGAGTTCGAGGTCTCCCAGGGCGACAAGGGCCCGCAGGCAGAGCAGGTCCGTCCTCTCTGACCGGACCTGGAACCGGATCTTCAAGCGGACCGGGCAGAAGCGATCGCTCCTGCCCGGTCCGCCGTCATGTAGGACTGTGCCGCACTCGCCCGGCCCGGCGCAGCGCCTCGACCTGCTGCGGTCGGGCCAGGCGCACGGAGACGGGGTCGGAGCGCAGCGCCCGATCGATGCCCTCGGGCAGGGGGCGCGAGGAGGCCACCAGCACGCAGTTGCCCCTGCGCTTGCCGGACAGGTGTGCGGGCTCGGCGATCGCTGATACGTGCTCGAACACGGTGGACAGCGTCGCCACCTCGTCGGCCATCAGCCCGGAACCCGGGGGAGCGGCACAGTTGGCGAGGTAGATGCCGCCGTCCTTCAGCACCCGCGCCGCGTGCGTGCAGGCGTCGGCGGTGAGCAGTGAGTCGGGGGTGGTGCTGCCGGCGAACACGTCACGCACCAGGACGTCGAACCGGTCCTCCCGCCACGCCGTGAGCGCGCTGAGCGCGTCGTCGATGCGGATCCTCAGCTGGGGTGAGCGGGGGAGGTCGAACCATTCCCGCGCCCGCTCGGCCAGCTGACCGTCGATCTCCACCACGATGTGCCGGCTGCCGGGATGCGCGGCTGCGACAGCGCGGGGGAGCGCGCAGCCGGCCCCGCCCAGGTGCGCGAGCTGCGGTGCCGTCCCGGAGATCTGCTGCAGGTGCAGGTCGATCACCAGCTGCATCCAGCGCATGTACTCGAAGACCAGGTGCCTGGGATCGGGATGCAGGTGTGAGGAGGGGACCCCGTTGACCTCGAGGAGCAGGGATCCGTCCTGCTCCTGGGTGAGTCGCGCGGCCCCGGTGGAGATGGGCAGGGCCACGCCCAGCTGCGGCAGGTGCCCGAAGACGGAGCTGGAGCTGCTGTGGGTGCGTTCACGGCGGGCCATCGCTCCACTCTAGGTCCCTCCCCACTGCAGGTCCCTCCCCACTGCAGGTCCCTCCCCACTGCAGGTCCCTCCCCACTGCAGGTCCCTCCCACTGCAGGTTCCTCCCCACTGCAGGTTCCTCCCCACTGCAGGTTCCTCCCCACTGCAGGTCCATCCACTCCCGATCAGGTGGGGCTTCGTTCGTCGGTGCCCGTTCCTACGGTGGGTTCACCCGGTGAGGAGAAGCACGGAGAGCAACGAACAGGAAGGAGCCGCCATGACCGCCCCCACGATCACCCCCGCCCGCATCCGTCTGGCCCGTCTCGATGAGGACCTCGCGGGGCTGGGTCGTGCCCGCTGGCTGCTCGCCGAGGGGGAGCGGCTCGCTGCTGAGCACCCGCGGGAGGCATTCGAGCTCGTGCACCGGGCAGCGCTGCGAGGCGCCGGGGTGCTGGTGCAGCGGGCCAACCGCGATCGCCGCCGGCGGCTCCCGCTGAACGTCTGGACGGCACTGGAGCGGCTGGGAGGGGACGCCGCGTCGCGCTCCGAGCAGATGGCCCCGATGGTGGCCGAGCGCGCGCGTCTGGAGCGCAGCCTCGACGCGCTCCCGGATCCGGTGCTGCTGCGTCGCCACATCGAGCTCACCGCCCTGCACCTGTCCGCGGTATCGGAGGCCCTGCTGGAGGGCATGCCGCAGCAGGTGGTGGCCCTGGCCGGATAGTGCGGCCGGTACAGTCGAGCTCATCTGCCCCCTGATCCCCACCTGCTCTGCCGAGGAGGTCTCGATGACCATGCAGGTCCCGGGTGCCGCGCCGGATCCGGAGATCCCCGGCATCCTGCACCTGGACATGGACGCCTTCTTCGCCTCGGTGGAGATCCGGGACGATCCTTCCCTGCGGGGACTCCCGGTGGTGGTGGGCGGGGCCGGAGCTCGCGGTGTGGTGGCCGCTGCCAGCTACCCGGCGCGGGCACGGGGGATCCGTTCGGCCATGCCCATGGCCACCGCCCGTCGCCTCGCCCCGGATCTGGTGATCGTCCCCGGGCGCATCCATCGCTACCGCGAGGTCTCCCGCCAGGTGATGGACCTGCTGCGGGACGTGGTGGCCGATGTCGAGCAGATCAGCGTGGACGAGGCGTTCCTGGACGCCCGCCCGGCCAGGCGGCTGTTCGGGCCTCCCGAGGAGATCGCAGGCCTGCTGCGCAGGCGGATCCGAGAGGAGCTGGGGCTGCCCAGCTCGGTGGGCGGCTCCGTGTCCCGGGCAGTGGCGAAGATCGCCTCCGCCCGCGCCAAGCCCGACGGCATGCTCATCGTCCCCGCGGAGAGCACCGCGGCATTCCTGGCGCCGCTGCCGGTATCGGTGATCTCGGGCATCGGGCCCACGGCCGTGAAGGCGCTGGAGCGCATCGGCGTGCACACCGTCGGCGACGTGCGCGACGTCCCTGTCTCGACCCTCGCCCGCGCCATCGGCCCCCAGGCGCTCCAGGTGATGCGGGTGGCCGATGGCAGTGACCGCACCGGCCTGGGACATCGGGTGCGCGACAAGTCCCTGGGCACCGAGCGCACCTGGGACGAGGACCTCACCGATCCGCACGAGGTGCGCCGCCGCATCACGGTGATGGCCGACGACGTGGCCCGGCAACTGCGCCGCTCCGGGTTCGTGGCCCGCACCGTGGTCCTCAAGCTGCGCTCGCCCGACGGCGCCACCATCACCCGCTCGGCCACGATGGACCAGCCCACCTCCAGCGGCGAGCGCCTGCGCGAGCACGTGGTGGCACTGTGGGAACGGGAGAGCACGCGCATGCCGCGGGTGCGACTGGCCGGGGTGCGGGCCACGCAGCTGGCATCAGCCGGGCCGGGCGGGGAGCCCCGGGAGCTGACCGGGCGTTCGGCCGGCTGGCAGGACCTCGAGGCCGCCATGGATCGCGCCCGTGACCGGTTCGGCGCCTCCAGCCTGGCTCGCGGCTCCACGTTGCGCCCGGAGGGGGCGGGTCCGGCGGTGCGGTCCGGCCCCGGGGATCGTGAGGTTCCCATTCCCAGGGGCGACGCCTAAACTAGGGGGACCGCCGATGACGGCCGCCGTCCGGGATCGAGCGGGGAGGCGCCCAGGAGCGCGGAGCACGGGGACAAGGAGCGGGATCATGCCGCTGTCGGAGCACGAGCAGAAAATGCTCGATGAGATGGAACGTCAGCTCTTCGCCGACGATCCTCGCCTTGCGCGCGCCTTCTCGCCGTCGCGAAGCCCCCGCCGCAACGGCCGCCGCATCGCGATCGGCCTGGGCGGGGTGGTGCTGGGCCTGCTGGTGCTGGTCCTCGCGGTGGCCCTGCCGGCCGTGTGGCTCGGCGTGATCGCCTTCATCGGCAT
Source organism: Brachybacterium epidermidis (assembly GCF_015209585.1). Classification (GTDB taxonomy): domain Bacteria; phylum Actinomycetota; class Actinomycetes; order Actinomycetales; family Dermabacteraceae; genus Brachybacterium; species Brachybacterium epidermidis. The sequence goes on from NZ_JADEYR010000009.1 coordinate 47,746, forward strand.
GCTGGCCGGGGCGGTGTATGCGGTGACCTCCCCGACGAACTCCAACGATGGGGACGGCCCCGGGGACTCCGGCGGCACCCGCCCCACCACCCAGGGCCCCTGGACAACGGCGGCACCTTCATGAAGAAGATGGAGGACCGCTGGGAGAAGCGCTCGGGGACGACTCCCGGTTCTGACCACGGCCGTCGGACCCGTGCCCCGGCGGATGCCCGCCCTGCTGACGCCCGGCTCCTAGGAGCCGGGGCTTCTTCGTGTCCAGCCGCCTCCCTCCGCCGGTTCCCCACCCTTCTCCGCCCGGTTCTCCACCTCCCTCCACCGGGCCCCTCCCTTTCCCTCCACCACCTCCTCCCCGGTGCACCCCCGCGCAGCACGACGCGGCAGGGCCTTCGAACCGAAAGCTCCTGACCTGCACTGATGATGCCGCCCGGCGGTTGCGGTGCGGGGCTCGTCTGTGATGTCCGAGGCGATGGAACCACCTCGGGTGCTGCGGGAGCGCTCCACGTCGCCGATTTTCCCCCCACCTCACACCACTGCTATGACCAGCAGTGATGTGCGCCATGGGGGGCGAATCGGCGCCAGGGGTAGCGCGATGTGGGGCGGAGTGGGGTAAAGTGGAGCGCGTTGGGAGGAGATGGTTCCGCACTTCCCGTCCATGCAGGTGAGAGGGGGTCGAGATGTTCCTCGGCACCTTCACGCCCAAGCTGGACGAGAAGGGGCGCCTGATCTTCCCGGCGAAGTTCCGTGACGAGCTCGCCACGGGACTGGTGATGACTCGAGGCCAGGAGCACTGCATTGCGGTGTACCCGATCGCCGAGTTCCGCCAGAAGCTCGATGAGGCCCGTCGGGCGCCCACCACCGATCAGCGCACGCGTGACTACCTGCGCGTGCTGCTCTCCGGCGCGGAGGACGTCATCCCCGACAAGCAGGGCCGCATCACCATCCCGAGCCACCTGCGCTCCTACGCGGGCCTGGACCGGGAATGCGCCGTCATCGGCGCGCTGGACCGGCTCGAGATCTGGTCCCTCCCGGCCTGGGAGACCTACCTCGAGCAGAAGGAGGAGGGCTTCGCCCAGACCGCCGAGGAGGTGGTCCCGGGCCTGTTCTGACGGACATCCGTCCTGTGAGACCTCTCGTCGTTCCCGCCCCGACGCTACTTCCCCGGTGGCGGGTCGGGAACGACGGGGAATCTGGCTGGACGGCCCCGACGACATCACCCATCGACACACAGCACAGGACCGACACCGCAGCACCGGGGAGGGGGCACGATGGACCGCACACCGCAGCGGGGCGACACCGGCAGCGCCGCGCCCGCCGAGGAGCGACACGTCCCCGTCCTCCTCGACACCACCGTGGACCTGCTCACCCCCGCCCTGCAGAGCCCCGGCTCGGTGTACGTCGATGCGACGCTGGGGATGGGCGGGCACGCCGGCGCCGTCCTCGCCGCCGCCCCCGCCGCGCGCCTGGTGGGAATCGACCGCGATCCCCTGGCCCTGGACCTGGCCCGGGAACGGCTCACCCGCGCCGGGTTCGCGGACCGCCTCACCCTGGTGCACGCCACCTATGACGAGATCCCCGAGGTCCTCGCCGACCTCGGTCTCGACAGTGCCGACGCGGTGATGATGGACCTGGGCGTCTCCAGCTTCCAGATCGACACCGCCGATCGCGGGTTCTCCTACGTCGCCGATGCCCCGCTGGACATGCGCATGGACCCCTCCTCCGGGGGGCCCACCGCGGCCGATCTGCTGCGCGACCTGCCCGAGGCGGAGATCTCCCGCATCCTCCACCAGTACGGCGACGAGCGCTTCGCCCGTCGGATCGCACGGCGCATCGTCGAGCAGCGCGAGCACGCCCCGCTCACCCGCAGCGGCGAACTGGTCACCCTGCTGGACCGTGCCGTCCCTGCCGCCTCGAAGGCCAGCGGTGGCCACCCCGCCAAGCGCTCCTTCCAGGCGCTGCGGATCGCGGTCAACGACGAGCTGCGGATCCTCGCGAGCGCTCTCGAGGGTGCGCTGGACAGCGTGCGCCTGGGCGGCCGGATCGTCGTGGAGTCCTACCACTCAGGTGAGGACCGCCTGGTCAAGAGTGCTTTCGCGCGTCGTACCCGCTCCTCGGCCCCACCCGGCCTGCCGGTCGAGCTGGAGGAGCACCGCCCCACCTTCACCTCTCTCGTGCGCGGCGCGGTCCAGGCCGGGCCCGCCGAGCGCGAGACCAATCCCCGCGCGGGCTCCGTCCGCCTGCGCGCACTGACCCGCACCCGCATCGTAGAAGGAGCCTCGTGACATGGCCTCCACCTCCGCCATCCGCTCCGTCGCCGTCCGGCCCGTTCGCTCCGCGCGGCCGGCCGGCTGGTCCACCCCGCGCCTGACCGTCCTGGCCCGACCGAAGGCCGCCGGCAGCGCCATGCCGTTCACGCTGCTGTGCACCGCGATCGTGGTCGCGACACTGGCTGCTCTGCTCTACCTGAACATCCAGATGTCCGACACCAGCTACGAGATCAACCGCCTGCAGATCCAGTCCCAGCGACTGACCGAGGAGCAGCAGGCACTGATGGCCACAGACGAGCGTCTGGGCACCCCCCAGGAGCTGGAGCGACAGGCCCGCGAGCTGGGGATGGTGCCGGTGACCGATCCCGCCTACATCGACCTGGACACCCGCACCGTGCTCTCCGACACCGTCGATGCCGAGGCACCCGCACCTCCGGAACTCGCCGAGGTTCCGGCGGAGCAGGCCGTGCCGCCCGCGCAGATCTACGATCAGCCCCAGGCGTATCACGGCATGGGCAACGAGGGAGCCTGAGCAGATGGCGGACGACCGCAGCAGGAAGCGCAGCCCCCGCGGCGCGGGGAGGACCCGCGCGCCCCGGGGCTCCTTCCGCGTCCCCACGGCCCGGGTGGGCAGCCCCGCCGTCCGCCACCGCCTGCTGCTGACGCTGATCATGGTGGCGGTGATGGCACTGTCCGGTCGACTGATCTGGGTGCAGGGACTGGACGCCAGTGCCCGCGCGGAGGAAGCGGTCAAGCAGCGCACCGTCACCCGCACCATCCCCGCTCTGCGCGGTGACATCCTGGACCGCAACGGCACCGTGCTGGCCAGCTCCCAGGAGCGCTACGACCTGTGGGTCAACCAGCTGCAGGTCGACACCTACCTGGAGAACTCCACGACGGCGGAGGTCACGGGCATCCCGGCGGCAGCCCAGAAGCTCGCCCCCGTGCTGGGCTGGAGCGTGACCGAGACCGAGGAGGCGCTCACCGGCGATCGCGGCTTCATGTACCTGGAGAAGAACGTCGACCCCGCGGTGCGGGACGCCGCCCTGGCCCTGAAGATCCCCGGCATCGGCGCGGACCGGGTGGCCCAGCGCATCTACCCGGCCGGTTCCGTGGGCGGGAACGTGCTGGGCTTCGTGGGATCCGACGGCACCGCCCTGGCCGGTACCGAGCTCACCTACGACGACCAGCTCAGCGGTACCGACGGCACCACCACCTACGAGCGCGGCGCCCAGGGCCAGATCATCCCCACCGGTCGGCAGGAGACCACCCAGGCCGTCGACGGCCGTGACCTCGTCCTCACCATCGACCGGGACCTGCAGTGGAAGGCGCAGCAGGTCGCCGCGAGCGCAGCTGACAGCTGGGGTGCCACCGGCGCCAGTGCGGTGGTCCTGAACGCCCGCACCGGCGAGGTGCTGGCCCTGGCCGACTACCCCACCTACGACCCCAACGCCCCGGGCGAGGCACCCGAGGAGAACCGCGGCAACCGCTCCATCTCCAACGTGTTCGAGCCGGGCTCCACCGGCAAGGTGTTCACCGTCGCGGCGGCCCTCGAGGAGGGCACCGTCACCCTGGACTCGCAGTACGAGGTGCCGTACACCATGAACTTCGAGGGCCATCGCATCAAGGACGCGCTCACCCACGAGGATCAGCGGCTCACGCTCGCCGGGGTGCTGAAGAACAGCTCCAACGTCGGCACCGTGCAGATCTCCGAGACCCTCCCACCCTCGGTGCGCTACGACTATCTGAAGGCGTTCGGCCTGGGGGAGCCCACCGGCGTGGGTCTGCCCGGTGAGTCCGCCGGCGTGGTCCACCCCGCCTCGCAGTGGACCGGCCGCACCCGGTACACGACGGCCTTCGGCCAGGGCTACTCCGTCAACGCTCTGCAGATGACCTCGGCGGTGGGCACCTTCGCGAACGACGGAGTGCGGGTGCAGCCGCGGATCGTCGCCGGCACCCGGGAGGACGACGGCAGCATCCGACCGATGGGGGAGCCCGAGTCCACCCGCGTGGTCTCCTCCGAGACCGCCGCCACCATGACCGAGCTGATGGACAACGTGGTCGAGGACGGCGTCTCCGGCGCGAGCGTGCCCGGGTACGCGGTGGCCGGCAAGACCGGCACCGCGCAGGTCCCCGGTGGCACCTACACCGCCTCCTTCATCGGCTTCGCCCCCGCGGACGACCCGGAGATCGTGATCGGCGTGTTCGTGTTCGGCCTGAACAGCTTCATCTCGGGCGGCCGGGCTGCAGCACCCGCCTTCTCCGAGCTGATGACCTTCACCCTCCAGCACCAGGGCATCCCTCCCACCGGCAAGCCCGCACGCGTGCTCGAGAACGAGTGGTGACCGGCCCCGTGTCCGCAGTCCCCGCTCCCGAGCCCGCTCGTCCTCGCCGTCGAGCCGGGGTGAGCGTCGGTGCGCTCGCCGCGGAGCTCGGCGCAGCACCGCCGCCGTCCCTGACCGACCTCGAGGCCACCGTCTCCGGGGTCACCCTCGACTCCCGCGGCGTCGAGGCGGGGGATCTGTGGTGCGCCCTGCCAGGTGCCAATGCCCACGGCGCCGACTACGTCGAGCAGGCCGTCTCCCGCGGGGCCGTCCTCGCGCTGACCGACGACGCCGGCGCGGAGGCCTGCGCGCGGGCCGGGCTGCCCGCCCTGGTGGTCGAAAACCCGCGTCGGGAGACCGCCACCGCCGCCGCTGTGGTCTACGGAAGACCGGCGCAGCACCTGCGCACGATCGGCGTGACCGGCACCAACGGGAAGACCTCGGTCACCACGATGGTGCACCGCACCCTGCTGGCGCTGGGCCGCCCCAGCGGCATGGTCGGCACCAGCGGCACCGAGTACCGCGACGCGACCGGCACCGATCATGCGATCGCCACCGTGCGCACCACTCCCGAGGCGCCCGAGCTGCACGGCATCCTGGCCCGGATGCTGGAGGACGACGTCGAGGCCTGCTCCATGGAGATCTCCTCCCACGCCCTGGTGCTCCACCGCGCGGACGAGGTCGTGGCCGACGTCGCCTGCTTCACCAACCTCTCGCAGGACCACCTCGACTTCCATCCCACGATGGAGGACTACTTCGCGGCCAAGGCCCTGCTGTTCACCCCGGAGCACTCCCGGCGCGGCGTGGTGTGCGTGGACGACGAGTGGGGCAGGCGCCTGGCCCACCGGGCCCAGGTGCCCGTGACCACGTACGCCACCCTCCCCGGCATCGAGGCGGACCATGTCGCGCGGGAGATCCTCCCCGATGACTACGGCAGCGTGTTCACCGTCGTCGGGAAGCAGGGCGCCCCGGCGCAGCGGCGCCTGCGCGCGGCACTGCCCGGCCGCCACTACGTCGCCAACACCCTCGCGGCCGTCCTGCTGCTGGAGGCCATCGGGGTGAGCGGTCCGGAGGTGGACGCCGCCCTCGGCACCGCCGGCACCGTCCCCGGCCGGATGGAGCCCGTGGCCCTCGCCCCGGTGCGCGGAGTGGTCGACTACTCGCACACCCCCGATGCGCTCGAGAAGGCGCTGACCACACTGCGCTCCGTCCCCGGCACCCGCCGCGTGATCTGCGTGATGGGCGCCGGTGGCGACCGCGACCGCACCAAGCGCCCGCTCATGGGGGAGGTCGCCGCCCGGTTGGCCGACGTGGTGATCATCACCGACGACAACCCCCGCACCGAGGACCCCGCCGCGATCAGGGCAGCAGTGCGCTCCGGCATCCCGGATGCGACGAACGCCGAGGTCCACGAGGTGGACGGCCGGGGCAGCGCCATCGAGCTGGCCGCCTCCCTGGCGGACGTGGGCGACACCATCCTCGTCTCCGGCAAGGGAGCCGAGACCGGGCAGGACATCGGGGGTATCGTCCACCCGTTCGATGATCGCCTCCGCCTGCGCGACGCCCTCGCCGCGCGGCCCGGACCGGGCGACCCCCAGGCTGACGGAGGACACTGACCATGCTCGCCATCACTGCGCACGACATCGCTCGCCTCGTCGGCGGCACCCTGGTGGGCGGCGCCACCGGTGAGGAGCGGGTGACCGGTGAGGCCCGCATCGATTCGCGCACCGTGACCGAGGGCGATCTGTTCGCCGCCTTCGAGGGCGAGACGGTCGACGGCCACGACTTCCTCGCCGCAGCCGTCGCCGACGGCGCCGCGCTGTGCCTGGTCTCCCGACAGACGGCCGAGGACATCCCGGCCGTCCTGGTCGACGACGTGCAGCGCGCCCTGTCGGACCTGGCCCGCGCCCAACTGGAGCAGGCACGCCGGGAGAACCCGCAGCTGCGGGTGCTCGCGATCACCGGCAGCGCCGGGAAGACGGGCACCAAGGACCTGCTCGGGGTGGCCCTCGGCGATCTCGGCCCCACGATCGCCCCCGTCGGCAGCTTCAACAACGAGCTGGGCCTGCCGCTGACGGTGCTGCGCCTTGACGAGCACACCCGCTTCCTGGTGCTGGAGATGGGAGCCCGTGGACCGGGCCATATCGCCCACCTGACCGACATCGCCCGCCCCGACATCGCCGTGGTGCTCAACGTGGGCTCCGCCCACCTCGGAGAGTTCGGCTCCGTCGAGGGCATCGCCCGGGCCAAGGCCGAACTGGTCCGGTCGCTGTCCCCCGAGGGGCGAGCCGTGCTGAACGCCGAGGATCCCCGGGTGGCCGCCATGGCGCAACTCACCGAGGCCCCGGCGGTCACCTGGGGGCTCGACCGGGGCGACGTGCGCGCCACGGACCTGCGGCTCGACGACGACGCCCGCGTGAGCTTCACCCTGCAGGTCCCGGAGGGCCTCACCCGACCGGACGGTTCGGACATTCCCGCCGGATCCTTCGAGGTGCGCCCCGATCTGCTGGGGGAGCACCAGGCCGCCAACGCGATCGCCGCCCTCACCGCGGCGATCCTCGCCGGGGTCGAGCCCGCTGCCGCCGCGGCCTCCCTCCAGGGAGTGCGTCTGGCCTCCGGGCAGCGGATGGAGGCCCGGCGCGCCGGCGATGTGCTGGTGATCGACGACGCCTACAACGCCAACCCCGACTCGATGCGCCTGGCGCTGAAGACCCTCGCGCACCTCGGGCGCGGCCACCGCACCATCGCCGTGCTGGGCGAGATGCTCGAGCTGGGCGAGGAGTCGGTGCGCCTGCACGACGAGATCGGGCGCCTGGTGGTGAGGCTGAACATCGGTCTGCTGATCGTCGTGGGGCAGGGCGCGGCCCCCCTCCACCACGGGGCCAGCCTCGAGGGCAGCTTCGGTGGGGAGTCCATGCAGGTGGCCGACGTCGAAGAGGCCCTGGCTGTGCTAGAACGGACCCTGGCGCCCGGCGATGTGGTGCTGCTGAAGTCGTCCCGCGACGCAGGCCTGCGCCAGCTCGCACGGCCTCTGATCGCGCACCTGGAACGACGCGCGGACCGTGCCCGGCACCAGGACGGAGGAGCACACGCATGATCCCGATCCTCATCGCGGGGGGCACCGCCCTGGTGCTGGCGATCTTCGGCACCCCCCTGTACATCCGGGTCCTCGTCAAGCGCGGGTACGGCCAGTTCATCCGCGATGACGGCCCCACCTCCCACGCCACCAAGCGAGGCACGCCCACCATGGGCGGCGTCGCCATCATCCTGGCCACGATCCTCGCCTACGGCATCGCCCACCTGGCCGTGTGGGAGCCCCCCAGCATCTCCGTGCTGCTGGTGCTGTTCCTGATGGTGGGCCTGGGCGTGGTGGGCTTCCTGGACGACTACCTGAAGATCTCCCAGCAGCGCAGCCTGGGCCTGCGGCCCCGCGCCAAGCTGCTGGGTCAGTTCGTGGTGGCCACGGCCTTCGCCGTGATGGCGCTGCTGTTCCGGGACGAGTCCGGCCTCACCCCGGCCTCCACGAACATCTCCTTCGTGCGGGACGTGCCCTGGCTGGACCTCGCCTTCGGCGGCAGCGTCGCGGGCTTCATCCTCTTCGCGGTCTGGGCGAACTTCCTGGTGGCGGCCTGGTCCAACGGCGTGAACCTCACCGATGGCCTGGACGGCCTGGCCTCCGGCGCCACCATCATCTTCACTGCCGCCTACCTGGTGATCTCCTTCTGGCAGTGGCGGCAGGTGTGCAACGTGGACCTCGCCGCTGGCGGCACGGTCAACTGCTACGACGCCCGCGACCCGCTGGACACCGCCGTGCTGTGCGCGGCGATGATCGGTGCCTGCGTGGGCTTCCTGTGGTGGAACACCTCCCCGGCGAAGATCTTCATGGGCGACACCGGGTCCCTGGCCCTGGGCGGCGCGATCGCCGGCCTCACCATCGTCTCGCGCACCCAGATCCTGGGCGCCGTGATCGGCGGCCTGTTCGTGGCCATCTCGCTGTCCGTGATCATCCAGGTGGCCAGCTTCAAGACCACCGGCAAGCGCGTGTTCCGGATGGCCCCCCTCCAGCACCACTTCGAACTCAAGGGCTGGAACGAGGTCACCATCGTGGTCCGCTTCTGGATCGTGGCCGGGATCCTCGCGGGCCTCGGCCTGGGCCTGTTCTACCTCGACGCCCTGCCGAGGCTCACCTCATGACCACGCCCCCGGCCGGTCCCACGTCCGGCCCGGCCCATGGTCTCCCGGCCGAGCAGCGGGCCTGGCCGGGCATGGACGTGGCCGGGCTGCGCATCCTGGTGACCGGCTTCGGCGTCTCCGGCTACGCGGTCGCGGACCAGACCATGCAGCGCGGTGCCCGGGTGCTGGTGGTCGACAGCGCCGACACCCCCGAGAACCGGGAGAAGGCCCGGATCCTTCAGGTGCTGGGTGTCGAGGTGCGCCTCGGGGCCGAGCACACCGGCTCCCTCCCCGCCGACCGTGAGGTGGACCTGGTGGTCACCTCACCCGGCTGGCGGCCCGAGCAGCCCCTGCTGGTCCAGGCCCAGCAGGCCGGGATCCCCGTGTGGGGCGAGGTCGAGCTGGCTCGCCGCATGCAGGCGGCCGACGGGCCCGCCTGGCTCGGCATCACCGGCACCAACGGCAAGACCACCGCGGTCACCATGCTGGAGTCGATCCTCCAGCACGCCGGCCTGCGCGCCGTGGCCTGCGGCAACGTGGGCCTGCCGGTGATCGAGGCGGCGCTGGACCCGGAGGGCTTCGACGTGCTGGCCGTGGAGCTGTCCAGCTTCCAGCTGCACCGCACCGAGCACCTGGACTGCCAGGCCGCCGCAGTGCTCAACGTGAGCGACGACCACCTGGACTGGCACGGCAGCGCCCCTGCCTACGCCGCCGCGAAGGGTCGCATCTACGAGGGCGTCGAGCGCGCCTGCGTGTACAGCGTCGCCGACCCCACCACTCGTCGCCTGGTCGAACAGGCCGACGTCCTCGAGGGCGCCCGCGCCATCGGCATCACCCTGGGCTCCCCGGGGCCCTCCGAGCTCGGCGTGGTCGACGGGATGCTGGTGGACCGCGCCTTCGTCCCCGATCGGCACCGGCAGGCGGCCGAGCTCGCCACCCTCGAGGACCTCGCCCACCTGGGTCCCCACGGCGCCGGCCCGCACATCGTGCTGGATGCCCTGGCCGCCGCGGCCCTGGCCCGCGCCCACGGTGTCGAGCAGGCGGCCGTGCGCGACGGCCTGCGCGCGTACCGCATCGGCCGCCACCGCGCTGAACTGGTGGCCCGCATCGACGAGGTCGCCTGGGTGGACGACACCAAGGCCACCAACCCCGCCGCAGCCCGCGCCTCCCTCGCCACTGCCGAGCGCGTGGTGTGGATCGCCGGAGGCGACACCAAGGGTGCTGACATCGACTCCCTGGTCCAGGCCGTCGCCGGCCGGCTGGCCGGCTGCGTGCTGCTGGGCACCGATCCCGCCCCGTTCGCCGAGGCGCTGGGGCGACACGCCCCTGACCTCCCCGTGGTGCGCGTGGATCCGGGTGACACTGGCGATGTCGCCGGGCGCTCCCGGCTGATGGAGGAGGCGGTGCAGGCCGCCCGCTCCCTCGCCTCGGCGGGGGACGTGGTGATGCTGGCACCGGCCGCAGCCTCGATCGACCAGTTCCGCAACTACGCGGAACGGGGGGAGCTGTTCGCCGCGGCCGTGGAACGACTGGCAGGAGCGAACGGATGACGATGCAGGAGACCCGCCGGTCCACCCGGGTCGTCCGCCCCGAGGAGGAGAACCCCCTCGGTGACGTCGGCTCCCGCCTGCGCGCCGGGGTGGGCAACTGGCTGAAGTCACCGGCCCTGGACTTCTACGCCCTGATCGTGCTGGGCACCCTGCTGGTGGGCGTGGGCCTGATGATGGTGCTCTCCTCCACCGCGGTGCTGAACATCTCCCGCGGCCAGTCCGGCTTCGCGGGACTGCTGCGTCAGGGCACCTTCGCGGGCCTGGGGCTGGCGTCCCTGCTGGTGGCCGCCTCGATTCCGCCGGGCTTCTACCGCAAGGCCGCCTGGCCGCTGCTGATGCTGGGCCTGGCCCTGCAGACCCTCGTGCACACGCCGCTCGGCGTCGACGTCGACGGCAACCGCAACTGGATCCGCATCGGGTCCCAGACCCTGCAGCCCTCGGAGTTCCTCAAGCTGGCCCTGGCCGTGTGGCTGGGCGCCCTGCTGGCCATCAAGCGGCCGTTGCTGCACCGGCCCGCCCACCTGCTGTTCCCCCTGGTCCCCGGGGTCCTCGCCGCGCTGGGCCTGGTGGTGCTGGGGCGCGACCTGGGCACCACGCTGGTGATGTGCCTGCTGGTGGCCGGTTCGCTGTGGGTGGCCGGCGTGCCCCGGCGCTGGTTCGCCGCCGGTGGAGCTCTCGGCCTCATCGGCGTCGTCGCCCTCACCATCACCAGCGGCAACCGCATGGGCCGTATCAACTGCTGGCTCAAGGGCGAGTGCGTCGGTGGCACCGGCTACCAGTCCGAGCAGGGCCTGATGGGGCTGGCCGAGGGCGGCTGGTGGGGTGTGGGCCCCGGTGAGTCCCGCCAGAAGTGGGGGCGCCTGCCCGCCGCGGAGGACGATTACATCTTCGCGGTCCTGGGGGAGGAGTTCGGCCTGGCCGGCACCCTGGGCGTGCTGTTCCTGTTCGCCGTGCTGGCCCTGGTGATGTTCCGTATGATCACCCGCACCGACGACGTGTTCCGCCAGATCACCATCGCCGGCATCGCCTCCTGGATCCTGGGGCAGGCCTTTGTCAACATGATGGTGGTGACGGGCCTGATGCCCGTGATCGGTGTCCCGCTGCCGTTCATCTCCTCCGGCGGCTCCGCCCTGCTGGCGTCCATGACGGCGCTGGGCGTGCTGCTGTCCTTCGCCCGCAGCGAGCCGGGTGCGCGCGAGGCCATCACCGCCCGCGTGGGCGCGGTGCGCAGCTCCGTGAGCGTGCTGCCCGCTCCGCGCGGCGGCTCCACCGGCGATTCGCGCCCCCCCCGCCGTTCTCGACGGCGCGCGCGCACGGCTCAGGGGCGGAGCCGACGATGAGCGGATCACCCAGCGGTCCCGACGCGGTCCGTGACCCTCGCGCCGCACGCGCCCCCCGGGTCCTGCTGGCCGGAGGGGGCAGCGCCGGCCACGTCTCCCCGTTGCTGGCCACCGCCGCGCGCATCCGTGAGCAGGCGCCCCAGGCCCAGATCGTGGTGCTCGGCACCGCTTCCGGGCTCGAGGCCGATCTGGTGCCGGCCGCCGGCTTCGAGCTGGTGACCATCGAGAAGGTGCCCTTCCCGCGGCGACCCGGTGGCGCTGCCGTCCGCTTCCCGGCGCGGCTGGCGGGGAGCGTGCGGGAGGTGCGCGCCCTGCTGCGCGACCGCGGCATCGACGTGGTGGTGGGCTTCGGCGGGTACGTGTGCCCTCCCGCCTACCTCGCCGCCGCCGCCTCCCGCATCCCCCTGGTGGTCCATGAGGCGAATCGCCGCCCGGGCCTGGCCAACCGCCTCGGAGCGGTGCGCGCCGCCGCCGTGCTCACGGCTCTGGACGGCACCCGCCTGCGGGGCGCCCGCCGCATCGGCATGCCGATGCGCGAGGGCATCGCGCACCTGGATCGCGCGGCCCGCCGCGACGGGGCGGTGCAGGAGTTCGGCCTCGATCCGGCACGCCCGGTGCTGCTGGTCACCGGCGGCTCCCTGGGCGCGCAGCGCCTGAACGGCGCCGTCTGCGAGGCCGCCCCCGCTTTCCTGGAGGCCGGTGCCCAGATCCTGCACATCACCGGCCGCGGCAAGGCCGAGGACCTCACCCCGCGTCCCGGCTACCGGGTGGTGGAGTACGTGCGGGCCATGGAGGACGCCTACGCCGCCGCGGATCTCGCCCTGACCCGCTCGGGCGCCGGGACCGTGTGCGAGCTGACCGCCGTGGGGCTGCCCGCCGTGCTGGTGCCCCTTCCGATCGGCAACGGCGAGCAGGCGCTGAACGGCCAGGACGTGGTCAGCGCCGGTGGGGCGCTGATGATCGAGGATGCGCAGATCACCGCATCGCGCCTGGTGGAACAGGTGCTGCCGCTGCTGCTGGACCAGGAGCGACGCGCAGCCATGGCCGCGGCCTCCCGCCGCTTCGGCATCCCCGATGCCGCCGAACGACTCGCCGAGATCGTGATCGGTGCCGCACGGGAGCCTGGCCGCCGGTTGTGACCCCGGCCGTTACCGTGAAGCCATGACTGACGCCGCTGCCCGCACCCAGGGGCCCGCACCCCGCACCATCCTCACTCCCGGGGACGTCGTCACCCACGCGCAGTGGCCTTCCGGGAGCCCGATCCGCTCCCTCCACGTGGTGCGGATCGGCGGGGCCGGGATGTCGGCCGTGGCGCGGCTGGCCCTGGAGGCCGGCATCGAGGTCAGCGGCTCCGACTCCCAGGACGGCCAGTTCATCGGCCCGCTGCGCGAGGCGGGAGCCCGCATCGGCATCGGCTTCGATGCGGACCTGCTGGCCGAGGACCTGGACCTGGTGGTGGTCTCCACCGCCGTGCGCGCCGACAACCCCGAGATCATCGCCGCCCACCGGCGCGGCATCCCCGTCGTCCACCGCGCCGCGGCCCTGGCCGGGCTCATGGGGCAGCGGGACCTGGTGGCCATCGCCGGCACCCACGGCAAGACCTCCACCACCGGCCTGGCCGTGATGGCGCTGCGCGGTGCGGGCCTGGATCCTGCCTGGGCGCTCGGGGCCGCCGTGCCCGACCTGGGCCGCAACGCCGGCCTCGGTGCGGAGCCCTCGCCCACGGAATCGATGCGCGACGGCACCGGGATCGCCGTGATCGAGGCCGACGAGTCCGACGGCTCCTTCCTGGCCTTCACCCCCCGGTCCCTCGTGGTCACCAACCTCGAGCCCGACCATCTCGACTTCCACGGGGACGCCGCCACCCTGCAGGCCGGCTTCGACGCCCTCACCGACCGGATCCTTCCCGGCGGCACCCTGGTGGTGTGCGCCGACGACGAGGGCGCCCGGGCGCTGGGGGAGCGGGCCGCCGCTCATGGCGCGAGCGTGAGCACCTACGGCACCAGCGAGGACGCCGACTGGCGGGTCCTCGCCGAGGACTCCGGCCCCGATGGCACCGATGTCGAGGTGCTCAGCCCGCGCGGCCCGCTCCGGGTGCGCCTGGCGGTGGCCGGCCACCACAACGTGCTCAACGCCCTGGGTGCGCTCGCCGGTACCGCATCGGCCGCGCCCGATGCGCCGCTGGAGGCGCTCGCCGACGGGCTGGGACGCTTCACGGGGGCCTCCCGCCGCTTCGACCTGGCCGGTGTGGTGGACGGCATCACGGTGATCGACGACTACGCCCACCATCCGCGCGAGGTCACCGCCACCATCGCCGCCGCGCGCGCCATCGTCGCCGATCAGGGTGCGGGTGGCCGGGTGCTCGCGGTGTTCCAGCCCCACCTGTTCTCCCGCACCCGCGACTTCGCCGCCGCCTTCGCCGCCTCCCTGGAGGGCGCGGACCTGGCCTGGGTGATGCCCGTGTACCCCGCCCGTGAGGACCCCGACCCGACGGTGGATGCCCGCACCATCACCCAGCACTCGACCGCCGCTCACGTGCGCCCCCTGGACGCACGTGCACCGGTGCCCTCCCAGGTGGCGGGGGAGGCCCGCCCCGGGGACCTGGTGCTGATGCTCGGTGCCGGGGACGTGGTGGAGGACACTCCGGCGGTGCTGCAGGCGCTGCGCCGCGCCCGGGGACGGCCTGATGGCCCGCCGCCCCAGCCCGCCGCGCCCCACCGGGTCGCGGCGGTCCTCGCAGCAGTCCGGCCGGGTCCCGCCGCAGTCCGGCCGGGCCCCGCAGCGGCCCCTCGAGGCCCAGCGGGGGCAGGAACCGCGGAGGCCGCCCTCCGACCCGCCGGGCCGCAGCTACGGCCGCTCGCCCGTGACCGCCGCGGCGCGCCCGCAATCCCCGGCCCGCGCCCCGCGACACCCGGCCCGAGCTCCGCGAGCCCCGCCCCGACGCTTCCGACAGCCCTGACGGCCCCGACAACGTCGTCCCTGCCGCTCACCGCTTCCGTGCCCTGGTGGCCGGTCGGCCCTGGCGTCGTCGCCGGCGCGCGATCATCGCCGGTGCCGTCGTCGTGACGCTGGCGCTGATCGGTGTGCTGTCGGCCGCGATCTGGCTGCCCGCCCTGCGGCTGCAGCAGATCAGCGTCTCGGGCCTGGGCTACGTCGAGGAGCAGGCGGTGCGCTCCCACCTCGATCCTCGCTTGGGGGACAGCGTGCTGCTGCTGCCCACCGACGCGATCGGCGAGGACCTCGCGACCGTCCCCGGCATCGAGTCCGCCCAGGTGGAGCGCCGCTGGCCCGATGGCATGCACGTCACCGTCGTCGAGTCCGAGCCTGTCGCCCACCTGACCCGTGCCGATGGCACCGTCGCGGTGATCGACGCCGCAGGGGAGGAGCTGCCGGCGGCCGCGGCCGAGGGCGCGACGCTGATCCCGCTGCGAGTGGGCACCACCTCACAGGACCCCGACGGCGCCGCGGAGGCGATGACCGAGGTGCTCGCCGAGCTGCCTGACCCGATCCGCCCTGCCGTCCAGGACATGACCGCCACCAGCCCCAGCGACGTCACCTTCACCCTGGCCCTGGAGGACGGCAGCACCAAGAGCGTGGTGTGGGGCGATGCCCGCGACGCCGAGCTGAAGGGCGACGTGGTCCAGGCGCTGATCCCGCAGCCCGGTTCCGTGATCGACGTCTCCTCCCCGGTGGCGCCGGTCACCCGCTGACCCTCGCGCGCCCTCGCCTTCGCGGCCTGAACCCCGGGACCGGGAGGTTCGCCACACGACACGCGCGGCAGGTCGTTGCGCCCCGTCGGCCACGTCCTTAGCGTCGAAGAGAAGGAACGGGGCCGCAGAGTCCGAACCTCAACTCGAGGTCGAGGGTTGGGTCCCCGTTCGACAGCAGATCGACAACAGCAAGGACATCAACGTGGCCGGATCCCAGAACTACCTCGCAGTCATCAAGGTCGTCGGCATCGGCGGCGGCGGTGTCAACGCCGTCAACCGCATGATCGAGGCCGGTCTCAAGGGCGTCGAGTTCATCGCCATCAACACCGACGCGCAGGCCCTGCTGATGTCGGACGCCGACGTCAAGCTCGACGTCGGCAAGGAGATCACCCGGGGGCTCGGGGCCGGTGCCGATCCGGAGGTCGGCAAGAAGGCCGCCGAGGACCACGCCGAGGAGATCGAGGAGGTCCTGCGCGGGGCCGACATGGTCTTCGTGACCGCCGGCGAGGGCGGCGGCACCGGCACCGGCGGTGCCCCCGTGGTCGCCAAGATCGCCCGCAGCCTTGGCGCGCTGACCATCGGTGTGGTCACCCGCCCCTTCACTTTCGAGGGCCGCCGCCGCTCCACCCAGGCCGAGTCCGGCATCGCCGCCCTGCAGGCCGAGGTGGACACCCTCATCGTGATCCCCAACGACCGTCTGCTGTCCATCGCCGACAAGCAGGTGTCCATGCTGGACGCCTTCAAGTCCGCGGACCAGGTGCTGCTCTCGGGTGTCCAGGGCATCACCGACCTGATCACCACCCCGGGCCTGATCAACCTCGACTTCGCCGACGTCAAGTCCGTGATGCAGGGAGCGGGCAGCGCCCTGATGGGCATCGGCTCCTCCCGCGGCGACGACCGCGCCCTGCAGGCCGCCGAGCTCGCCGTCTCCAGCCCGCTGCTGGAGGCATCCATCGACGGCGCCTACGGCGTGCTGCTGTCGATCCAGGGCGGCAGCGACCTGGGCCTGTACGAGGTCTCGGAGGCCGCACGCCTGGTGCAGGAGGCCGCGCACCCCGACGCGAACATCATTTTCGGCGCCGTCATCGACGACGCCCTGGGCGACGAGGTGCGGGTGACCGTGATCGCCGCGGGCTTCGAGGCCGGTGGCCCCCCGCAGCGCACCGAGCAGTCCCGCCCCGCTGCGCGTCCCGAGCCGGTCCAGCCGCGCCCGGCCGCGACCGAGCGCACCGCCTCCATGAGCGGGGCCGGTACGGCCGCGGGGGCTGCCGGCGGCTGGGGCGTCCCGCAGCAGACCTTCGCGCCCTCCCGCCCCTCGGCCGAGCAGCAGCAGGAGCCCCGGACCGAGCGGATGGACCCGGCCGACCAGGAGGACGAGGACCAGCACCAGGGCAACGGCCAGGCCGCTCGCCCCGTCCCCGCACCGCAGTCGGAGCCCGTGCGTCCCCGCGCATCGAGGAGCCGCCGGCCGACGACGACGATCTCGACCTGCCGTCCTTCCTCAAGTGAGGACACCTCTTCCCGCACGGGCTCCGCGACTGCGGGGCCCGTGCCCTGTTCACCACGCGTGAGGGCGGGGTGGGCAAGGGCCCGTACGAGTCCCTGAACCTCGCCCGGCACGTCGGGGACGATGACGCCGTGGTCAGCGAGAACCGCTCGCGGGTGGCCGAGGTCGTGGGACGCCCGCTGGTGTTCGTGGACCAGGTGCACGGCGCCCAGGTGCATGTGCTGCCGCGGGCCGAGGCGTCGGCGCACGGGGCGTCCGCCCGCGACGGGGCGACCGCCCGCGACGAGGCGACATCGGGACCGGGGCAGCCCCCGGTGGTGACCGCCGACGCCCTGGTCACCGACCGCGACGACATCGCCCTGGCCATCATGGTGGCCGACTGCATGCCGGTGCTGCTGAGCGAGGCGGAGGCGGGGGTGATCGGGGCGGCACACGCGGGCCGGCCGGGGCTGCTGGCCGGGGGGCTCGGGGCGACCGGTGCGGCGATGGAGCGCCTGGGCGCACGAGCCGAGCGGATACAGGCGGCCGTAGGTCCGTCGGCCTGCGGAAGGTGCTACGAGGTGCCGCCGGACATGGCCGAGGACGCCGCTCGTCGCCTGCCCTCGACCCGCACCCGTACGAGCTGGGGCACCCCGGCGATCGATCTGCGCGCCGGCGCCGTGGAGGCACTCGGCCGGGCGGGCGTGCCGGCCGATGCGATCGACCGTGACCATCCCTGCACCATCGAGGACCCCGCCTGGTTCTCGTATCGCCGCAGCCGCACCACGGGCCGCTTCGCCGGGGTGATCCGCCGGGGCTGAGGCGGGTGGGCCCGTCGGTGGGGAGTCGACGATTCCTGCGACACGCCCCGACACGCCGGGCGCGTCCCCGTCGCGCGGCGGGCTCTCCGGTACTTTCGGGACAGGACCCCCACGCACTCCCCGTGCTTCCCTGGGGTCCAGGTCAGCGTGACGGAAGCACAGACTGGGAGATCTGCGATGGGAACCTGGCGCAACGCCATGGTCGCTCTCGGCCTCGCCAACGAGGTCGACGACGAGTACTACGAGGACGAGCTGGACCGTCGGGACGAGGCGGCCTCGCACCGCCGCGCCGAGCGCGGTCCGGAGACCACCGACCGTGAGGCCCAGGTGACGCCGATCCGCCAGCGGTCGAGCGTCGTGGCCATGACCCCCGCCGTGGAGGAGTCGATGCACCGCATCACCACGATCCACCCGCGTTCGTACAACGACGCCAAGGCGATCGGCGAGTCCTTCCGCGACGGCGTGCCCGTCATCGTGAACCTCTCCGACATGCAGGACGGCGACGCCAAGCGCATGGTCGACTTCTGCGCCGGCCTGGTGTTCGGCCTGCGCGGCACGATCGAGCGCGTCACCTCCAAGGTGTTCCTGCTCTCTCCGGAGTTCGTCCAGGTCGACGGGGACTCCTCGGCCGACGAGGACAGCTTCTACAACCAGAGCTGAGATCCGGTGCAGCTGATCGCAGGAGCGCTGTACCTCGCCGTACTGCTGTACATGCTGCTGCTGATCGCGCGGCTGGTGATGGAGTGGATCCGCGCCTATTCGCGGGACTTCCGGCCCTCGGGCCTGGTGCTGGTGCTGTTCGAGGTGGTCTACACGCTGACCGACCCCCCGGTGAAGGCACTGCGCCGACTGATCCCCCCGCTGCGCATCGGTGCGGTCGCTCTGGACCTGAGCATGATGCTGCTGCTGGTCGTGGGCTGGATCCTGCTGCGGGTGCTGGCCGGCCTGGCCATGTGACACGGGGCAGCCGCCGTGAGCTGCTGCGCGTGCGCGCTGGCTCGCGTGCGCGCTGGCTGGTGCGGGGTCGGGGGCGTGAGCATGCGCCGGTCAAGGCCGTCGCCCCGTGCGCGAGGAGCCCGGGCGCGGCCCCGTCGCCCGATCGGCTACGCTGGTCCTTGCTGCGCCTGGTGCGCTGACACACCCGAGACTGACGAGAAGGTGACCCATGGCTCTGATGCCCGATGACCTGCTGCAGAAGCGGTTCACCCCGGTGCGGTTCTCCGAGGGCTACGACATGGATGAGGTCGACAGCTACCTCGACCACGACATCCTGCCCCGCCTGCAGGAGCTCATCGACGAGAACAACCGCCTGACCAAGGAGCTCGAGGAGGCGCACAACCGCATCGCCGAGCTCGAGTCGGCCGCTCCGGCCGCCGGTGGCGACGACCACGACGAGACCGTCGTGCGTGAGGCCCCCGAGGGCGAGCAGATGCACGAGACGCCTGCTGCCGCCGTGCCCAAGCAGTCCGCCGAGGCGGACGTCGACGCCCGGGCCGATACCGAGGCCACCGGCCCCCAGACCGTGGTCGATGCCCCGCAGGAGCAGCCCGAGCCCGATCGCGACGCCGCTCCGCGGGACGCCGCCGGGATCATCGCCCTGGCGAATCGCCTGCACGACGAGTACGTCAAGAACGGTGAGGACGAGCGCGACCGCCTCATCAACGAGGCCAACGAAGAGCACCGCCGCATCGTCACCGAGGCGGAGGAGAAGTCCCGCACCACGCTGGACGCCATGGAGTCCAAGAAGGCGGAGCTGGAGAAGTCCATCGAGGGTCTGCGCACCTTCGAGCGCGACTACCGCAACCGTCTGCGCAACTACCTGGAGAACCAGCTGCGCGAGCTCGACACCAGCGAGACCCAGGACAAGCAGGCGAACTTCGGTCTGTGAGTCCTACGCACTCCACCGCGACGAGCGCCGGGCCCGAGGGGTCCGGCGCTCGTCGCCGTCAGTCACGGTCCCGCAGGCTCGGCCGGGGGACGGTGCTGCTGATCGTGGGCGTCCTTGCCGCCGTGCTGGCCGTGCTGGACCAGGTCTCCAAGACCTGGGCAGAGGCGAACCTGGACGAGCTGGACCCGCAGCCCTTCCTGGGGGAGGTGCTGCAGCTGACGCTGCTGTACAACTCGGGCGCGGCCTGGGGCATGGGCTCGAAGATCACACCCGTGGTCACGGCGCTGCAGATCGCGATCGCGATCGGGGTGATCGTGTTCTCCGTCAAGGCGGTGCGCTCGCCGTGGTACACCCTGGCGATGGGCCTGATCCTGGGCGGGGCGCTGGGCAACATCCATGATCGCCTGCTGCGCCCGCCCGGCCCGTTCCGCGGCGAGGTCGTCGACTTCCTGCAGCTGCCCAACTGGCCGGTGTTCAACGTGGCCGACATGGCCGTGGTGGGCGGTGCCGTCCTGGTGGTGCTACTGGGAGTGATCGGCGTCCCGGCGGACCCAGCGGAGCCCGTCGAGCCCGTCGAGGACCAGCGATGAACGCCTCCCGCGTGCTGATGGTGCCGGACGGCCTGGCCGGTGAGCGCATCGACGTCGGGCTGTCGCGGATGCTGGGGCTGTCCCGTTCCCGCGCCGCGGATCTCGTGGACGCCGGCCACGTCGAGCTCGACGGCGCCACGCCCGCTCGATCGACCCGCCTGGAAGCAGGAGCGATGCTCTCGGTGACCATTCTGGAGGAGCGGCCGGCCGTGGAGGTGCGGCCGCAGATCGCCGAGGGGATGGCGCTGGTGCACCAGGACGACGACATCGTGGTGATCGACAAGCCCGTCGGCGTCGCTGCCCATCCCAGTGCTGGCTGGTCCGGGCCCACCGTGCTGGGGCACCTCGCCGCGGCCGGGGTGGCGATCCGCACCAGTGGGGACCCGGAGCGGCAGGGGATCGTCTCACGGCTGGACGTGGGCACCAGCGGACTGATGGTGGTGGCCCGCACGGAGCGCGCCTACACCACCCTGAAGGATGCCTTCCGCGCCCGCGAGGTGGACAAGACGTACCACGCCGTGTGTCAGGGTCGGCCCGATCAGCCGCGGGGCACCATCGAGGCCCCCATCGGCCGCTCCCCGCACCACGACTACAGGTTCGCGGTCACACACGAGGGCAAGCATTCGGTCACCCACTACGAGACCCTGGAGGAGCTGCGTGCCGCGACCCTGCTGCGCATCTCGCTGGAGACCGGTCGCACGCATCAGATCCGGGTGCACTTCTCCGCTCTGCACCACCCGCTGGTTGGCGACACGATGTACGGCGGGGACCCGACGCTGGGGGAGCGCCTGGGGCTGAACCGGCAGTGGCTGCACGCGATGGAGCTGGGCTTCGTGCACCCCGTGACGGGCCGACCGGTCACCTTCACCTCCCGGTATCCTAAGGACCTGCAGCAGGCGCTCGAGGTCCTGCGGGAGGGCTGACCGCGCTCCGTCACCCGGGGGCGGTGGGGTTCTGCTGCGGCCGTCGGGCAGCAGGTGTGCCCGGGTCTGCTCGGGCATCTGCGGTGCTCGGATCGGCACGGATCTTCTCGTACTGCTCTCGGGTGATGCGGTACTGCTCGTAGTGGCTCCTCGCCCCCAGGAAGGATGCCTCGTCGCCGCGGCCGGTGTGCCGCATGCCGATCCCCTCCAGGATCCGCACCGAGGGCGCGTTCAGGGGCAGGGCCTCCGCCCATATCGAGGCCAGCGCCAGCGAGTCGAAGCCGTACGCCAGGCCGGCTCGGGCCGCGGCCTTGCCCAGTCCCTGCCCCCAGCGGGTGGACGGTCCGATGACGTATCCCAGCTCGCGCTCGTCAGCCCGGGTCCCATACAGATCCACGTAGCCGATCAATGCCCCCTCGTGCTCGACGCCCAGGCGCAGCAGCTCGGGCGGCGGGTCCGCGATGATGCGGTGGAGCCAGAAGCGCTCGTGCTCGTCCCAGGCCAAGCCCGGCGTCCAGCCGGCATGAGCGCCGAACGTGTCGTCCGCGGCCCAGTCGGCCAGGACAGCGGCATCGGCGCTCGTGAGGGGGCGGAGGGCGACGGCCGGGATGGTGTGCATCGCCCGAGTGTGCCACGCGGTAGCGTCGTGGGATGAGCGAGAAGCAGTCGTCGTCCTCGGCCCCTCTGATCCCGGCGGTCCCCCAGGATCGCGCGCTGTCCCGATCGGAGTTCCCCTTCGCCCGCGTGGCCCGGCGACTGGGCATCGAACCCACTGGTGCCGAGGTGGCTCTCCGGGACCAGGGCACGGCGCGGGCCGCGATCGCAGCGGCCAGCGAGGACTTCCTGGCAGCGGACGACGATCGCCGCGCAGGGCGCCTCCCGGTGCACCCCATCGCGCAGGACCCGGACTTCCCGACCGGTGTGGGCATGGCACTGGTGGGTGCGGCCGTGCTGTGGGAGCAGCGCCAGTACGTGCCGCGCATCGCGCTACGGGTCGCGAAGGACCACTACGAGGACGGCCGCGACGATCTCGCTGCCAGCTTCATCGCCCTGGTGCAGGAATCCGTGGAGCCCGGCGAGGACGGTGGACCAGGGCATGACGAGGCATCGGCATGGGCCGCGCAGTCGCTGCTGGTCTCCGTGCTGCAGCGCTCCGGCAGCCCCGCCCAGGCCGATGAGATCGCCCGAGACCTGGCCGCCCACAACATCCCGCTCGATCTGTGGCGTGCGGACGACCCATCCCTGCCGGATGATTCGATGGCCTGGCACGGTGGAGCGTTCGTGGGCGGGATCCCGCCGCGCCGCGATGAGCGCCACCTCAGCTACGAGGACGTGCACGACTACCTGGACCAGCTGCTGGCCGACATGCGGCGGGAGGACGCCGCGGAGCAGGACGATCAGTAGGGCGGCGGGCCGTACTGCTCCTCCGTGCCCTCGGTGGATTCTCCGATTTCGACATCGGTCATCGCGGTGCGATGGCGGGCGATGCGCTGCTGCACCTCGTCCCACACCTGGGTGAAGGCATCGACCACCCACGGCGTGACCATGTCGGTGTCGTCGATGGCGTCGACGGGAGGGCCCCCGCGGATCGCCCAGGACGTGGAGCCCGGGTGGAGTGTTCCGCTGGGTGGGCCCGAGGGTGACTTGGCCGGCGGATCGGAAGGTGACCTGGAGGGCGGATCGGAAGGTGACCTGGAGGGCGGATCGGAAGGTGACCTGGAGGGCGGATCGGAAGGTGACCTAGAGGGCGGATCGGAAGGTGAACTGCCCAGCGGATCAGCCGTGGCGGCACTGCGGCGCACGGGGTCGATGAGGCCGGCCGTCTTCAGCTGGTGATGACGCCAGCACAGCAGGTGCGTGTTCTCGATCGAGGTGGGACCGCCGGATGCGGGGTCGCGGTGGTCGAACTCCTCGATGTGGTCCATCTCGCTGGCCCAGGAGGTGGGCCTGGTGCAGCCGGGCACGGCGCAGGTGGGATGGCGCAGGCGCAGGTGCTCGAGCATGTCGGGCCTGGCGGTGTAGCGGTCGGCCGGCAGGGGCAGGAACGCACCGGTGCTCGGATCGGTGAGCACGCGGTACCAGGTGTTCTCCCCACCGGCGAGCTCCCGCGCCATCTCCGCGGGGATGGGGTGGATGCCGTCGAGCATGCCGGGTGCGTCCACCGCACCCAGCAGGCTGAGCGCGGGGACCGTGACGGTGATGCGGAACCGCTCACGGGGGACCTCGACCGTGCCCGTCTCCAGCACGGAACCGGTCAGAACCCGGTAGCGCAGCGCCGCGAGGGAGAGCGGCCTCGCGGTCCCGGAGACGCTGCCGTCATCGAAGGGGATCTCCTGCCCGCTCTCCAGGGCCTGACGCTGAGCTCGCTGGATCGCGCGGGCCGCGGAGTCCAGTCGGCGCCCCAGGGCGAGGATCTCCGGCGCGGGGCCGATGACCTGAAGGCAGGCGGTGCCGTCCTCATCGGGCGGGAGGATGTCCACACTGTGCTGAGGGCGTGAGCGTTGAGCGGCCTCCTGCTGATCGCTGAGCCAGCGCACCAGGGCACCGAGCTCGCGACGGAAGCGTCCCTCGTCGACCGCGAGCTCCCAGCTGGCGATGGATTCGTCGAGCTCGTGCAGTGCCGCCTCGCGCAGACCACCGGCGCGACGCAGCACGACGGTGAACCAGCGCGCCGGCAGCTCAGCGGCCTCGAGACGCGCCAGCAGTCGCGGCAGATGGGTGACGGCGGTGTGAGCATCCTCCAGCAGCCGGGATGCGTGATGGATGCTGCAGCGCAGGGCCTGAGACACCATCAGATCCGCCTCGTCGCGCAGATCCGGATCCTCCGGATCGCCGGCGGGCCAGTGACGCGCCGCGAGACGGAGCTTCGCGGCCAGCTGCCGTGACTCGGCCAGGCCCAGATCCCACAGCTCCCGGAGCTTCTCCGCCTCCGCCCCGGCCTCGTCGACGAAAGCTTCTGAAGGGAGGGTCTCCCGCGTGAGCGGACGCCCTGATCCTCGGATCCCGGGCTTGCGCGGGCGTGGCGCACCGGGGCGGGAACGCGCAGCGGCGCGACCCCGCGGCTTCGGCACGGAACCATCGCTGACCTGGGTCATCGTTCCCCCTTTCGGTGGATGTCGCGGCCGGGAATCCCTCGGCTGTGCTGATGGTCCAAGAGTAGGCGCCATCACCGACAATCGAAAGTACGTTCGAAATGTGTGGAAGGCCGTGGATAAAAGGGTGGACAATGCAGATCCGGGTTCCTCCACCATGCATGTTTTTCCACATTCTGTGGATAACGAGTCGGCCACCGAGGCCCCGCACGTATCCACAGGAGCCGGAGCCGTGCCTGCCGCCGTGCCTAGACTGCGATCCATGCCACGCAACGCACCACTGATCGCCGCCGCGCTGACCGGAGCGGGGGCCACGTCGCTCGCCGGTGGAGCCGCCCTGCTGGCCGCCCGGCAGCTCAACGGGCCCCGCCGTCCCGACCTGCCGTACACCTTCACGCCCTTCGAGCTCGGCGTGGACAGCGAGGCCGTCGACTTCACCGCGGCCGACGGGGCCACTATCCGGGGATGGTGGCTCGACGCCCCTGGAGCCGAGCGCAGTGAGCACGTGGTGATCGCCAGCCACGGCTTCCGCGGCGACAAGTCGCAGATGCTGGGCATCGGCACCGGGCTGCACCGCGCCGGCGCGAGCGTGCTGCTGTTCGACTTCCGCGGCAACGGCGCCTCCGATGACGGCCGGCAGTCCCTCGGGCACTACGAGCAGCAGGATCTGCGCGCCGCCATCGCATTCGCCAGGACCCGCCGGCCCGACGCCCGGATCGACCTGCTGGGCTTCTCCATGGGGGCGGCCGTGTCGATCCTGGTGGCGGCCGAGGATCCGACCGTCTCCCGCGTGGTCGCCGATTCCTCCTTCGCCGACATGCACGGCGTGGTCGCAGCAGCCGCCGCCTCGCTCAGGGTGCCGGGCGCCTTCGCGCACCTCGTGGACCTCGCCACCCGACGCCGCTACGGCTACGGCTTCTCCCAGGTGCGGCCGATCGAGGCGATCAGCCGCATCGAGCCCCGCCCCCTGCTGATGTTCCATGGCACCGAGGACTCGGTGATCCCGGTCGAGCACGCGCACCGCCTGGCGCGGGCCGCCGGAACGTCGGCACGGCTGGTGCTCACCGAGGGGGCCGACCACTGCGGTTCCTACTTCGCGGACCGCACCGGCTACATCGACCAGGTGGCACGGTTCCTGCTGGCCGACGAGGGGTGAAGCCCGGCGGGCCTTCGTGGGACCGCTCCGCGGTCCGGGCCCGCGCGATACGAAACTCTCTGGGCCGACGGGTACTGCTGCCCCAAGGTGTCCGGTCGTGAGCACGTCGGCCTCGACCGGATCTTTGTCGTCCTGCCCGACGGGAGGCCACTGCTGGACCGAACCTGTGCTCCATGGGACCCGCGCTGCACAGGAGCATGGCCAACCTGACGATCACCGTGGATGAGCAGGTGCTTCGCCGCGCCCGGATCAGGGCACTGCAGCGCGACGCGTCCGTGAACCGCTACCGTGCGGAGACGCTCGAGCGGTATGTCGGAGGCGCAGGGCAGGACTCGATCGACGAGATCATCGACGGCCTTGATCGCCCGGGCGGGCGACGCCGAGTCGCGTTCTTCTGTCGCACCCCTGTCCGATGATCCATCCATGAGCTCTCCCATGGTCCTGGCCGACCTCACGCACACGGTGCCCGCGGCGCAGTTGACCGAGGCGTGCATCCTGGCACGCGGAGTGGATCTTCTGGACCACGAGCACGGTCTCATGCCGCTCGAAGGTGTGGTCCATTCCGACCCTGATCGCGTGGTGCGCATGGGCCGGTACTGGGGGAGCCCTTTCCGATGCACGTGCGGCCACTCATACGATGGTGGCTCGGCACTGGCCCCGTTCTGTGTTCACGCTGCCGCGGTCGTGGCGCGGTGGCTCGCGGACCGCGAACCGGATCCGCAGGCAGCGATCACCAACGTGCATGACGACGCTGTGCCGTTCGCGGATCTGGAGCGTGCACGGGACGCCCTCGCGGCACGAGCATGGGAGCGTGATCCCGGCGACGAGCTCTCCATCAACGCGTACGTCGATGAGGGACTGGGGAGCATCGGCCTGGCACCGGAGGCGTACGACCTCCATGGCTGGCTCCTTCGTCATGCCACGCCGACGCAGGCCGAGAGGTGCCTGCGCGAAAGGGTCGCATCGTGGCTGGGGGAGGACGGAGAGGCAGACCTCCCTCCGGACAGCATGCATGCCGCGGTGCAGGTGTCCGACCTTCTCCAGGGCGGCATCGGGAGGGACTCGGCCGCGTCGTTCGACGCAGCTCTGCTCGCTGTCACACGAATACGATCCGGCCTCGATCAGTGGAATCAGCACGATCGTGCCTTCGGTGTCGCCATCGATCTGGCGAGCCGCCTCGTGCCCCGTGCTGCGCGACCAGGCAGTGGGCAGCCTGAACGATTCATCCGCACCGTCATCGGGCTCGAGGAGAAGCACCCGAGCCCGCAGATCCCCATCATGCCCCTGGTCATCGAGCACTGGGACCGGAGACTGTGTGAACTCGCCGCTTCGGAGGTCGAGCGGCGGATCGAGGCTCTCCTCGATCTCATCGACGTCGACCTGGCCTCGCACGAGGGCGCAGGACCCGTCCGAAGGGACACGGCTGCTCCCTTCCTCCTGGACATCGACCCGATGGGTGACGGGATCCTCGTCGACCAGCGGTTCTCCGACATCGGTCGTTCACCAGCAGAACTGGTGCATGCGCGGCTCGACAGACTCCAGCGGCTGGCTGCGGACCTGGCCTTGCGCATGCGCGATGTCGACGCGCTGGAGAAAGCCCTTCGCCGATGGAGCGGAGCCACCTTCGCCGAGTTCTTCCATCGGACCCGTCGATGGTCATCGCGGGCGCAGCTCGCAGTGACCCGGGTCGCCGTCGACCGAGGGGCGGTGGACTGGTCGGTCGATCGCCAGCCCTTGCTCGCCGAGGTCAGGGACGATCGGCACTCGTACGGGAGCAGCGAGTACGCCAGTGATGTCATCGAGATCCACGAGCGTGCTCACACCCAGGAACGGCTGAGAGTCCTCGGTGTCCACGACGTCGCGGTGGCGCTCGGCAAGAGCGGCCTCAGTGCTGATGCCCAGCGGTTCCTGCTCGACCAGTTCCGCCGTGATCCCGATCCTCGCCATGTACCGGCCTTCGTCCACTGCTGGGAGGAGGCGAATCTCCCCGCGGACCCGTTGGACGCTGCCAGGAGCGTCCTTCGAGGTGAGCGCGCCGACCCGCCGGGGTGACCACCATGACCCCGCCCACCGGCGCGTCGGTCGGTGCCCCGGACTACCCTGGAACGCATGGCTTCCGCGGACTCCCAGGACTTCGTCCACCTCCACTGTCACACCGACTACTCCCTGCTGGACGGGGCCGCGAAGATCGACAAACTGGTGGCCGAAACCGCACGTCAGGGCCAGAAGGCGATCGCCATCACGGACCACGGCTACGTGTTCGGCGCCTACGAGTTCTACCGCGAGGCCACCGCCGCGGGCATCAAGCCGATCATCGGCGTCGAGGCCTACGTGACCCCCGGCACCAGCCGACATGACCGCACCCGCGTGCAATGGGGCACCAAGCAGCAGCAGGAGGCCGGGGACGACGTCTCCGCCCGCGGTGCCTACACCCACCTCACCCTGCTCTCGCGCACCACCGAGGGCATGCACAACCTGTTCCGCCTGGCGTCGTCCGCGTCCCTGGACGGGCAGATGGGCAAGTGGCCCCGGATGGACCGGGAGATCCTCGCAAAGTACGGCAGCGGGCTGATCGCCTCCACGGGATGCCCCTCCGGTGAGATCCAGACCCGCATCCGCCTGGGCCAGTGGGACGAGGCCATCAAGGCGGCAGGCGAGTACCAGGACATCTTCGGCAAGGAGAACTACTTCGTCGAGCTGATGGACCACGGGCTCACCCTCGAGCAGCGCGTGACCAAGGACCTCATCGCCCTGTCGAAGGAGATCGGTGCGCCGCTGCTGGCCACCAACGACCTCCACTACGTCACCGAGGCCGATGCGAAGATCCAGGACGCCCTGCTGTGCATCAACTCGGGCTCCACCTTCGACACCCCCGGCCGCTTCAAGTTCGACGGCTCCGGCTACTACCTGAAGTCAGCCCAGCAGATGCGCGAGCTGTTCCGGGAGATGCCGGAGGCCTGCGACAACACCCTGCGCGTGGCCGAGATGTGCGACGTGCAGTTCACCACCACCGGTGAGGGCGCCAACTTCATGCCGGTGTTCCCCACCCCGCCCGGGGAGGACGAGCACTCCTGGTTCGTCAAGGAGGTCCAGCGGGGACTGGAGTACCGCTACCCCGGTGGCATCCCCGACGAGGTCACGCGCCGCGCGAAGTACGAGGTCGAGGTGATCACCCAGATGGGGTTCCCCGGCTACTTCCTGGTCGTCTCCGACTTCATCAAGTGGGCCAAGGAGAACGGCATCCGCGTGGGTCCGGGCCGTGGCTCCGGTGCGGGATCCATGGTCGCCTACGCCATGCGCATCACCGATCTCGACCCCCTCGAGCACGGGCTGCTGTTCGAGCGGTTCCTCAACCCCGACCGCGTC
This sequence comes from Brachybacterium epidermidis, assembly GCF_015209585.1. Classification (GTDB taxonomy): domain Bacteria; phylum Actinomycetota; class Actinomycetes; order Actinomycetales; family Dermabacteraceae; genus Brachybacterium; species Brachybacterium epidermidis. The sequence continues at coordinate 76,429 of NZ_JADEYR010000009.1, forward strand.
TCCATGCCCGACTTCGACGTCGACTTCGACGACCGCCGCCGCGGCGAGGTCATCGAGTACGTGGAACGCAAGTACGGCGACGACCGCGTCGCCCAGGTCATCACCTACGGCGTGATGAAGACCAAGAACTCCCTCAAGGATGCCGCTCGCGTGCTGGGCTACCCCTACGCGATGGGGGACCGTCTCTCCAAGGCGCTGCCCCCCACCGTGATGGGCAAGGACATCCCGCTGTCGGGCATCTTCGACCCCGAGCACAAGCGGTACGCGGAGGCCGGCGAGTTCCGCCGCCTCCACGACGAGGAGCCGGACGTCCAGAAGGTGTTCGACATCGCCAAGGGCGTCGAGGGCCTCACCCGAGGCTGGGGCGTGCATGCCTGCGCGGTGATCATGTCCAGCGAGCCGCTGATGGACATCATCCCGATGATGCGCCGCCCCTCCGACGGCCAGATCATCACCCAGTTCGACTACCCCACGTGCGAGACCCTGGGCCTGCTGAAGATGGACTTCCTGGGCCTGCGAAACCTCACCGTGATCTCCGATGCGCTGGTCAACATCGAGCGCAACGGAAAGACCCCGCCGGACCTGGAGACCCTGGGCTTCGAGGACCCGGCCACCTACGAGCTGATGCAGCGCGGTGACACGCTCGGGGTGTTCCAGCTGGACGGCTCCGGCATGCGCACCCTGCTGCGGCAGATGAAGCCCGACAAGTTCGGCGACATCACCGCCGTCTCGGCGCTGTACCGCCCCGGTCCGATGGGCATGGGGTCCCACACCAACTACGCGCTGCGCAAGAACGGCCTGCAGGAGATCACCCCGATCCACCCCGAGCTGGAGGAGCCGCTGGCGGAGATCCTGGGGGAGACCTACGGCGTGCTGGTCTACCAGGAGCAGGTGATGCAGACGGCGCAGAAGGTGGCCGGGTACAGCCTGGGACAGGCCGACATCCTGCGCCGCGCGATGGGCAAGAAGAAGAAGGCCGAGCTGGACAAGCAGTTCGTCTCCTTCGAGGCCGGCATGAGGGAGAAGGGCTACTCCAAGGGGGCGGTCGACGCCCTGTGGGAGACCCTGCTGCCCTTCGCCGACTACGCGTTCAACAAGTCCCACTCCGCCGCCTACGGCGTGGTCTCCTACTGGACCGCGTACCTCAAGGCGAACTACCCGACCGAGTACATGGCCGCGCTGCTCACCTCCACGCAGGAGAACCGCGACCGGCTGGGCCTGTACCTGGGTGACTGCCGGCACCGCGGCATCACGGTGCTGCCGCCGGACGTGAACGAGTCCGACATGTACTTCTCCGCCGTCGGCAGCGACATCCGCTTCGGGCTGTCCGCGATCCGCAACGTGGGCCACAACGTGGTGGAGGAGATCATCAAGGCGCGCAAGGAGAAGGGCGACTTCACCTCCTTCACCGACTTCCTGGACAAGGTCTCCCTGACGGTGTGCAACAAGCGCACCATCGAGTCCTTGATCAAGGGCGGGGCGTTCGACTCCCTGGGCGCCAACCGCCGCTCCCTGGTGCTGGTGCACGAGGACGCGGTCGACGCCGTGGTGGACGTCAAGCGCAAGGAGGCCCAGGGCCAGTACGACCTGTTCGCCGACATGTTCACCGGCGGCGGGCAGGACGGCGCCTCCTCGGGCTCCGCGGCGACCATCACCATCCCGGAGCTGCCGGAGTGGGACCGCAAGGAGAAGCTCGCCTTCGAGCGAAACATGCTGGGCCTGTACGTCTCGGACCACCCGTTGTACGGGCTCGAGCACGTGATCGCACAGAACTCGAGCACCTCCATCAGCGCGCTCGCCGACGACGGGGCCGTGGAGGACGGCGCCATGGTCACCATCGCCGGGCTGATCACCACATTGGCTCGCAAGACCACCAAGAAGGGCGACATGTGGGCGATCGCCACGGTGGAGGACCTCGAGGGCTCCATCGACTGCCTGCTGTTCCCCTCCACCTACCAGACCGTCGCCACGGAGCTCGCCGAGGACCTGGTGGTCTCCATGAAGGGCCGCGTGGACACCTCCAAGGGGATGCCCGAGCTGCGGGTGATGGAGATGACCATCCCCGACACCGGGGGAGGGCCCGACGGGCCGGTCGTGATCTCCCTGCCCTCGATGCGGGCCACCACCTCGGTCGCCGAGCAGCTGCGGGAGGTGCTCGAGGACAACCCCGGCTCCAGCGAGGTGCGCGTCAAGCTGCGCGAGCCCGGTCGGGCCACCCTGATGCAGCTGGACAAGCGACTCTCGGTGACTCCCTCGGCCGCACTGTACGCGTCCTTGAAGGCTCTGCTGGGGCCGAGCTGTCTGCAGTGATGCGGGCCCGCAGCGATGAGCGGCGCAGGGCGATGAAGGGCGCAGAGCGATGACGGGCCCGCCGCGATGACGGTGCTGCGCCTGGCCACCTACAACATCCGCCACGGGGCCGGTGCCGACGGCAGGCTCGACCTCGCGCGCACCGCAGCGACGATCGCGTCGCTGGGGGCCGATGCGGTCGGCCTGCAGGAGGTCGACGACGCCTACGGTGCCCGGTCCGGGTTCGAGGACCAGGCGTCCCGCCTCGCCGCGCGGCTGGGTGGGCAGGTGCGGTTCGGCGCGCTCATCGACCGCGACCCCGCCGAGCCGGGCGGCCGACGCCGACGGTACGGCCTGGCACTGCTGAGCCGCACCGAGATCATCGAGCACCACCTGCACCCGCTGCCCGCGGATCCCGACCGTCCCGGCCCCCGCGAGCCCCGCGGTCTGCTGACGGCGCGGGTGGCGGGTGCCGAGTCGCTCCACCTGCTGCTCACCCACCTCGACAACCGCGACCCTCGGCACCGCGCGGCGCAGGTGCGGGGCATCCTCCAGCACGCCGAGGCGCTCGACGGGCCGGCCGCACTGCTGGGCGACATGAACGCGGATCCGTCCGCACCCGAGCTCGCCCAGCTGGCCGCCGCCGGATGGCGGGATGCGGCATGGGAGGCGGCGGGCCGCAGCGCGCCCTCCCCGTGGCGCACGATCCTCACGGCCGCACTGCCTGCCGCACTGCCCTGGACGGCCCGCACGGTCCGCGCCACCCACCCCGCGCGCCTGCCGCGGCGCCGGATCGACTCGATCTGGGTGCGCGGGGATCTCGAGGTGAGAGGCCTGGAGGTGGCACCCTCGCGCGCCTCGGACCACCGTCCGGTGGTGGCGACCATCCGGGTGTGAGAGCCGCCGCACCGCTGCGCGCTGCTCCAGCAACTACGGTGGATCCATGAACGACGCCGCTGCTGAGACCCCCACCGACCATCGGATCGCCCCCGATCGCACCGCCCCTGCGGACCTGTCCGCGGACGCCTTCCTGCCCGACGCCCTGCTGGAGACGCTGCGCGAGCGTGCCGTCACCCACGACCGGGAGAACACCTTCCCCGAGCAGGACCTCGCCGACCTCCGCGACCGCGGCTACCTGCGGCTACTGGTGCCCACGGCGCTGGGCGGCCTCGGCGGGAGCCTGCTGCAGGCCTCCCGCATCCAGCGCCGGCTGGCGCAGGCCGCACCCGCCACGGCGCTGTCCATGAACATGCACCTGGTGGTCACAGGCGCGGCCCTGCACGCCCACCGACTGGGGGCCGACTCCGGGCGCGCGATCCTCGAGGACGCCGCCGACGACCGCCTGTTCGCCTTCGGCATCTCCGAAGCGGGCAACGAGGCGATGCTGTTCGACTCCTCGACCAGTGCCGAGCCCCAGGACGACGGCAGCTACCGGGTGACCGGCACCAAGATCTTCACCTCCCTGGCCCCGGTGTGGGACCGTCTGGTGGTCCACGGCCGGGACACCAGCGCCGCCGAGGACGATCCGCGCCTGGTGTTCGGGTTGCTCGAGCGCACCGATGCCGTCGAGGTCAAGGACGACTGGGACACCCACGGCATGCGTGCCTCCCAGTCCCGCACCACCCGCCTGCACCAGGCGCCCGTGACCGCCGACCGGGTGATCACCACCACCGGGGTGGGCCCCAACCAGGATCCCTTCGTGATGGGCATCTTCGGTGCCTTCGAGCTGCTGATCGCCTCGGTGTACACCGGCATCGCCGAGCGGGCGATCCAGGTGGGCGCCCAGGTCGCCACCACCCGCAGGAGCGTCACCCGCGGCATCGTCCACGCGGACGACCCCGACCTCCGCTGGCGCCTGGCGGATGCGGCCATCGGCGTGGACGGCGCCGTGCTGCAGATCGAGAAGGTGATGGCGGACCTCGACGCTCTGGGCACCGGTCAGAGCGGACCGGGCCTGACCGACCACGGACCACGCTGGTTCCTGCACTTCTCCGGCGTGAAGTCCCGCGCCAGCGAGACCGCGATCGCAGCCGTCGACCAGGTGCTGCGCGCCAGCGGCGGCTCCCACTACTTCCGCCGCAGCGAGCTGGAGCGCCTCTCGCGCGACGTGCGCGCGGCCATGTACCACCCCTCTGACGAGGAGTCGGTGCACGCCTCCTACGCGAAGGCGCTGCTGGGCGAGGTGGGATCCGAGCGCTGAGCCGCCGCGCTGCACGTCTGCGCGGCGGCGGGCCGCTCAGCCGAACAGCACCTTGGCCTCCTCCCAGCGGGCGCGGGGAACGGACTTCAGGGAGTTGATCGCCTCGGTCAGGGGCACATCGACGATCTCCGTGCCGCGCAGCGCCACCATCCGGCCGAAGCCGTTGTTGTGGACCAGGTCCACGGCGGCGGTGCCCAGGCGGGTGGCGAGCACCCGGTCGTAGCCGGTGGGCTCTCCGCCGCGCTGGATGTGGCCCAGCACCGTGGCCCGCGACTCGATGCCCAGGCGCTCCTCGATCAGGGGTGCCAGCACCTCCGCCACACCGCCGAAGCGGGGGCGGCCGAACTCGTCCAGCTCGTAGTTCATGAAGCCCTCCGGGGCGTCCTTGGGCACGTAGCCCTCCGCCACCACCACCAGCGGGGCACGACCGCGGTCCCAGGCCGACTTCACGTAGGCGCAGATCTCGTCGATCGTCAGCGGGAACTCGGGCAGGGCGATCACGTGGGCACCGGCCGCCATGCCGGAGTGCAGCGCGATCCAGCCCACCGAGCGGCCCATCACCTCGGCCACCATGCAGCGGTGGTGGGAGTCACCGGTCATGCGCAGGCGGTCCAGGGACTCGGTGGCGATCTCCACGGCGGTGTTGAAGCCGAAGGTGTAGTCGGTGGCGTCCAGGTCGTTGTCCACCGTCTTGGGGACGCCCACCACCGGGATCCCCGCCTCGTACAGCCGGTTCGCGGTGAACAGGGTGCCGTCGCCACCGATGGCGATGATGCCGTCGATGTCGTTGTCGTCCATGTGCCGACGCACGATCGCAGCGCCGTCCTCCCCGTCGTGGAAGGGGTTGGAGCGGGAAGTCCCCAGGATCGTGCCGCCGATGCGGCCGATGCCGCGCACCCGACGTCGGGGGAGGGTCATATAGTCGTTGTCGATGACACCGCGCCAGCCGTCCCTGTAGCCGATGAACTCGTCCTCGAACAGCTTGTCGCCCTTGATGACGACACCGCGGATGACCGCGTTCAGGCCCGGGCAGTCGCCCCCGGAGGTCAGGATCCCGATCTTCATGGGGTGCGCTCTCGCTTCCGTCTCGTCGACTGGTCACCGCCACTCTACGGTCGATCCGGAACGATGCCGAAGTTCAGACGTCCCGCGGCCAACGCGCGGTAACAGCCCGGTGAACAGCTCGGACATCTGCCGGGAACGCCAGCGGCGCGAGACCCTCGGAAGAGTCTCGCGCCGCTGGTCCCGATCGGTCCGTGGACCCTCAGGACCGGGAGGGGTCCTGAGCGTCCCGCTGCTCCTGCTCCTGCTCGGCCTGGGCACGCACGTCGCGACCGCCCTGGGACGCCCGGGCGAGGGTGTCCTGGAAGTCGACGCCGGTGGTGGACTTGACCATCTCCAGCACCTGGGCCAGGCCCACGGAGATGTTCTGCCCGATCTTGGCCTCGCCGTCGGTGGAGAACACCGAGAGGCTGTCGATGTTGGAGTACGGGGAGGCGAGCTCCCCCGCCACCTGCGGCAGCACCTCGAGCACCTGGGACAGCACGGCGGCGTCGTTGAACTGCTTGTACGCCTCGGCGCGGGCACGGGTGGCCTCGGCCTCCGCGGTGCCGCGGGCCAGGATCGCGGCGGCCTCGGCCTCGCCCTTGGCGCGCAGCGAGTCGGCCTCGGCCTGGCCCTCCAGGCGCACCGCCTCGGCATCCTTCGAGCGGCGCTGCAGCTCGACCTCGGCCTCGGCGCGGCCGCGAGCCTCGATGGCGAACGCCTCCGCCTCCGAGGACACCTTGCGGGCCTCGGCGCGGTTGCGCTCGTCGGTGAGCTGGGCCTCCGACTCGGCCACGCGGGCGTACTTCTTGGAGTCCGCGTCCTGCTGCTCGGCGTAGCGCTTGGCCTCGGCCGGCTTGTGGACCTCCGCGATCAGCTGCTTCTCGCGCAGGTCGTTGTTGCGGATCGCGATCATCTCCTCCTGCTCGATGATCCGCTGCTGCTGTGCAGCGCGGGCCAGCGGGCCGGAGGCGTCCGCGACGGCCTGGCGGGCGTCGGTCTGCTCCTTGATCTCGGCCTGGCGCAGGTCGAAGGCCTGCTTCGACTCGGCCTCGGCCTGCAGGTTGAGGTTCTTGGCCTCGGTGGCCTCACGGCCGGCGTTGGACTCGGCGATCGCAGCGGTCTTGGCCACCAGGGCGGCCTCGGGACGGCCCCAGTCGCGCAGGTAGGAGCCGTCGTCCTCGATCGCGGAGATCTGGAAGGTGTCGATCACCAGGCCCTGGTTGTTCATCGAGTGCTCGGCCTCGGCCTGCACCTGGGCGGCGAAGGAGGCGCGGTCACGGATGATCTGCTCCACCGACAGGGTGCCCACCACGGCGCGCAGGGTGCCGGAGAGGATCTCCTGGGTGTAGTGGTCGATCTGCTTCTGCTGGTCCAGGAATCGCTGGGCGGCCTTGCGCACGTCGTTGACGTTGCCGCCCACCTTCACCTGCGCCACCCCGCGCAGGCGAAGGAAGATGCCGTTCATCGAGTAGCCCTCGACCTCCACCGGGATCTGCCGGGAGGACAGGCTCAGCACGAAGGCGCGGTCGAAGATGGGCCGCACGATCGCGCGCCCGCCGATGATCACCCGCGCACTGCCGGACTCCAGGTCGATGTCCCCGGTGGGGGAGGTCTTGGCGTTGCGGCCGGTGATGATCAGCGCCTCGTTCGGTGCCGCGATGCGGTAGCTGCGCAGCAGGATCCCCAGCAGGATCAGCACCGCGACGACGGCGATCGCGACCACGAGGAGTATCGGCATCAGTGTTTCCATCGGTTCCCCTCAGTCGGTTCAGGCATGCGGTGGTCATTGTCCCATCGCGCGGGCTGTGCTGCGGCCCGATCGGCTCACTTCATGCCGGTCGAGGCGATGCCCTGGACGATCTGACGCTGGAAGACCAGGAAGCAGATCAGCACCGGGACCATCGAGACCACGGCGATGGCCAGCACCAGGTTGAAGGGCACCACCTCCTGGCTGGCGAAGCGCTGCAGCGCCACCGGCAGGGTGCGGGTGCGCTCGTTGGTCACCACCAGCGGCCACAGGAAGTCGTTCCAGCGCCACAGCACCGAGAAGATCGTCAGCACCGCCAGGGCCGGCTTGCACAGCGGCAGCACGATGCGCCAGAAGATCCCGAACTCGCGTGCGCCGTCGATGCGGGCGGAGTCGATCAGCTCGTCGGGCAGCGTGAGCATGTACTGGCGCAGCAGGAACACACCGGTGGGGGTGGCGATGGCCGGCAGGATCACGCCCCACAGGGAGTTGGTCAGCCCCAGGCTCGCCGTCACCTGGTAGACGGGGATCAGGATCACCTGCAGGGGGATCATGATGGTGGCCAGGGTGACCAGGAACAGGACGTTCTTGCCGCGGAAGTTGTACCGCGAGAGCGCATAGGCGGCCATCGAGTTGATGGCCAGGGTGAGCAGGGTGGCCACCACCACCACGATCACGCTGTTGGAGAGGTACCGCAGCACGTCGAAGCCGGTCAGCGCCGTGGAGTAGTTCTCCGGATGCCACGAACGGGGGATCAGCGTGGGTGGGCGCTGGGCCAGCTCCGACTGGTTCTTGAAGGAGCCCAGCACCGTCCACACCAGGGGGATCAGCACCAGCAGGGCCAGTGCCGTGAGGTTCACGGTGCGCACCACTGCGGCGGGGCGCACCTTCCGGTGGGAGGTGGAGGTCCAGGTGGAGGGCTTGGAGGAGTTGCTCGAGATGCTCATGGTCTGCTCACACCGCCTCTGCCCGTCGGCCCAGCCACCAGTTCAGCAGGGTGAAGGACATGACGATCAGGAACAGCACCACGGAACCGGCTGCGGCCATGCCGTACTGCATCTGGGGCCCGAAGGCGTTGTCGTACACGTACTGCACCAGCAGGGTGGTGGCCCCCACCGGGCCGCCGCCGGTGAGGTTGTAGATGACGTCGAAGGCCTGGAAGCCGTGGATGGTGGACAGGATCAGCACCACCATCGTCGTCGGCGCCAGCAGCGGCAGGGTGATGGACCGGAACTGCTGCAGGTGGGAGGCGCCGTCCAGGCTCGCGGCCTCGTACAGGTTCGGGTCGATGGACTGCAGGCCCGCCAGCAGGATCATCGTGTAGAAGCCCACGTTGGTCCACAGGCTCACCGCGATCACGCTGATCATCGCCAGCGTCGGATCCACCAGCCAGGGAACCGCCGGAATGCCGATCGCTCTCAAGGCCTCGTTGACCAGACCCCCGTTGCGCTCCAGCAGCCATCGCCACACGATGCCCACCACCACCGGGCTCAGCAGCACCGGCAGGAAGAACACCGAGCGGAAGAAGGACTTCCCGAAGCCCTGAGCGTTCAGCAGCACCGCCAGCACCACCGCGATGCACACGCCCAGTCCCACGAAGGCGAGCACGAACACGATGGTGTTGAACAGCGCCTGGTAGAAGTCGGCGTCGGAGAAGATCCGCTCGAAGTTGCCGGTCCCGGCCCATTCGAAGGTGCGCCCGTTGCGCGAGGAGTACAACGAGATGTTGAAGCCGCTGAGCGCCGGCCAGATGGTGAACAGGCCGAAGATGACCATGTTCGGCAGCAGGAACAGGTAGGGCGCCGCCCTGAGGGACCACGGCACCCGGCGGCGCCGCGGCGTCCTGGCGGGTGCCGCGGCCGCAGTCATCCGGCCTGCTCCACGACGGAGTCGATGCCGGCCTTGAGATCCTCCATGGCCTGGGCCAGCTCCTTGTTGCCGGCCACCACCTCGGCGAACTGCTTGATGAACTCCTGGGCGGCGGCGTCGAAGTTGGGGGAGTAGGCGGCGGCGAATGTCTCCTCCGGCGTCTCGCCCAGATCGTCGATGAACACGTTCATCTCCTCGTTGCGCACCGGGTACTCGACCCCGGACTCGGTGAGGTCGGCCCGGGTGGGCATGAAGGAGGAGGCCGTGATGAACGACTCCTGCGACTGCGTGGTGTTCATGAACTGCAGGAAGGTGGCGGCCAGCTGGTTCTCCGGTCCCTCGGAGAAGCCCACCATGAACTTGCCGCCGGGGAAGCCGCCTCCGGAGCTCAGGGAGGGGTTCGGCACCGTCGTCCAGCCGAACTCGGCATTGGCCTCGAACTGGGCGACCTGCCAGTTGCCCGAGAGGTACACCGGCACCTGCTGGGCGAGGAACACCTCGTTGGCACCCGCGTACTTGGTGCCGGAGTCCAGCCAGAAGTCCTTGGGGGAGGAGCCGTCGTTGATCATGTCCACCAACGGCTGCAGCGCGGTGGTGGCCGCGGCCGGGTCCAGGGAGCTCTCCTCCTCCTGCACCAGGTACGTGCCGCCCTGGGAGAGGATCGTGGACAGGCGGTGGCCGGACTTGTCCATCGCGAAGGCGAACTCGGTGCCGGCCTTCTCCTGGACCTCCTTGGCGATGGTGACCATCTCCTCCCAGGTCCAAGACTCGGGGACCTCCACGCCGGCCTTCTCGAACAGGTCGGTGTTGACGAAGGGGCCGTTCTGGGTGAGGTCCGAGGCGATCGCCACGATCTTGCCGTCGGCATCGGTCATGCCCACGCGCCCTCGGAGAACTCCTCCAGGTACTCGGCGCCCAGGAAGTCGTCCAGCACCAGCAGGTCACCGGCGAAGGGGGCGGTGGCTGCCACCCGGGCGACGTCCGGGGCCTGCCCACCGGAGAGGCGGGCCTGCAGGGTGGTGGTGATGTCGCTGAAGGGAACGATCGCCAGCTCGACGGTGACGTCGTACTCCTTCTCGAACGCCGCGATCAGATCGCGGGTGGCCTGCTCGTCGGGCCCGTCGGTGAAGTACAGGTAGGAGAGCGTCTTGCCGGCCAGATCGGCCGGGTCCTGCTGCTCGACGGGGTCGCCCCCGCCCTCGTTCGTGGTGGAGCCGCCCGGATTGCACGCGGCCAGCGTGCCGGCAGCGAGAGCGGCGGTGCCGCCCAGGGCGAAACCACGACGGGACAGTCGGGAGGTGGTGGCAGGCGTGCGGGACATCGCGGTCCTCCTTGACAGCGTTGCGGGGCCCCCTGCGGTGTGCCCCGCAGGGGTGCGCCGTGATGCACGGCACAGGCCCATGGTGGGACCGAGGTCCCGGACCGCCACCCGATTGCCGTCGGTTGCCGAGAGTCGGGCCGAACCGTGATCGGTCCTTCACCGGCCGTCCACCTGAAGGGTCGCTGCGCAGCCGACGGGAGGGGCTGGGGGAGCCCCCGCCGTCGGCTCGCCCGGTCAGCCCTGTGCGCGGTGCTCGCGGGAGTAGCGGATCAGCGCGGCGGTCGAGGAATCCTCGGCCCCGATCGCCTCCTCGTCACCGGCCACCGCGGGGGCCAGGCCCTTGGCCAGCTGCTTGCCCAGCTCCACCCCCCACTGGTCAAAGGAGTTGATGCCCCACACCACGCCCTGCACGAAGGTGATGTGCTCGTACAGCGCGATCAGCTGGCCCAGCACCGAGGGGCTCAGCTTCGGCGCCATGATCGAGGTGGTGGGCCGGTCGCCGGAGAACTCGCGGGCCGCGACCAGTGCTCCCTCGGTGCCCTCGGCGCGTACCTCCTCGGCGGTCTTGCCGAAGGCCAGGGCCTTGGTCTGGGCGAAGAAGTTCGCCAGGAACAGCTCGTGGACGTCCTGCTCGCCGTCGGCCAGCGGGTGGTCCGGGGTGGCGAAGGCGATGAAGTCCGCCGGGATGAGCCGGGTGCCCTGGTGGAGCAGCTGGTAGAAGGCATGCTGCCCGTTAGTGCCGGGCTCGCCCCAGAACACCTCGCCGGTGTCGTAGGAGACCAGCGAGCCGTCCCAGCGCACCGACTTGCCGTTGGACTCCATCGTCAGCTGCTGCAGGTAGGCGGGGAAGCGGTGCAGGTACTGGGAGTACGGCAGCACCGCGTGGGTCTCGGCGCCCTGGAAGTTCACGTTCCACACGTTGAGCATGCCCATCAGCACGGGCACGTTGTCCTCGAGCGGGGCGGTGCGGAAGTGCTCGTCCACGGCGTGGAAGCCGGCCAGCAGCTCCTCGAAGGCGCCCGGTCCCAGCACGGTCGCCAGCACGGTGCCGATCGCGGAGTCCACGCTGTAGCGGCCGCCCACCCAGTTCCAGAAGCCGAAGGCGTTGGCGGGGTCGATGCCGAACTCCTCCACCTTGTCCAGGGCGGTGGAGACGGCCACGAAGTGGCGGCGCACCGCCTCCGCCTCGCGGCCCTCCTCCAGGCCCTGCGCACGCAGCCCGCCCAGCAGCCACTCCCGCACCAGTCGCGCGTTGGTGATGGTCTCCAGGGTGGTGAAGGTCTTGGAGGCCACGATCACCAGGGTGGTCTCGGGATCGAGGTCCGCGGTGGTGGCATGGGCGTCGGTGGGGTCGATGTTGGAGATGAAGCGAGCGGCAAGGCCCTCCTGGGCCAGCGGCTTCAGCGCCTCGTAGACCATCACCGGTCCCAGGTCACTGCCGCCGATGCCGATGTTGACCACGGTCTCGATGCGCTTGCCGGTCACACCGGTCCACTCCCCGGAGCGCACCTGGTCCGCGAACTCGTACACCCGGCGAAGGGTCTCGTGCACGTCGGCGTCCACCTCCTGGCCGTCCACCTCCAGGGCGGGCTCGGTGCCCTCGGGCCGGCGCAGCGCCGTGTGCAGCACGGCACGGTCCTCGGTGGTGTTGATGTGCGCGCCGGCGAACATCGCATCGCGGCGCTCCTCCAGGCCCACCTCGCGCGCCAGGTCCAGCAGCAGTGCGAGGGTCTCGGCGGTGATGAGGTTCTTGGACAGGTCCACGTGCAGATCGGCCGCGGTGCGGGTGAAGCGCTCTGCGCGCTGCGGATCGGCCTCGAACCACTCGCGCAGCGAGGCGGTGAGGGACTGGTCATGGGCCTCGAGGGCTTCCCAGGCCGCGGTGGTGGTGGGATCGACGGGGGCGTCGGTGGCGGAGGGCGCAGGGTTCGGTGTGGCAGTCATGGCCCCATTGTGGCGTGCAGGGCCCGAAGAGGTCGACGCAGCGGTGCTGAGCACCGGGCCGGCAGCGCGGCCCCCTGCGTGCAGGGGCAACCAAGAAACCTTCGCCGAGGACACCTGCCGACGGTAACAAGTTCATCACGAAGTGGTGCGGCGCACACTCGGTGGTCACCGGTACGACATTGTTCATCTCAGTTCTTCTGTACATCCAGCTCGTTGCCCTCGAAGGAGAAGCGATGAACATTCGCCGTCGCACCATCATCCAGTCCACGACTCTGGCGGGAACCGCCACCGTGGCGCTCGCCGCGTGCGGCGGAGATGACGGCGGGGGTGGGGTGCCGGGGGCGCCGGGGCTCGGACGGAGGCGGCTCAGCCGACGCGGTGGTCACGCTCAACAACACCGAGCCGCAGAACCCCCTAGTCACCACCAACTCGATCGAGATGGGCGGGATCAACATCCTGGTGAACCTCTACTCGGGGCTGTTCAGCTACGACGCCGAGGGTGCTGCTCAGGAGGAGATGGCGGAGTCCGTCGAGACGGAGGACAGCCAGCACTACACGATCACGATCAAGGACGGGTGGACCTTCACCAACGGCGACCCTGTCACCGCGCAGAGCTTCGTCGACGCCTGGAACCACGGTGCCAACGGCGCCAACGGTCAGGTCAATTCCTATTTCTTCGAGTCCATCGAGGGGTACGCGGACGTCTCCGCCGAGGACGCGGACCCTTCGGCGACGATGAGCGGTCTCACCGTGGTGGACGACCTCACCTTCGAGGTCACGCTGGTGTCCCCGCAGTCCGACTTCCCAATCCGGCTGGGTTACATCGCCTACTCGCCCCTGCCGCAGGCCTACTTCGATGATCCGGAGGGCTTCGGCCAGGCCCCCATCGGCAACGGGCCGTACCGCCTGGTGGAGTGGAACCAGAACCAGAACGCGCTGCTGGAGGTCAACCCCGACTACAGCGGCCCGCGCAAGCCGGCCAACGGGGGCCTCGACTTCGTGGTCTATCAGGACCCCGAGACGGCCTACAACGACATGCTCTCCGGCGGTCTGGATGTGATCGACACCATCCCGGCCAGCGCCCGCTCCTCGTACCAGGACGAGCTCGGGGACCGCGCCGTCAGCAAGCCCGCGGCCACGATCGCCTTCTTCGGGATCCACATGGAGGATCCCGACTTCACGGGGGAGGCAGGCATGCTGCGCCGCCAGGCGATCTCCCGCGCGATCGACCGTCAGACGATCTGCGACACGATCTTCCACGGCACCACCTCGCCCTCCACCGACTTCATCTCACCGGCGGTGGCCGGGCACTCCGAGTCCATCCCCGGCAACGAGGTGCTGCAGTACGACGAGGCCGAGGCCAAGCGCCTGTGGGAGGAGGCAGAGGCGATCCAGCCCTTCCAGGGACCGTTCACACTCTCCTACAACGCCGACGGCAGCCATCAGGAGTGGGTCGAGGCGATCTGCAACGGTCTGAAGAACGTGCTGGGAATCGAGGCCCAGGGCAACTCCTTCCCCGACTTCAAGTCGCTGCGCGAGGCGACCACCGGCCGCACCATCACGGGGGCGTTCCGCAGCAGCTGGGTCGCCGACTACCCCTCGATGTACAACTTCCTCGGCCCGCTGTACTCCAGCGCCGCGGCCGAGGGGCGGGGCTCGAACAACTGGGACTACATGAACCCCGAGTTCGACGAGATGCTGCAGGAGGGGCTCAGCGCGACCAGTGAGGAGGAGTCCCTGCGGATCGGCCAGCAGGCGCAGGAGCTGCTGCTGCGCGACCTGCCGGGGATCCCACTGTGGTTCAGCAGCGTGTCGGCGGGCTATGCGGATACGGTCGACAACGTCGAGTTCAACTGGGGCTCGCAGCCGATCTACTACCAGATCACCAAGCAGGCGTGAGCGCCGACAACGGGGCTGACGCCAGACGGAATGCACGCTCTGACCGGGGACGGAGGTCCCCGGCAGCCCAACCGCAACACAACCGTTACCGGAGATGGCGCGCTATCGTTCCGGACGGGTGCAGACTGTTGCAAACCCCGGGCGGCGCCAAGAAGCGCCGCCCGGAGCAGGAAACGGATGGGGCACTGACGCCCATCACGCACACCACTGAACCTCACAGGAGGCTTGCATGGCCATTTCGCGACGTTCGATGATCCTCGGCACCGCCGCGTCCGGCACCGCGGCCCTCACCCTCGCCGCGTGCGGCGGCGATGACGGCGGCAACGGTGGCGGCGGCAACGGCAGTGACAACGGGGGCGGCGGCGACACCGGCGCCATCGTCATGATCAACGGCACCGAGCCGCAGAACCCGCTGCACACCACCAACACCAACGAGGTGGGCGGCGGCAAGATCCTGCAGAACCTCTTCTCCGGCCTGGTGTACTACGACGCCGAGGGGACCCCGCAGAACGAGATGGCGGAGTCCATCGAGACCGACGACAGCCAGAACTACACCATCACGATCGCCGACGGCTGGACCTTCACCAACGGCGACCCGGTCACGGCGCAGAACTTCGTGGACGCCTGGAACTACGGCGCCAACGGTGCGAACGGCCAGTACTCCTCGTACTTCTTCGAGTCGATCGACGGCTACGCCGACATCTCCGGGAAGGACGCCGATGCCTCCGCCACCCTCAGCGGTCTCGAGGTGGTCGACGACCGCACCTTCACCGTGAAGCTCTCCTCGCCCCAGTCGGACTTCCCGACCCGCCTGGGCTACACCGCCTACTCGCCCCTGCCCCAGGCCTTCTTCGATGACCCCGAGGCCTTCGGCGAGGAGCCGATCGGCAACGGCCCGTACAAGCTGGTGGCCTGGAACCACAACCAGAACGCCGAGCTCGAGGTGAACCCGGACTACAACGGTCCGCGCAAGCCCGAGAACGGCGGCCTGGACTTCGTCTTCTACCAGGACCAGGAGACCGCCTACAACGACCTGCTCTCCGGCGGCCTCGACGTCATCGACGCGATCCCGCCCAGCGCCCTGTCGAGCTTCGAGAGCGAGCTGGGGGAGCGGGCGGTCAACCAGCCCGCGGCGGGCAACGCGACCATCACCATCCACGTGGACGACCCCAACTTCTCCGGGGAGGCCGGGACGCTGCGCCGCAAGGCCATCTCCCGCGCCATCAACCGCCCGGAGATCTGCGAGGCGATCTACGGCGGCACCCGCACCGCCGCCACCGACTTCACCACCCCCGTGGTCAACGGCTACTCGGATTCCATCCCCGGCAACGAGGTGCTCGAGTTCGACGAGGCCGAGGCGAAGAAGCTGTGGGACGAGGCCGAGGCCATCCAGCCCTTCGAGGGCTCCTTCAGCCTCTCCTACAACGCCGACGGCGGGCACCAGGAGTGGGTGGACGCGGTCTGCAACTCGATCCGCAACGTGCTGGGCATCGAGGCTGCCGGCAACTCCTACCCGGACTTCAAGTCCCTGCGCGACGACGTCACCGCCCGCACCATCGAGGGCGCGTTCCGCACCGGCTGGCAGGCCGACTACCCCTCGATGTACAACTTCCTGGGCCCGCTCTACACCTCGGCCGCGGCCGACGGCCAGGGCTCCAACGACGCCGACTACAAGAACCCCGAGTTCGACGAGGCGCTGCTGGCGGGCCTGTCCGCCACGGAC
Source organism: Brachybacterium epidermidis (assembly GCF_015209585.1). GTDB lineage: Bacteria > Actinomycetota > Actinomycetes > Actinomycetales > Dermabacteraceae > Brachybacterium > Brachybacterium epidermidis. Next base: position 92,468 of record NZ_JADEYR010000009.1, read on the forward strand.
GAGGAGGAGTCGTACACCCTCGGCCAGAAGGCGCAGGAGATCCTGTTCCAGGACCTCCCGTCGATCCCGCTGTGGTTCAACAACGTCGCCGGCGGCTACGCCGAGACGGTGGAGAACGTCGTCTTCGGCTGGGACTCCCAGCCGATCTACCATCAGATCACCAAGCAGGCCTGATCACGCACGGGCGGGGGCACGGGCGCGCGGCCGACGGCTGCGCCCTGGGTCCCCGCCCCGTGCCGTGCCCGTCCCGTCCCCTACCCCCTTGGGAAGTGCAGTATGACCTGGTACGTGCTTCGTCGCGTGCTGCAGATGATCCCGGTCTTCTTCGGCGCCACACTCCTCGTGTACTTCATGGTGTTCTTCATGCCCGGCGATCCGATCGCCGCTCTGGGAGGCGACAAGCCGCTCCCGGAGGCCGCGCAGGCCCGTCTGCGCGAGGAGTTCAACCTCGACAAGCCGTTCCTGGTGCAGTACTTCCTGTACCTGGCGAACATCTTCCAGGGTGACCTGGGATCCACCTTCCGCGGCCAGTCGATCAGCGGGCAGCTGGCCGACGCGTTCCCCATCACCATCCGCCTGGCGATCATCGCCATCGTCTTCGAGGCCGTGCTCGGCATCGCCGCCGGCGTGATCTCCGGCCTGCGCAAGGGCACCTGGATCGACACCACCTTCCTGATGCTCTCGCTGCTGGTGATCGCGGTTCCCACCTTCGTGCTGGGCTTCGTGGCGCAGTTCGTGCTGGGCGTCCAGCTGCGGGTGATGCCGGTCAACGTCGGCCGCGACCCCAGCTGGGAGAACCTCCTGGTTCCCGGGATGGTGCTGGGCGCGGTGTCCTTCGCCTACGTGCTGCGTCTGACCCGCACCCAGGTCGCGGAGGTCGCCGCTCAGGACCACGTGCGCACCGCCACCGCCAAGGGCCTCCCGCGCCACCGCGTGGTCTCCGCCCACGTGCTGCGCAACTCCCTGATCCCGGTGATCACGTACATCGGCATCGATCTGGGCATGCTGATGGGCGGCGCCATCGTCACCGAGTCCATCTTCAACATCCCCGGCATCGGCTTCCACCTGTGGGACGCCATCAGAGCCGGCGAGAACACGAAGGTCGTCACGATCGTGACCCTGCTGGTGACGGTGTTCGTCATCGCGAACCTGATCGTCGACATCCTGTACGCCCTTCTCGACCCGAGGATCCGCTATGTCTCGAAGTCCTGACACCCTCCCCGGGCAGCACCACTACGTCGCGCCCTCGAACGAGGTGCCGCTGCGCGCGGTCGACGCCGTCGACACCGAGGCCGAGCCTCGTTCGCTGTGGGGCGAGGCCTGGCACTCGCTCATCCGCAACCCCATCTTCATCATCGCCGGCATCATGATCGCGTTCATCCTGCTGGTGGCCCTGCTGCCCGGGCTGTTCACCGACAACGACCCGAAGTTCTGCGAGCTGCGCAACAGCTACGGCGGGCCGCAGGCCGGGCATCCGTTCGGCTTCGACCAGCAGGGCTGCGACGTGTACGCCCGGGTCATCCACGGTGCCCGGGCCTCCGTCAGCGTCGGAGTCCTCACCACCATCGGGGTGGTGCTGCTGGGCGGCGCCATCGGCGCGATCGCCGGCTACTTCGGCGGCTGGTTCGATTCGATCCTCTCCCGCGTCACCGACATCTTCTTCGCGATCCCGCTGGTGCTGGGCGCCATCGTGGTCATGCAGCTGTTCCGCGAGCACGCCGGGGTGGTGCTGCTGGTGTCGGTGATGGTGGTGTTCGGGTGGACCTCGATCGCGCGCATCGCCCGCTCGAGCGTGATGAGCGTGAAGAACGCCGAGTTCGTCACCGCCGCCACCGCTCTGGGCGCCGGCCGCACCACCAACCTGGTCAAGCACATCCTGCCCAATGCGGTCGCCCCGGTGATCGTGACCGCCACCGTGAACCTCGGGGTCTACATCGTGGTGGAGGCCACCCTGTCGTTCCTGGGTGTGGGCCTGCCCGACTCCACCGTCTCCTGGGGGGTGGACATCTCCAAGGCCCAGTCCGCCCTGCGCGACCGCCCCACGCTGCTGTTCTACCCGGCCGGTGCGCTGGCCATCACCGTGCTCAGCTTCATCATGATGGGTGATGCGGTGCGCGACGTCCTCGACCCGAAGGCGAAGAAGCGATGACACAGACCGGCAGGATCTCCTTCCGGGAGGACCCGAACCCCGAGCTCCGCGACGGCGAGCTCCGCGACGGCCAGGCCTCCAGCAGCGGACATGACCACGCATCGACCCCGCTGCTGGACATCCAGGACCTCGACGTCACCTTCACCACCTCCGCGGGACCCGTGCCCGCGGTGCGCGGTGCCAACCTCACCGTCTACCCGGGGCAGACGGTCGCCATCGTGGGCGAGTCGGGCTCGGGCAAGTCCACCACCGCCATGGCGATCTCCCAGCTGCTGCCGCGCAACGGCGCCATCACCGGGGGTCGGATCGAATTCCAGGGCACCGACATCGCCGCGGCCGACCGCAAGCAGATCCTCGCCCTGCGCGGCAGTGAGATCGGCCTGGTTCCCCAGGACCCGATGAGCAACCTCAACCCCCTGTGGCGGGTGGGATTCCAGATCAAGGAGGCCCTGGTCGCCAACGGCATCGCCAAGGGGAAGGAGGCGGACCGTCGCGTCGTCGAGCTGCTCGCCGAGGCAGGGCTGCCCGACCCCGAGCGCCGCGCCAACCAGTTCCCCCACGAGTTCTCCGGAGGCATGCGCCAGCGGGCGCTGATCGCCATGGGGCTCGCGGCGCGCCCCTCCCTGCTGATCGCCGACGAGCCCACCAGCGCGCTCGACGTCACCGTGCAGCGGCAGATCCTGGACCACCTGGACCACCTCACCGACAGCCTCGACGTGGCCGTGCTGCTGATCACCCACGACCTGGGCCTGGCCGCCGAGCGCGCCCAGCATCTGGTGGTGATGTACCGCGGTCACGTGGTGGAGTCCGGTCCCGCCCTGCAGCTGCTGCAGGACCCGCAGCACGCGTACACCCAGCGCCTGATCGCAGCGGCCCCGTCCCTGTCCAGCCGGCGCCTGGTCTCCCAGCGTGAGCGCGCCCGCACGCGCCAGGACGCCGAGAAGGCGGCCCGGGCCCGTGACCCCCTGCCTGGACGGCACGACGACGGCGACGACGTGATCGTGGCGGAGAACCTCACGCGCGTGTTCTCGATCCGCGGTCGCGCACCGTGGGAGAAGCCCACCCCGTTCACCGCGGTCGACGACGTCTCCTTCCGGCTGCGTCGCGGCACCACCACCGCGATCGTCGGCGAGTCCGGCTCCGGCAAGTCGACCGTCGCGCAGATGGTGCTGAAGCTCCTGGAGCCCACCTCCGGCCAGGTGCGGTTCGACGGGCGCGATCTGGCGCAGATGTCCTCCAAGGAGCTGTTCGAGCTGCGGCGCCGCGTCCAGCCCATCTTCCAGAACCCCTACGGCACCATCGATCCCACGTACTCGATCTTCCGCACCGTGGAGGAGCCGCTGCGCCTGCACGGCATCGGGACCCGGCGCGAACGGGTGGCCCGGGTGCGGGACCTGCTGGACAAGGTGGCGCTGCCCACCGGGGTGATGGACCGCTACCCCAATGAACTCTCCGGCGGTCAGCGGCAGCGTGTGGCCATCGCCCGCGCGCTGGCCCTGGAGCCGGAAGTGGTGGTGTGCGACGAGGCCGTGTCCGCCCTCGACGTGCTGGTGCAGGCCCAGGTGCTCGAACTGCTCAACGATCTGCAGAGCGAACTGGGGCTGTCCTACATCTTCATCACGCACGACCTCGCGGTGGTGCGCCAGATCGCCGATGACGTGCTGGTGATGGAGCAGGGCCGGGTCGTCGAGCACGCGCCCACCGAGCAGGTCTTCACCGACCCGCAGCAGGAGTACACCCGACGTCTGCTGGACGCCATTCCCGGCCGCAGCATCGAGCTGGCGGGATCGCGGATCCTCGGCGACCTCGAGGAGGCGCAAGCCCCCACCACCGACAGCATGGTCAGCGAGGACGAGCAGGAGCAGGCCGTCCGCGGCCCCATCGCGTCGGAGGGCGAGGACCCGTACACCACCGGCGGCGTGGTCTGACCCGGCGCATCGCCGACGTGTCCTCCACGACCATCGCGCGCCCCCGGGCCTGAGCACTTGTAGAATCGCCACGGCCCGGGGCGCGCCAGTTGCTGCGCCCCACCTTGCGACTCGAAACGAGCACTCACCCGTATGACACTTCGCCACCGCACCGACCTGCGCAACGTCGCGATCGTCGCCCACGTCGACCACGGCAAGACGACCCTGGTCGACGCCATGCTCACCCAGGGCGGCGCCTTCAGCGACCACGACAAGCACGACGAGCGGGCGATGGACTCCGGTGAGCTGGAGCGCGAGAAGGGCATCACGATCCTCGCCAAGAACACGGCGATCCGCTACACCGGCCCCTCGGCCGCGGAAGCCGGCGAGCCCGGCGGCATCACCATCAACGTGATCGACACCCCCGGCCACGCCGACTTCGGCGGCGAGGTGGAGCGCGGCCTGTCCATGGTGGACGGCGTGGTGCTGTTGGTGGACGCCTCCGAGGGCCCCCTGCCGCAGACCCGCTTCGTGCTGCGCAAGGCCCTGGCCGCCAAGCTCCCCGTGATCCTGGTGGTCAACAAGGTCGACCGGCCCGACGCCCGCATCGACGAGGTCGTGGGCGAGACCACCGACCTGCTGCTGGGTCTGGCCTCCGATGTCGCCGAGGAGGTCGAGGACCTCGACCTCGACTCGGTGCTGGACATGCCGGTGGTGTACGCCTCCGGCAAGGCCGGCCGGGCCTCGCTGACCAAGCCGGTCGACGGGACCCTCCCGGAGGAGACCACGGTGGAGGCGCTGTTCGCCACCATCCTGGAGTCGATCCCCGCTCCCACCTATGACGACGAGGTGCCGCTGCAGGCCCACGTCACCAACCTCGACGCCTCCCCGTTCCTGGGCCGCCTGGCCCTGCTGCGCATCAAGAGCGGTGAGCTGACCAAGGGCCAGCAGGTGGCGTGGTGCCAGTCCGATGGTGAGATCCGCACCGTCAAGGTCACCGAGCTGCTGGAGACCAAGGGACTCACCCGCGAGCCGATGACCCGCACTGCCCGCCCCGGCGACATCGTGGCCGTGGCAGGCATCCCGCAGATCATGATCGGCGAGACACTCGCCGATCCGAACGATCCCCGCCCCCTGCCGCTGATCGAGATCGACGAGCCGGCGATCTCCATGACGATCGGCATCAACACCTCCCCGCTCGCCGGCAAGAACGCCAAGGGCCACAAGCTCACCGCCCGTCAGGTGAAGGACCGCCTGGCCTCCGAGCTGGTGGGCAACGTGTCCCTGCGGGTGCTGCCCACCGATCGACCGGACGCCTGGGAGGTGCAGGGCCGCGGCGAGCTGGCCCTGGCGATCCTGGTGGAGCAGATGCGTCGCGAGGGCTTCGAGCTCACCGTGGGCAAGCCCACCGTGCTGACCCGCCAGATCGACGGTGTGGTCCAGGAGCCCGTGGAGCGGATGACCATCGACGTGCCCGAGGAGTACCTGGGCACCGTCACCCAGCTGATGGCCGCCCGCAAGGGCCGCATGGAGACCATGAGCAACCACGGCTCCGGCTGGGTGCGCATGGAGTTCACCGTCCCGTCCCGCGGCCTGATCGGCTTCCGCACCCTCTTCCTCACCGAGACCCGCGGCAACGGCATCGCCTCCTCCTACGCGGACGGCTTCGCCCCGTGGATGGGCACCATCGAGTTCCGCAGCACCGGCTCCCTGGTGGCCGACCGCGCCGGTGCCGTCACCCCGTACGCGATGATCAACCTGCAGGAGCGCGGCTCCTTCTTCGTGGAGCCCACCAGCGAGGTCTACGAGGGCCAGGTGGTGGGGGAGAACTCCCGCAGCGAGGACATGGACGTCAACATCACCAAGGAGAAGAAGCTGACGAACAGGCGCGCCGCCTCGGCGGACTCCTTCGAGAACCTGGTGCCGCCGCGCAGGCTCACCCTGGAGGAGTCCCTCGAGTTCGCCGCCGAGGACGAGTGCGTCGAGGTCACGCCGCAGATCGTGCGCATCCGCAAGGTGATCCTGGATGCGGGTGAGCGCGCCCGGGCCCGCTCCCGTGCCAAGACCGGCGCCTGAGGGACCGGACCGAGAGCGCCCCGTGACCCAGCAGCTCCCGCCGATCGACACCCAGTCCCTGGCCGCCCGCTTCTCCCAGGTGGCACTGGCGATCGTTCTCACGATCCTGTCGGTGGTGCTGCTGGTGACCACGCACCGGCTGCGGCTGGACATCGGTGGCCTCGAGCTGCCCGCCGGACTGCTGTTCGGCGCGGTGTTCCAGGTGACGGCCTGCGTGTTCCTCTACGCGGCCACCGGCTCGCGACTGCCGCTGGCGGTGGTGGGCTCGCTGTGGGGACTGCTGGCGATGCCCTTCCTGGGCCGTGGCGTGGGCGGCGGCGTGCTGTTCCCCGCCGCGATCGGCGACCAGATCCAGTACTCCGGCTGGATCGTGCAGGGGATCGGCGTACTGCTGCCGTTCGTGATGATCGGCGTCATCACCCTGGTGCGTCGTCGAGGGCGAGCGCCGCGGGCCTGACCCCTCAGCCCTCCGGCTGGGCGACGGGCTGTCGGCGCGGCGGGGGAGGGGGCACCTCCTTGGAGGCGACCATTAGGGTGCGGGGCACCGTGACGCGGCCACGCCTTGTCATCACGTCGACCGCCTTCTGATCGACCTCCAGGATCGTGCCCAGGGCGTCGGTCATCGACTCGCCGTGCGGCGAGGAGGTGCGGTCGATCGCGTAGCGCAGCACCACTCGGCGCCCGGGCTCCAGGAACGGGGCCCATCCCGGGCGGCGGCGGTGGCCGTCGTTCATCATCACGTATGCCTCCGACATCCTCTCGACTCGGTCGGTCCGTCCGTTTCCAGGCTGGCAGGTTACTGCCGGGAAGGGTGCGGTGACCACCGCCGGCGAGGGTCTGGGGATGTTCGGCCCGTCACGCCGCAGCCGCCGCGCCGGGCGCCGGTTCCCCTTACCGCGCCTCACAGTGCGATGATGGGACGGTCCCCGTCGGAAGGAACTGCACCATGACGTACGTCATCGCCCTGCCCTGTGTCGATGTGAAGGATCGGGCGTGCGTGGACGAGTGTCCGGTGGACTGCATCTACGAGGGCAATCGGATGCTGTACATCCAGCCCGACGAGTGCGTGGACTGCGGTGCCTGCGAGCCGGTGTGCCCGGTCGAGGCGATCTTCTACGAGGACGACGTCCCGGACCAGTGGGCCGAGTACTACGACGCCAACGTCGACTTCTTCGACGAGCTCGGCGCGCCCGGCGGCGCGGCGAAGATGGGTGTGATCGACAAGGACCACCCGCTGATCGAGGCGCTCCCGCCCCAGCCCAACCCGCTGGCCTGAGCCCGTGGGAGCAGCACCGCGCACCTCGCTCGCCTCCCGCCTGCCGGTATTCCCGTGGGACACCCTGGCCGAGGCCCGCGACCTGGCCGCCTCGCACGCGGACGGCATGGTCGACCTCTCCGTCGGCACGCCCGTGGATCCCACACCCGCCTCGGTGCAGCAGGCGCTCGCCGATGCGGCCGACTCCCACGGCTACCCCACCACCATCGGCACCCCCGCCCTGCGCGAGGGCATCGTCTCCTTCCTGCACCGGCACCGGGCTGCCCCGCCCTCCCTGGGCGCGGAGAACGTGCTTCCCACCATCGGCTCCAAGGAGCTGGTGGCGCACCTGCCCTTCCAGCTCGGCCTCGGCCCCGGGGATGCCGTCGCGTTCCCGCACGTGGCCTATCCCACCTACGACATCGGAGCCCGCCTGGTGGGCGCCCAGCCCCTGCCGGTGGACATGGTGCGCCTGGCCGCCGAGGGGGAGGCTGCCCTGCCCGATCCCTCGCTGGCCTCCCGGATCCGGCTGCTGTGGCTGAACTCGCCCTCGAACCCCACCGGCGCGGTGCTGGAGGCGGACCAGATCGCCGCGATCGTGCGCTGGGCCCGCGAGCGCGGCATCGTGGTCGCCTCCGACGAGTGCTACGCCCTGCTGCCGTGGACCGTCGACGAGGTGCCCTCGGTGCTGGACCCCCGCGTGAACGAGGGGAGCCTCAGCGGCCTGCTGTGCGTGTACTCGCTGTCCAAGCAGTCCAACCTGGCTGGCTACCGCGCTGCCTTCGTGGCCGGCGACCCGGCCCTGGTGGGGGAGCTGCTGGCGGTGCGCAAGCAAGCCGGAATGATGATCCCCGGCCCCATCCAGACCGCCATGGCCGCAGCCCTGGACGATGACGACGCGGTGGCGGCTCAGCGCGAGACCTACCGGGCGCGTCGCGCACTGCTCGCCGGCGCCCTGCGCGACGCCGGTGGTGAGATCCACGGATCGGACGCAGGCCTGTACCTGTGGACCACCTTCCGCGAGGACTGCGCCACGTCCGTGCGCGCACTGGCCGGTCTGGGGATCCTGGTGGCCCCGGGGATGTTCTATGGTGAAGCAGGCGGGACCTTCGTCCGCGTGGCACTGACGGCCACCGACGAGCGGATCGCCGCTGCCGCCCGGCGCCTGCAGCGCCACTGAACGATCCGACCACGCACAACGGAGAGCCCATGGATCACGCGACGACGCCCGCCCGCCTCAGCTACGACGAGAAGACCCTCGATCTGCCGCGCATCGACGCCGTGGAGGGCAATCCGGGCATCGGGATCGGGCCGCTGCGCAAGGAGACCGGCGCGGTCACCTACGACCCCGGTTTCATGAACACCGCCAACACCACCTCGGAGATCACCTACATCGACGGTGACGAGGGGATCCTGCGCTACCGCGGCTACCCCATCGAGCAACTCGCCGAGCACTCCACCTACCTCGAGGTGGCCTACCTGCTGATCCACGGCGAGCTGCCCACCCGCGGCCAGCTCGACAACTTCTCCGCCCAGGTGGAGCGCCGCACCCTGCTGGACGAGCGCTTCCGTCGGCTGTTCGACGACTACCCGCGCGATGCCCACCCGATGGCGGTGCTGCAGGCCGGCGTCTCCGCGCTGTCCACCTTCTACCAGGACTCCCTGGATCCCTTCGACGAGGAGCAGGTGCGGCTGTCCTCGGTGCGGCTGCTGGCCAAGATGCCCACGATGGCGGCCTACGCCCATCGCATCGCGCAGGGCCACGCGCTGCTGTACCCGGACAACCGCCTCTCCCTGATCGAGAACTTCCTGCGCCTGACCTTCGGCTTCCCGGTCGAGGAGTACATCGCCGACCCGGCCGTGGTGCGGGCCATGGAGCAGCTTCTGATCCTGCATGCGGACCACGAGCAGAACTGCTCCACCTCCGCGGTGCGCCTGGTGGGCTCGGCCCAGGCCAACCTGTTCACCTCGATCTCGGCCGGCATCGGCGCGCTGTCCGGCCCTGCGCACGGCGGCGCCAATGCCGCGGTGATGGAGATGCTCAACCTGATCCGCGACGAGGGCATCGACCCCCGCGACTACATGGAGAAGGTGAAGAACAAGGAGGACGGCATCCGGCTGATGGGCTTCGGCCACCGGGTGTACAAGAACTACGACCCCCGCGCCCGCATCGTCAAGAGCATCGCCGACACCGTGCTGGAGCGCCTGGGCGTCAACGACGAGCGCCTGGAACTGGCGATGAAGCTCGAGGAGATCGCGCTGAACGACGACTACTTCGTCGAGCGCAAGCTGTACCCGAACGTGGACTTCTACACCGGCATCATCTACAAGGCGATGGGCTTCCCCACCCAGATGTTCACGGTGCTGTTCGCGATCGGTCGCCTGCCCGGCTGGATCGCGCAGTGGCAGGAGATGATCCACGACCCGGACACCAAGATCGGCCGCCCGCGCCAGATCTACACCGGCCACCCCGAGCGCCCGTACCAGGCGATGGAGGAGCGCACCGGCACCAGCGAGCTGCGCCTGGCGGAGCTCAAGGCCGAGATCGACAAGCGGGGCTGAAGCCGGTCCGATCGGCTGGACGGGCCCACACGCCCCGATGCAGAGGCCCGGAGTGCTCGCAAAAGCTCGAGACGGTGTCGAGACCGTGAACGGTTGAAGAACATCACGTTGACGCGCGGTCCTCGCCCCCCCTCCTGGTAGCTTCATCCCACGTCGGGTGACCGGCTTGTGGATCCAACAGGACAAAGGGGTTTGTTGTGATGTCTGTACCGAAGACAAGAACCCCGAGAGATACTGCAAGTAGATTGACAGATCGTTATGGTGCATAACCTCGCGAGCCGAGCCAGCCGGGTCAACGTGAAGACCAGGCTGGCTCGGTTCACCTCGCGATGGCGCTGCGACCTGCTCGTCGTCGGTGTGGTGCTTCTGATGAGCATCACCTCGGTGCTCACAGGCCTTGTCTCAGCTGTTGAAACGGACTCGACTTTTCCCCGAGGTGCTCAGCTGACGCTCATCATCCGGGGCGCACCACCGGGAGTCACACCGGAAACGCTCACTGAGGAGTTCCGTGAGCTGCGGCCCCAGTTTGTTGAGAGCTCCCTGCACGGAGAGATCATTCACGCGCCGTTGGAGACGGAATCCGGATCAGAGCTCACCTGGCAGCTTCCCCTGGGCCGCAGCACAACGCTTTCCGCGGGCACGTACCCCGATTCCGCCACTGGCGTGATGACCCTGCAGGGAGACATCGCAGAGATGGCGCAAGTGGTGCGCAGCCTCAACGAGCAAGGGTATGAGACCATCGCGACCATCCGTACCACTGCGACTGACCTTCCGCCGTGGATGGCGCCACCTCTTGGGCCGATCACCTTTCTCGCCTTCCTCTGTGCCGTCGGTTCGACAACTCTGCTGCACCTGAACCGGCGAGTTGCAGCAGCCGCGATCGATCAGACCTTGGGGCGCCGCCGCCTTGCGGCTCGAGGGCGCGATGGACTCGCCCTGGTCTGCTGGGCTTTGGCAACGACGATGGTGGTCGGAGCGGTTGCCATAGCAGCAGTGGGATTCTTCTCCCCTTCAGCGCTTCGCGCCACAGGTTTCGTTCCTCTGCTGATTGCCACGCTGCTTCTGCAGTGGGGCGGAATCGTGAGCGCCATGGCGGCGGCAGTCGTTGTCAGCGAGGTCACGGCTGCGCCGCTGCTGGAACGGTTGCACTCCGTGGCTTCACAGCAGGCGATCATCGCCGCTTCCGCAGCGGCGCTGGCACTGTTCACTGGAACTGCCCTGGTGATTACTCCGGTGATGGTGAACGTCGTTGACCAGTTGCGCTCCTCGGCGCGGGTCGGCGAGCAGTGGGAGAACGTCCCGGACGTCACCTCGGTGAGCCTGTTCGCTCTGGCCGAGCCAGAACTGCAGGCATCCGCTCCCAGTGTCCGTCAGCTTGTCCTCGAGAGCTCACTGGCCGGAACCGCTGTGCTCAACGATCCTGACGATGAGTGCGAGATGGCTGCCGCAGGCCTCGGCGGCGACTGTGTTCTGCACCTCAATGACACTTTCTTCTCGCTGTCCGGCCAGAAACCGGAGCAGTTCGGACTGCCTGAAGTTGCTCAATCAGAGCTGATCGTTGCCATTCCGCGATCCCGGGCGATGGACAGCGATCAGATCACGCACACCGCACAGGAATGGGCTGGCTTCGAGTCTCGCGCCGACTGTGAAGTCACTGGTGATGGGTGCACGGATATCCCCGCACCTCCGACTGTTCGGGTCGTGACCTATGAGGATGGGTTCACTCTGGAGTCATTCACGGCGAACTCAAGTTTGCACGGTGGTCCTGCCGAGTATTCGAATCCGGTTCTGTACTACTACTCATTGAGTTCGCCCTGGTTGTCGACCGTGAATACCATCGGTGCCATTTCTGGTGGAGGGATATCCTTCATGCAGAGTGCCGAGGTCGTGCGTGAGCAATGGGTCGGTGCAGGGCTGCGCGACCTCGTGGCAGACGTAACTTCCTCACGGGAATCGGCATTGGTGGCCGCCCAAAGGCTGCGGAACGAAGCGCTGGTGAACGGCACACGAGTTCTGATCGCTCTCGCCGTGTCGGTCGTCTCCGTCGTGCTGCTGGCAGCGGCTGAGTGCCGCCGCCAGCACGATCGCCTGCTGGCAGCATTCGTGCTGGGCCGCAGGTGGTTGTCCCGGCACTGGCGATTCCTCAGCCTGGCTGGAGCATCCCTGGCGGCCGGGCTGGGAATGGCGGTGACACTGCGTGGCACTGATCGAGGCAGCGACTGGGTGCTGTGGGCGATCTGTCTAGGAGTGCTGATGACCCTCGCTGCTTTAACGGTGTCCCGGTTCGATCGCAGGATCTGCGGCGATTCGGTCAAGGAGAGATGAGATGGCTGATAAGACGGTGGCTCTCACAGCTGAGAACCTGTCCAAGAGCTTCGGCAGCCGCGGCCTCTGGGAGGGATTCAGCCACCGCTTCGACGCCGGCAGTCTCACCATCCTCTCCGGTCCGAGCGGATGCGGCAAGACCACCCTGCTGAACTGCCTCAGCCTGCTGGAACGGGTGGATCAGGGGCGGCTCCTGCTGGGTGAGGAGGTGATCTCCCCGTCCATGCGTCGGCGGCTGTACCGCACGACCTTCGGGTTCCTGTTCCAGAACAGGGGACTGGTGGAGCAGGACACCGTGGAGCGGAACCTCAGGCTGTCGCCGCAGCTCAGCGGAATCCCCCGCAAGGAGGCCGCCCGTCGAATCGACGAGGCCCTGGAGCAGGTTGGTGTGCTCACGCAGAAGAACGACCCCGTCTTCCAGCTCAGCGGCGGTGAGTACCAGCGTGTGGCTTTCGCTCGGCTCATCGTCCACGGGGCGCGGGTCGTATTCGCCGATGAGCCCACGGCCTCGCTCGACGACGGCAACGCCCGGAGGGTCATCGAACTGCTGCGCGAGCATGCGGACGGCGGTGGCATCGTCATCTGCGCGACCCATGACGCGGCAGTGCTCGCGGCTGCTGACGGGACAGTCGACGTCTCGTCGTTCGCGACGCAGGCCACTGCTCGCTGAGACCCCTCGCAGACCCCGGGATGTGAGGCGTCTCATGTGAGCCACGCCGCAGGTCAGGGGCCATTTTCCGGGACCTTCTGCCTCGGAGGTGTCAGGACCTGGCCTTATGGTGGTGTCAACCCAGGAGGGCCGTGCGCCGACCGGCTCTCCGGCACCACGAGGAGGATCAGATGACGTCCGCCACCACCGAGCGCCCCACCGATGCGGTTGCAGGAGGTGACGCGTGGGAGGGCTTCGAGCCGGGTCCCTGGCAGGAGTCCATCGATCTGCGCGACTTCATCCTGCGCAACTACACCCCGTACGAAGGTGATGCCTCGTTCCTCGCCGGCCCCACCGAGAAGACCCTGAAGGTCTGGGATCACCTGGAGAAGAACTACCTCTCCGAGGAGCGTCGCCGCCGCGTCTACGACGTCGACACCAAGCCCCCCGCCGACATCGATGCGTTCCCGGCCGGATACATCTGCCCCGAGGACGACGTCATCGTCGGTTTGCAGACCGACGTCCCGCTCAAGCGCGCCATGATGCCCAACGGCGGCTGGCGCATGGTCGAGACCGCGATCAAGGAGGCCGGCAAGGAGCCGGACCCCGAGATCAAGAAGGTCTTCACGAGGTACCGCAAGACGCACAACGACGGTGTCTTCGACATCTACACCCCGCGCATCCGCGCTGCCCGCTCCAGCCACATCATCACCGGTCTGCCGGACGCCTACGGCCGCGGCCGCATCATCGGGGACTACCGTCGTCTCGCCCTGTACGGGGCGGACTTCCTGATCGCCGAGAAGATGGCCGCCAAGGACGCCGTGGCGGACCAGCCCTTCAGCGAGCACTGGGCCCGCTACCGCGAGGAGCACTCCGAGCAGATCAAGGCTCTCAAGAAGCTCGTCACCCTGGGTGAGATCTACGGTCTGGACCTCAAGCGTCCCGCCGCCAACGCGCAGGAAGCGGTGCAGTGGACCTACATGGCCTACCTCGCCTCCGTGAAGAGCCAGGACGGCGCCGCGATGTCCCTCGGCCGCCTCTCCGCGTTCCTGGACGTCTACTTCGAGCGCGACCTCAAGGCCGGGAAGATCACCGAGTCCGACGCCCAGGAGATCATCGATGCGCTGGTGATCAAGCTGCGCATCGTGCGGTTCCTGCGCACCATCGACTACGACCAGATCTTCTCCGGTGACCCGTACTGGGCCACCTGGTCGGACGGCGGCATGACCGAGGACGGCCGCTCGCAGGTCACCAAGACCTCGTTCCGCCTGCTTCAGACCCTGCGCAACCTGGGGCCGGCCCCGGAGCCGAACATCACCGTGTTCTGGGATCCGAAGCTGCCCGAGGGCTACAAGGAGTTCTGCTCGGCCATCTCGATCGAGACCTCCTCGATCCAGTACGAGTCCGATGAGCAGATCCGTGGCCGCTGGGGTGACGACGCAGCGATCGCCTGCTGCGTCTCCCCGATGAGGGTCGGCAAGCAGATGCAGTTCTTCGGCGCTCGCGTCAACGCCGGCAAGGCTCTGCTGTACGCCATCAACGGCGGTCGCGACGAGATCAGCGGCAAGCAGGTCACCGAGGAGGGCGAGTTCACGCCCGTCCAGGGCGACGGCCCGCTGGACTTCGACGACGTGTGGGAGAAGTACGAGCACATGCTCGACTGGGTGGTCGGCACCTACGTCGAGGCGCTGAACATCATCCACTACAGCCACGACAAGTACGCCTACGAGTCGATCGAGATGGCGCTGCACGACAGCGAGATCGTGCGCACCATGGGCTGCGGCATCGCGGGCCTGTCCATCGTGGCGGACTCCCTGTCGGCCATCAAGCACGCCACCGTCACCCCGGTGCGTGACGAGACCGGCCTGATCGTGGACTACATCACCGAGGGCGAGTTCCCCCGCTACGGCAACGACGATGATCGCGCCGACGACATCGCCGCGACGATCGTGCACACGGTGATGCAGAAGATCAAGGAGATCCCGATGTACCGGGATGCCATCCCCACCCAGTCGGTCCTGACCATCACCTCGAACGTGGTGTACGGCAAGGCCACCGGCTCCTTCCCCTCCGGTCACCAGAAGGGCACCCCCTTCTCCCCGGGTGCGAACCCGGAGAACGGCGCGGACTCCCACGGGATGGTCGCCTCGATGCTGTCGGTCGGCAAGCTCGACTACAACGACGCGCTCGACGGCATCTCGCTCACCAACACCATCACCCCGCAGGGTCTGGGACGCACCAAGGACGAGCAGGTCAAGAACCTGGTCGGCATCCTGGACGCCGGCTTCGTGATGGACGACGACTGCACCCTGACCAATTGATCACCCCGATCATCAACCGTCGAACTCAACCACTCGAGGAGAAACCGATGTCTGCCAAGACCTACGCCGAGCGCCTGGAGTCCATGAAGGCCAACCGGGCCGCCAACAACATGGAGTCCGGCCTGTTCCACGCCAACATCAACGTCCTGAACAAGGACACCCTGGTGGACGCGATGGAGCACCCGGAGAACTACCCGAACCTCACGGTCCGTGTCTCCGGCTACGCCGTGAATTTCGTGAAGCTCACCCGCGAGCAGCAGCTGGACGTGCTGGATCGCACCTTCCATCAGAGCGCCTGAGCGACGCCCTGCATCGGAGCGCCATCACGGCGCCATGACCACCGGCGGCGCCGGGCGGGACCCCGCCCGGCGCCGCCTGCACGACGAGCAGTGCCGACCGGGGCCGAGGACCTGGTCGGACGAGGGAACGGAGCGACATGGGCGAGAGCATCGACCTGCGACTGGGCACCCCGATCGAGAACCGACGCACCGGCGCGGGGATCGAGGGCATGGCCGAAGCGGAGCTGGAACGCTCCCAGCGGCTGGCCGCGATCCGCGAGGGCCGCCTGGCCTCGATCCACTCCTGGGAGCTGGTGACCGCCGTCGACGGCCCCGGCACTCGGCTGACCGTGTTCTTCTCCGGCTGCCCGCTGCGCTGCGTGTACTGCCACAACCCCGACACCATGGAGATGCGCCGCGGGCAGGACGTCCAGCTCGAGGAGCTGGTGCGCCGCATCAAGCGGTACCGCCGCGTGTTCTCCTCCTCCGGCGGAGGCATCACGCTGTCCGGCGGTGAGGTGCTGATGCAGCCGGCCTTTGCCCGCAACGTGCTGCAGGCGGCCAAGGAGATGGGCGTCCACACCGCGATCGACACCTCCGGCTACCTGGGCGCGGTGGCCGACGACGCCTTCCTCGACAACGTGGACCTGGTGCTGCTGGACGTCAAGAGCGGCACCGAGGAGTCCTACAAGGCACTCACCGGCCGGCCACTGCAGCCCACGCTCGATTTCGGCAATCGCCTGGCCGCTCGCGGCACCACCGTCTGGATCCGCTTCGTGGTGGTTCCCGGCTGGACCGACTCGGAGGAGAACGTCGAGGCGATCGCCGAGAACATCGCCCCGTGGAAGCAGGTCGTGGAGCGTGTCGAGGTGCTGCCCTTCCACAACATGGGGCAGGACAAGTGGGACGCGCTGGGCATGGAGTACAAGCTGCGGGACGCCCAGCCCCCCTCGAAGGAGACCGTGGAGCGGGTGCGCGAGCAGTTCCGCGCCCGCGGGTTCATGACGTACTGACCAGCACCACGACGCGGTCGGGGTCCCCGCCGTCGATGTTCCCCCAGGCATCGGCCTCCTCGCCGCGCGCGGCGCGGTCCCATACGCGCCCCTGGTAGCTCACCTGCACCACGCCGTCCTCGGCGGCGCGGGCCACCGCCCAGTTCGCCATGGTCCATCCCAGCGATTCGTCCCCACCCACGTCGATCACCAGCGCGGTGGCACCGGCCCCGGCGGGGACCGTCGGCGCCACGGTGCCGGCGTCGGCCAGGGTGCTGGTGACCCGGCCCGCCTCGCTGAGGCGAGGGAACTGGCGCTTCAGCTCGCTGCGCACGCCCTCGGGGGAGAAGGTGCCCTGGGCCTGCGCCAGCGTGCAGCGCAGGTTCGGGCCGCTCTGCCCGGTCAGGGCCGAGGCGTAGAGCCGCCCCTCGGTCTCGTGGTCGCGGTAGGCCTGCGGGAACCCGCTGCGCTGGACCTCCTGGGCGACGTCGTTGATGTCCCCGGACTCGTAGCCGTCGATGGTCACCAGCACGTCGTAGAACGCGTTGGTGGAGTACACCGGGTCCATGATCTGCTCCTCGGTGCCCCACCCCTGGGAGGGGCGCTGCTGGAACAGGCCCAGGGAGTCCCGGTCCCCGTAGTCGATGTTGCGCAGCTGGGATTCCTGGTACGCCGTGGCCAGGGCGATCGACGCCGCGCGGGGCGGCAGCCCGCGATCCACCGCAACCGCGCTGATCAGAGCGGCGTTGGCGACGCGGTCCACCGTGTAGCGGTGGCTGGTGCCCAGCCCCGTCGCGGTGCAGGTGCCCTCGCCCAGCGGCGATCCGTAGCGCTGCAGCGCCACATAGGAACCTCCCGCGATGCCGACGAACAGCAGCACCAGCGTCAACGGCAGCACCAGGTGGCGCCCCAGGGGGCGCCTTCGGCGGCGCGGTTCGCGACCTGATGTGCGGCGGCCCCCGGGGGCGCGGCGGGAACCGCGGGCCACGTCAGTTCGCGTGCAGGGCCGAGTTGAGCTCGACCGTCTGCCCCTGGCGGGCCACCGCCTCCACCGCGCCGGTCAGCGAGTTGCGGCGGAACAGCAGGTTCGGGACACCGGAGAGCTCACGGGCCTTGACCACGTGGGGATGGTCGCTGCCGGCCTCGCCCTGCGCCGTGTCACTGCCGGCCTCATCCGGGGACTGGCCCTTCTCGCCCACCAGCACCACCTTGGTGCCCGCGGTGACGTACAGGCCGGCCTCGATCACGCAGTCGTCGCCCAGCGCGATCCCGACGCCGGCCTCAGCGCCCACCAGGGAACGCTTGCCGATGCGCACCCGCTGGGTGCCGCCGCCGGACAGGGTGCCCATGGTGGAGGCGCCGCCGCCCACGTCGGAGCCGTCGTCGACCACCACGCCCTGGGAGATGCGGCCCTCGATCATGGAGGTGCCCAGGGTGCCGGCATTGAAGTTCACGAAGCCCTCGTGCATGACGGTGGTGCCGTCGGCCAGGTGGGCACCCAGCCGCACGCGGTCGGCGTCGCCGATGCGCACCCCGGCGGGGACCACGTAGTCGACCATGCGGGGGAACTTGTCCACGCTGTACACGGTGGGAGTGCGACCGGCGGCGATCAGCCGCAGGCGGGTCTCCTCGAAGCCGCTCACGGCACACGGGCCCTCGGAGGTCCACACCACGTTGGTGAGCACCCCGAACACGCCGTCCAGGCTCTGCACGTTGGGCTCGATCAGGCGATGGGAGAGAAGGTGCAGGCGCAGGTAGGCGTCGGCGGTGTCGGCCGGGGGAGCGGCGAGCTCTATCGCCCGTACCACGACCTCGCGGGTGGTGCCGCGCACCTCGTCGTCCTGCGCCGCGGCGGAGAGCTGGGCGTGCAGCGGGTGCGACTGCGGATCCTGCGGAGCCTTGCCGAGCTGGGGGGAGGGGTACCAGGCATCCAGCGTGCTGCCGTCGGCGGCGAGGGTGGCCAGGCCGATCCCCCACGCGTGGGTGGGGGAGGAGACGGTGCCGGCCTCGGCAGAGGTGGCGTCGGCGGTGGTGCTGGGCGTGCTGGTGGCGGTCTCAGGCGTGGTCATGCCGCGATTCTACGGGCGGGTCCTGACCATCAGCGCGCGGGGAGGCAGCGGGGTTCCTTCGGCGGCTCTGGTGGGGTTCCTTCGGCGGCTCTCGCGGGGCTCTTCCGGCGGCTGTCGTCGGGGTTCCTCCCCTGGGGGTGGTTGTCCCCATTGCGGGGGCCCGGGCTTGGTTTGTCGGTGGGGGTCCATAGAGTAGGTGCCAGATCAAAAGGCCTGGTCACCGGCCAATCGAAGCCAGTAGCAGGACCCACGAGATGCCAGGAGAGAAAGGGGGTGGGTGTGGTGGCGTCGTTCCGGTTCGAGAACGGGGAGTTGATCGAGGAGCCCCCACGCGCCCCGCGCCCCCGCTACGCCCCTATCACCTCCCCAAGCCCCCGGTCCCGCCCGCGGACCAGGTGCGGGCCCGTCACCCCCTGACCCCGCAGAGCGTGGCTGAGCGGGGCGGTGCGGTGCCGGGCACCGTAGAGGCTGATACCGCAGTGCGGTTGCTGGCCCTGCAGCGTGAGCAGTCCCGTGAGCATGCCCGGATGCTGCGGGAGCTGGCACCGTTGTGGATCGCGCCCGCGAACGACGAGGAAGCAGCCGATGACCGGGCCGAGTCCGCTGTGGTGGCCGCTGTCGCCCTGCGCACCACCACCAGCCACGCTTCGACCTTGATCCGCCAGGCCCACACTGCTGTGCATCATCTGCCGGCCCTGTTCGCCCGGCTGGAGGCCGGGGACCTGCCGGTGGAGTGGCACCAGCGGATCCTCCGCACCACTAGGGAGTTCACTCCCGCCCAGCTGGCGGAGGTGGATCAGCGGGTATCGGCCTGGGATCTGGCCTCGATCCCCGTCCAGCGGTTCCGTCGTGAACTGCGTGTCCTGGTGGCCTGGCTCCACCACGCAGGTGAGACCACCCCACGGCCGGAGGATCAGCGCGAGGTCGCTCTGGAGGGCTCCCCGGTCGATGACGGCACCGCCACCGTCCGCATCACCGGGCCCGTCCCGGAGATCCTCTCCCTGTCGCGGCGCCTGGATGCCAGCGCCCGCGCCATCCAGGACCAGCAGCGCCACGCCCTTGCCGACGGCGCCCCGATCCCCTTCGATCCCGACGGGCAGGCCGCCGCCACCGGTGCGCCGCTGACTCTGGGGGCGCTGCGCTACGCGATCCTGACCCGTAGTGTGCTGGAGACCGGGGGGATCGAGGTGCCTGGTGAGCGGTTCCGGATCAGCGTGATGGTGCCGGTGATGACCCTGATGGGCCACTCCGATGCGCCCGCCCTGATCGATGGCACCATCCCGATCCCCGCCTCGATGGCCCGCATGATCGCGGCGGGGGAACCGTTCTGGCATCGCATCCTCACCGACCCTGTGACCGGCGCGCACATCCCCGCGACCACCACCAGCTACCGGCCACCCGCATCGATGCTCGAACAGCTCCGGATCCAGCACCCCGTATGCGCGGTGCCGGGCTGTATCCGGTCCTCCACCTCCCGCGCCGAGGCCGACCACATCACCGAGTACGACCACACCGACCCCACCGCCGGTGGCCAGACCTGCGTCGCGAACCTGCACCTGCTGTGCTTCACCCACCACCGGCTGAAGACCCTGGGCAGGATCGACCCCGTCCGCGGACCCGACGGCACCACCCACTGGAGAATCGGCACCACCACAGGAACCAGCACCACCACTGGAGCCAGCACCGGGCGCCCCCGCGCCGCGGCGTCGATCCCCGCCAACCGCGACCTGACCACCCCCCTGCTCGCCCAAGCACTCCACGACGCCTGGAGCCAGTACCAGTGGGGCCTCGAACTGACCGCCCTGGACCGCAACGGCACCCTCGACCAACTCCACCACCCCGACCACCCCGACCACGACGACACCGACCACCACCGCAC